>NZ_LNAK01000154.1:0-595020 GCF_001445685.1 Rhodococcus sp. KB6 | reverse complement strand
CAGAACTGGAAGTGCAGTAATGCATGCAGGTGACTGGTACTAATAGGCCGAGGACTTACCACAAAGAAGCTACGCGTCCACTGTGCGGTATCTGAAACAACACACAGATACTGATGAGAACATGATTTCTCCGTCATCCATCCACCCCGTAATGGGTTCGGGTTGATGCACGGTGAAACCAGGTGATCAGAAGAAGGTTACTGTGACAGTTTCATAGAGTTACGGCGGTCATAGCGAAGGGGAAACGCCCGGTCCCATTCCGAACCCGGAAGCTAAGCCCTTCAGCGCCGATGGTACTGCACTCGACAGGGTGTGGGAGAGTAGGACACCGCCGAACACACATTAGAGAAGCCCCCCAACCAGTACTGGTTGGGGGGCTTTCTCGTACCCAAAACACCCCACCCCGCCAACACCCGAAAGCACCGCCGCCGGCACCCCCGACTTCGAGCGAACGGCACGTTCGTCGCCTCAGATCGACCCAACGTACCGTTCGCACCATCAAGGGCGGGCACGCCGCCGGCACCCCGGCATGGAGTGAACGGCACTCTCACCCTCTTGGACGAGGGGAACGGTACGCTCACACCATCAGGGCAGGGCAGGGCAGGGCAGGGCAGGGCAGGTGAGCGGATGGGCAGATCCGACAGGCGTTATCGCAGAGTCGCCTGCAGCACCTCGCAGAGCACATCCAGCGTCCTCGAGTACTGCGACTGCGTCGGCGTGCTGTAGCCGACGACGATGCCGTCACCGCCGACTGACGACACGTCGGGATGTCGGAAGACCGACAGCCCTTCGAGCCCGAGGTCGCGCGCCTGGGCCGCTGCAAGAACAGATTGTTCGGTGCCGGAGGGCAGACGGATCACAGCGTGAAGTCCCGCGGAGATCCCCTCGACCCTGACCTGGGGTACTTGCTGCGCAAGTGTCGCAACCAGTTGATCGCGTCGTCGTCGGTACGAGGTGCGCATCTTTCGAATATGGCTGTCGAATCTTCCGGATTCGATGAAGTCCGCCAAGGTCAATTGATCCGTTGAACTTACCCAGCGTTCGTAGGGTCCCTTTGTCGCGAGGACAGGTTCGATCAGCCTGTCCGGCAACACCATCCATCCGATGCGAATGGCCGGCGACAGTGTCTTGCTGACAGTGCCCAGGTACGCAACGTGCTGCGGTGCGATTCCTTGGAGTGCACCGACAGGTTTTCTGTCGTAACGGAATTCGCCGTCGTAATCGTCCTCGATGATGACGCCACCCGTAGTCGTGGCCCATTCGAGAGCGGTCGCGCGCCTCGCCGGTGTGAGGGGACCGCCGAGAGGGAACTGATGGGTCGGCGTCAGCAGAACACTCTCAGCAGAAGTAGACGCCAATTCGTCTGTGCAAGTGCCTGATTCGTCAACCGATATGGGAACTGTCAGCAGCCCTTCGTCGGCGAGCAACTGCCGGTGCAGGTGAAGGCAGAAAGCGTCGACCGCAATCGTTCCTCCGAGTGCGCGGGCAAGGAGGGAGATCCCGTGACCCGAGCTGGCACTGATCACAATGCAGTTCGGATCGACGCGAACGCCTCTGGTGCGGCTCAGGTATGTGGTGAGGGCGTTTCGGAGTTCGACTCGGCCTCTGGGATCAGTAGTCGCGAACGCGTCGGTCGGCGCGGTGGTCAAAGCACGTCTGGCGGACGAAATCCATGCAGCGCGGGGAAACGCCGACGCGTCGGGCGATCCAGGGAGAAGGCTGTAGGTCCAGCGTCGTCGAGTCGGTGATGGCTCGACCTCGCGGGTGTGTGTGCTGGCGAGCGTGGCGACCAGGGTCCCGGAACCAGGCCGTGTGACAAGCCACCCAGCTGCGGCGAGTTCGGCATAGCAGTCCGCAACGGTGTTTCGGGCAACTCCGAGGTCGAGCGCGAGGGTGCGGGAAGGTGGGAGTCTGGTGCCGGGCTTCAGCAGTCCACTGTCGATCGCGTCGCGAAGGGTCTGAAGCAGTGCAGCGCGAACCCCGATTCCCTGTGGCAGCTCGATATGTAGATCGAACCCAAGATTGGCCCACGAATTCACCACCGGATTGAACCATGTTTCCGGGTCTTTCCGGGATTACCGTTTGAGTTATGACTACAGCAACAGGACAAAGACTGGATATCGCAAAGCTGGCGCCCGAGGTCTACAAGGCGATGATTGCGTTGGATGCCGCTGCACGCAAGGGGCTGGAGCCGACGCTCGTCGAGCTGGTCCTCACGCGTGCGTCGCAGCTGAATCATTGCGCATGGTGCCTGGACATGCACACTCGCGACGCACGAAAGGTCGGCGTGACGGAGCAGAAGCTCTACCTACTGAACGCATGGGAAGAAGCGCGAGGGATGTACTCCGATCGTGAACGTGCCGCGCTCGCCTTGACCGAGGCCGTGACAGTCCTCACCGACGGTTTCGTTCCGGACGAGGTGTACAGCGAGGCTGCCGGCGAATTCTCGGACGTGGAACTGGCTCAGCTCATCAGCGTCATTTTGACGATCAATGCGTGGAATCGCATTGCGGTTACCACGAGGAAGGCGCCTCCGGTCCGAGACTGATCCGAGGCTCGTGCTCCGCTCTCCGGCAGGGCAGGGTTCCGCCGTCGGAGATCTGGGTAATCGGCGCAAAGAGGACCAAAAGATTGGTTCAGGGTGTGAACAAAACCAACAGATTCTTTGAATGTGAGTCAAATCACATAATGTGAGTGGAGATTGTTCTGGGTCATCTACAAGTTGCCCGAATCCCGACAAAGCAGTCTCGGTCGGAAGTTTCCGGCGAAGGGGTCCGCATAGCGGGCCCCTTCTTTTGCGCGCGAGCTGAAAACGCCCCTTCCTGTGAGTTTCCCCAGAATGTCCAAGTTACCGACTGGCTAGCGTTGGCGAAATGTCGGGAACGTCGCGGTTGGATGAGCAGATTTTGGGGGGATCGCGATTGTTGTGCGGTTGGACAAAGGTTCAGTCACCTTCATGGCTAACTCGTCATCCGAATGTCCAAGCTGCGCCCTGGGTGCTCGACGATTGGGTGATCTTTCTTGAAACATGCACTACATTGCCATTCAGTAACTGGCTGATTGCCAAAAGTGATCGGCTGATCCTCTCGGAAGTGAGCGCTGGGTGGCGTGGTATTGGGAATCCAGGCAACCGTCCCGCTACCGAAATGTCTTGAAAGGGAAGCTTTGATGACTGTGTCTGGTTCACGGCGTAGGCCGCTTGTTCTCCGGCTCTCGCTAACTGCAGCTATTGCCGTAACGGTCGCCGGTAGTAGCGTTGCTTTTGCTTCGCCAGCTGTGTCCGCGCCGATGCCGGTGCGAACCGCGACCGCTCCGGCGTTCACCGCCGGGTTGTGTGAGGGCACCGAGTACACGCCCTCGGAGCAGATGCTCGACATCTCCGGCATTCGGCTGGATCACTACAACGACGGCAACATCGTGCCGATGTACGGCACCACCGATCGGGGTACCTCGGCCGCGGTGGATGCTCCGGTCTGCGGTGTCCGCGACGTCGACGGAATTGCGAAGTCGGAATGGATGTACTGCACGGACTTCGATCTCGATCCGTGTGCCGGTGTCGACGAGAACGGTTTGCCGGTTGACAAGCACAACGACGAGATGGGTGCGACGGTGCCGTCTTCGGGCAATCCCGATCTGTCAGCCGACGATCTCGCTGTCATCAGTTGGTTGCTGCAGAATCCCGCCAAACTCGACGGTGTCGTTTCGGGAAATGGCAGCGAGGATGCACGTTCGGCGCGGCAGACGCTTGTGTGGTGTGTCTCGGACTACGACAATCCGCTGATGGCCGATTTCAAAAGCCTGTGCGACAGGAACATCGGTGACGACGAGCGAGCTCGCATCGTCGAGATCATGAACGTCACGCAGACGCTCGACCTCGTTCGCAAGACACCCGCGACGGGGACTCTGAAGGCCGGCGAGACTGCCGTTTTCACCCTGAATACGAATATGTACCGGAAGCCGATCACTGTTCAGTCCTCGGCGGGCACCGAACTGACCGTCTGTGGTGACAATGCCAAGGCGACGTTGACTGCAAACCAACTGACGGTCGACGGCCGCGGCGACGCACCGACTGCTGTTGATCTTTGCCTCACCGCTGCGGCCGGCGGGGACTACTCGGTGACTGCAAGCGTCATTCCGGATTCGGTCGAGAACCTGCACTGGAACACGGCAGGCGCACAGTGCCAGATCTTCGCGTCGTTCGACACCGTTCGGCCGGCTTCGATGAATGCATCTGCCAGCGTCGGATATGCAGCAGCACCCACGACGACACCGGCAACGAGCACACCGGCAACAACCACACCGGCAACGACCACACCGGCCACCACGACGCCTGCAACCCCGGTCGTTCCGATCGTGCCGATTGTTCCGATCGTGCCCATCGTGCCGATTGTGCCGGTCGTGCCTGTAGTTCCGGGTGCACCTGTTCCGTCGCAGCCGGTTGCAACTCCCGCAACTCCGGCGCCGTCGGCTCCGAAGCCGGCCACTGGCCCCCGCCCGGTTGCCATCGACGGTGGTGCTGCTGAACAGAATTCAGGCCGCAACGTCGCCGTCGCAGTGACGGGCCTCGGGCTTGTCGGAATGGCTGCTGCCGGAGCAGTTGCTCTCCGCCGCAAGCGATCCTGACACCAGGCACGTGTAGTAGACGTCGGCACCGATCACGCTTCGTGTGATCGGTGCCGACATTGATCAGACGCAGGGGGCGTCAATTCGCACGAGGTGCCGGGGGCGCCTCATCCCTCAGGAGACAGTTCGATGACCATGTACGAGTCGGATCCCAATCCATCCAATCCATACGACGATCCCAACCACGATCAGCCCGCGAGTCCAGGCAAAGGGCGTCGTGTCGCGTTCATTCTGGCTCTCATCGCGGTGTTGGTCGCCGGTGCTTCCATGGCCTTCGTCGGCCTGCGATCCTCCGATGACGATGCTGCGATCCCGCCGAGTCCGGGAGTTGTCATGTCGCACTCCGCGAATCCGGCAACGCCTACGGATGCGTTGATGACTCCCAACACCCTTTCGCTCGACCCGGTCGGTGTTCAGGCGCCGATCGTGGACGCCACCGTGCCGGAAGGAGTTCTCACTCCGCCGGAGAACGTCAAGAACGTCGGAATCTGGCTCGACGGTGCATCTCTCGATTCCGCCACCGGCACGACCTTGATTGCCGGACACGTCAATCTGACCGGCCAGGGTAACGGCGCGCTGTTCGACCTGGGCACGATCGAGCCGGGTGAAGTGATCCGTACATCCGACGCGACGGGTAAGAGCACGTCGTGGAAGGTGACTGCGGTGACGACGCGCCCGAAGGCCGATGGTGTGGAGGAAAGCGTGCTGGCCGGCCCGGAGGGCCCTCGTAAGTTGGCAGTCGTAACCTGCGGCGGCGAACTGCAATTCGCGGACGGGGTGGGCAACTACGCCGACAACGTCTACCTGTACGCGGATCTGATGCTCTGAGACACAGGAATGATTCCGACGGTCCCCGATCCCTCTTCGTAGCGATCGGGGATCGCCTGTTGGATAGTGTCGCAGGTATGGATCTTCACTTGTCTGGAAAGCGTGCGATCGTTGCCGGTGGTAGCAAGGGGATCGGTCTGGCAATCGCCAGAGGTCTGGCCGCTGAAGGGGTCGACATCGCGATACTCGCGCGCACTGAGCGAACCGTCGTAAGCGTTGCACGAGATTTGGTTTCGGAGTTCGGAATTCGTGCGATCGGAGTCGTGACGGATACGCGAGACGACGACGCGGTTCAGGCGTCGGTGCGGCAAGTGGTAGAGGAGTTCGGCGGTGTCGACATTCTTGTCAATTCGGCAGCGACGCCGTTCAGCGCCGGAAAGCCGACGGATTTCGAGGCGACCACCGACGACGTCGTGCGAGACGAAGTCGAAGTGAAAGTGCTGGGGTACCTGCGAACTGCGCGCGCTGTAGCGCCGTATCTGATCGATCAGGGTTGGGGTCGGATCATCAACATCAGCGGTTTGGGTGCCAGACAGGCAACTTCGATCGCCCACACGATCCGCAACGTCAGTGTGTCTGCACTGACCAAGAATCTTGCAGACGAGCTGGGCCCCAAGGGAATCAACGTCACCGTCGTCCATCCGGGCGTGACGAGGACCGAGAGGTTGACCGCGCGGATTGCGCGCGAGTCGGAAGAATCCGGCCGCTCGCAGGCGGAGGTGGAGCGGGGTATCGCGACGAATTCGATACACCGGATCATCGACGCCGAAGAGGTGGCTGATGTCGTGACCTTCCTGGCATCGCCGCGAAGCATCGCGATCACCGGTGACGCAGTGGCAGCGGGTGGAGGAGTGCCAGGGCCGGTCTACTACTGAAATTGTGCGTACTGCTACCTGCCGGCGGTGGTGACGATCGTGTGAACGCGTCCGCCGCCGAGTCTCTTGCTTTCGTACATCGCCGAATCGGCGACTTTCTGCATGTCCGTGAACGCTGCTGCGCGGTCTTCTCCGGCGACGAATTTGTGGGTACGCACGGCGATTCCGATGCTCGAAGTCGACGGTATCTCGTCGGTATTCGAGTGCATTGCCGGTCCGATCGAGTTGAGCATCGGTCCGATGGCTGGCACGGAAAGTCTTTGAACGAGGATGAATTCGTCGCCGCCGACCCGCGCGACGACAGCATCGGCGTGTGCCCAGGCGGATAACCGCTGCGATACCCGGAGAATGATGCGATCGCCGACGTCGTGGCCGTGCACGTCGTTGATCGTCTTGAACCGGTCGATGTCGATCGCGATCACGAGTAGTGCCGCAGATTCTTGACGCTGGAACCCCCCGAGTACCTTCTCGACGTGGCGGTCGAGGCCACGACGGTTCAAGAGGCCGGTGAGAGGATCGAGGTCGGAACTGGAAGCATCCATGCTGAGCATCGTCAGCACGATCTGCGAGATGAATGCGCAGACCACCAACGCGGTGATGACGACCAGTACTTTCGAAACACCAAGGGCTGGATCGCGATCCGGCCCGAACAGAATTGGCTGCGCAGCCACCGCGATCACAAGAAGCGAAAAAGCTATGTGCGCGATCTGCAACTTCGGGTTGTGGAAGTAGGCGATGTAGATGCCGACCAGAGCAAAAATGACACAGGTGAGCAATCGTGCGAGCTGGGAGGAATCTCCAACGACGGAGATCGTGACCGCGATGTCGCAGAAGACCACGAAACCGAACGAGCGACGCTTTGTGGGGCCGAAGACCCACCATGAGACTCCGACTACGAAGCACGAGATCACGACAACAGTATTGAAGAACAGCGCAATCGTGCTTGTCGGACCGGCAGGGCTGAATCTGTTCAGTAGTGCGCACACTCCCAGTCCGATGACAATGATGCCAAGTAATAGCCGGGTGGCGGTCGTGAGGCCGTTGTCGCGGAGATAGCGAGTGAAGCGGTCGTATTGATCGGGAAGAATCAACCACTCGCGGGTCAGCGTCCTCATCGACTTCATCTGCGATGTCATGAGTGCATCAGTCCTCGAAGGCTGGAGCGTGCGCCATTCATCGCGAACTGATTCCTCTTCTGTCTGGCACATTGCAATGCTAACTGGATCGATGCCGCATCGGACCGAGATGTTCGGATCGGCGACCCGGATGTCTGCGTTGCGCCAGCATGGAGTATAAATACATCTTGTGTCTATGTTGTATTCCGCTTCCGAAACCGTCTTCCGCGAAGTCAAGGAGCTGATCCTTTCCGGCGAGCTCGCCGGCGGGGAGCTGATCAGTGAGGGTGACATCGCTGCACGGACCAATGTGAGCCGAACGCCGGTGCGTGAGGCGTTTCTGCGTCTCGAATCGGAAGGTTGGATGCGCCTCTATCCGAAGAAGGGGGCGCTGATCGTCCCGGTCGCGGATGGGGAAGCGGAACACGTAGTCAGTGCCAGACAGCTCGTCGAGACTCAGAGCGTTCGAGTGGTGTCGGTCCGACCGCACGCACGGGAAGCGCTTGTCGCAGCGTTGCGCGCGAATCTGATCGAGCAACGTGAGATTGCTGATCGCGGGGACGTGGCCGCGTTCAGCGCAATCGATGCAGACTTCCACAAGATGATCGTTGCCGCCGGTGGGAACCCTTTGCTCGACTCGTTCTACGCGAGTCTGCGCGACAGGCAACGACGGATGACAGCCCGGTCGATCTCACGCGACCCCGGCCAACTCTCGCGCATCCTTGCCGATCACACCGCGCTTACCGACCTCGTCGACACAGGCGATGCCGACGGATACAACACTGCCGTCCTCACACACATGCGCCAGGTCCACGGCCTCGGCTTCGAAGGAACTCTGTGATGAGCACCCAAACGATCGGCGCTGGGACCGCGGCCGAAACTCGTCTCGAGGGTGAACGCCTCTCCGGCGGAAAGTGGCTGTGGCTGACCGTTGCCGCCAGTATGTTCGCCGCTGCCTGGGGCGGAAACGAATTCACCCCACTGCTGGTGATGTACCGACTCGACCACGGCTATTCGCCGGTGATGGTCGATTTCTTCCTCTTCGCCTACGTCGTCGGAATTGTGCCGGCCCTGCTGCTCGGCGGCCCGCTGTCCGATCGATTGGGTCGACGCCCGATCATGCTCCCCGCGCCGATCATCGCGATCGCCGGTTCGACGCTGCTCGCTTTCGGGGCGGACTCCGCCGCTGCTCTCATCCTGGGAAGAATCCTCTGTGGCATTGCCTTGGGGATCGGTATGGCCGTCGGCGGCTCCTGGGTCAAGGAGTTGTCCACGCAACCTTGGGACCCGACGGCGTCGGAAGGCGCAGGTGCTCGGCGAGCAGCGATGAGTCTGACCGCGGGCTTCGCCTTGGGAGCGGGTGCTGCGGGAATCTTGGCGCAGTGGGCGCCCATGCCGAGTGTGTTGGCGTACGTGCTGCACATCGCGATCACCGTCCTCGCCGCCATGGCGCTGTGGCGTGCGCCCGAAACACGACCGGCACAGGCGAAATCCGACCGTCGCAGGTTGATCGACGACCTCAAGATCCCCTCGGCAGGTCACCGCAGATTCCTCTACGTCGTCGTTCCGTTGGCGCCGTGGGTGTTCGGTGCCGCCAGTGTCGCGTATGCAGTTATTCCGGCGCTCATGACCGGGCACAGTGGCGATGCGCCCGTGGCCTTTTCGGCTCTGCTGTGCATGGTCGCGCTGACATGCGGATTCGCGATTCAGTCGTTGGGGCGCAAGATCGACACCGACCGCAGTGCTCGTGGCGCCGTTGTGGCTCTGGTGTTTCTGGTGGTCGGTATGGCCGGTGCTGCTCTGGTTGCGTCGACGCTGACCGTGGCGATCGCGATCGTGGCTGCAGCGATCCTCGGTTGCGGGTACGGCATGGCACTGGTGTCCGGGTTGCTGGAGATCCAGCGAATCGCGGGGCCGGACGATCTGGCAGGATTGACCGCGGTGTTCTACTCGATCACCTACATCGGGTTCGCGGTGCCTGCGTTGCTGGCGATGCTGTCGGAAAGCATTCCGGCACTGAGCTACACGGTGACTCTGCTGTTCGGATCAGCCGCCGCCGCTGCCTGCTTGATTCTGATTCTCTTCAAGTCGCGTTCACATCTTCCGAGCGCGTGAAGCCGGCCCGCCGACTCCTGCGAGAGTCGGCGGACCGGGGCGAAATCACGCGTCCACGGTTGCGGAACCGTTTTCCGAATTGTGGACCGAATTGTGTACCGAACCAGCCGGAACCGATGCGGTCTTGTTCAGGCCGTTGAGCAAACCGGTGATATCGACGCCTGAGCTTTCGAGAGTTTCGATGACACCGGCAATCACCTGGGGACTGATGCCCAGGATCGAGCCGATCGAACCCTGCGCCCCGTCGCTTCCGCCGACGATGGAGATCCGATCGATGTCGCCGACCGGCTTCGCTGCTGCTGCGGTGGCGTCGACCAGTGCTGCCAGAACGTCAGGCAGAGTGAGCAACTGCGCGGCCTGCGGGGTGTAGGAATTGAGCGCCTCGGCGATCTGACGCTTACCGGCAGCCTCGGCTTCGAGCTTGGCGCGCAAACCATCCGCTTCGGCCTGCTGTTCGGCGCGAACGGCGTCGGCCGCTACCTTGCGGCCGTCAGCTTCGGCTTCCAGACGTGCTCGAAGGCCGTCGGCATCAGCCTGCTGCTCGGAGCGAACAGCGTCGGCGACGAGCTTTCGTGCATCGGCCTGAGCCCCGCCGGCCTGCCTTGCTGACTCGGCCTGTGCCTGGGCGCGGAGGATCGCGGCCTGTCGCTCACCCTCTGCGCGTGCGATGGAGGCTTGGCGTTCGGCCTCGGCCGGTGCAATGACATCTGCCTGCAATGCCGCTTCCGATTGCTGGGCGCGACGACGCTCGACCTCGGTGCGAGCTTCGACGCGGGCCGCCTCGGCCTGCTCACGTGCGATGCCGACGGCCTTCTCGGCCGTTGCCTGCGCGAGTGGTCCGGCCTGGTCGGCTTCGGCGTTCTCGGCTTCGGTCTGTGCTCGAAGGCGAGCGAGTTCGACGTCGCGCTTCTGATTTGCACTCGCGATCGCAGTGTCGGCCTCGGCCTGTGCGACGGAGCCTGCCTGTCGCGCCTTTGCCGACTGGATCTGCGAATCACGCTCTGCTTCAGCAGTTCCGATCGCGGCATCACGTTTGACCTCGGCGATGCGGCGCTGACCGAGCGATTCGAGGTAGCCGTTGAAGTCGGAGATTCCCGCGATCTTGATGACATCGACTTCCATGCCGATGCGTGCGAGGTCGCCGCCTGCCTCCTCGACCACGCTGCGTGCGAGCGAATCGCGGTTGGAGTTCAGATCCTCGACCGTCATGGTCGCGGTGATTCCGCGCAGGCTGCCTGCGAGGATTTCGTTGATCTGCTGCTGGAGTTCGTCCAGGTCGGAGGTCAGGAATCGTTGCACCGCTGTCTGAACCGCTTCGTCGGCGGAACCGATTCGTACCAGGCCGACTGCCTCGACGTTGACCGGAACACCGTCGTTGGAGAGCGCATTCTTGAGATTGATGCTGACGTTGAACGGCTCGAGCGACATGATGTCGACGCGTTCGATTCCCGGAATCTTGAACCGGGCTCCGCCGCGGACGACTTTCGGCTTGCCTCGTCCGGTGAAAACCGCCACTTCGTTCGGCGGGACCTTGACGTAGTTCTTCACGTAGATCGCGGGGAGAACGATGAAGATGATTACTGCGACTACAACCGCAATGATGATGATTGGCAGCATGTATCGAGTCCTTAGATCGCGTCGTCAACCGTGACGACGTGAAGGTATTGATCGTCTACATCGGCGATGTAGACGGTGGTGCCGGTGGTGAGCGCCATCGGCTGTGCACTGACGGCCTTGGCCTGCACGCGATTGCCTTCGGCGTCGACGAACGAGACTTCTCCCCAACCTTCGGCTGCAATGGTGAGAGTGACGGTGCCCAACAGCCCGGAGTACGAAGCTCGTCCGATGTGCGAATTATCTTGTTGTTCAAGGAGATAGGGGAGAAGTAGGCCGCGCGTGACGACAACGAGAACGGCGGCGAGTGCGAGTGCTGCAATCGCCGCTACCAATGTCGGAGCGTCCGCGAGAGTGGCAGCTACGCCGCCGGCGCCGAAGCCGAAAAGTGCTGTGGCCAAGGTTGTCAGGCTCAGAAATGGCAGCCCGTCTGCGTGGCCGCCGCCCAGATCTGCAACCTCGCCGACGGCAAAGGCTCCGACCAGGGCCACGACCCCGGTCACGAAACATATTGTGAATACAACGAACATCGATCCCCCGATCTACCTGTCGAGGAAGCGCGCCCTGAGAATTGTGTTGTCGGGGTCGTCCCTCGGCCCACCTCTATAGTAAAGGTAAGACAAAGATAATCGGCGCATTCGGAATGTTTCGGCGTGGTGATATCGCGGTGAGAGAGCGTCAGAGACGAGGCAGGGAGCGCTGATTCAGCCATGCATCCCACAGTGGGCGCAATGGAGTGTCGGTGAAACGTGAAGCGAGATCGGTGAATTGCTCGGTACTGACCGTGCTGTGTCGATGCTTCGTGGTCCACTGACGGATCAGTTCGAAGAACTTCTCGTCTCCGAGAACGCCGCGCAGGGCGTGCAGAGTCAATGCGCCCCGCTTGTAGATTCGATCGTCGAACATCAGGGCAGGACCGGGATTGGCGACGATCAAGTCCTGAGATTTACGCCCGAGCCCTTGATAGGCGTTTGTCGCGAGTTGGTTCGAGGACGGGCCACCGGAATTCTCGGACCAGATCCACTCCGCGTAACAGGCAAAGCCTTCGTGCAGCCAGATGTCGCACCACTGCCCGAGAGTGAGGCTGTTGCCGAACCATTGATGGGCAAGCTCGTGTGCGACAAGACGTTCGGAACCGCGCCTGCCCGTGCAATGGTTGGCTCCGAAGATCGAGAGTCCCTGCGCTTCGATGGGGATTTCGAGTTCGTCGTCGGTGACCACAGCGGTGTAGTCGGCAAAGGGATACGGCCCGAACAGCTTTCCGAAGACCTCCAACATCTGGGGTTGGCGCCCGAAGTCGACGTCGAACGCTGCTCGCAGCCGAGGTGGGTGAACGGCGAAGACCGGTACCGGCCCGGCGCTCACCTGCCGGTGCTCGTACTGACCGATCTGAATGGTTGCCAGGTAGGTTGCCATCGGTTCGGTCTGCTCGTAGACCCACGTCGTCTGACTCGCACGGGTCTGCTTGCGGATCAGCTTGCCGTTGGCGAGGGCATAGAACGGGGAATCGGTGGTGATCGAGATTCGGTACGATGCTTTGGAAATCGGATGGTCGTCGCACGGGAACCAGGACGCCGCGCCGTTGGGCTGACTTGCGACCAAAGTTCCTTCGTCGAGTTCCTCCCAGCCGACTTCGCCCCACAGGCTCTTGATCGGCTCGGGGTTGCCGCTGTACGCGATGGTGACCGACAGGGCACCGCCCGCGGGGATCTTGGTAGACGGCGTGAGGATCAGCTTGTTGTTCAAGTGCGCGTACTTGGTGCCGCGGGCACCGTTGACGGACACCTTGGACACCTGCAGGTTCTGTGCGAGGTCGAAGCTGAACTTGGATCGGCTCTCGGTGGTGACAGCGGTGATGACAGCTTTGCCGGCGAGACGGTTGCTGAAGACCTTGTACGTCAGTTCCAGTTCGTACCGGGACACGCGGTACCCGCGGTTGCCGTTGAGCGGCAGGTACGGATCGATCGGCTCCTCGAGCATTCGGTTCGGCTTCACGACGCCACCCACGGTGCAATCGGGTTGCCCTGCCAGCGGGTGGAGGGCGGAACGGTGTCACCTCGCATCACCAGAGATGCAGGCCCTACCGTCGCTCCCGCGCCGATGCCGGCTGCGGGTAGCGCGACACAGTGCGGTCCCAGCGTTGCTCCTGCTCCCAAAGTGACGGTGTCCATGGACATGATCCGATCATGGAAGAGATGAGTTTGCACGACGCACCCCCGTTCCACTGTCGCTCCGTCGCCCAAAGTCACAAGATCTGCCTCGGGTAGCCAGTACGACTCACACCAAACGCCCTTACCGATCTTGGCCCCGAGTCCACGCAAGAAGATGTTCAGTACGGCCGTACCAGTCGCTGCGCGAGCGAACCACGGCGCCGCGACGGTTTCGACGAACGCGTCGGCTACCTCGTTGCGCCAGACGAACGAACTCCACAGCGGATGCTCGACCTTGGCGATGCGCCCGACGACGATCCACTTGGCGGCGATGGTGATCGCGCCCGCCACTGCTCCGGCGACGAGCAGAATTACGCCGCTCAACAGAGCCGCGAACCAGAATCCGACGGCGCCGACCAGTGCTTCGAGTGCAAACAGAACACCGAGACCTATGCCGAACGTGACCATCACGGGGATCAGTCGGCAGGTTTCGACCACTCCGCGGGCGATCTTGAGTCGCATCGGCGGATTGAACGTGCGGGCGGCGTCGGTGTCTCCGGCAGCCCTTCTCAGACGTACCGGTGGACTACCCAGCCACGATGATCCGGACTTGGCCTTGGACGGGGTAGCCGACAGAACCGCCACCAGACCGTTCTTGGGGACGCGTCGACCGGGGGCGGTCATACCGGAGTTGCCGAGGAACGCGCGCTTGCCGATCTTGGCCTGTTCGATGTGCATCCAGCCGCCGCCGAGGCCGTAGCTCGCAACCATGGTGTCGTCAGCGAGGAATGCACCGTCGGCGACCGTCGTGAACTTGGGAAGGAGGAGCACGGTGGATGCTTCGACGTTCTTGCCGATCTTGGCGCCGAGAAGGCGGAGCCATCCCGGCGTCAGCAGGCTCGCGTAGAGCGGGAAGAGGAAGGTTCTGGCCGAGTCGAGCAGGCGTTCGGTCGCCCACACCTGCCAGCCGATGCGGCTGCGGACAGGGTGGTAACCGGGGGTCAGCCCGATCGAGAGAAGACGAACGGCCACAAGGGTGACGACTGCGAAGACGAGCAAACTCAGGATGGTCGCGACGGGAAGCATGATCAGCGATTGGAGCACTGCGCTCGCGAGCGTGTCGGTGTCGCGAATCCACCAACCGATCAATGCGATCCCGGCCATCAGCGCGAAGATCGGCATACCGGCCAGGAAGACCGAGGTGACGCCGTATACCGGCACCCAGCCGGGTGCACGCTTCGGATGTTCGGCAGGCCAAGGATGATTCGCTTTCCCGACCTTGGTGGCGGGGGAGCCGGCCCACTGCTGGTTTGCCTTCACTCGGCCGAACACCGCAGATCCGGGTTCGACGACGGCGTCGCGACCGATACGCGCGCCGGGCAGAAGCGTCGAGCGTGAACCGACGGAGGCGCCGTCACCGATCTTGATCTCGCCGATGTGGATGACGTCGCCGTCGATCCAGTGGCCCGAGAGGTCGACTTCGGGTTCGACGGAGCAGCCGTCACCGAGTTCGAGCATGCCGGTGATGGGAGGAAGTGTGTGGAGATCGACGCCGCTGCCGATGTCGGCGCCGAGGGCGCGGGCGTAGTAGAGCATCCACGGTGCGCCCGAAAGGTTGGCTGCGCCACTGGCTTCGGTGAGTCGCAGCGCTATCCACAGACGCAGGTGTTCACTACCGCCTCGCGGATACGTGCCCGGTTCCAGCTTGCGTAGGAGCAGGCGCGCCCCGACGACGGCGATGGTCATACGGCCGATCGGTGTGATGAACAGGATGAACGCCAACAGGATCCACCACCACGAGACCGTGGGCGCCCAGCTGACGTCGACGAACCAGCCGAGGACGTTGTTCGCGATCGCCAGCCACGTCACCCACTGCAGTCCGGTGAGCGTCGTGAGTGGAACGGTGACGGCGATCTGCGCCAGCTGAGTTTTCAAGGGTGTCGGAGCGACGATGCGCGGCTCCACAGTTTCGGTGGGTGCCAATTCGTCGAGATATTCGGCGAGCGATCCCAACCGCGGATGGTCGTAGAGTTGTGCGACGGTCACTTCTGGGAACCGCTCGCGCAGGGCGGTCACCAACTGAGCAGCAGAGAGGGATCCGCCGCCCACTTCGAAGAAGTCGTCGTCGAGTCCGGTGATCTGGGCTCCCAGGATCGATCCCCACAGGCCGGCAACCCAGGCAGCGGTGCCGTCGAGGCCCAACGCGGCCCCGGCATCTTCACCGGCGCCGGGCAACGGCCACGGCAGCGCATTGCGGTCGACCTTGCCTGACGTACGCGTCGGAAGTTCGTCCATCAACGCCAGACGCGGCACGAGGGCTGCTGGTAGCTGCTCGCTGAGCAGTGCATGAGCGGCCTTGAGATCGAAGTCGGGATCCGTGCTGGCGATGTATCCGACGAGGAGCTGGTTGCCGGCTGCCGTCTTCTTCACGGCTGCGGCAGCGCCGCTCACACCCGGCAGGTTCTGCAAGGCGTTGTCGACCTCACCGAGTTCGATGCGCCTGCCGCCGAGCTTGACCTGATCGTCCGCGCGGCCCTGGAACATCAGGCCGGTGGTCTCGAGCCGGACTAGGTCGCCGCTTCGGTAGGCGCGATCCCACCCGAGCGAGGGCATCGACGCGTACTTCTCGGCGTCCTTCGCGGGATCGAGGTAACGGGCGAGGCCGACGCCGCCGATCACCAGCTCGCCCACCTCACCGACCGCGACGGGATTGCTCTGGGCGTCGACGACGGCAAGGTCCCAGCCGTCGAGGGGGAGGCCGATGCTGACGGGGCTCTTGCCGTCCATCAGTGCGCCGCAGGCGACGACGGTTGCCTCGGTGGGGCCGTAAGTGTTCCAGACCTCGCGGCCCTCGACGGCCAGGCGTTCGGCCAGTTCGGGTGGGCAGGCTTCGCCGCCGAAGATCAGGAGTCGAACGGCTTCGAGGGCCTCGGCCGGCCACAGAGACGCAAGCGTCGGCACAGTGGAGACGATGCTGACGTCACGCGAGACCAGCCACGGGCCGAGGTCCATGCCGCTGCGAACCAGCGAACGAGGAGCCGGGACGAGGCAGGCGCCGTGGCGCCACGCGAGCCACATCTCCTCGCAGGACGCGTCGAATGCCACGGAGAGTCCCGCGAGGACGCGGTCACCAGGCCCGATGGGCTCGTCCTGGAGGAACATGCGCGCCTCGGCGTCGACGAAGGCAGCGGCATTGAGGTGAGTGACCGCGACGCCCTTGGGGGTGCCCGTGGATCCTGAGGTGAAGATGATCCAGGCGTCGTCCTCGGGTTCGGGTTCGCGAACCGGTGGATGTTCGAGCCGCTTCGGCGCCGTCCCCGGCTGGATTCCGTCGCCGGTGATGATCGCCGCTACCTGCGCCTCGCCGAACACCAACTCGGCGCGCTCTTCCGGATCGTCGGCGTCGACGGGAACGTAGGCGGCGCCCGCCGCGAGGATCGACAGGATCGCGACGTACAGCGAACGCGAACCTGACGGCATCCTGATTCCGACGCGGTCACCTGCGCCGACGCCGGCATCACCGAGCCAGCGCGCACCGAGCTCGATCTCGTCGAGCAACTCCGAGTACGACAGTGTGGTGTCGCCGTCGTCGATGGCAGGTGCTTCCGGGTTGGCCTCGGCTGAGGCCCGCACGATGTCGATGAGCGTGCGCGGCGCAGGTGCATGCGCCGACCGTAGGAATACGGACGGAATCCCGAAAGATTGTTCCGTCTCCGACTGCGACTGGAGTGGCAAACCCGTTGGTCCTGTTCTACTCACGAAACTTAGAGTCCTGCGAACTGTCGAGTTGAAAGTCTCATGACAAGTTTGCGAGTTGGTGAACAGATATGCCTAATGCAACATGCCGAACGTGCCGGTCAGTCCGTACTGGCAGCTTGCGCGTGGCCTTCTGCCGAGTCGGCGAACTCGGGTGTGTCGAACACCTCTCCGCCCAGTGGATCGACGACCTTCGATTCCTCGGAGAAGTCGACGGCGCCGGTATCCGGGTCGATGTTGACCGCATGGGCGGGAACTTCGTGGACCGCGACGAGCATGTGGGCGTCGGAGGGATCCGTCATGATTCCGCTTTGTGACGGGGTCAGCCCGGCGAAGGTCGACGAGATCTTCAGATCGCGGAGCCGCTTTTCGGTGGGTTGCGGAACGTCGGTCGATGCCGAGGCATTTGTAGAAACCCGCAGGTAGCGTGGTGCTGAAGCGACCTCGTATCGGAACGCCTTCAGCATCGACAGACATGCCAGCACCATGATGACCGAGAACGGTACCGCCGTGGCGATGGCAACGGTTTGCAGCGCCGTGAGCGATCCACTGCCACCCACGATGAGGAGAACTGCGGCCGCGGCACCGGAGAGGAACGTCCAGTAGACACGCGTGATCTTGGAGGTCTCCAAGCTGCCACCGGTCGCGAGGATGTCGATGACGATCGAGCCGGAGTCCGCGGACGTGACGAAGAAGAACACGATCACGACGATCGCGAGAACACTCGAAATCGTTCCGAGCGGAAGTCCGTCGAGAAGCGTGAACAATGACGTGTTGGTGTCCACTGCGCCGGATGCGTCGAGCATCGTGCCCTCGTTGCGCTGACGCAGAATGCCGGAGTTACCGAAGATCGTGAACCACAACGAACCGACCAGCGTCGGGGCCAGCAGCACACCGAAGACGAATTCGCGGATGGTGCGGCCGCGTGAGATGCGCGCGATGAACATGCCGACGAACGGTGCCCAACTCATCCACCAACCCCAGTAGAAGATGGTCCATGCACCCTGCCAGCCGTCTTCGGCGAACGGGGACGTGCGCAGCATCAGCTCGGGCAAGGCCTGGACGTATCCGCCGAGGTTCTGCACCCACGACTGCATCAGGAACAATGTCGGTCCTAGAATCAGGACGAACAGGGCCAGCGCGGCAGCAAGCATCATGTTGATGTTGGAGAGCCACTTGAGGCCCTTCGTGACGCCGGAGACGACCGAGAAGGTGGCCATGCCCGTCACGATGACGATGATGGTGATGACCAACCAGTTGTCGGTCTCCACCCAGCCGAGGTAGTCGAGGCCGGCCGAGATCTGCTGGACACCGAAGCCCAGCGACGTCGCGACACCGAACAGCGTGCCGACGATGGCGACGACGTCGATGGCGTGGCCGATCTTTCCTTCGATGCGAGCCCGTCCGAGGAGCGGCTCGAGCAGCCACCGGATCGACAGCGGGCGACCCTTTCGGTAGGTCATGTACGCCAGACCAAGGCCGACGACGACGTAGATCGCCCATGCATGAAGGCCCCAGTGGAACAGCGTCAGTTCCATCGCTTGATTGGCTGCGGCGTCCGTGGATCCGGCGATCTGCCCGGCGACGGGTGGGGTCACGTAGTGCGAAAGGGGTTCGGCTACTCCGTAGAACACGAGGCCGATGCCCATCCCGGCGCTGAAGAGCATCGCGAACCACGAGAGCATGCCGAACTCGGGCTGCTCGTCGTCACGTCCCAATCGGATGTTGCCGATGCGGCTGATTCCGCAGTACAGCGCAAAGATCACGAAACCGGTAGCCGAGAGGATGTACCACCAGCCGACGCCGTCGCTGATCGCGTTGTTGAGAGTTTCGAAAGCATCCGCAGCGGTTCCCGCATAGATCACGGCAAAGGCGATCAGGGCAAAGATCACTATCGACGCGGGGATGAACACGGGTTTCCGTAGTTCACGCCACGCAGTTTTGACCGCAGTCATTCCACTCCTCGAACGTTCAGGCATTCACAGCGCCCATACGGGCAGCCACGTGTCACGCGTAGGTGGGCGTTGCGCTCACACCATCGCAGGTCAAGACCGGGCTATTGCTTTGAAATTCAACGTAACGTCAAGTTTCGGTCAACTCAACTGGACGAAAGATGCTGCACTGTCGCGAAAGTTCTCACTGGATACCGTAGTTCCGGTTGTAAATCGTTGGGTAATAGTGGCATTGGGCCATGAGTGGAATGCTGAACGGCGAATTCGATTGGTACGGTGAGTTGAATCGGTCGAGTCGACGCTCACCGATTGACCACATTTGTCAAACTCGGCGAAACAGCCTGTCTGTCAGGTGGTTAACTCCTGGTGTGCTTGCCCGATCGTGGCGGTCAGGTGTCGATACCTAACTGTGATTGTGATGGTCGCAACTATCAGTGATGCGGGCCCTGTTCGCCCCGCTGAGCGTCGATCAGATCCATCGCATCCTTCAGACCCAAGCCCGGATGCAGTTCGCGTAGTGCCTTGATTGCCGGAATACGGTCGTCAGTCGACGCGAGTGCGCTACGGACGTCGTCGGCGGGTATTTCGGTGGGGGCAGTCGTCCCTTCCCACCACACCGACTGAGGTTTGTTCCTGTTTCGCCAGGCTTGGACGGTGCCGTAGGCAAATCCGGCCGTCGCGAAAAGCCAGATTGCCAGGCGAACCCAATTACCGGTTGTCGGTTCCGTGGTCACTGTATGGATGGTGCTCGGACCGATTACGACTACGAGCAGGACGAGGCCAATCGTCTGCCACCATCGCTCGACGCGCCTGCTCGGATTCCACCACTCGGCCATCGATCGATACTCGCACAGGGCTGCTGTTTCGGTGCGACGATGGAGATCATGGAGATTCGTGATGCGGTGGAGCGACTTCGGGCGGATTCCGGGACCTCGATGATCTTCGGAGAACCGCACCAGACCAGCGACGGATCGACGATCATCACGGTTTCGCGTCTACACCGGCGGTGGCGGGGCGACCCGATACCGGTGCCAGTGGGAGTGTTCTCGATCCACGAGGGTGAGCCGTCGTGGTCACCGGCCGTCGATCACACCAGGGCGGCTTTGATGGGGGAGTTCATCGGGCTGGCGGCCGCGGTGATCGCAACCCTGGCAGTTCTACGTCGACCGCCCTGGCCTGATGTGACGATTCAGAAGGGGTGACCCAGAATTACGCCGATCAGTTGGAACGGCATCGCGAGGAACATCGATCCGACGTAGAGCGGATAGCGAATCGGATCGCCGGCGAGGTAACCCTCGGCGAGCCAGGCCATGACGTCTGCTGATCCCATAGTCGTTACTTCCCTTCGCTGTTGTGGTTCACCGACATTTTCGGTCGTGGGAGTTGTTTTGTTACAAGCGAACTCGAAGGAGGAGTACATGTGAAGGCAGTTTCGACGCAGCAAACGTCGTCAAGCGAGATCCCCGGGGGCGGTGTCCTCTACCAGCTAAGTCTCGATACTTAGCACTGTTCCGTAGTGAAATCTGTGCGTTCTGCACATGTCGGGACAATTCGGTGAGCCCTACAGTCGCTGCATGACAACGACACCTTCTCCTCTCTCAGGCAAGACCGTCGTACTGATCGGCGGCGGAACAGGCATCGGGCTGCGAGTGGCGCAGCTTGCCGTCGACGCCGGCGCGCAGGTAGTTCTCGGTGGCCGAACCGCATCCAAGCTCGAAGCAGCGGCCGCGCAGCTGGGTGAGGCTGCGCACTGGTTCACCGTCGACACCTCCG
This sequence comes from Rhodococcus sp. KB6, assembly GCF_001445685.1. Classification (NCBI taxonomy): domain Bacteria; kingdom Bacillati; phylum Actinomycetota; class Actinomycetes; order Mycobacteriales; family Nocardiaceae; genus Rhodococcus; species Rhodococcus sp. KB6. Next base: position 574,219 of record NZ_LNAK01000154.1, on the reverse strand, counting down.
ACGACGACTCGGTGAAAGAGTTCTTCACCAACATCCCCAGCGTCGATGCTCTCTTCACCACGGCTGCCGATTACCAGGTCGGCTCGTTCCGTGAACAGAGCGTCGAGGAAGCGGCGTCGCCGTTCACCTCCAAGTTCTGGGGGCAGTACCGCGTCGTGCACGCTGCGCTCGACAAGCTGACACCCACCGCATCGGTGGTCCTCATGTCCGGCGCTGCCAGTGTGCGGCCACCCGCAGCTGCCGCGGCATACGTTGCAGCCAACGCGGCAATCGAGGGGCTCGGGCGGGGGCTGGCGGTCGAACTGTCGCCGATCCGCGTCAACACTGTCGCTCCCGGAACCATCGACGGGCATCTGTGGGCTCAGCGCCCGGCGGAGGTTCGGGAGGCCGCGTTCACCTGGAGCGCCGAGAACAACGTGCTCGGCCGCGTCGGGAACGAAGACGAGATTGCACAAGCGGTGTTCTATCTCTTCACCAACACGTACACAACGGGTTCCACGCTGTACCCCGACGGCGGATACGCGTTGCGTTAGACCCGTGCCATTTGGCGACTGTGTGAAATGACGACTGTGCGAAATGCATTGTCGTAACACGAAGAAACGCCAATTCGCCCATAGGCGTGACCCTGGCCACATTCGTACCGTCTTCTCCGAGAACACTTCCCAACTATTCGAGGAGTCCGTCATGAAAAACACGTCAACGACCGCCGCCGGCGGTGAAGTGTCCGACGGTGACGACTACGCGCTCACCCGCGTTCCCGACGAAGCACGATATTCGTGGTTCTCGGTGGCAGTACAGCGATTCGGTCAGGTATCGGCACTCGCACAGTTCTTGCTCGGTGCGACGCTCGGCTACGGTATGACGTTCTGGAATGCCTTCTGGGCATTGACAGTCGGGGCGGTGATTCTCGAGGTCGTCTGTATTTTCATCGGCATCATCGGGGTTCGTGAAGGGCTCAACACATCGGTGGTCGCACGCTGGTGTGGATTCGGGCACGCAGGTTCCGCGGTGATCGGTTTGGTGATCGGGGTCAGCCTGATCGGTTGGTTCGGCATTCAATCTGCTGTCTCTGCATCAGGTTTGCACGGAATCATGCCGTTTCTGCCGCAGTGGGCGTGGGCTTTGGCCTTCGGTCTCCTGATCACCGCGATAGTCCTTCGCGGGTTCGGATCCATGCAACTGATCGCCAATATCACCGTTCCGCTGTTCCTGATCCTGGTCGGTTGGGCCGTCATCGCCGAACTGCGTAATCACTCGCTGTCAGATCTGATGACATCTGCTCCAGCCGGGCCGGAGCTCAGCTTCCTCGCCGGAACTACCATCGTCGCAGGCGGTTTCATTGCCGGAGCAGTGATCACACCTGACATGACGCGCTTCAACCGCACGGCAGGCGATGTCGTGAAGCAGACGCTCGTCGGAATAACGTTGGGCGAATACGTGATCGGGCTGACCGGTGTTCTCCTTGCCCATGCCGTTCGCAGTTCCGACATCGCCACGATCATTCTCTCGTCGGTCGGTTGGGTCGGCGTTCTGATCATCGTTCTCGGCACCTTCAAGATCAACGACTGGAACCTGTACAGCTCGGGGCTCGGCGTCGTGAACTTCATCGACGTCGTGTTCGGTCGACGGATCAATCGCGCAGTTGTCACAGCAGTTGTCGGCATCACCGGTTCGGTCCTCGCGGCTGCCGGAATCCTGAACTCGTTCACCGACTTCCTGATCCTGTTGGGCGTCGGATTCCCGCCGATCGCCGGGATCATGGTGGCGGAATACTTCATCGTCAAGACATGGCGCAAGGATCTGGAGGAGAGTCGAGCTGCGGGTACCCTCCCGAACTCGGCACCCACTTGGGTACCGGCCACGCTGGTGATCTGGATCGTCTCGGCGCTGATCGGTCATTACAGCACCTTCGGCCTGCCGTCGATCAACGCGGTGGCCTCGGCCTTCGTTCTCTACGTCGTCGCGGGTCGACTCGGCCTGATTCGCGGAGTCGGACGCACCGCAACCGAAGCGCCGCAAGAGACTTCGGGAAAATCTGCGCTCACGCACTAGCACGGCACACACTGTAGAAGGGAGTTCGCGATGCGAATCGGAATCGACGTCGGTGGTACGAACACCGATGCGGTCCTGATGGACGGGACCACCGTCATCGGGCATGTCAAACACTCGACCAGCAAGGACATCACCGGCGGAATCGGCGGAGCTCTGGCGGCGCTGCAGCAGCAGTACTCGTTCTCTCCCAGCGCTGTTCAAGCAGTGATGATCGGCACGACGCACTTTCTCAACGCTCTCATCGAGCAACGCGGACTTGCACCGACAGCGGCTCTGCGATTGGGGCTTCCGGCGACCGCCGCGCTTCCGCCGATGGTGGGGTGGCCGCGAGACCTGGTCTCCGCTGTGCAAGGAAGGCACTACCTCGCTCACGGTGGGCACGAGTTCGACGGTCGTCGTATCTCGCCGCTGGACCCCGACGAGATTCGCCGCCATGCCGCCGATATGGCTCGCAGCGGTACTCGTTCGGTCGCAATATCTTCGGTGTTCTCTCCGGTCAATCTCGAATGCGAAGCGGCCGCCGCGGAGATCGTGCGTGAGGAACTCGGCCCGGACGTCGCAATTTCGCTCTCGCACGAGATCGGTCGAGTGGGTCTACTCCAGCGGGAGAACGCGACCATCATCAATGCTGCGCTGCGCGAGCTCGCCGATCACATCGTCGACGGTCTTGCCCGATCTTTGGTCGAGCACGGCATTGTCGCGCCGCTGTACCTGAGCCAGAACGACGGAACCTTGATGGACATCGAGTACGCGAGGCGTTATCCGGTGGCGACTTTCGCTTCGGGGCCGACCAACTCCATGCGAGGCGCCGCTGTTCTGTCCGGTCTGGCCAGCTGTGCGGTGATCGACATCGGGGGCACCACTACCGACGTGGGCGTATTGACCAACGGTTTCCCCAGAGAAGCCACCACGGAGGTGACGGTCGCGGGGGTACGGACCAATTTCCGTATGCCGGACGTCTTCTCGATCGGTATCGGTGGTGGTTCGGTGGTGGATGCAGACGGACTCACAGTCGGACCCGAATCTGTGGGATACGAATTGGGTTCACGGGCACTCGTATTCGGCGGTGACACGTTGACGGCCACCGACATAGCCGTCGCGGCAGGCTTGGTCGACGTCGGAGATCGCAGTGCGGTGGCGCACCTCGACCGCGGCCTGGTGTCGACGGCACTCGACCGGATCTCGCGCCGAGTCGCCGACGCCGTGGAACAGATGCGGACCACGTCGGATCCACTTCCCGTTGTGGCGGTTGGCGGGGGATCGGTACTGCTGGAGCGTGAACTCCCGGGCCTGGGAACGGTGATTCGTCCTGAGCGCTTCGATGTTGCCAATGCGATCGGCGCTGCGATCGCGCAGGTCAGTGGTGAGGTAGATCGAGTCGAAGCGGTGCGGGACGGGCACCGGCAGGTTTTTGCCGACGATGCTCGCCAGGAGGCGATCGATCGGGCAGTCGCCGCAGGCGCACGGCCCGAGTCGGTGCAGATCGTGGAGTTCGACGAGGTCCCGATTCCGTATCTGCCGGGCAACGCAACACGTATTCGAGTGAAGGCAGTCGGTGACTTGGCACTGCACAGTGGTTTGGTCTCCACCGGTCAGGAGGGCTCACGATGAGTTGGACACTACGAACGGCGGATCTCGACGACCTCGCCAGGGGCGCAGCCTTGTTGGGCACCGGCGGCGGGGGAGATCCGTTCGTCGGCAAGATGTTGGTCACGCAGGCGCTCGGTGAGGCCGGTGAAATCACAATTCTCGATCCGGAGGAGCTTGACGACGACGCGTGGGTGATTCCCGTCGCGCAGATGGGTGCCCCGACCGTCGTGGTCGAAAAGATGCCGCGCGGAACCGAACCCGAGCTGGCGCTGATCACGTTGGAGAAGCACACGGGTCGAACTGCAGATGCCACGATGCCGATGGAGTGCGGCGGAATCAATTCGATGATTCCGTTGCTGGTGGCCGCACGGCGCGGCCTGCCGGTTGTCGACGCCGACGGGATGGGACGAGCCTTTCCTCAGCTCGAGATGGAAACCTTCTCGGTGTACGGGATTTCGGCGAGTCCGCTCGCCATGGCGAACGAGCACGACGAGGTGGCGATCTTCGACACCGGAAGTGACAACAGCAGATTGGAGGGCCTCGCCCGCGGGGTGACGTCGAGGTTCGGTGGGATGGCGCACATCGCGCAGTACTCGATGACGGGTGCAGATGTGAAGCGGACGGCGATCCCACGGACTCTGTCGTTGGCCATGACCATCGGCCGGTCCATCAGACTTTCACGTGAGCAGCGGGTGGACCCGGTGCAGGCGCTTGTCGACAGTCTCGCCGACACGCTCTACGGATACGGGCGAGTTCTCTTTCACGGCAAGGTGATCGATGTCGACCGGCGAACCGATGAGGGGTTCGCTCGGGGTTCGGTGCGGATCGCCGGCGTCGGAGACGAAGAGCTGGAAGTTCAGTTCCAGAACGAAAATCTGATCGCCGTCCAATCCGGAGTGATGGTGGCGATCGTGCCAGACCTGATCTGCATCGTCGAGGCCGATACCGCCGAACCCGTCACCACCGAGGGCTTGCGGTACGGGCAGCGCGTTGCGGTCATCGGGATCGCGACCCCACCCATCATGAGAACCCCGGAGGCACTGGCGGTCTTCGGCCCGGCTAGCTTCGGGCTCGATCGCCCGTTCCTGCCGGTGGAGACACTCGAGCAACCTGTACTGGCAGAATAGCGAGCCGTGAGCAGGCTGCACGCGGTCCGGGAGGCCGACCTCGACGCGATCGCAGCGGGGGCGGTGGTCCTGGGCTGCGGCGGGGGCGGCGATCCACGCTTGTTCGTGGAATTGCTGCGTCCACTGATGACGTCTACTTCGGTGGAGGTCATCGCGCCGGACCAGTTGCCGGAGGAGGCATTGGTGATGCCGGTGGGAATCGTCGGATCGGCCCTGGCCTTGGAGGAGCAATTGCCCTCCGGGCGTGAGTTTGCAGATACTGCAGCAGCTTTGACGCGCTGGACCGGGAAGCGTCCGACCGCGGTGATGACTTTCGAAGGCGGTGGACTCAACGCTCTCTCCGGCATTGCTGCGGCGTTGGCGTTGGGAATTCCCGTGGTCGACGCGGACCTGCTGGGTCGAGCGATGCCGCGGCTCGATCACTTCTCTCTCGCCGCAGCCGGGTTGGAATTGTGCCCGGTCACACTCGCCCAGCCCGGCGGCCTCATTACCGTCGTCGACGGAGTGGATGTGCTCGGCGCCGAGGTAGCAGTGCGGTCGTTGATCGGGAGAACCAGCGGTTGGGGTGCTCTGGCGATCGCGTCGATCGATGCGCGGACGGTGCAGGAGGCGTGCATTCCGGGAACTCTGTCTCGGGCGCACGAACTGGGTCAGCACATCGGGGCACTGGGCAGCTGGCGGCAGATCGCGGAAAGCTCCGGGGCTCGAGTACTGGGGGCAGGCCGGGTGCGTGCGGTGCGTCGTAGTCGTCCGGACACCGGAGATCGTCGGGGCAGCGTGATTCTCGAGCACGGTTCTGCGGTGATACGAGTCGAATTCGAGAGTGAGTTCCTGACCGTCGCGTTGGACGGCGAGATGATTGCAACGTGCCCGGACATCGTGACGTTGCTCGACGTGCGGACCGGCGCCTTCGTCTCGTGTGAATCCGTGCACCAGGGGCACGATGTGGCCGTGTTGGTTCTTCCCGGTCCACAGTGGTGGGCGGAAGAAGTGGGCAGATTGAAAGTTGTCGGCCCGCGGGCATTCGGGATCGACCACGACGCAGTGCTGATGGAGGCGCGATGAGCGCGAGTGTTTCGGCGTTGCTGAACAACCCGGCCTTTGTCGGGCTGTATCGACTGGCCGGGGAGGGTGATCCCGTCGTGACGACAGTGGGAGCACTCACCGGGGAATCGGCACAGTCGGCCGAGGCCGTGTCGGATGCGGCGAGTTCAGGATCAGTTCTGGTGATTCTCGATCGAATCGACATCGGGGAGTGGAGATTCGACGCTCTCCTTCGGCGCACAGCGGCGACCGGCTGCCAGGTGGTCGCTGTGCACAGCACTGCGGCGGAGGATGCGAATCTCTCGTTGCTTGCCGATCGGCTCGGACTGGTGGTGCTCGGAGTATCCGACCCGTGGCAGTTCAGCGTGGATCTTCGTGATCTTCTCTCGAATTCGCGGGCGGTGATGGCCGACGCAGTACTGCGGGCGACACACGCGGGCCAACGAGCCGGAGGAAGCGTCGAGAATCTTCTGTCGGTGCTACTGAACACTTTTCAGCGTTCATTCTTTCTCCTGGACTCGTCCGGACGTCCGATGACCGGCGCCGACCTGTTGTCAGACACTGATCGAGCAGCCGCCGGTATGTTGTCGGGTCGCGGGGCGCCCACCACGGTCGAATTGGACTCCGGCGGGGTCCTGATTGCGTGCCCGGTGATGTCCGGCGCAGCCCGAGAGCCCTGGCTGGCGGTGCTACTCCCGGTGCGTCAAAGCGTCGAAGAGGCTTCTCTCTCAGTGGTTCTCGACGTGGCCTCGTTGGCTGCCGGGCACCGACTGGCCGTTGCGCGCATGGTCGACGAGCGTGAAGCGCGCCGGCGTAGCGCGTTGCTCGGTGAACTGATCGACACGTCAGCAGACGCCACACCCGGACTGCTCCGGCGCGCACTCGACGCGGGTTGGATGCTGGACGGATGGCACATCGGCATCAAAGTCCTGGCGGTCGGTGAGGTCGACCTGGTGGCAAGACGCAGCGAGGTTGCAGATGCTCTCGCCGCCGAGGGAATCGACGCCAATGTCGTGGAACAGGCTGACGGCTGGGCGGCGTGGACGACTCTGCCAGGCGAGCCGCGACCGGAGGCGATCACCAGGATCGCCGAGTGCATCCGTGCAGCTCAGGCCAGGTTGGAACCCACGATGGAGACCTGGGTAGGTGTGGGACGCGCACACGACGGTCCGGCCGGAATCGGTTCGTCCCTGTCGGAGGCCGGGGATGCCGCTCGGCTCGCCGGTTCCCGATCTCAAACAGGTCGATTCCTGCACGTGGACCGCCTCGGGCTGGCGCAGTTGCTGCTGGCGTGGACGCGAACCGACACCTTCCAGCCTGCGGCCGCAGCATTGCTCGCACCGCTACGCGATTCCAATGGAGAGTTGCTCGAGACTCTGTCGACGTACCTCGACGAAGAATCGTCTCTGGCTCACACCGCAACCCGAATGGGGTTGCACCGCAACACCGTATCGAGTCGGATCGATAGAATTCAGCGCCTTCTCTCGGTGGATCTCGCAGATCCGGAAACGAGACTCGCGCTCCACCTTGCTTGCCGGACCATCGCGCCCTGACGGAGATCTTCGCGGCTTCGTCTTGACAAGCACGGGAGGTTCCTGCCATCCTCGTTGCCAGGTCACGAGTACCAGTGTTCAGCCCCGGCTTGCTGGTCGGCAACCCTCCTCCGCGGTGGGGTGCTCCGGGTGACGACCCGGCTGCGTTCGAAAACGAATGCGGCAAGCGCGGACTCTTCCGGGGCCATCTCCCGACGAACGAGTCCTTGAACGTGAGGATTGTCTTCGATGACTGCTGTATTGAGTGCCGACACCTGCTGCACCACCGCGATTGCCAAGGTTTCGGGTGCCGACCTGCAGGTTCCATTGGTTCAGGGTGGCGAATGCTCCTACGCCAACTTCGACTACGCCGCGAGTGCGCCGGCATTGGCCCAGGTCACCGACCGTATCGCCGAGTTGCTGCCGACATACGCCAGCGTCCACCGCGGTGCCGGCTACGCGTCCCGGATCTCCACGCTCACCTACGAGAACGCTCGTGAATCCGTTGCTCGTTTCGTGAACTGTGCCGACGATCAGGTTGTCGTCTTCACCCGGAACACCACCGATTCGCTGAACCTGCTTGCGCAGTGCGTCCCCGGCAGCACCGTCGTCCTCGACGTCGAGCATCACGCAAACCTGTTGCCGTGGAACGACGCTCGTATCGTCACCGCCGCAGACACCATCGAAGAAACGATCGAGCGTCTGATCGGTGAACTGTGCACCAAGCCTGCCGCGCTGCTCGCAATCACCGGGGCCTCCAACGTGACCGGTGAGATCCTGCCGATTGCACGTTTGGCTGACATCGCTCACCGTTGCGGCGCACGTATCCTCGTCGACGCTGCTCAGTTGGCTCCCCACCGTCGCATCGACCTGCAGGAATGCGGCGTCGACTACGTAGCGTTCTCGGGCCACAAGCTGTACGCGCCCTTCGGCGCCGGCGTTCTCGTCGGCCGCCGTGACTGGCTCGACGAAGCTCAGCCGTACCTCGCCGGCGGCGGCGCCGTGCGTGAGGTGACCATCGAATCCACCGAGTGGGCTTGCGCGCCCGCACGCCACGAGGCGGGTTCCCCCAACGTGCTCGGTGCGGCTGCCATCGCGACCGCCTGCGAAACCCTGCACGCCCTGGACTTCGACGTGATCGCCGAGCATGAGAAGGCGCTCACCGCCCAGCTCACTGACGGCTTGTCCGCCATCGAGGGCGTCTCACTCGTGCGACTGTGGAACGACGCTCCTGACGCCGTCGGAATCGTCACCTTCACCGTTGACGGATTCGAAGCGGGCGAGATCGCCGCATTCCTCTCCGCCGAGCACGGCATCGGAGTTCGCGACGGTCGCTTCTGCGCACATCCGGTTCTCGCGCGCCTCGGCCTCTCCGGCGGTGCAGTTCGCGCCAGCCTCGGCCTCGGTAGCAGCTCGGACGACGTGACGCGGTTGGTCGACGCCGTGAACATCCTGGTTTCGAATCAGCGTGATTGGAAGTACGCGAAGACGGCAGGTGCGTGGAACCCTGTGCCCGAGACCCGCCCCTTCCTCGGAGCCGCAGACGACAATGCCGGCGCAGCCGAGTGCGTCTGAGCTGAGCTCGGTCCCCGAAAACTCGAACGGACAACTAGCATGGCAGCCATGGCACCAGCGGATTTTCCCGCCACCCCTTCGAGAGTGAGCATCACTCTCGGTCAGTGGTGCCGTCGCCATGTCGATCTGTGCCGCACCTCTTCAGGAATGTGTTCGAGCTGACGATTCGTCTCGCTCATCCCATACTTTTCTGATTTTCGGAGGTCTCACATGTCTTCACTCGCTTCGCATTCTCTGCACGTAGCGGTCGAGTTGACCGGATTCGGTCACCATCCGGCCGCTGAGGGCGCACCCGGCAACCTGCCCATCATCGGCGGCGACTACTGGGTGGACCTCACCGAGGGTGAAAAGGCTCTCGATTTGGCTTCATTCCCTACCAATGTGGTTCGGATTCGCGCTGCGGATCTGCGTGAGGCACAGCTCGAACGCGCACGTATACGCGCTGCCGTCGCCGAAGAAGGACGCGATCCCGACAGCGTCGCAGTGCTGGTCGATCTCGAGATTCTGATCGCGCCGGAGGCTCGCTCCGCTCGTAAGGAGCTTGCGCAGTTGGACAGCGCGTTGACCTCGCCGCGGGTTCCCGTTTCGCTTCATTACGTCGGAACGCCTTCCGGTCTCGGCAGTTTGATCGCCGATATCCGAGCTGCGGAGGTCGCCGACGGCGTTACGTTGCTGCCTCTCGCATTGCCTCGATCGCTCGAGCATCTGGTGGACAGCACCATTCCGTGGCTTCAGGATCGCGGACTTGTCACACCGTCCACCGCAGTCGACGAGGTTCTCGGGCGTTTCGGACTGCCGCCCCGTCAGCGCACGCTTGCATCCTGATCGTCACCGATTGCATCTGCGTACAGGTGGAACAGCGACGGTAATTCGTCGGCACCGTCCACCTGTGCCAGAAGCGTCCAGCACTGCGCAGTGATCGACCGAGCCCTCGTGCCGATCCAGTTGGTGGGCAGTAGTTCCGGCGGCAACAGCGGATCCGGTTCCATGGCTCGCGTGAATTCCGCCGCGAGTTCGATGGTCATCGTGACAGCATCGGTACCCGGACTGTTCTGCAGTTTGTGCAGGCGTGCGGTCGCTACGTCGAGTAGCCGTTCGTATCCGTCAGCGATCTGGTCCAGTGGCCACAACTGCGCGGCAATCTTCACGGGGTCTTCGAGAGTGCCCACTTTCAGATCTCGAGTGGTGAGAGAAGACAGGTGCTGTTCGACGTCGAGTTCGGCGGCCGCATCGCGAATATACGGTTCCCAGGCGTGCGGCGAGACGTACAGACCGCCCTGGACGAGCGCGCCGCCGAGGTAAACGACCTTGGTGCGCAGCGCATCTCGCCCTTTCCGTGACGACTCCGGAATTGCGAATCCGGCCAGGTGCCAGTACCCGTCCCACGGCGTCACAGTGTCGCGGTCTTGTCGATAGGCCAGCCGAACGAATTCGACGTCGGGTTCCATCTCGCGCAGGGCTTTCGGCGTTGCTCGTAGCGTGGCCTGCCGCCCGCGACCTTCCTGAGTGAACTTCCCCTCGGTGACCAACCGCTTGATGCACAGCCGAACCTGTTGATCAGTTTTGCCGAGGGCGTCGGCGGTGGCATAGAGGGTGCGTCCGTCGACAGTTCCGTCCGTGCGCAGTAGTCCCTCGATCAAGATCCTCGTGGGTACATCGACGTCCCTGTCGGTCATCGCCATGTCCTTTCCTCGCTTCTCGACATCTTCGCCCACAACTGTACTATCGAATGCAATACGATCGTTTCAAATTCGTACGTTAGGGCGGGAAGATGGCAGCGGAATCGATGAGCGAGGGCAAGAGTAAGCCTCGTTTACGCAGGTGGATGGTTACTTCCCTGGCGGTGGTCGTTGTTCTGATCGCGACTCTGGTGGGCTGGACGCTGTACCAGAACACCTATGACATCCGTGAGGAAAAAGTGACGATCACCGGGGGATCGGTGCCGCTCCAGGGAGTCCTTGCACTGCCCGAACACGGTGACGGTCCCTTCGGGCTCGTGGTTTTGGTCCACGGAGACGGCCCGGTCGATGCAACACATGAGACGTTCTATCGACCGGTGTGGGAGGCGTTCGCAAAGGCGGGGTACGCGTCACTCTCCTGGGACAAGCCGGGGGTGAATGGGGCACCGGGCAATTGGCTCGACCAGAGCATGGACGATCGCGCGGCAGAAACGGAAGCGGCAATCGAGTGGGCGCGGGGACGTTCGGATATCGATCCGTCTCGGATCGGTCTGTGGGGTGCAAGCCAGGCAGGGTGGGTGATGCCCAAGGTGGTGAACCTCGACCCGGACGTAGCGTTCGTCATTGCCGTGGGTCCCGCGATCAACTGGCTCCAACAAGGCGAATTCAATACCCTAGCCGAACTTTCCGAGAGAAATGCGTCGGCCGACGAGTTCGAGAAAGCGCGGGTCGATCGTGCGAAGAACTTAAATCAGTTGGCCCGTGATGCATCGTTCGACGATCTCGTGGCCTCCGGCGAGGCCGACGGTCTCACCGAAGACCGGTGGAACTTCATCCGAAAGAACTACCTCTCGGATGCGCGAGCCGATCTCGAAACCGTGAAGGTTCCGGTGCTCTTGATCATCGGCGGACAAGACGTCAACGTCGACGTGGCTGATACCGAAAGGGTGTACCGCGAATTACTCGACTCGCCAGGGCAGCTGGTGGTCAAGAAGTACCCCGACGCCACTCACTCGATTGTGGAGAAGGACCTCGAAGACTCGGAATTGATGTCGGCTCTGGTGGCCGTTCTTGCTCCCCGTTCGATCTTCGCTCCCGGCTATCTAGCGGATCAGACTGCATTTTTGGAGGGAATTCATGGCTGACGGAATCACGGTTGTCGCACTGGGTGGTGCCGGTGCCATGGGCTCGGCAGCAGTGCGTCTGGCCGCAACATTGCCGGGAATCGGCAAGGTAGTAGTCGCGGATCGCGATATCGATGCTGCGAAGCGTCTTTCAGTTGAACTGGCGCAGGCCTCAGCGGAAGTCGAGGCGCGCAGCATCGACGTCACGGACGGTCGCACGCTACGTGAATTGCTTGACGGCGCAGACGTGGTCGTCAATACGGTCGGACCGTTTTTCCGTTTCGGCGTCGGCATTCTCCAGGCAGCGATCGGGACCGGGACTCACTATCTCGACATCTGCGACGACTGGGAGCCGGCCGTCGACATGCTGGAATTGGACTGTGCCGCGAGGGGAGCCGGAATCTGTGCGGTAGTCGGCATGGGCGCAAGTCCCGGGATGAGTAACCTCCTGGCCGCGATGGCAGTCTCGCGATTGGACGTGGTCGACGATCTGTATACAGCCTGGCCGGTTGATGTCGAGGGCGAGGACGAGTCGGTGGACACATTGAGTGCAGCCGCCGTTCACTGGATGCAGCAGATCAGCGGCCAGGTTCCGGTGGTTCGTGCGGGGCGAATCGTCAACGAAGAACCGTTGCGTTCCATCGCACTCGAACTGCCCGGCGGACGTCGGGGGAACGCTTACGTGGTCGGGCATCCGGAGCCGGTGATGTTTCATCGGACCATCAATCCTGCGGGGCATTCGGCAAATCTGATGGTCATCACACCGGAAACCGTGGCGTTTCTCGACGTTCTCCGCGCCGACATCGACAAGGGGAGAATCGATCTCGACTCGGCCGCCGAAGAATTGGGCAAGCCTTCGCTCGGACGGATGATCCGCGCTGCGCCTCGAATGCTCACGCGCGCCGGCCACGGATCCCTGCCGTTGTTCTTCGCCTCGGCGACAGGGGCGCTCGAAGGTCGAAAGATGCGCGTCGTGGCCCGGATTGCAGACGATTCACCGGTGTCGGAGTTGCTGTCGGACATGGCCGGTGCAACCGGAATCCCCTTGGCGCTCGGCCTTGCTCAGGTGGTGTCCCGGCTCGCCGACGGAACGATTTCGGATCGGATCGGTGTGCACTCACCCGAGAGCGTCGTCGACCCGGAAGTTCTGTTCACTGCGCTGGCGCGGTTGTTCGATCGAACCGACTGGAGTGAGATCGTCACCGTCGAATCCGAGTTCCGCTAGTCAGTTCGCGGCGTGTGATCCGATGCGACTGCGGATTTCGGTCTCGACGCGATCGGCGTCCTTGGGGCTGAACGAAGGCGATCCGTGGCCGGCGAGAGTGAGTACCACCGCGGTCTCCTTCCACGGGCGTGAAAGATCCAGGCTGTACCACGAGCTGAAATCTGTTGTTCCCCAGATTCGTAGGCGTCCGCTCAGCCATGACATGACTCCGAGGTCGACGGATTCGATCTGCGAGTACAGGACGAACTTGCTGACAAACGGAAAGTAGTAGTGGCGGATCGTGACGCCCTGATCGTCGATCCGGACGGTTCGGTCCTCGTAGATTGTCGATGTTCCTGCACTCACAGTGATAACCCGGTTCCTGCTGGTCGATGCTCTCGATGGCTGCCTGAAAACCAACCATACAGTCTCTATTGGGACAGGCTGCGAGCGCGGGCGTCAAGCGCTGGTGGGCCTTGAGACGACGAGATCACTCACCGCGATCTGAGCGTTGCCGATTGCCGCCTGAACCGGTTCGCAACTACTCGATGCTCTGGCGAGCGCAAGAACTGCGGTGAGTAGGGCGGCGTCGGGCTCTCCTTCGAACGGTCCGCTCTGGACGTCGAACTTTCCAGCGCGCAACTGCTTTCGGGCATTGATTCCAAGTTGTGAAATGACCTCGTCCATCGCGGTCAGGCACTGGGCGAGCGCGCCGATCGACCAGTAGAGATCGGCAGCGACGACGGGTGTCTGCGATGCCACGGTACCGGCGCGGCGCAATCGGTGGTGAGTGTCTCGGAGTATCTCGGGCAGCCTGTGGTCTGCGCAATGTTCCATCCCGCCGCCTCCGTAAGGTGTAAAGTTAGGTTATTCAATTACGGTAGGGCAGGACGGTAAGGGATGCAAGTAGTTTTAGACGATTACGTCGTCGGTGCGTCGTTCGCGACCGACCTGGTCAACACCTCGCCCCGGGTCTGGGTGGAGGCAGGTGACGCGTTGGCTGACCCCCAGGCGCTTCACGATCTACTGGATGAACATGGACTCTCGCCGGATGCGCTCCGCAACGGGCGTCGGCTTACCAGCGGTGAACTTGCCGACGTGCAGGCACTCAGAGAGGAGATTCGTTCGATTCTCGATGCTCCGACTTCTGATGAGCTCGTTGATCGCACTGATCAATTCCTGCAGACTGTCCCGCATCACGTTCGACTCGTGCCTGATGCCCAGTACGGCTATCGATGGAATGCGGTACCGGACAGCAGAATCGATCTCGCGGGTGAGCTTGCGTTGTTGATCGGCTACTCGTTGCTGGGGACTCTGCGCACATTGGGGTACGAACGATTCCGTCCATGCGCATCGCCGACGTGCAACGGGGTGTTTGTCGATACGAGCAGGGGAGGGCGACGCCGATACTGCATGCCGGCGTTGTGCGGCAACCGAATCAACGTCGCGAATCACCGTCAACGGCAGCGTCGTACTTAGCGTCTGCGCTTGCCCGGTCGATAGTGACAATCGAACAGAGTACGGCCGACTGTATGGGGAACTTCAACGAGATACAGACCACGTCAGTCCCGCACGATTGTCGCCATGGCAACTCCTAGTAGATGGCGGCTCGTATGAAAGCCCGTTCTGTCTCCGCGACAGCAGTTATCAGCGTTGGCGTTTTCACCCTGGCCGGGTGTGGCGGCGCATCCAGTCCCGAAGGTTCAGTCGGTGAGTATGCAAAGGACGGCAGTTTCACGACTGTCATCAACGCCGATCCCGGAAATCTGCACCCTCTGATCACCAACCTTACGTCGACTCAGATCGTGAACGCGTACTCGTACGATTCGTTGATCGACATCGACGCGCAAACACGCACTGTGCGTCCCTATCTGGCGGAGAGCTGGAGTGAAGAAGGGAACACGCTGAAGTTCGTGCTCAAGAAGGGCATCACTTGTGCTGACGGCACTTCCTTCACCGCACAGACCGCGGCCGATGACATCAACTGGGTCATGGATCCTGAAAACGCTTCACCGCTACGCGGATCCACTGTGCCGATGTCGACTTCGGCCTCAGCGGACGGTGACGAACTGACGGTGACTACCGCCGAGCCAGCGCCCTTCCTGCTCTCTCGAATCGGCGCGTTGCGGCTTCCGTGCGCTGCGACGCTCGAAGACCCGGCCAGCATCCGTTCGAGTAGCAACGGAACGGGTCTGTTCAAGGTCACCGAAGTTGTTCCGAACGATCACATCACGATGGAACGCCGCGACGGTTACACCTGGAGTCCGAACGGCGAGACCACTTCAGACACACTCGGAGTGCCGAAGACAGTGACGATAAAGATTGTCACCGATCCCAGTACGACGGCGAATCTTGTTCTCACCGGCGGAGTGAATGCCGCAGCGGTCACCGGTTCGGACGAGGAACGAGTCTTGGCCGCGGGTCTGGATTCGAAGACCTACACCACGTTGTCCGGCGAGTTCATCTTCAATCATTTCGCGGCCCTACCCACGGCAGACCGTGCTGTACGGCAGGCCCTCGTGCAGGCAGTAGACCTGGACGACTACACCGAGATCACCACCGGCGGTAAAGGAACCCGCGCACGCGCCCTCGCGGTTTCGGAACCCCTTGCCTGCGACTACAACAGTGTCGAAGGGACGATCCCCGATTTCGACGTCGATGCAGCAAAGAAAACGCTGTCCGACGCAGGTTGGAAGGCGGGTCCCGACGGCATCCTGACGAAGGACGGGCGACCGCTTGCCCTCAACGTGATTTTCAACAACTCACGCGATACGAACTCTGCCGCCGCGGAATACGTGGCAACACAGTGGGAAGGACTGGGCGCGAGAGTGAAACTGACCGGCGGCGACTACAGTTTTGTCATCGCCAACACATTCAGCACCACCGACCTGTCGTCGTGGGACGTTTCCATCGGTTTGACGCTGGGGAGTGATACGCCGAGCATCTTTGCCAAGTACTTCACCGGCCCGCCCAAACCTGAAGGAGTGAACTTCGCTTCCCTCGACAACAAGAAGTACATCGAATTGTCCACTGAGGCTTCGCTTCTTCCCGGTGACGAGTCCTGCAAGGTCTGGGAGGAAAGTGAGCGGGCATTGTTCAAGGACGTCGACCTGCTGCCGGTATCCACGACTCCCGCTCACATGTTCTTCAACGGGGCAACGTCGATCTATCCGCCATCGAGCGGAATCCTTCCGGGCTCGGCGATCCGTGTCCTGAAGTAGGACCCTCGGCAAACGCTCACTTTCGGGTATTGATCATCCGAAGAGCAAACCGAAATACCACTGCAGCACCCGCACCTGCAGCCAGGCCGGCGACGACATCGGCAAGAAGGACACCGACGCCTATGCCCAGGACGGCAGCGGCGGCGACAGCAAGGGCTACGTCAGCACGAGGAGCGGCGATCGCGGCATCCTTTCCCCGAGTATCGAACGAGCACCCATCTCAACGGAGCATGTCACGAAACTGTCGTCTGCAGGTGTATCAACCGCAAAATGTGTGAAACGCGTCGGCCCCGGCGGAGTTGGACTCCGCCGGGGCCGTGCTGTGTGTGTTGCGCACTTGCTCAGTGCGTCGGGACGGATTCCTTCGACGTGGTCGGGGACGTATCGGTGTGTTCGCTACCAATCTCCTTGCGGGAGTTGGAGCCGTCGAACCGAGGGAGGAAACCGGCCAGGACGAGTGCGATGACGGCGGATCCGGCAGCGAGGGCCATGACGACGCGGAAAGCGTTCTCCGACGGCAGCGTTGCCCCACCGATGGACATGGTCATCTGGGCGATGACGACACCCGCGATGGCGCTGGCGAATGATGTACCGAGGGAGCGCATCAGGGTGTTGAAGCTGTTGGCTGCACCGGTCTCGGACGGAGGAACAGCCCCCATGATGAGAGCGGGCATCGCGCCGTAAGCCATACCGGTACCGGCGCCGATGATCACGGCGATCACGATCAGTTCCCAAATCGAGTGCATGGCGAAAATGCCGATGCCGTAACCGATTGCGACGACAACGGCGCCGAGCATGAGCGTCACCTTGGGGCCGTGCGAATTGGTGATGCGTGAGGACAGCGGAGAGATCAGCATCATGATGATGCCGGAGGGAGCCATGACCAGACCTGCGGTGAGCATCGAACCGCCTAGGCCGTAACCAGTGACTTCAGGCAACTGGACTACCTGGGGAAAGACCATGCTGGCGGCGAACATCGCGAATCCGAACACGATCGATGCGAGGTTGGTGAAGAGCACCTGGCGGCGGATGGATACGCGTAGATCCACCAGCGGCTTGGGGGTGCGTAGTTCCCACCAAGCCCAGAATCCGAATATCAGGATCGCGGCGCCGAACAAGGAAAGCGTGAGCGTGCTCGTCCAACCCCAGTCGCCACCCTTGGAAATGGCCAGTAGTAGAGCGATGAGGGCGGCTGAGAGCGAGATTGCCCCGCCGAAGTCGAACGTGCCACCTGTGCGAACCGTCGATTCGGGGACCAGGACGACAACAAGAACGGCCGCAAGAGCGCCGAGCACGGCTGACGCCCAGAACAGGACGTGCCAGTCGGCGTACTCGGCGATCAAAGCCGCGATCGGAAGACCTAGAGCGCCACCGACTCCCAGTGAAGCGCTCATCATCGCAACAGCGCCGGCGAGCTTCTTGGGCGGAAGCACGTCGCGCATCACACTGATGCCCAGCGGAATGACGCCGGCAGCAAGGCCCTGCAGGATTCGGCCGGCAACGAGGGGGATAACGCTCGAACTGAGTGCTCCGACCACCGAACCGGTTACCAACAGCGCCATGCTGATCAGGAGTAGACGCCGTTTGCCGAACATGTCGCCCAAGCGGCCCATGGTCGGGACGGCGACGGCAGCTGCGAGCAGCGTGGCGGTCACAGCCCACGCGGTATCGGACGCCGGCGCGTTCAAGTACTCGGGCAGATGCGGGATGATCGGGATGACCAGCGTCTGCATGAGGGAGACGACGATGCCGGAAAACGCCAGAACAGCCACCACTGCGGTGGTGGATGGCGACTTCGTTGTCTGTGGCGGCGTTGTCGGTGGTGGAGAAGTGGTTGACGACATTGCGGTAACTCCATCGGAGGAAGAACGAATAATGGTTTAAGTCACTTGATTGAACTAAAGTTAAATCAAGTGACTGACTTAACGGAAGGGTGCGCCTCCGATCGTGACGAATATCTCCGGTGCCGAGCAGCTTCGGATGGTCGAGGATGATGGTGTCCATGACTACGAGGACTGAGGACGCGTCGGCCGATGTCGGCGGCGCCGCAAATTCCGCGCGCTCTGCTGCAACCCGAGACCGCATTCTCGCCGTCGCCGAGCAGTTGTTCGCAGAACATGGAGTCTTCGCGGTTTCGAACCGTCAGGTGAGCGACGCGGCAGGTCAGGGCAACAATGCTGCCGTCGGATATCACTTCGGAACCAAGACCGATCTGGTCCGCGCGATCGTGAACAAGCATTCCCAGCAGGTCGAGAAGAACCGTGGCGAACTGCTGCGTGAGATCGAAGGGTCCACAAATGTTCGTGACTGGATTTCGTGTCTGGTTCGGGCGTCGACCGATCACTACGCCGAAATGGGTGGCCCGACCTGGTATGCGCGGTTCAGCGCGCAGATTCTCACCGACCCGGTCCTGCGGAAAATCGTTTACGACGAGGTGCTGGCCTCGCCTACTCTGCAGGAGACGCTACGCGGACTTTCAGCCTGTCTGACTGACATGCCGATGAGTGTTCGACGCGCCCGCGCGGACATCGGGCGTAATGCGATCGTGCACATGTTCGCCGAACGCGAGCGCACGCTTGCCGAAGAGGGGCCGGACGCGGTCACGTCATGGGAGGACTTCACGACCGATCTCGTCGACGCGCTGGTCGGACTTTGGACTGCTCCGATCAGCCGCTGACCGGCCGTTTGTCCGCGCTAGCCGCCCGCCCCGGGGCAACCCTGCGGGATGGATCTCGCGTCGGTGGAAGATCCAGGAGCAAGCCGACTCCGGCAAGAATGACGACGAGCCCGCCGACGAGCGCGAAGGTGACAGGTTCGTTCAACCACAGCACTCCGATAGCTGATGCCGAAATCGGAACGAGAAGCGTGACGGCCGATGCCGCGACTGGACCCGCCTGACGAATTATCCAGAAGTAGACCAGGTAGCCACCGGCCGTAGCCCCCAGCCCCAGGGCTACCACGGCGATTAGAGGGCCGACGGTTATGGGCCCCGGTGGGGGAGCGACGGCGGACACCGGCACCAAGAGGGCGACCGCGGCAAGTTGCTGGCCGAGGGCCAGAGTCAGGGGTGGAGTGTCCTGGAACGACTTTCGTGCGTAGACACCTCCGACTGCGTACAGCAGCGCCGCGGTCAAAGATGCGCCAATGGCCAGCATTGCGCGACTGTCGATCGCTGACGGAATTCCGCCGACAAGCACCGAGACACCGACGATGCCGATCGCGACCCCCGAGAGTTTTCGCCAGGTGATCTTTTGTCGAAGCCAGAAAGCGGCGACGAATACGCTGAACATCGGAGTCGTGGCATTCAGGATCGACGCCGTCGACGAGTTGAGGCCGACGATCGCAGTTGCGACAAGTGTCAGGGGCCCAGCGACGTTGAGGGCAGCCAGCAGTAGGAATGCAGGAAACCGATGACGGACCGCGCGCCAGGTCGATCTGCTGGAAGCAGTTATCAGCGCGAGAACCAACGCTGCAACAATGAAGCGGCCGTGCGTCGTGCCGACGGCGCCGAGAGTTGGTGCTGCCACAGCAACCAGAGGGAACGAGCTTCCCCAAAGCATGCCGACCAACAGCAAAGCTCCAACTACGGCGAATCGGCTGCTGCCGATTGCTTTCCAGTTCTTCATTGCTCCTCTTCGTCGACGACCACGCGGACATGGATGGTCGATGCCAGACCTACCCTATACCCCCCGTAGGTATAAGGTTGAGTGTGTCATGATGCTGTAGGTGATCCGAGACTGGGGACGCATTATTCGTTCTCCTGCAATGGTTTATGTGCTGAGATGCTGTACGCGCAGACCTTCAAGTTATCTCCAATATACCTATAGGGGGTATATTGATTGTGTCGGGCTCGCTTTCCGGGCCGCATCCGTCCAGCAAAAGAACAGGAATCCCAATGAGCAGTTGTGGCTGTGGCAACACCCCGAAGTCTGACGCCAAAGGCGATGTCGGCGCTGTCGGTTCGGCGATGCCGACCGGTGGGAAAGACCTACTCACCGCTGGCAGTAGTGAACTCGTCGAATGTCGGGTCATGCCGGGCAGCGTGATCGAGAAGGTGCGTGCCGAAGCGGAAGGCCTGTTTCGTGACTTCGAAGGAAATCGGTACTGGTTCTGCTGCAAGGGATGTGGTCCTCGGTTCGACGCAAATCCCAGGAAGTATGCCGACGTGAGCTGAGCGAAAAGTGGTGGTGCAGGCGATGGCTGCACCACCACTTTCGTTGTAGCCCTGTCGGGGGCAGTCGGACCGTCGACATCAGACGGCGCGAGCGCACGCGCACTGGGCAGCCGTCAAGGTGCATTCGCCTCGCGTGGTTTCGTACGTCGCCTGTCCGGGCAATTCAGCAACTGTCTCCCGAGGCCAAAGTGCAAATCCTGCAACGGTTCCCACTGCGGCAAGCGCTGCAAGGATGCTCCAGGTGACCGCAAATCCCGCGCTCGAACCAACCCATCCGGCGATCGGATAGGTGACAAGCCAGGCAAGGTGCGACAGGGAGAACTGGGCTGCGAACACCTCCGGTATACCTGCGGGTTCGACGGAGCGCCGAAGTACTTTTCCGGTCGGAGTGACGATCATGGCCATCCCGGCGCCGACGAGTGCCCACACTACGGCAGTGAGTATCCACGTGAATACACCGGCCACAGCGAGGGCTGCTGTCGCGCCGGCGCTGACGACCAGGACAACGGAACCTGCTGTCATCACAGTACGTTCAGCGGTTCTGTCGAGAACGCGTGGAAGAAGAAGCGCGGTCACCAACGTGCCGGTGCCTGACGCGGCAAGCATCCACGCCACGTCGGATTGGGTTCCACCGAGCTCGTCGCGGACGTAGTTGACGGTGTTGACCACCACGATCGATCCGGCTGCTGCCACCACGAGATTGAGTGCCATGATGCCGCGCAGTCGCGGCGTGGTCACGAAGATCTGCACCCCCGACGCGATCCGATCCCACGCCTTGCGGTGAGTACTTCGGCGAGCGTTGGGGATTCGGGTGGCTAGCACGAGCAGTGCCGAGACGGCAAAGCCCACGGAGGTGGCGACGAACAACAGGTTGAATGTCATGAAGGACAGAGCGACTGCGGCAAGAACAGGGCTGAGCAGACTTTCCATCGTGTAAGCGACCTGCGATGCCGACAGCGCGCGGGTGAAATCGGCCTCGTCGGTCACGATGTCAGGGATGACCGCTTGGAACGTGGGAGTGAACGCTGCCGACGCAGCTTGGAGAACGCCCACCAGCACGTAGATGTGCCAGATCTCGCTGACGAAGGGCAATGCGATCACGACCGCTGCGCGAATGGCGTCGAGGGCAACGAGGAAAGCCCGTCTCGGCAACCGGTCTACGTACGCCGCCGCGAGTGGAGCGATCACGACGTACAGGGACATCTTGATCGTCAGCGCGGTGGCCAGCACGGCTCCGGCGCTCGGTCCGGCGAGTTCGTAGGCGAGTAGACCCAGCGCAACCGTCGCCAACCCGGTGCCGAACAGCGCGATGATCTGGGCGCTGAAGAGCAGGCGATAGTCGCGAATCAAGAACAGACGCAGGCTGTTCCGTTCCAGTGCGGAGTTAGCGATCCGGTTCATTTGGTTTCACTCCCGCGACAAGATTGAAAGCTCCGGTCAGGACATTGAGGGCGACGATTCCGACTACGTCGGCGATCTCGCGATCACCGTAGCCGTGCGCTCGAAGGCCCGTGATGTGTTCGTCTGAAATCGAGGCAGGCTCCCGATAGACGCGAAGCCCGAGGTCGATCATTGCCGCGATGGCGGGATCGGCCGAGGTGCCCGCGCGGGCACGCTCGATCTCGTCCGCCTCGACGCCGTTGGCGTGCGCGGCGGCCACGTGGGCTTCGAGGCAAACAGCGCAACCTTGCTGGACCTGCACAGCGATAGAGATTCGCTCGGTGATCTTGCGGCTCAGTTTCGCTCGCTTCATTGCTCGGCTGAGTTGCAGATAGCCGCCCAGCACAGCGGGCGAATGAGCCATCGCCGCGACCATGTCACCGACCTGTCCGTGACGGTTCACGAGTTCGGCGAGAAGGTCTTTCGATGCACCGACAGCGGTGGTGGGCGTGAGAGAAGCAAGGCGCGACATAACGAGTCCTAAGTGGTTCCGCCGGTGGTGGGTTCGGCTGGTGACAGCCGGCCGAACCCACCACCGGAGTTGGTCAAGAATTGACGGTGGATTGAACGGTTCTAGGATCGTCGACCTTGGTCGACCGCATCACGACCGCGGTGATTGCTGCGCCAACCACTGCGATGGCGGCTGCTCCGAGGAACACGGCGGAGAAACCGTTCGTCAACTCCGTCAGGTCACCGAGTTGATCAGCGCCGAACACTGCTGCGATCGCGGTCATCACCGCGAGGCCGACAGCCGAGCCGACCTGGTAGCTGACGTTGACGATGCCGGAAGCCAATCCGCCCTCTTCCGGGCGTGCAGCCGAAATCGCCGTACCGAGTGAGGGAATGAACGCCAGCGTCATACCTGCCGCAGCCACGAGCGACGCCGGCAGTACGTCGACCCAGAAGTTGCCGGTGGGCCGGATCAACGACATCCAACCCAAACCGATTCCCAGTACCAGCAATCCGGTCACGATCATCGCTTTTGCACCGAAGCGTGCCATGGCCCGTGGTGCCACGACGACCATGCCGAGCATGACGAAGATCGTCATCGGCAGCAGCGCCGCACCGGCCGGGAAGGAGCTGTATCCGAGCACTTGCTGCAGGTACAGGTTCAGGAAGAACCACATCGGTATCCAGGCGGCGCCGAGCACGAGCTGAGCGATGTTCGCGGCACCGAGGTTGGGCGCCTTGAAGATTCCCAGACGCACCAGAGGTTCCCGACGCTTCGACTGGATCAATACGAATGCACCCAACAGAGCGGCCGAAACGGCGAGCGCCAGCCACGTCTGCCCGGATCCCCATCCGACATCAGGTGCTCTGACGATGCCGAAGACTCCGACAGCAAGACCTGCGGTGACAGCGAGTGCGCCGAGGAAGTCGATCGACCCGGTACGTGCCGGTGCGTTCGGCATCAGGAGGGGAGTAGCGATCAGCGCGATGACAGCGATGGGAATGTTGAGGTAGAACACCCAAGGCCAGCTGGTGTATTCGGTGATGACGCCGCCGAGGAACACGCCGGCCGTACCGCCGGCCGGGGCGGCAGCGCCGTAGATGGACAGCGCCTTGGTCATCTCTTTCTGCGTGCTGCCGAACAGCATCATCAGCAAGGTGAGCGCCGACGGCGCGATGAGTGCGGCGCCTGCGCCCTGGACTGCACGGCCCGCAAGTTCGACGGCGACGTTACCGGCGGCACCGGCGACAACGGAACCGATCAGCAGGATCAGCCAACCAGCGGAGAACACTCTGCGGGCGCCGAACAGGTCGGACAGGCGGCCGCCGAGGAGGAGTAGCCCGCCGAACGCGATGACGTACGCATTGAAGACCCAGGTCAGGCCTTCTTGGGAAAAGCCGAGATCGCTCTGCATCTGGGGGAGAGCGACGCCGATGATGGAGGTGTCCATGATGACCATGAACTGAGCGGCGGCGATCAACGCCAACGCCCACCACTTACGGGTGGATTTCGGTTGTGTGGACATTCTGAGTTCCTTACCTGTACGGGGTATAGGTGATGCTCGTGTGGTCGGGGGGTGTCGAAAGCGAGCCGGGGCGACATCGGCGCAGCGCTTCGTTGAGGTGCGCGGGGAAATGCTGTTCTTGGAACTCATTCGGCCGGCGCTCTGCGTAGATGCGCATCGGATCTCCTTCGAGTGAATTCAGGGTGTTCGAGTAGTTCGTTGCATACCCTAGGGGGGTATGGTACAAATTGCAACAGGTTCGATGTCAAGGAGTGCAGAACCTGACGCAGACGGCAACGAGAGTGCTGCCGACCCAAACTTTGGAGGGCAAGATGTTCAGCGACAACGGCTACACACTGGAATTGGCAACGTCGGAGGCGACCGTCGGCAACCATGTCCCTTTGCAGTTCCGGATCCTGGATCCGGTTGGAACTCCCTTGATCCGGTACACGGACACCCACGACAAGCAGTTGCATCTGATCGTGGTCGGTCTGGACCTGACCGGATTCCAGCACGTGCATCCCGAATTGGACGAGAACGGAAACTGGCATGTGTCAGTCGATTTCGATCATGCGGGAGACTATCGAGTGTTCGCTGATTTCACTCCGGACGGTGGTGACGGAATCACGCTCAGTGCGGATGTGCGCGTCGCCGGACCCTATGATCCTCGGCCGTTGCCCGCTGCTGCTGCCGCCACGACGGTCGACGGCTATACCGTCTCCCTCGAAGGCGCGGCCCATGCCGGCCAGACATCGAAGCTCACGCTCTCGGTCAGTCGTGACGGAATCCCGGTCACGGACTTGCAGCCCTACCTTGCCGCATACGGGCATCTGGTCGCGTTGCGTGCCTCCGACCTCGCCTATCTCCATGTCCATCCGGACGGCTACCCCGGTGACGGTGTCACGCCGGCTGGACCGGCAATCACCTTCTACGCCAACATGCCGAGCGCCGAGGATTACCGGTTGTTTTTGGACTTCAAGCACGGCGGAGTGGTGCGTACGGCGGAATTCACGCTGACGGCCGACAATGCGACCACGCCTGGGGCCGAACACTCGAGCCACGCGCACCACGGGCACTGAAACCGAATGCGTTTCGCAGCAACGGGAAAACGGGCATGGGCAATCGCCATGCATCCATCTGTTCGTGCCGTAGCGAAATGCGTGGCGATGTGCGCAGTGATTGCTCTGCAAGACAACGGAAGTCGAAGAGTCTCCGCACATCGCCCCGGTAACGAGAATTGTTGCGAAGTCACGCGTTGACGAACAGGAGGACATCGAATGTCGGAAGCGACAGAAGTGGGCAGTGCGCCAAGCAGTGCTCCAAACAGTGCCCAAGGCAGTGATGCGACCGGCGATGCATGCTGCACGAGTGATTCGCACGGCTACATCACCGCCAAGGGCGACTACCTGGCGCGTCTGCGTCGCATAGAAGGTCAAGCTCGCGGCCTGCAGCGCATGGTCGACGAGGACAAGTACTGTATCGACATCCTGACGCAGGTGTCGGCGATGACCAAGGGCCTCCAGGCGGTGGCCATGGGCCTGCTCGAGGACCACATCGGCCACTGCGTCGTCAAAGCCGCTGTTGCCGGTGGGCCCGAGGCGGACGCGAAGATCAAAGAAGCGAACGACGCGATTGCGCGATTGGTCCGCTCATAGAATTGTGATGAACATTGATACCTTTGTGCGCATGTTCAGTATCGAGATCCGTCGTACATTCGCTGTGAGGCAAGGGCTTCCGGCACCGGTGCGGGACGCGAAGAACTTGCCGCCGCTGATGCCTGCCGAGGGATTTCGCGTGACGATGCGAGTGGCGTTCTCGTTCGAGGACGACCAACTCGGAGAACGTGGATGGTTTGTCGACACGGACGCTCTGGACGAGTCCGTCGATCGATGTGCCGAGCAATTGGCGAGCGGTGCCTGGCCGGAGATTTTCGATTTCCGTCCGTCATTCGAGAATGTCTCGAAGTGGGCTTTCACTGAACTTGCCTCCAGCATTCCTCAGCTGACCTACGTCGAACTCGACAACGAGACGATCGGTGTGGCAACAAGATACGTCAGATCACAATGATCTGACGTATCTCGTTGACGCACCGCGTTCGGTCGACCGGCCTACTGGTAGAGGCGCAACGCAGAACCGATGAAGGTCTTACCGAATGCGAGTCCGGCCTTGTTGAAGTAGAAGCTCAAGACCGTATCTGCAAACGGGACTGCGGACACCGTTTTGGTGATCTGTGACTCGGCGTCCGCCCACTCCGCGCACGCTGCTTCGCCGGTCAAGCCGGATGCCTTGGCAACGGCTGCTTCGTAGGCGGGGTTGTTGATCGAAGAGAAGTTCTTACCTGCTGCCGGAGCAGGACCGGAGAAGAACGGGACGAACCCGCTGGGAACCGAATTGTTGATCTGGATCCACGCGATGTCCCACTGGTTGTTGTCCTTGCCACTGAGCATGACGTCGACAACCTTGGTCTGGTCGGCTCCTGTCACCTCGACGGTCGCACCGAGGTCGGACCATGCCGACTGGGTGAGCTCGGCTGCCGCGCTGCGCGCATCTTCGCCGGCAGCGTAGAAGAGGCGGAGGGTCAGCGGCTTTCCGTCCTTGCTTCGTTTGCCGTCGGAGCCGGCGGTCCAACCTGCAGCGTCCAGTGTTGCCTTTGCTGCGCTGAGGTCGAAGTCCGGAATGTTGCCTGCGACAGAGTCGTACACACAGGCTCGGGGCTCGACGGAGACAAGACTTGTTGCACGGGTGCCCTGGCCGCCAGTGATGACTTCAGCGAGATCGTCGAGATTGACAGCCTGGACGAGAGCTTTTCGAACGGCGGGATCGCTGGTCGGATTGTCCGCAATCTGATTGAAGTACATCTGACCGGCGGGAAGTGGGCGCTGGACCGAGTCGAAATTGGCGGCATCGATGCGATCCTTGTCCGGACCGGCGATCGGAGATGCGCTCAGTTCGCCTGAGAGAAGCTGGTTTGCTGCGGTGCTGACATTGGGTGCCATGACAGCAATGACTGTCTTGGGGACACCCGGTGTGTCGGAGGTGGTGTCGTCGGGCCCCCAGCTGTAACCGTCACGACGCTCGAACGTGTAGTGGTCATTGGCCGAGACTTCGGTGACTTCGAACATGCCGGAGCCCAGCGACTTGTTGTTCGAGGCGGTCGGATCTTCGAGACCGGCATCGCACATGATCGGGAGGCGACTGATGGTGAGGAGGAGGAACGGGGTCGGCGCCGGAGTGGTTACCGTGATGGTGCGGGTGGCGAGATCGGCAGTGGCCGAAGCGCCGATGGGAACTGTGGTGCCGCGTTGTTGTGAACCCTTGGCTGGATCGGCTACGAAGTTGATGTTGTTCGCGACGGTCTGTGCAGTCAGCGTCGACCCGTCGGTACAGGTCACGCCTTCACGAATGGTGAAGGACGCGGAGGTCGGCGTTTCTTCCCACTTCTCGGCCAACCATGGTTTGAATTCACTGGTTTCAGGATCCTGGTAGACCAGGGAGTCGTACGCCAGCTTCGAAATTTCCGCGGTTGCCGCAGAGCCGGACATGATCGGGTTGAGTGCACCCGGATCGCCTTGCAACGCGTACCGGAAGGTTCCGTCAGTCAGAGGCTCACCGCCGCCGGAGCCCGAGGACGTGCCTCCCGAGCTGCAAGCCGACAATACGAGCGCGAGCCCCGCGGTCGCGGCAAGCGTCGAATAGGAGCGGTGTTTCATTGTGCCTCCGTGAAGGAGCCGGGGCCCGGGAGTGAATCGTGAGGGCGCAGTCGAGTGTGACCGCTAAATCTTGGCGTAGGACGTGACGGGCATCTCGGTCGATCCTCACGAAAATCGGGCGGATTTTTGTTCGATTTCACGAAGGTTGGAGTTCTGGTTCAGTTCACGGGGAGTCGAGGTCACTTCGTCGTGGCCACCCGGTCTCCGTGAGCACGGTTGCTGGAACTGACCTCAACGGGGAGGTGGGGCCGAGACCGTGGAGGTCTGCGTCGTCGTCGATTTCGGACCAGAATTCGTCCGCCGAAACATCAAGGCCGAGAACGATCCACGGCGGTCCGGCTTCTTGGAACGCGTACGAGACGGTTCCGGTACGCGGAACTGTCGTATCGAACAGTCGGTCTCCGACGGGATAGCCCTGCTGCTCGCCGACCAAAGTCAAGGTAGTCGGTTCGAAGGATGCATCGCGCAGAATCTTCTCGACTGCGCGGTCGAAGCTCTGCTGGACGCTGAACTCTTCGTCCGAGTTCGAACCGGTGAACTCGGGGAAATGCGCACAACAAAACGTATGGGCCCGCTGAGCTGCAGTAGAGACGAAACACGGGAAATCCACCGGCCACGACGTGACGTTAGCAGGGCGTCGAAATGGAGAAGTTGCTGTTTCAGCAAAGATGGTTGCGTGAGTTGTGGAGGGTCGTTCATCCTGGGTGCATGAGCCACGAACACCACAATCACCACGAAAACTCCGATACCACCGAGAATCCGTACGCCAAGGCGGACGCACAGTTCTGGAACTCGCTGTACGAGGAACGCCCCGCGCGCTGGAGCGGAAATCCCAACCCACAGTTGATTGCCGAAGCCTCCGACCTGGAACCGGGCACGGCACTCGACGTCGGTTGCGGCGAAGGTGCCGACGCTTTGTGGTTGGCGCGTCGCGGGTGGAAGGTCACCGGCACCGACATCTCGTCGGTTGCGCTCGGCCGCGCCCAGGCTCACGTCGAGGGCGAGGGCGTCGACATCGAATGGCTGGAAGCCGACCTGACGAAGTGGGATCCGCAGGGGCGCTCGTTCGATCTGGTGTCCGCGCAGTTCTTCCATATGCTCGAACCCGCGCGCGGGGAATTGTTCCGTGCTCTCGGAGATCTGGTCGCGCCCGGCGGGCATTTGCTGATCGTGGGCCACTCACCTCACGAGTCGCCGACCGAGCACCATCGGGCCATGCTCCATACACCCGAATACGTGGAGTCGCTGTTCACCGATGGTTGGAAGGTGTTGGTCTCGGAGTCGCGGGAACGTGATCTTCCCGCGAACCCCGAGATGCATCACACGACGGATACCGTTGTGCTGCTTCAGCGATTGAGTGCGAGCACCGACAGCAACTCGTAAGCGACGTGGGCCGCTGCGATACCGGTGATCTCGGCGTGGTCGTACGCCGGCGCTACCTCGACGATGTCGGCGCCGACCACGTTGAGTCCCACCAACCCACGCAGTGTGTTCAACAATTCGCGAGAGGTCATGCCGCCCGCTTCGGGTGTTCCGGTGCCCGGAGCGTGGGCGGGATCGAGTACGTCGATGTCGACGGAGACGTACACCGGGCCACCGTCGAGGCGCTTACGCATGCGCTCGACGATGCTGGCGACACCGTCGACCTCGTAGTCGTCACTGCGGATCACCTGGAAGCCGAGGACGCGGTCGTCTTCGAGGTCCTTCTCGCTGTAGAGCGGTCCACGGATGCCGATGTGCTGCGAACGCTCCATGTCGATCAGGCCCTCTTCGCTGGCGCGGCGGAAGGGGGTGCCGTGGGTGAAAGGCTGACCGAAGTAGGTGTCCCAGGTGTCGAGATGAGCGTCGAAGTGCAGGACGGCGATCGGGCCGTGATCGCGGGCCAGTGAACGCAGGATCGGCAGTGCGATGGTGTGATCGCCGCCGAGCGTGAGCACGGAGGAACCGTCGGCGCGCAGGTCGGTGACGGCGGACTGAACCGTCGTGAGAGCTTCCTGGATGTCGAAGGGGTTGACGCCGATGTCGCCGAAATCGGCTACCTGCTGGTTGGCGAAGGGCGAGACCTTCAGCGCTGGGTTGTACGGACGCAGCAGCTTCGACGCAGCGCGGATGTGCCCCGGACCGAACCGGGCACCGGGGCGGTAGCTGACACCCGAATCGAAGGGGATGCCGAGGATTGTCACGTCGGCGCGCGAGACCTCGTCCAGGCGCGGGAGACGCGCAAAGGTGGTCGGCTCGGCGTAGCGGGGGACGCGCGTGGCGTCGACGGGTCCGATGAACGATCCGGGGTTGTTGGTAGCCATGTGCAGAGGTCCCTGCTCTCGATTCGGCGCACACCGGGCGCCCTTCAGTGATGTAGCTCTCTGAGCAAGTATGGTTTCTTCAAGAGGCTCGGTTGTCAACCCCTGTTTCCTGAAAGGGACACGGCGGTCGTGAAGGAGTGGGTTCAGTGGCCAAGGCGAAGGAAGCGGTCGAGCCGGTCGGACCGCGCATCGGGGCGAGGCTCAAGGCGGCACGTCAATCGAAGCGGTTGACCCTCGACGACCTGGCCGAGGCCTGTGGTGTGACCAAGGGGTATCTCTCGAAACTCGAGCGCGATCACGTCAACGCGTCGGTGGCGACCCTGATAAAGGTGTGCGCGGTGCTCGAGATCCCCGTCGGATCCCTGTTCGAGAATGCGTCCGCCGGTGAAGTAGTCCGCGCCGACGCCATGCCGCAAATCAGCTTCGGTGGCGAAAAGATGACGGAGTACCTGCTCACGCCTACCAACGAGCGTCGAATTCAGGTGCTGCTCGGCGAGCTGGAACCAGGCGGCGGAAGTGGTCGGGAGTTCTACAGTCTGCCGATCGACGTGAACTTCGTGCACGTGCTCGAGGGCGGCTTGCGGGTCTCGTTCGAGGGCGGTCGGACGGATCCGAACGGTGAGGCCGTCGATGCCGAAGACGTCGTACTTGCGGCGGGCGATTCCTTCACATTCACGCCGACGCACAACCATAGTTTTCAGGCCGAAGGCTCGGTTCTGGCGAAGGTTCTGTGGGTCTTGAATCCGGCATTGCCGGAAGGGCCCCGCGCGTCGTCTTCGTGAGACCCGAATCCGTGAATGTTGATTCTTAGGAAACAAGAGTTGACATGATTGGCGGCACCCGTCACGCTGGTAGTTGTCCCCGTCACACACATCGTCGAAAATTGGCGTCACGGAACTCCTGAAGGAGCGCACCATGCATGTCGATTCAGTTCGAGTTGGCCTGTTCCAAGGTCCGCTCACCACCCCGGACACCTTTGCGTCGGTGGAGTTCAACCTCGCTGCAATCGACACTGCTGCCCGCGAGGCTGCAGCATCCGGTGCGAAGATCCTGCTGACGCCGGAGATGTCCGCAACCGGCTACGACATCGGCGAACTGGTGTCGCTACGCGCGGAACCGGCCGACGGCCCCATCTTCGATTCCGTCGCCGCGATTGCTCGAAGCGCCGGCATCGCAGTCGTCTACGGCTACCCCGAACTCGACGGGGGAGATGTCTACAACAGTGTGCAGGTGGTGGACCGCGACGGCACTTCGCTTGCGCACTACCGCAAGACGCACCTGTTCGGCACGCTCGACCGCGAACATTTCCGGCCAGGTGAGACCCTGGTGGTCGGGTTCGATTTCGAGGGCATCCGCTGCGGGTTGTTGATCTGCTACGACGTGGAATTTCCGGAAGCGGTTCGGGCCCATGCCGACGCCGGTACCGAATGGCTCATCGTGCCGACAGGGTTGATGACTCCGTACGAACACATTGCGCAGCAAGTGGTTCCGGCCCGCGCATACGAGAGTCAGATGTTTGTCACCTACGTCAATCGCTGCGGCGCCGAAACCGAGCTGACATACTGCGGTCTCTCGTGCGCCATCGCGCCCGACGGTGCCGAGTTGGCGAGGGCCGGGGTCGGCCCGGAATTGCTCCTCGCTGATATCGCCGCCGCCACCGTCTCGCAATCGCGCACCCTCAACACGCATCTCGACGATCGACGCCTCGATCTGTATCCAGACCTTTCTGTCACGACTGTCTCCAAGGAGAACCGTAGATGACCATCCCAGTAGCTCCGGACAGTTCCTCGGAACCCGGCAAGCAGCCGCCCCTCACGATGTTCGGGCCGGATTTTCCGTTCCCGTACGACGACTACGTTTCCAGTCCGGCGGGACTCGGCTCGGTGCCCGATCTGGCACTGGGTACCGAAGTTGCCGTGATCGGTGGCGGACTCTCCGGCATGATCGCGGCCTACGAGTTGCTCAAGATCGGTCTCAAACCGATTGTCTACGAAGCTGATCAGATCGGTGGCCGGATGCGGTCGGTCGAGTTCGACGGGCACCCCGGGGTGGTCGCCGAGATGGGCGCAATGCGTTTCCCACCGTCGTCGACGACGTTGTTCCACTACCTGAACGAACTGGGTCTGCAGACCGAAGAGTTCCCCAATCCCCTTGCCGAGGTCACGCCGAGCACCGTCATCGATCTCAAGGGCGAGAGCCACTACGCGCACACTCTCGAGGATCTGCCGCCGATCTACACCGAGGTGGCGCAGGCCTGGCAGCGCACTCTCGAAGAGCATGCCGATCTGATTCCGTTGCAGCAGGCCATTCGTGACCGCGACACCGCAGAAATCAAGCGGATCTGGAACGACCTCGTGGTGCGCTACGACGACCAGACGTTCTACGGATTCCTCGCCGCGTCGAAGCACTTCAAGTCCTTCCACATGCGGGAAGTGTTCGGACAGGTCGGATTCGGTACGGGCGGTTGGGATACCGACTACCCCAATTCGATCCTCGAAATCCTTCGTGTGGTCATCACGGCCGCCGACGACGACCACCGCGGCATCGTCGGTGGATCGCAGCAGCTGCCGATGCGGTTGTGGAACCGCGCCCCGGCGCACATGGCGCATTGGCCTGCCGGTACTACGGTCGCTTCGCTCAACGACGGTGAGACGCGTCCCCGCGTCACCGAACTCCGGCGTACCGAGCCCGGCAACATCACGGTCACCGACTCCGAAGGTTTCATTCGCACCTATGCGAGTGCCGTTGTGACAGTGCAGAGTTGGATGCTGCTGAACAATATCAGGTGTGACGACGATCTGTTCCCGATCGACCACTGGACTGCGATCGAGCGAACTCACTACATGGGTTCGACCAAGGTGTTCGTTCTCGTCGACCGCCCGTTCTGGAAGGACAAGGACCCCGTGACCGGCCGTGATTCGGTGTCGATGACACTGACCGACCGTATGAGTCGCGGCACCTACCTGCTGGATCAAGGCGAGGGCAAGCCCGGCCTGATCTGCTTGTCGTACACCTGGTCGGACGATTCGCTGAAGCTGCTGGCGCTCGACGCCACCGAGCGCATGAACATCATGCTGCGCTCTCTCGAAGAGATCTACCCCGGCGTTGACTTCCGCAGCCACATCATCTCGAGCCCGGTGACGCTGTCGTGGGAAACCGAGCGCGACTTCATGGGCGCATTCAAGGCGAACCTTCCGGGGCACTACCGCTACCAGGAGCGCCTGTTCTCCCACTTCGTGCAGAATGATCTCGAACCGCGTCATCGGGGAATCTTCCTCGCCGGTGACGACGTGTCGTGGACCGCCGGCTGGGCTGAGGGCGCGATCCAGACCGCGATCAACGCGGTATGGGGCGTCGTCAACCATCTCGGCGGCGCTGCGCCTGCCGAGAATCCCGGACCCGGCGACGTGTTCGAGGAGCTTGCTCCGATCAGGTTGGGCGACTGAGCTCACCGCAACTGCCGAAATGTCGTGCCCGATGGGGGTTGGTACTCCTATCGGGCACGACCTCTTTCCGGTGATCCACGCAACACTGGAAAGTGTTCGGATCCAATAATTTCCAGGAGGGTGTTCAATGGCGAGCACATCATCGGCGACCAAGACCGCAGCTGCAGAATCGAGACCGGCAGGCGGTGATCGATCCGGTGACCCGGCGCTCGAACTGGTCGCCGAATTGGCCGCAGCGGGCCAGCGACTCGTCTTCCGTCAGGGTGACAACCTGAACAGTGACGATCTGACCTGTGTGGTGCTGTGGCCGTCCGGAGAGCCCTCCCTCTCCGATCTGTGCGAGAACTTCGAGTCTCTCGGACTCCGAGTTTCGACGCACCGCCCGCTTCCGACCGTTCTGGGTTCGGCGCATTACTTCACCTTCGAGCCGAGCACCTTCGACGGCAGTGCGCTGGAGAAGATGGCGGACGCCTTCGAAGCCGTCATCGCCGAACAGACCCGGATGGACGCATTCTCCAGTCTGATCGGACGAGCAGACATCACGTGGCGCGACGCAGAGTTGCTGCGCGCTGCGTGCCGTTTCCTCGCTCAGGCTCGTATCGGGCTGTCCGAGAGCTACATCGTCGGAGTGTTGGCAGCGAAGCCACGCTTCGTACGGCAGGCAATCGAACTCTTCACTGCGCGTTTCGATCCCGCCGTAGCAGGATTGCGGGAGACAGCAGTGGCCACCGCGGCGGCGGCCATCGACGAATCAGTCGACGGTGCAGACACTCTCGACGAGGATCGCGTCTTGCGCGGCGTTCGTTCGTTCCTGCAGGCGACTCTGCGCACGAACTGGTACCTGCGTGGTGAGTCCGGCGACCCGCTGCCGTACGCGTCGTTCAAGATCGACTCGCAGTTGCTCTCCACCCCGCAGAAGACCGTTCCCTTCCGCGAGATCTACGTCAGCGCACCCAATGTCGAAGGCGTTCATCTGCGTAGTTCCTCCGTCGCCCGTGGCGGCCTGCGTTGGTCGGATCGATACGAGGACTACCGCACCGAGGCCCTGAGCCTCATGAAGACCCAGAGCGTGAAGAATTCCCCGATCGTTCCTTCGGGTGCCAAGGGCGCGTTCGTGGTTCGGGGCACGTCGTCACCGACTCCGGCGCAGGTGCAGGAGTCGTACAGCACCTTCATTCGCGGCTTGCTGGACGTGGTGGACAACATCGTCGACGGCGCTGCGGTACACCCGGCAGAAGTAATCGAGTACGACGGTGAAGACTCCTATCTCGTCGTGGCAGCAGACAAGGGGACCGCACGGTTCTCGGACGTCGCGAACGGCATCGCCGTCGAGCGTGGTTTCTGGCTCGGCGACGCTTTTGCTTCCGGCGGTTCGGCCGGCTACGACCACAAGGCGATGGGCATCACCGCTCGCGGCGCCTGGGTGGCGGTACGACGGCACTTCGCCGAGCGCGACCTCGATGTCGACACCGATCCGTTCACCGTCGCGGGTATCGGGGACATGTCCGGCGACGTGTTCGGCAACGGAATGTTGCTCTCGCACAAGATCCGTCTGGTCGCGGCATTCGATCACCGCCACATCTTCATCGACCCGAACCCCGACACCGAGACGAGCTTTGCCGAACGCGCTCGCCTCTTCACCGTGCCGCGCTCGTCCTGGGACGACTTCGATCGCACCGTGATGTCGCCGGGCGGTGGCGTCTGGCCGCGGAGCGCGAAGTCGATCCGCCTTCCGCTCGAGGCGCGTGCGGCCCTCGGAATCACCGAGGAGAACTTGACCCCGCAGGAACTGATCCGAGCGATCCTGTGTGCTCCGGTGGACCTGTTGTGGAACGGCGGCGTCGGTACCTACGTGAAAGCGTCGACCGAAAGCAACGTCGACGCGGCCGATCCGTCCAACGACGCAGTTCGCGTCAGCGCTGACGAGTTGCGTGCAACCGTGGTGGGTGAGGGCGGCAACCTGGGTTTCACCCAGCGTGCCCGCATCGAATATGCCGCTGGCGGAGGACGAATCAACGCCGACTTCATCGACAACGCGGCAGGCGTGGCTACCTCGGACCGTGAGGTCAACATCAAGATCGCACTCGCAGAGTTGGAAGCGACCTCGCGCAATGAACTACTCGCGGCGGCCCAGGACGAGGTGGCCGCATCGGTGCTCGAGGCCAGTGAAGATCAGACCCTCGCGATCAGCCTGGCCGAGCACCGCGCACCGGCCCTGCTCGATCAGCACGAGCGGTTGATCGAGAACCTCGTCTCGGCGGGCGCCATGAAGCGACTGGAAGAATCTCTGCCCGACTCCAAGGCGCTGGCGGTCAGGGCGCGTGCCGGGCAGGGTCTCCTGCGGCCGGAACTTGCTGTGCTGGTGGCGCAGTCGAAGAACGTACTGACGGCGGAATTGGGGGCGTCGACCGTCCCGGACAATCAGATCTTCGCCGATCGTCTCCCGCAGTACTTCCCGCTCTCCGTCGTCGAGGCAGCACCGGACGCGGTCCGCGCACATCGGTTGGGCCGCGACATCATCATCACCTCGGTTGTCGACGAACTGGTCAACCGCGTCGGCCCCGGCGTGCTGTTCCGGCTCGAGGAACACCTCGGAGTCCACAGTCCGGAAGCGGCTCTGGCCTACGCAGTAGTCAGCGAAGTGCTCGGCACCGAGGAACTTCGGCGCGAGATCTTGAACTCGGAGCTGCGCGCCACCGAGCAGTTGCAGGCTCTCGATCGCTTGCAGCAGTTGTTGGAATCCGAGATGAGCTGGGTGTTGCGTCGTCCGGGAGCAGCCGGCCGGTTCACCGTGAACCCGCGCGCCGACATCGATCGGTGGGCAGCCCCGGTGCGGGAACTCACCGACGGTTTGCCGGCCAGCGAGCGCATCGAGGCGTCTTTCGGAGCACTCGCCCTGGCAGACATTGCACTGCAGGAGAATACGACGGCCGCGGCCGCAGCCGCGATCTATCGGGAACTCTCCTACGCTCTCGATCTGGGCGATGTTCTCGGCGGCGTCGACGTCGCCGTCGGTGCCTCGCATTGGGAGGTCATGGGCAGCGCTGCCGTCCATGCCAGGTTGACGGCGCGTTTCGCGGACCTCGTGTCCGGTGCGCTCGGTGAAGGTATTCCGGAGGTCG
Source organism: Rhodococcus sp. KB6 (assembly GCF_001445685.1). Taxonomy (NCBI): domain Bacteria; kingdom Bacillati; phylum Actinomycetota; class Actinomycetes; order Mycobacteriales; family Nocardiaceae; genus Rhodococcus; species Rhodococcus sp. KB6. The sequence goes on along the minus strand of NZ_LNAK01000154.1, from coordinate 537,921 downwards.
TCGAGTTGTGGACCGCCGCCAATCCGCAAGCGGTGCGCCGGTTCACGGCTTTGATGTCGAGCGTGAGCCGCAGCGGAGCGCTGGACACCGCCCGTCTCTGCACGGTCGACGCCGAACTCGAACTACTCGTCCGCGGTGCGTCGAGCTTCGCTTCGGTACACGCCGCGGAGGGTTCAGCGGCCCTCCCAGGCGAGTAGCGATAGCAGCAGTTCGGCTCTGACCCTGGCCTGTCCGAGGTCGCATTGCAGCAGTTCCTCGATGCGTGCGATGCGACCTCGGAGGGTGTGCCGATGAACACCGAGTTCGGCTGCGGCCGATTCCCATTGGCCGTTTGCCTCGAGATAGGCGCGCAAAGACGCGGCCAGTGCGGTTCCGTGTGCCTGGTCGTGTTCGGTCAGCACCGGGATGGTGTCCGCAGCCATTGCGATCAGTGCCTCACGGGCAGGCTCGGATGCCAGAATCGTCGAACCACTCAGAGCGTCGAACTCGAGAATGCGGGCAGTGGCCGTCGTGAGATTGGCCGCGGCGCGGGCCTGGACGAGTGCGCGCGGTGCGTCCAGAAGACGGTGAGGGGTGCTGATTCCGGCACGCACGGCTTTCGCTTCGGTGGGGGAGAGCTGCGCCAGTAGTGTTTTGGCGGTGTCGATTGTGTCGGTTCCGCGGAGGAGGACGGTCAGCGAACCGTCCTCGGATTGCGCGAACAACGGCCGGCCTGCTCGCGCGAGAGCGTTGTCGAGTTCGCGAAGAACGGGGCCGAGTCCGGATCCGCGAACGTGGACGACACGAATGTTGCCGTGCGTGTCGCTTGCCTCGTCCAAGTACGACGGCACACTGTCTTCGGGGATTCGGCCGTCGAGTAAGAGCCCGAAAGCCATGGCGTTGAGTCGAGTTCGCTCGGCCCGTAGTCGAACCGGTTTCTCGAGTTCGAGAGTGAGCAGCGAGACCGCATGCCCGAGTAACACTCTGTCGATATTGCTCAGGGGCCCGGCGCCCGCCATGGCGAGGTAGCCGTGCCAGCTGTCGGTGACGCCGACGGGGGACAGTGTCAGCGTCCGTTCGGGTGTGCTCTGCGAGATCGACGCCGGAGCGTTGGGATCGCGGGTGGTCGCCGCGACCGCGCGAACCTCGGTGATCAACGACTTCTGGTTTGCCGGATGCACCGCGGTGATCCGATCTCCGACAAACGCCACCGAAGTTTTTGTGGCCGTGGCCAGTTCGCGCACGATGGCAGACACGCCACCGCGCAGTGCAACGCGGGTGATGCGCGTCTGTACTTCTGCCGCGCGGAGTACCGATTCGTATTCCTGCTGGCTCAGACGGGTCATCACCGCGCGCGTGACTGCCGCGAACGGGGTCGTGAACGGCACTTCCAGCAGGGGGAGTCCGCGGCTGCGGGCGGCGGCAATCAGGTCTGTGGGCACACTCTCGTGGGAAAGGCCGGTCCCGAAACCCAGAGCCGATACTTCTGCGGCGGCCAGACGGTCGATGTACTCGCTGTAGTCGGTGGCGTCCGCGCCCACCAGTGCCAGCCCGGTGGTGAGCACCAATTCGCCGCCGGAAAGCCACGGGGTGGGGTCCGTCAGCTCTGTGGCCTGTGCAAACGTGACGGGGTGGGTGGCAGCTGCTCGGTCGGTGAGCAGAGCCAGCGAGAGGTGTTTCTGGCGCAAGAGCCACGAGATCGGAACCGTCACCTGATCAAGGCTAGCTGTCGTTGCCGATATGGAGTAGCCCTGGAGCTCCGGGTATCCATTTCGGCAGTGCTTGCGATGCTTCGCGCGTCGCATACTCGAATGCAATACACAACCGAGAGGGTGGTCACATGAGTGCAATCGAATACCGGCTTCCGCAGGAGCGTCGCATCGTCACGGAGTTCCCGGGCCCGCGCTCGGCTGCGCTCGCCGAACGCCGTAAGAAGGTCGTCGGCGCCGGCGTCGCATCCACCCTCCCGGTCTACGTCGCCGACGCAGACGGCGGAGTCATCGTCGACGTCGACGGCAACTCGCTGATCGACCTCGGTGCCGGTATCGCGGTGACCAGCGTCGGCGCCTCCAACCCGGCCGTCGTGTCCGCAGTTCAGGATCAGGTCGCGCACTTCACCCACACCTGTTTCATGGTCGCTCCGTACGAGGGCTACGTCGAGGTCGCCGAGCGTCTCGCCGAGCTCACCCCCGGTGACCACGAGAAGCGTTCCGTGCTGTTCAACTCCGGCGCAGAAGCCGTCGAGAACGCCGTCAAGATCGCCCGTCACGCAACCGGTCGCGACGCAGTCGTCGTCTTCGACCACGCGTACCACGGCCGCACCAACCTCACGATGGCACTGACCTCGAAGTCCATGCCGTACAAGAGCGGCTTCGGTCCGTTCGCCCCCGAGGTCTACCGCGTCCCGATGTCCTACCCGTACCGCGAGGGCCTCAATGTCGACGGCTCCAAGATCACCGGTGAGCAGGCCGCACAGCGCGCCATCACGATGATCGAGAAGCAGGTCGGCGCTGCCAACACCGCCGCCATCCTCATCGAGCCCATTCAGGGTGAGGGTGGATTCATCGTTCCCGCAGAAGGCTTCCTCCCGACGCTCGTCGCGTGGGCCAAGGAGAACGGCGTCGTCTTCATCGCCGACGAGGTTCAGGCAGGCTTCGCTCGTACCGGCGCCTGGTTCGCCAGCGATCACGAGGGCATCGTCCCCGACCTGGTCACGCTCGCCAAGGGCATCGCAGGCGGCATGCCGCTCGCCGCTGTCACGGGCCGCGCCGAGCTCATCGACGCTGTCCACCCCGGCGGCCTCGGTGGCACCTACGGCGGTAACCCCGTCGCCTGCGCCGCTGCATTGGCGTCCATCGACCAGATGCGTGAGCTCGACCTCTGTGGCCGCGCACGCACCATCGAGTCGACCGTCGTCGGCCGAATGAACGCACTGGCAAAGGAACTCGACGTCATCGGTGACGTTCGCGGTCGCGGCGCGATGCTCGCCATCGAGTTGGTCAAGCCCGGTGGGCAGGAGCCGGACGCAGACATCACCAAGAAGATCGCCGCCGAATGCCTCGCTGCCGGCGTCGTGATCCTCACCTGCGGTACCTACGGCAACGTCATCCGTCTGCTCCCGCCGCTGGTCATCTCCGAAGAGCTGCTCGACGACGCGTTGACCGTCCTCGAGACCGCCATCCGCACTGCAGCACAGGGGAACTGACATGTCCAACGTCTCGGATCTTCTCGACTCGGTACCCAAGGGTCTCTGGCTCGGCGGCAAGCTCGTCCCGGCCGAGAAGACCTTTGCGGTCTACAACCCGGCAACGGGTGAGGAACTCGCCCAGGTAGCCGACGCCACCGCTGCCGACGGTATCCGTGCGCTCGACCTCGCCGCTGCGGCGCAGGAAGACTGGGCGGCCACTCCGGCACGTGTACGCGGCGAGATTCTGCGCACCGCCTTCGAATTGCTGCACGCCCGCGCCGAGGACTTCGCGCTGATGATGACCCTGGAAATGGGTAAGTCGTTGGCAGAGAGCCGCGGTGAGGTCAACTACGGCGGCGAATTCCTGCGCTGGTTCAGCGAGGAAGCAGTACGCATCGGCGGACGTTTCACGCAGGCTCCGGCCGGCAACGGTCGCATCCTGGTCACCAAGGAAGCCGTCGGACCGGTCCTCGCGATCACCCCGTGGAACTTCCCGCTCGCCATGGGCACACGCAAGATCGGACCGGCGCTGGCTGCCGGTTGCACCATCATCGTCAAGCCCGCCGAGGACACGCCGCTGACCATGCAGCTCCTCGGTCAGGTGTTCGCCGATGCCGGTCTGCCCGACGGTGTGCTCTCGATCCTCCCGACGTCCGACGCGGCCTCCATCAGTGGACCGCTGATGGAAGATGCGCGTCTGCGCAAGGTCACCTTCACCGGCTCCACTGGCGTCGGAAAGTTGTTGGTGCGCAATGCTGCTGACAAGCTGCTCCGCACGTCGATGGAACTCGGTGGCAATGCACCGTTCATCGTCTTCGACGACGCGGACATCGACGCAGCTGTCGACGGCGCAATGCTCGCGAAGATGCGTAACGGCGGCGAGGCCTGCACCGCGGCCAACCGCATCTACGTCGCCAACTCGGTGCGCGAAGAGTTCACCGACAAGTTCACCGCCAAGGTTGCGGCCTTGAAGGTGGGCGCCGGTGACGCCGAGGGCACCAACATCGGACCGCTGATCAACACCAAGCAGCTCGCAACCGTCACCGGACTCGTCGACGACGCCGTGTCCAAGGGTGCTCGCGTTCGCACCGGTGGATCGGCACCCGAAGGCCCCGGGTTCTTCTTCACCCCGACGGTCCTCGACCAGGTGCCCGCCGACGCGCGCCTGCTGAAGGAAGAGATCTTCGGACCCGTTGCGGCAGTGGTCGGTTTCGACACCGAAGACGAAGCGATCGCGGCTGCGAACAACACCGAATACGGCCTCGTGGCGTACTTCTACACCCGCGACATCGACCGTGCGATGCGCGTCTCGGCCAAGCTGGACACCGGCATGGTGGGCGTCAACCGCGGCGCGATCTCCGATGCTGCCGCGCCGTTCGGTGGGGTGAAGGAATCGGGCTTCGGCCGTGAAGGCGGAACCGAGGGTATCGACGAGTATCTCGATACCAAGTACGTAGCGCTCTAACTTGCTGTGCGCCTTTATTAACCGCGGGCGGTTAATAAAGGCGCACAGTTGTCTATTGACCTAACGGAGTGGGGCGGTAGTACTTGCCCTCGTGGTAGAGCAGCGGCGCGGCAGCGGATTCGTCGTCTTCTTCGGCGTGAACCCGCGTGACGAGTCCGATGACCAGCGTGTGATCGCCAACAGGGATCAACTGGTCGACCTTGACGCGCATCCAGCTGGGGGTGCCGTGCAGCACCGGCTCCCCGGTGTCGAGCACTGCCCACAGTGACTCGTCTGCAAAACGCTGATCGGCACTACGCGCAAAGCGCTGGGCCAGATGCTGCTGATGTTCGCCGAGAAGGTGGATCACCAAGGACTCGGCTGCCTTGAGCGCATTGATGCTCGACGACGTCTCCGCGATGTTGAACGAGACGAGCGGCGGCTCGAGGGAGACGGACGAGAACGAAGTGGCGGTGAAACCCACCGGGCCGGTACCCGAATCGAGGGTCACGACGGTGACACCGGCGGGGTGGCGGCGAAGCGCAGCGCGGTAGTCACCCGCGCAGATGCCGGTCGACAACTCGGGCGTCGCCGCTACTTCGGGGACGTCGGGGGTGGTGTGGCTGGAAACGGCATTCGGCTTGTCAGACAACGGGAACTCTCCGGCTGGAACTCGAGGTGTGCGGTGTGGTCGAGGTGACTGCGCTCGGCATACACAGACAGGCGTCGGTGCGGCACAGATCTACGTGCCGTCGACGCCAGTGGTTGCCGGCCGGGGTCCTGGTTGCAGTGCACATGGTGCGTCTAACTATAGGTGGACGCACGTCTGAGTGGTTTCGGACCGGGTTGGCTGAAGTGCTTCAGTCCATGTCGACGGCGAGGCCGGCGGTGATTCGGAGGAGTTCGGAGTACGTCGTGCGAAAGACCGTGTTGGGGTGCCCGGCGGCTGCCCACAATTCGGGGTACTGCTCGAGGGCTGTATCGATGTAGGTGGGCAGGTTGGTGGGATGCCCGAGCGGAGCGACCCCACCGATCGGCTGGCCCGTTGCCGACTTCGCCATTTCCAGCGGCGCCCGCGTGAGCTTGCCTTCGAGGCGTTCGCCGGTGGCCTTCAGATTCACCTGATGCGCGCCGGAGACCAGCAGCAGGACCGGATCGTCGTCGAGAAGGAACACCAGTGACTTGGTGATCGCGCCTACCTCCACCCCGACGGCCGCCGCTGCCTCGGCCGCGGTGTGCGTGGCTTCGGGCTGCGTGACGATGACGCCGTGGTGACCCCGTGAGATCAGTGTTTCGGCGACGTGCGAGGCGTTGGGGTGGAGGAGGCTCGTCATGAGTTCAGACTAGGACTAGTCGGCGTTCGCCACAGCTGGAGTCGGCGTCGTGTCGGTGGACTTTCGGTTGCGACGGATCGTAAAGCCGAACAGCATGACCGCACCGATCAGTGCGTACAGGAAAAGCGTCAGAGCAGGCTGGCCGACGCCGACGTTGTTGAAGTAGACGATGCTCCGCACGCCTTCGGTGCCGGCGCCAGGTGTGATCCATCGGCCGATGGCGGCATAGAACGAGGGAATCACGTTGGAGCCGAATGCGCCTCCCGCACTGGGATTGCCGAGAATCACGAAGACGGCGATAGCCAGCGGGACTGCCAGAACGCCGATGGCAGCGCGCAATCCGAGTGTGAACATGGCGGTGCCGAACACCACGGCTGTTCCCAGGATCCACAGCGGGAACCAGTGGCCCGCGAAAGTTCCGAGTACGTGTGAGGTAATGAGGGCGCCGAGAGCTCCCGAGATGATCGAGTAGATCGCGATCACGCCCGTGTGTGCGCTTGCCTGGCGGAGAGTCTTCGGCGCACCGATGAACAGTCCGATGGCTGCCGCGAGGAGATAGCCGCCGACGACCCAGCCGACCGAGAGGTAGAAGCCCGAGAGGCCGCGGTTGTCGTGGGCTCCGACGGGGATCTCGTCGCGGACGACGAACTGTCGGTCCTGTGTCGCCTCGACCTTCGTGAACACCGCTTCGAGTGACGTCGCGATGGAGCTGCCGCCTGCGCTCGCGGTGATCAGGGTGTCCGGTCCGGCCGGGTTGACGACAAACGCGCCCTGGATCTCGCGGTCGTTGATCATGCGGCGAGCGGTCGCCGTGCTGTCGACCACCTGAGCGTCGAGCGGGCTGCCGTCGATGGCGTTGAGTTTGTCGGCGATCTGCTGATCCATGCCGTCGGGTGTGCCCTGATCGGCGATGACCGCGATTTCGATGTCTCGCGGAGTCGGCTGATGGAAGGCGGCGACGTAGCTGAGGATGAAGCCCATCTGCAGCAGGAGCACGCCGACGAACAGCGCGGCCATCACCTTGGGTGCGCCGTATTTCACCAGCAGATTGTCGTGGTGGTGTTCGTCGTGGGTGGAGCTGTTGTCTGGTGCGGCGTGTGCCGGATGCGTAGTGGTCACGAAAGAGTCCTGATCTTGTCGAAAGTAAAGAGCTTGTCAATACCCGAGGTATTGAATACTCTAGGTATCGTGACTGAATCTCGTCAACCGGACTGGACGCCGGTAACCCGCCCCGGACGTGACGTGGTGCGGCAAAGACTGCTCGACGCTGCGGCGGAAGAGTTTGCGGAGCGCGGATTCAGTGCTGCACGTCTCACTGAAGTTGCTCGCCGAGCGGGCTTCACCAAGGGGGCTGTCTACTCCAACTTCGAGTCGAAACAGGATCTGTTCGCCGAACTGTTCGCGCAACGGTCTCTCGAACTGGCTGGCCGTGTGCTTGCCGAGATCGCCGGGATGAACCCGGCCGACGCGGCGGGCAAAGGTGGCGAGGCCATTGCAACGTGGATGGTCGACGACCCGGGGTGGTCACTGCTCGTCCTCGAATTCGGAGTGCTCGCCGGACGTGATCCGCAGATCGCTCAGGCGTACTTACGTGAGCGTCGCCACTTGCGCAGTCAACTCGTGGAGTTGATCGGTGAACGTGCCCGCGAATGGGGAGTGGACGATTCCTTCGATGTGCGGACCACTGCAATCTCGTTGATGGCCTTGATATCCGGGCTCGTTCTCGAGCACTCGGTGGATCCGGAAGAAGTTGATCAGAGCGTGATGGGTGCCGCCGTGACGGCACTCTTCGCCGGCGCCGTCGCACGGGCAGGATTGCCCGCCGTCTGAGTTGCTCGGTTGACAGGCAACGGATTTGAGAACTACCCTCTGGGTGCAGTACCTCGTTAGGTGAGGCTTCTGCACGAACACAGGCCACTGATCTCACGACGTCGAGAGACGCCCAAGGTTAGGACAGATCTCCCCGGCTTAAGGGGTGATCCAAAGTGGCTTCCCGGTCTTGATCGGGACACGTCGTGCAGTGCCAAAACTCGGACGTGGAGGTGTTTTCGCAGCTTGATGCCGGTTTCTTCCGGCGAAGGCGAGAGTACGTCGATATTCGGTTCTCCTGGCGTGTGCTGTGCGCATGTACTTTGTGTGGCGTCATCGGACGCCCCGAACTTTCAGGAGGTGACCATCGTGGACGACCCGCCGAGTCGATATTCGACCCATCCTTCTGTTCTTGCCGACGATGCTCACCCCGGTCTTTTGCTCTTCAGTCACTGACTCTTTGCATCCTCGGCTTCATCTGCGCGGCTTTGCCGCGTCCGCTGACGACTTCCATTGTCGCTCAGCGCATTCTGCTGCCCTCATGCACTGGCATGGTCCGGCGTGTTCGGGCAGCCGAGGAGATTCGTCATGTCATTTTCCGTTCTCGCATTGCGGCCACGGCCCACGAGAAACAGTGCACAACAAACACATTCAACAGTCCTGGCAAAGGAAAGCGCACAGGAATTGGTCGACTACTCGGCCTCGGACACGCGCACCGTCCTCGCCGATCTGACCACGACGGCCAACGGCCTTCGCGACGATCAGATCGACGATCTTCGTCGGCAATACGGGCGCAACGATGTCCGCCACGACCGCCCGGCGCCGGCAATCGTGCAGTTCGCGGGGGCCTTCAAGAACCCGTTCATCCTGATCCTGGTATTCCTCGCCCTGATCATGGTCGGGACCGACGTGGTCTGGGCGGACCCCGAGGACGGTCCTTCCTACGAGGGCATCATCACTCTCGGGTTGATGATCTTTGTCAGTGTCTCACTGAGGTTCTGGCAGGAATACCGTTCGAGCCGCGCCGCCGAGGCGCTCAAGGCGATGGTTACGACGACCGTCGCGGCCACCCGCAAGATCAACAACACCGTGGTCACGGCTGAGATTCCGATCGAGCAGTTACTGCCAGGTGATGTAGTCCAGCTTGCCGCCGGCGACATGATCCCGGCCGATGTCCGCATCATCCGGGCCAAGGATCTACAGGTCAATCAGTCCATGCTCAGCGGTGAATCGATGCCGGCCGAGAAGTCGGCGGACCCGTCGTCGGGGATCGACGTCGATCGCCTGCTCGAAGCCGAGAACATCGGGTTCATGGGTACTTCCGTCGTGTCGGGCAGCGGCACCGCCGTTGCGGTACACACCGGCAAGCGGACCTACTTCGGTGCCATGACAGCACAATTGGCGTCCAAGCGACCCGAAACCAGCTTCGACGTCGGGGTGCGCAGTGTCAGCTACCTGCTGATCAAGTTCATGCTGATCATGGTTCCCGCGGTGTTCATCATCAACGGACTGACCAAGGACTGGAGCCAAGCACTACTCTTCGGCGTCGCCACCGCGGTGGGGTTGACTCCGGAAATGTTGCCGCTCATCGTGACGGCGAACCTGGCCAAGGGTGCGCTCCACATGTCGCGCAAGAAGGTGATCGTCAAGCAGATCAACGCGATTCAGAACTTCGGTGCCATGGACGTTCTGTGCACGGACAAGACCGGAACTCTCACCGAGGACCGCATCGTTCTCGGTGAGCATCTCGATACTGCCGGACGTAAGTCCGAGGACGTATTGCGGCTAGCGGCGGTCAATTCCGTGAATCAGACCGGATTGCGCAGTCTTCTCGACGACGCGGTGATCGAGGCCGCCGGTCCCGAAGTGGTCGAGGAGATCTCGCGTCGCCACGGGTTGGTGGACGAGATTCCCTTCGACTTCAAGCGCCGTCGACTCTCCGTGGTGGTCGACCACGGAGACGCCGATCTGATCGTAACCAAAGGTGCAGTGGAAGAGCTCCTTTCGGTCTGTGAATCGGTGGAACTGGACGGGGTGACCCACCAATTGACACCGGGATGGCTGGCCCGAGTCGACCGTCTGGTCGCGGAGCTGAACGGTCAAGGTAAGCGAGTGCTTGCGGTGGCAACCAAGACAGTCGTCGAAGAGCAGCGCCGCGAGTACTCGACGGCCGACGAAGAGGGCATGACCCTGGTTGGACTGCTGGCCTTCCTCGACCCGCCGAAGGAATCTGCGGCCGGGGCGATCGAAGCCCTCGCGAGCCACGGAGTCGCGGTCAAGGTAGTGACGGGTGACAACGAACTGGTCGCCGAAACCGTCTGCGGCAAAGTCGGTATCGACGTGGGAGCTGTTGTATCCGGCGCCGAGATCGAAGCGTTGAGCGACGACGCCCTCGACGAGTTGGTGCAGCGGACAACCGTATTCGCGAAGACGGATCCGATGCAGAAGGCACGCATTGTCGAATCGCTGCGCCGGGTCGGCCACACGGTTGGTTTCCTCGGTGACGGTGTCAACGACGCACCCGCACTGCGGGCTGCGGACGTCGGCATCTCCGTTGACACAGCGGCGGACATCGCCCGCGAATCCGCGGACATCATCTTGCTGGAGAAGGACCTCGGTGTACTCGAACAAGGAGTCATCGAAGGGCGTCGTACCTTCGGAAACATCCAGAAGTACATCAAGATGACTGCGTCGTCGAACTTCGGGAACGTCTTCTCGGTGCTCGTCGCCAGTGCCCTGCTGCCGTTCATCCCCATGATTCCCGTAGTTCTGTTGTTGCAGAACCTGATCTACGATCTCTCGATGCTCACGATCCCGTGGGACCGTGTCGACGACGACTTCCTCGCGAAGCCCCGCAAGTGGGAGACCAAGAGCCTTCGCCGGTTCATGGTGTTCATCGGCCCGATCAGTTCGATCTTCGATATCTCGACGTTCGCGCTGATGTGGTTCGTGTTCGCCGCCAACTCTCCCGAGCATGCAGCGCTGTTCCAATCGGGTTGGTTCATCGAGTCATTGATCTCGCAGACGCTGATCGTTCACATGATCCGCACCCGCAAGATCCCGTTCATCCAGTCGCGTGCATCGCTGCCGGTACTGCTCAGCACAGGCGCCGCCTGCGTCTTCGCGCTGGTGTTCCCGTTCACGTCCTGGGGTCATTCCCTCGGGTTGGTTTCACTGCCGTGGAACTACTTCCCGTGGCTGGTCCTCACTCTCGCGGCATACTGCGTCGTCACGCAGGTGGCCAAGGGAATGTTCATCCGTCGATTCGCGACCTGGCTCTAGGAGTTCACCGTGGAAATCCACGTCATCCTTGTGCGGATAGCGCTCGGGCTCGTCCTCGGCGCTGCCGTCGGGATCGAAAGGCAATGGCGCGCAAGGATGGCGGGTCTGCGAACCAACGCGTTGGTGAGCTTGGGTGCGACGCTCTTCGTCATCATGGGCGCGTACGGGTTTCAGGGCCCGGACGCCGATCCGACGCGCGTCGCAGCGCAGATCGTCTCGGGGATCGGTTTCCTCGGTGCTGGAGTGATCATGAAGCAGGGTGCGTCGGTCACCGGCCTGAACACTGCCGCCACTCTGTGGGCCACGGCCGCCGTCGGCGCACTGGCCGGCGGCGGAATGTACTGGGTCGCGGTGTTCGGTGCCGGCGCAATCATGTTGGCGAACACGCTGTTGAGGCCGTTGGGCCGGATGATGGATCACCAGCCTGCCCGAACCGGACGCGAAGAACCACCCGCGGACTACACCTTCGAGGTGACCTGTCACGGCGACGCCGAAGCTCACATCAGAGGTCTTACCGTGCAGTCCGTTTCGAGGCCCGAGTTTCAGCTCCGGTCAGTGCAGTCCTTCGACATCCCGGACAGCGACCGCGTGCGGGTGGTGGCCGAACTGGCTGCCGCGGAGCGAGACGACGGACTCCTGGAATCCGCCGTCAGCCGACTTAGCCTTGAACCGTTGGTGACTCACGTTCGGTGGGAGGTGGAACCGTCGAAGTAGATTCAGGCTCGCTGTCAGTCAGTGCGCATGTTCTTGCGGCGCAAGTGAGTTCCCCGGTGCAATGTTCGCGCAGTTGGACGGTGCAGGCTTGCCGTTCAAGCGGTCGTCGACCCAGGCGAGCGCACCGGGGAGCCAGAGCATGGCGCCGAGGAAGTGGCTGATGGTGTCGTACTGGTCGTACTGAATCGCCAGGCCGGCGTCGCAGTACTTGCGCGCGAGGGCGCGGACGTCGCCCGTGATCATCACGCCGTCTCCCGCTCCGACACCGGGGCCGCCGGGTTGGGTGCCCTCGATGGTGCCGTTGGCCGCCTGCGCGATGAACATCGGAATGGTCGGTGTCGCCGCGGTGCCCATGTTGATCTTGTTCACGACATCGACGTACTCGGGAACCGTATTGGGATCGGCGTACTCGGGTTTGACCAGATCCTGCCAGGTCAGTCCGGGATACTGTGCCAGCACATTGCCGATGGACGCGTCTTCGAGTCGAGCCATGACGTCGCGTCCACGGTCGCTGAGATACTTCCCGAAATCGATGTCGTACGAACGCGCAACGCCGACGACTGCCATGCCGACAACGCCACCCCACCCGATGCTTCCGCTCGCGTAGCGAAGGTTGTTGGCCGGATTGACCAGCACGCCGCCCTGCGCGGCACCGATCAAGTTGTCGTTGATCTCCGGTGCATATGCGGGAGCGAGGATCGAAGCCCAGTTGGTGGCGATCGCTCCGCCGGAGTAACCCATCAGCGCGATCTCTGCGTCGTCGGTGATTCCGGTTTCCGGGACATCGCGGGCGGCACGCAGAGCGTCGAGCGTCATCATCCCGTATTCGGGTCCGGCAGCGAAGTTTGCATCCGGGCCTTCGGTGTCCGGGACGACGATCGTGTAGCCGAGGGCGAAGAGCGGCCCGAACAAGGCTGCCTCGATGGACGTGAAGGTTCCGCCGACGTTGAAATTGCGCCCACTCGGCGTCCAATCTCCGATCGGGGTGTTGCCCGCGATGGCCCGCGACGGACTGTCGTCGGGGTTCAGTGAATCGTAAAAGGATTGGTACGAAACAACTTTATCCGGTTGAGCGTTGGCCGGGCGCAGGATCGAGGTGACGTTGGCCGACGGCTGACCGAGGGCGTCGGTTGATCGGTAGAGAACCTGCACTGCCTGTATCGGGGTCGGGATGTTGAGAATGGTGTACGGCACGGTGCGAGTCTCGAGTACCGCACCCGGGGCGTACGACGAGAGGGGTGCCGCGCCGTCGTAGCTGTAGAAACCGTCATCGGGGGACTTGGCAAGGACTGGCTGCGCGAGCGCTACCGGTGCGCCGACGCCTGTCAGTGCAAGCGCGAGTACTCCGACAACTGCGCGAGATAAGACCCTTGACGACATACTCGTCCTCCACATTGGTGTGCCACGCCCCACCCTGAGATCGTGGTGTGACGACCACCATATATTACTCGTGGGTAATGTGGGGATCGGTCAGATCGGTCGTCGTACCGAGGTCTCGACGTAGGAAGATTTCGGAGGACTCGCCTGGGAGTAAAAGAACTCCCGCGTCGGTGTATCCCATTGCGCGATAGAAGTTCTGGGCTGATTCGTCGGCGAGTGTGGAGGTGAGGACCTGCGAATGTCCCGCGCGGCTCATGCGTTTTTCCCAATCTGTGACCAAAGCGCGCCCGATGCCTTGGCCGCGGTTCGAAGACAGGACGGTCAGCATGTTCATGAACGGAATCTCGTCCCAGAACAAGCCCCAGCGCAGCCATCCGATTGGATTACCGTTGTCCTCGGCGATGAGTATCCGGCCGCGTTGGACCACTGACGCGAGTTCCTCGGCACCGACGTGCGAGTCGTGCTCACGTAAGAACGGCAAGTCTGTCTGCGCTGCGACGCGAATGTTCACCACAGAAGTCAGTATCGCCGTTCAGTCGGAGTTGATGGCGTTCGGCTTGGACAGGTAGACGACTCCGGGGATGTGGCTGGGGTCCGGCGGCAATTGGGAGTAGCCCGCTCGGGTGTACAGGAGAATGTTCCGCAGGCTCCTGCTTCCGGTGAACAGCTCGAAACGTGTGATGCGCTCCGGAGCGTTCTGTTCCACGTGCTGCAAGAGGCGTCGGCCGAGGCCGTTGCCCGCCAAGTCCGGTGCCACCATGAGGCGACCGATCTGCCATGCGGTTCCGTCCGCGGTTCCTCGCACGGCCCCGACGAGCCGGCCGCCGCGTCGTGCGGTCCAGACAGTCGACTCCTGAACCCAGGCTCGGACCGTGGGTAGGTCCTCGTGGAGCGGGGGTATGTCCATGCTGTTGTTGGAGATTGCTTCCGAAACCCAGCAACAGCGTTGTAGAACAAGGATTTCCGCGGCGTCCTCGTCCGTTGCGCGCTCTATGACTATCTCGTTCATGGTTTCCCTTACGAATAGGTTTTTCGCACCCGCAGGGCAATTGTTCAGCCGCAGGCTGAATTTGGCGCGCGGCTGAACAATTGGCGCGCGGCTGGGAATGCAGAGAGTTTCAATTCAGGCATAACAAACAAAACGCCCGCAACCAATTGGTCGCGGGCGTTTCGTGAAAAGAACGTCAGACAGTTGCCGGAGTGTTCTCGTCCAACTTCGGATCTGCGTTCGCGATTCGCTTGTTGCGAATGAGGCTGCTGATGAAAGCAGCGCCGATCAAGAAGACACCGACCAGGCCGGTGATGATCTCGTTGATGTGAACGCCGATGGACACCATCAAGATGACGGCCAGAGCGCCGATGGCCCAGTGCGCACCGTGCTCGAGGTAGACGTAATCGGAGAGCGTGCCCTTGCGGACCAGGAAGACCGTGATGGAACGGACGAACATCGCGCCGACGAAGCCGAGGCCGAGGGCGATGATGATCGGGTCTGCTGTGATGGCGAATGCGCCGATGACGCCGTCGAAGGAGAAGGACGCGTCGAGGACCTCGAGGTAGAGGAACAGGAAGAAGCCGGCCTTACCGGTCGCTTTCGCGAGCTGCGTGGGGCCGCCGGACTTGGCGGTTTCTTCCTCTTCGCCTTCTTCCGGCAGATTGAACAGTTCACCCAATCCGTTGACCGCGATGTAGGTGATCATGCCCAGAACGCCCGAGATCATGACGGTGGAGACCTTGTCGTCAGCAGCGAGGAAAGAACCACTGAGAACCAGGACGATGCCGGCCACGACGACGGAGAGCTGATCGAGCTTGCCGATGCGAGCGAGCGGCTTCTCCAGCCAGGACAGCCAGGTGATCTCACGCTCTTCGAAGATGAATCCGAGGAAGAGCATCAGCAGGAACATGCCACCGAAGGCAGCGATCTGCGGGTGAGCGTCGGTGAGGATGGTTTCGTAGCTCGGCTCGCCGTTGGCGAAGTACGCGGCGTCGTCCGCAGGCGGGTTCAGTGCGAGGTCGAGTGCAGCTACGGGTCCGAGACCGGATGCAGCCCAGACGATCACGAGCGGGAACACCAGACGCATACCGAAGACGGCGATGATGACGCCGATGGTGAGGAAGATCTTCTGCCAGAATTCACTCATTCTTTGCAGAACAGTGGCGTTGATGACGGCGTTGTCGAAGGAAAGCGAGATTTCCAGAATCGACAGGATGATGACGAGGAACAGTGCCTCGGGTCCGCCGTAGATGAACGCAACGATCATCGCGAGGATCGAAATTGCGATGGATAAACCGAATATTCGCAGTACCACGGAGCGTGGCCCTTTCTAGTTGGTCAATGCAGAGTGGTTACTGCAAGCGGTCTCTCACCGCATCCGAACGTGAAAACGGGGAGGGTTCCACAGACTACTGCGGAACCTTCCCCGAGTCAGCTCGTCGAGAGCGAAGATCAGACGTTGACGCCGTAATCGCGCGCGATGCCCGCGAGGCCGGACGCGTAGCCCTGGCCGATTGCGCGGAACTTCCACTCTGCACCGTTGCGGTACAGCTCACCGAAGACCATGGCGGTCTCGGTGGAAGCGTCCTCGGAGAGGTCGTAACGAGCGAGCTCGTTGCCGTTCGACTTGTCGACGACGCGGATGTACGCGTTGCGGACCTGGCCGAAGGACTGCGAGCGAGCTTCTGCGTCGTAGATCGAGACGGGGAAGACAACGCTCTCGACCTCGGCGGGAACCGCTGCGAGGTTCACGTCGATCTGCTCGTCGTCGCCTTCGCCTTCGCCGTCCGTGTTGTCACCCTTGTGCTCGATCGAGCCGTCGGGCGAACGGAGGTTGTTGAAGAAGATGAAGTGCTGGTCGGAGAGGACCTTCTTGTTCGAGCCTGCGCCGATTGCGCTGGCGTCGAGGTCGAAAGCAGCTCCGGTGGTGGAACGTGCGTCCCAGCCCAGGCCGACGACCACTGCAGTCAGGTTCGGGGCCTCCTTCGTGAGAGAGACATTGCCGCCTTTGGTCAAGCTGACGCCCATTCAGGGGTCCTTTCAAGAGGAGAGACAAGGCCCACTACGACGCGAAGTCGTCTTGGGAGTGTGTTTACCTCCACCACCCTAACCGCAGTTCCGGTGTGTTCGCCGTAACAGCAGAATTACGAACCGAGAAGCGAAGTGCTGGACCCGTAGGATTCAATCGTGGTGGGAAGATGGTCGGAGCGCTTCAATCGGGGGGCAAGAGTGGGGGAGTCGGTCAGTCGTGCGCGGGAGGCGCAGACGGCCATGGTTTCGGCGTTCCTCGACATGGACAAGCGGCAGACCATCGCGTCGGCAGCAGTCGACGCTTCCGCCGAGCTGTACCCCGAGCGAGGGCTGCGCGCTGCGTGGGAACCCGTTCGGGATCGGTGCTTCCAGGCTGCGTCGGACTACCTCGACACATCCGAGCGCTATGGCAACGATCAGGTACTTCACCAGAACCCGAACGGTGCTCGGGCGGCGTTCGAAAAGTCGGTAGCCGAACTCGTCGAGGCGGCGAAGGGCGTCGACGCCTTCTACAACGGGCATCGTGCGCACCTCGAGCAGGCGACGGTCACGATGTCCGCCATTCCCGTCCTCGGCCAGCAGGCCCGAACCCTGGCGAACGCCGTCCGGGAAAAACTGGCTGCCACCGATCAGCGCTATCGCGAGTACCCGTCGGTGGTGACGGCCTCCGAACACCTCGACGACGCGGTTGCAGCGCTCGACAATGCGCGCTCATCCGGTCGCGCCGACGCAGTCCGCACGCGGGCCGAGAGTGTCCGCGAAGCGGTATCGGCGCTCGAGGAAGCATTGGCAGAAGCCCCGTCGACCCAGCACCGTGCCGAGATGACGATTTCCTCGGTCTCGACCAGGTTGTCGGCAGTGCGCACTCGAGTGGACCGCCTGGATCCGGCGTACTCCGCATTGCTGCGCGAGTTCAACGCCGCGAGTTCCGCTGACCTCGTCGACAACAGCAGCCGCAGCCGAGCGCATATCGATCAGGCCGACATCGATCTCAAGGAAGCGAAGCAGTCGTTGGCTGCGGGAAACCCCGAACATGCACTGGCTTTGATGGCCGAAGCCCGCGTGCACCTCGCCGACGCCGAAGCGTGTGCCGACGCCGTGACGGACCGTCTCGCTACTCTGCGTGCAGTCCGGGCAGATCCGAGCCAAAAGGAACGTGAGGTTCGTTTCCGGCTGAAAGACGCCCAGATGTTCGCTGTTAACCAAGGGTTGGTGGCGGAGTGGGGCTCTGTACTCGATGCTCAACTAGCAAGGATCGAGCGGGCGAGTGCGTCACTGTCGGGAACTCATCCGGACTACTGGTCGTATGTATTACAGCTGGACTCGGTATCGACGTTCATCACCGAAGTTGTCGAGAAGATGCGGGCGCGAGCCGGCAAAAACTGAATGGTCGGGCCGATCGGGGGATCGGAGTTGCTCGACGCGTTGTCACAGGGGGTCGTTTCATGGACTTGATTGCGGTTACAGAGAGAAGAGAAATGCAGCACTTTCAACATCTCGAGGATGACGTGCGGGAGCAACTGTTCCTGCATGCGCCTCGATCGTTCGCGGATTCCGACGAGAGGGATCTGCTCGCGATTGCTCTGGGTGCAACTCTCTACGTTCCTGCCACCCGGGCCGGGTTGGCCGACATCGTGGTCAAGCGTGCGTCCGAGGGCGTCAGCTCGATGGTGCTCGATCTCGAGGACGCCGTCGCCGATCACGAGGTGGAGTCAGCGCGAGCGAACGCGGTTGACGCTCTCGACAAGATCGCGTCCACCGACGCCGTCGGCATGCTGCTGTTCGTGCGGGTTCGTGAAGTCGCGGACATCCACAAGGTCGCCGCGTCGTTGACCGAGGGGCGCGCCGCGCTCACCGGGTTCGTCATCCCGAAGTTCGGCAGCGAGTCCGGCCCTGTGTTCCTCGACGCCGTCGCGGACGCATCCGAGTTGCTGGGCAAGCATCTCTACGCGATGCCGGTACTCGAATCACCCGCGCTTGTGCACCGCGATACTCGCGATCTCGAATTGCGCACCATCAGTGGGATTCTCGCGCAGCACCGCGATCGAATCCTTGCCGTCCGCATCGGCGCCACCGACATGTGCAGCACTTTCGGCATCCGTCGTGACCGCGATCTGACCATCTACGACGTGCGCGTGGTGGTCGACGTCATCGCCGACATCGTCAACTATCTCGGGCGCGCGGACGGTTCGGGTTTTGTCATCACCGGGCCCGTGTGGGAGTACTTCGCCGATCACGAACGCATGTTCCGGCCGATGCTGCGCGCCACCCCGTTCGAGGAACACGACGCCGTCCGGTTCCGTCAGCATCTCGTCAGCCGCGACCTCGACGGTCTGCTCCGTGAGATCGCGCTGGACCGAGCCAACGGAATCCAGGGCAAGACGGTCATCCACCCGTCGCACGTCGCAGCGGTCAATGCATTGTCCGCTGTCACGCACGAGGAATATCACGATGCCCTCGACATTCTCGGTGCCGACGCCGGGGGAGTTCAGGCGTCCGGCTACCGGAACAAGATGAACGAGATGAAGCCGCACCGCAATTGGGCCCATCAGACTGCGCTCCGAGCTCACGTGTTCGGTGTGACCAACAAGGGAATCACGTTCGTCGAGTTGCTGACGGCGTTGGTCGATCGATGACAGAGCTTGTCCAGTCCAAGGACGTTCCCTGGGCTACAGCAGAATTCGGCTTGGACCTCGTTCACGGTGATTCGTCACTCGGGCATTCGGTGCCCGATCTGGTGATCCCGGGACTTCGGCGGAATCCGCGTCGCGCTCATCTGCTGGTGTCCACCGTGCTGGGAAAGCACGTGCCCACCGAGCCGTCCGTGGTCATCGGCGCT
The DNA here is from genome assembly GCF_001445685.1 of Rhodococcus sp. KB6. Lineage (NCBI taxonomy): Bacteria > Bacillati > Actinomycetota > Actinomycetes > Mycobacteriales > Nocardiaceae > Rhodococcus > Rhodococcus sp. KB6. The sequence goes on along the minus strand of NZ_LNAK01000154.1, from coordinate 518,931 downwards.
GCCGACGACCTCGGCGATCTGGTGCGGACAACCCTCGGTGAGGGTGTCGACGTCGTCGTTCTCGGATTTGCCGAAACCGCAACAGGTTTGGGCCACTGCGTCGCAGCTCGCCTGCACGCTCACTGCTACCTGCACTCCACGCGCCGAGACGTACCAGGGGCTACGACGCTCGCCGGATTCGAGGAGGGGCACTCGCACGCCACGAGCCATCTGATGCAGCCGACGTCCGCCGAACTGTTCGAGAACGACCTGCCTCTGGTCCTCGTCGACGACGAGATCTCCACCGGCGCCACTGCGATCGATGCCATCCGGGCGCTGCACGGGCAATGCCCGCGAAGCCGCTACGTCGTGGCCTCGCTGGTGGACATGAGAACCGAGGAACACCGAGTCGCCGGCGAAGCCGCGGCGGCAGAGTTGAATGTACGAATCGACTACGTCTCTCTCGCTTCGGGTTCGACGGTCCTGCCCGACGGCCTGACCGAGCGCGTCACGGCGCTGGATGCTCCGGATCTCAATCCGATCGGTGACCGCCGTGGCACGCTGGCACGGATCGATCTGCCGTGGCCGGCACATGTCCCCGACGGTGGCAGGCACGGCTTTCTCGATGGCGACACCGCGGCATTCGAGTCAGCCGTCGAGGCAGCGGTGTCCATTCTCGGATCGTCGATCGACGCGTCGCGTGCTGTGATCGTGATCGGTCACGAGGAGTTGATGTACCTGCCACTGCGCATCGCTGCGGGCTTGGAAAGCTCTGGGCGAGCAGTTCGTTACCAGACCACAACTCGCTCACCCGCGTACGTCGTCGACGTGCCGGGATACCCGCTGCGTCGCGGGTTCACCTTTCCGGCACCCGAACTGGGTGAGAACGACCCTCGATACGTCTACAACGCGCAGTGGCCTGATGCGGCGGTCGACGCGCTTGCGTTGCTGGTCATCGACGAGCCCGCCGACACCGATCGGTTGACGGCGATGGACGGAGTGGTCGAGGTGTTGCGGAACTCCGGCACCGACGTCCTGGTCGCCACCGTTCGCGGGGCCGATCCGTCGGCGCTGCGAGATTCCAGAGCAGGGAGCTCGTCATGAACGAACCATTGGTCGGGCCCGAATTCGGTTCGTACGCGCCGGGCGAAGTGAAGTGGCTGCTCAAGGATCTCTCGCACGTGGATCTCGAAGCGGATGTATCCGTGCGCGAGAAGCGTATTCAGTCGGGTGAGGCGCACTATGCCGAGTCTCTCCCCATCGAGTACCAACCCGATCAGGCATACCGGGATCTTTTCGAGACGGTGCTCGCCGAGAGCGCTCCACGGTTGGCGCGCGCTGTCGGGACCGTGATGGACCTGGTCTTGGCCGAGCGGGGGAGTGACATCACGCTGGTCTCACTCGCCCGGGCCGGAACACCGATCGGGATTCTGATGCGGCGCTGGGCCCAGCAGACCCGCGGGTTGACGTTGCCGCACTATGCGGTGTCCATCGTCCGTGGCAAAGGAATCGATTCCGTCGCACTCGATTATCTTGCGCACCATCACGACTCGGAGAACGTCGTCTTCGTCGACGGCTGGACGGGCAAGGGCGCCATCGCCCGCGAACTCGACGCAGCGTTGACGGAGTACCACGAGGCAGGCGGAGCGAAGTTCGACTCCGATCTGGCTGTTCTCGCCGACCCCGGACACTGCGTGCGAACGTACGGGACCCGTGACGACTTCCTGATCGCGTCGGCGTGCCTCAATTCGACGGTGTCCGGCTTGGTCTCACGAACTGTCCTCAACGACACCCTCATCGGGCCCGGCGATTTCCACGGCGCCAAGTTCTACGCCGACCTCGCCGACGTCGACGTTTCCAACAGGTTGCTCGACGTGGTCTCGGCCGAGTTCGATTCGGTTCGCGGCGACGCAGCGGATTCTCTTGCTGCAGTGCTCGATTCCGATCGGACGCCGACCTGGGCCGGTTGGGAGTCGGTGGAGAAGGTGCAGGCCGAGTACGGGATCTCGACGGTCAACTTCGTCAAACCCGGTGTCGGAGAAACAACCAGGGTGCTGCTGCGCCGGCTTCCCTGGAAGGTTCTGGTGCGCGAACTCGAAGCCCCGGAGCACGCACACATCCGGTTGTTGGCACAGGCCCGTGGGGTCCCGGTCGAGGTCGTCCCGGATCTCGCCTACTCGTGTGTCGGCCTGATCAAGGACATCACGTGAGCCGTGTGGACACCGCTGCGTCCCAGGTCCTGATCGCCACGGATCTGGACCGCACGATGATCTATTCGCAGGCCGCGATCGGCGGCGATCCCAGTGGCTCCGACCTGGATTCGGCACCGAGCCCGCTGTGCGTCGAGTACTACAACGGCGGTCCGCTCTCGCACATGAGCGTCGAATCGATCGAACTGCTGACTGCGCTCAGCTCGCGGGTTCCGGTGATTCCGACAACGACCCGGACCATCGCACAGTTTCAGCGGATCGATCTCCCCGGCGGACCGTGGAAGTACGCGATCACGAGCAACGGCGGAAACATCCTGGTGGACGGCGAAGCCGATCGCGAGTGGCGAAACGAGATCGACCGTTCGACCCGCAAGGCCGGCGCCGAGTTGCCGCAGGTTCAGGCGGAACTGGAATCGCGCATCGACTCGAGTTGGGTCAGCTCCATTCGTGTTGCCGACGATCTGTTTCCGTACCTGGTCGTCGATCTGGCCGTGATGCCGAGTGAATTCGAGACCGAATGGAATCACTGGTGTGTGGCGCGGGGCTGGAACGTCTCTCGTCAAGGCCGGAAGATCTACACGATGCCCGACGCTGTCTCGAAGTCACGCGCGCTGGCAGAGGTGCGCCGCAGACTGGTCGAGTCGGGTGATCTGGATCAGTCCGCCGTCGTGATCTCGGCTGGTGACGGCGCATTGGATGCGGACATGCTCGAATACTCCGATTTCGCGATCAGGCCCAGGCACGGTGAGCTGGAAGAACTGAATTGGCAACGGCCGACCGTTACTGTGACAGAAAGGTCCGGTATCGCAGCGAGCGCGGAGATCTTGCGGTGGTTCTCTTCCGCGCTCGGGTAATACACGCTCTCTATGAAGGGGATTTAGTTGTCTGTATCGCTTGCCAAAGGGCAGAACGGCCCGCTGGACGTCTCGGATGTAGTTGTCTCGGTTCAGCTGGCTGCGGCCGCTGACCTGTCTGCACTCCTCGTGACGAGCAACGGAAAAGTTCGTTCCGACGCCGACTTCGTCTTCTTCAACCAGCCGACCGGACCCGGCGTGCAATTGGTACCCAACCCGGGTGGCATTGCCTCACTCCGAGTCTCACTCGCCGGCGTACCCGCCGATATCGAGCAGGTTCGCGCCGTCATCACGCTCGACGACGCTTCGTCGAACTTCGGGCGCACTGCTGCACCGACCGCTCGGGTCTCCGATGCGGCCGGGAACGTGTTGTACGAGTACGTGATCGACGGCCTCACCACCGAGTCCATCGTCATCGCGCTCGAGGTGTACCGACGCCAGGGTGCATGGAAGGTGCGCGCCGTCGGCCAGGGGTACGCGGGTGGATTTGCCGCGCTGGTCACCGATCATGGTGTGTCCGTCGACGATGCACCACCGCCGCCTCCCACTCCGGTCGCGGCTCCGGCGCCGATCACCCCGCCCTCGTCCGTCGCTCCTACACCGCCGGCGTACAACCAGCCGCCGCAGCAGCAGCCTTCGTACAACGCGCCGCCGGTTCCGCCGGCCCCGCCCGCGTACAACCAGCCGCCGGCCTACAACCAGGGACCGACGCCGCCGGCCTACCCGCCGGCGCAGCAGCCTGCCTACAACCAACAGCCTGCGTACAACCAGCAGCCGACGTACAACCAGGCGCCCCCGGCGCCTCCCGTGCAGAACCAGCCGCCGGCCCAGCAGCCCGAGGTGAGCCTGGTCAAGGGACGCCCCGTCAGCCTGACCAAGGGACAGAAGGTCACACTCCGCAAGGAGGGCGGCGTCGCGCTCACCATGATCCAGATGGGTCTGGGTTGGGATCCGATCAAGAAGAGCGGCCTGTTCGGAAGCCGTACCGCCGATGTCGACCTCGACGCTTCGGCACTCCTGTACGCCGACGGCAACCTCGTCGACGTCTGCTACTACGGTCAGTTGACGTCCAAGGACGGCTCGGTCCGTCACATGGGTGACAACCTGACCGGCGACGGAGACGGCGACGACGAGGTCATGCTCGTCGATCTTCAGCGGGTCCCGGCTCACGTGACCACCGTGATCTTCACCGTGACCTCGTACCGCGGACACACGTTCGAGCAGGTCTCCAACGCTTTCTGCCGTCTCGTGGACAGCACCACCAACTCCGAGCTCGCTCGATACACGCTCCAGGGCGGCATGGCTTTCACCGGAATGGTGATGGCAAAGGTGTACCGCGTGAACGGTGAATGGAAGCTGCAGGCCATCGGTGAAGGTATCCAGGCCAAGCACGCAGGAGAAGCTGCGCCGCAGCTGGGCCGTTTCCTCACTGCTTGAGTCGAGACTGCATACTCGAGATGAATCCGGTTCGGCGGTAGGTGATTTCGATCGCCGTCCGTCGAACCGGACATCGTTTCCCCCTCTGTGCGTTAACCTCATGCGGCATGTCGAGCCGTCAGTCGAGCGGCCGTGCGCGAGAGGACTTGGCACAGTAGATGATCATTCGAGGGAAACTTCTCGGTCGGGCGGCGGCCGTCGCAGGCGTTGTGCTGGCGCTCGTGAGCACCGGAATCGCGCAGGCTTCGGTGCCCCAGTCGGAAACTCGGTCAGGAGTATCCGGCACCGGGATCAAGTACGTCGCCCTCGGTGACTCCCGTGCCTCCGGTCCAAGGCTGGAACCGATGTACCCCGACGCCTGTTCGCGTTCGTACGAGAACTTCGCGGGCAAGATCTCTCGGGCACTCGAGGTCGCGGAGTTCACCGACGTCTCTTGCAGCGCGGCACGCGCCGAGAACATCATCGACACTCCACAGCTGATTCCGAACTACTGGCCTGTCCAACTCGATGCCGTTCACCCGGACACCGACCTGATCACCATCTCGATCGGCGGCAACGACTCCAACAGCATCTTCCTCGGCCCCCTGTGCGTCGCTCCGGGGCCAGGAACCGATCGTGGATGCCGGTACGACCCGCTCGCGAATTCCGTCGCCCAATCCGGAATCGACCGGGCTGCCGGAGAATTGGATCGCATCCTGACTGCGGTCACGCAGCGCGCGCCTAACGCTCGCATCTACCTGATCGGTGAGGGCGGCATGATCTCCTCTCGCGGATGCTGGCCGAACATTCCGTTCTCAGACGCCGACGCATCCTGGTTCATGGACTACTTCGCTCGCTACAACACGAAGTTCGACGAGGTGGCCCACGCCCACGGTGTGCGCACTGTCGACATTGCGGCGGCGAGCATCGCCGGCGGGCACGACGCATGTGCGAGTGCAGATCAGCGTTGGTTCGAAGGCCTGTTCTCGGAGTCGACGGCGCAGCGCTTGCACTTCACGGACGCTGGGATGACCGCGGTGGCCGATCTAGTGGTGGCGGACGTGCAAGGCTGACCGAGAGAGCCCGGTCATGGCATAGTTCGCTGCTGTGGGTATGACTTTTGTTCCCGGACAGAACGCGCCGCTGCAGGCGCCCGTGGTGACGTTTCGAGCCGAGAGCCAGACGCCGTTCGACGTGTCGGCGCTGGTAGCGGACGCGAACCTGCGGGCATTGACGTCCGCGGACTTCGTGTTCTACAACCAACCATCCACCGCTGGAGTGCAACTCGACCAGAGCGGCATCCGGGTGGAACTCGATCGACTTCACCCCGATGCCGCGGCCGTGTTGTGCATCGTCAGCGTGGATCCGGCAGCGACGGCCGCGGGCGCCTTTCGCACGGCCGGGCTCTCCGCCACCCTGAGCGATCAATCCGGTTCGGTCCTGGCCGAATTCGCGATCCCCACCGCAGGTACCGAGACAGCGGTCATCTGCTGGGAGCTGTACCGAAAGTCCAGTGCCTGGAAGATTCGGGCCGTAGGGCAGGGCTATGCGGGTGGTCTGGCGGAACTGATCTCGGTGCACGGCGTCGAGGTGGACGACGAGCCGGCACAACCAGGCCCGACAGCTGCGCCCGAGTGGGACTCCGCCGTGGAGCCGTTGGAGGTGGGCCGCGGCCTCGAGCGTGCGTGGATGATCTTCGAGGACGCCTCGCGTTCTGCCGCTTCCTTCGTCTCCAGCAGCGAGTACGCGCTTGCCCGTTTGGACGAGGATCTGACCGCAGCCGTCGCAGATCCGTCGTTGCGGAACTCGGCAGCGGGAGTGGCGGCGCGCGATGCCGCACAGAAGCGTCACGACGACCTCGTCTCACTCGCGCGGGACAATCACGCCCGCGACAGCGCTCAGCTTGCGCACGAACTCGGCGTGATCGACGGCGTGCTCCCACGGTCGATGGCGTCGTGGAAGTCGGTGTCCTGGGCGGGTACAACCGATCCGGCCCAGATCACGGCCGTCAGCGACGGAATGCGTCTTGGCGAGCTGTCGGCTCCGGACCGCGGCACACTCACCGTTCCCTACTGCGTCCCGTTGCCACTGCGCCGGCCGATCTGGGTGGACAGTACGTCGAGCAAAGCAGCGCTCGGTCTGATCAGTGCCGTCACCGTGCGCGTCATGGCCGCCGGCCCGATGCCGCTACTCGACGTCGTCGACCTGACCGGCTCGCTCACGCCACTGACCGACCGACTGGCACCGATGCTCGCGGGGCCGGTCATCACCGCTCACACCGAGATCTCGGCGCGCTTGCGGGCACTGGCCGAGGCCGTCGACATGGGCGAACTCGCGCGAATGAGTGGTGTCGCAGATGGCCCGAGTTCCCTGCGCCTGTTGATCCTCAGCGATTTCCCGCACGGATATTCCGCCGAAGACGCACAGACCATCATGTTCCTCGCCGAACGCGGACCGGCAATCGGTTTGTCGATACTGATTGTCGGAGAGGATGAGTCGAACTTCGCGGAAGAATCCGTCGCCGCGCTGTCCGAGGGGTGCCAACATCTTTCGGCAGCAGGGCAGACGGAGGTTCACGATCCGTGGACCCGCACGCAATGGCACTTCACCCCGGACGTGCTCGACCCGATCTCCGAGTCGCGAATTCTGGCAGTGTTCGACCGCACCTAGCGGCCGATGGCGGATTGCCGAGCGCACAGGCAGAGTGGTGGTACGACCACGCGCGGTGTGTGGCGGCAATACTCGAGGAGACTCATGGCATTCTGGGATCAGTTGAAGGCTAAGGCTCAGGAGATGAACGGCCAGCTCAAGACAAAGACCAGCCAGTTCCAGAACAAGGAATTCAAGAACGCGAGCATGGCAATGTGCGCGTTGATCGCCGCCGCAGACGGTTCGATCGATCCGTCGGAGCGTCAGAAGACCGCCGCGCTGATCATGAGCAACGAGTCGCTCGCGGTCTTCCCGCCGGACGAGCTTCGTGAGCAGTTCGACTGGTACTGCAGCAAGCTGTCCTCGGACTACGAGTTCGGCAAGGTCGAGGCAACCGCGACCATCGCCAAGCTCAAGTCGAAGCAGGATCAGGCCCGCGCGGTCATCCAGATCGGCATCATCATCGGCGGCGCGGACGGCAACTTCGACGAGCACGAGCGCGGCGTCGTACGCGACATGTGTTTTGCAGTCGGAATCTCTCCGGCCGAGTTCGATCTCTGATCGATTCAGAGCATGAAAGCGGGTGCGGCGCGAAAGCGCTGCACCCGCTCTTCTTTTCAGTACTCGGGATAACCGTCCTCGGGTCCCAGCATGCGCTCGATCCTCGTCCGCGTGATCTTGGCGAGCTCGTCGACGCAGACCTTGCGCTCGACGGACCGTTCGTTGGACATGCGCTGGCCGATGTTCTCGAGCAGGTCGTCGGCGTCGTGGCCGTGCGAACACCACAGATACCGGAAGCCGAAGTTCCGCTCGTACTCCTCGCCGGCGCGATAGATGGTTGCCATGACGGCGTCGTCCGGAACCCAGATCGAGCATTGCTCGAGGTGGGACGGCACGCTGTTCCTACGGACGCCGACCGGTGGATGGCATTGCAGGGCGCGTTCGACGTCGACGTCCGAGAGGTTGAGAATCGCGTCCTCGGCGCGCGAGAGGATCTCCGCGTGATCGGCGAACGGACGTCCGTCGCTGACCCACCCGGCCCACGTCAGCGAGCAGCAGCACTCGAACAATGCGTGAACTGCCTTCTGCCGCGGTAGTTCGTTGAAGCGCTCCAACCCGATCGATTGATGTAGCAGCATGTGACCTCCCGGCCCGTTGTGCTTTCAGGCGCGCTCGACATGCCGCGCGGTAACCAGATGCGCGACCATATCGATAATTCACTGCTTCACCTGGGAAAGGAAGGTTTGCTCCCCGAGTTTTCAGGTTCTTAACGCGGCGTAACGAGCTGACCGACACGGTCTCCACCCGACAAGGTTCGCTGACGAAGCCGACTCAACCGGGCGCCGATGACCACAGGAGATGGCGAGCAATCTGTCCCGAAAAGAGGCCAATCAACGTTGCGTCTGATGCAACTTCACGGAGATCGGTTGGCGATCCCGCCGTCTCCGAAAGGCGACCAGCGGCTTGACAGGGTCGGCTCTCGTTTGAGGCTCTCGGCGTCGGCCCCTGCAATGGGCAGGGAGTGTGTCTCGTTCGCTGGCAGTCGTGGAGGCTCCGCGCGAGTTCGCGGTTGGCTCGATTTTGTATCGGGCCGTAGATGTCATATCAAGAATCTATGAGGTCGAGGGTGGATACGGTGGGCGAGCGGAGGGGGATGTGGATCGTCGCCGCATTGTCGATACTTGCTCTGGCAGCACTCATCTGCGCGGTGGTGACGTTCAGCATTGCTGTGCAGTCGATCTCCGGTGGTATGGGTCCTGCTGTCGAAGCGAGGGTGCTGGACGTGGAGGACGGTGCCACGCTGGGCCGTTGTGTGCATCCGCGCACCTATACGGTGGGATGGGCGCAGGACGAGGTGGACCACATCGAATCGTTCGTCGAGTGCTCCAGCGCGCACGAATACGCTGTGGGGCAGACGGTCAGGTTGTGGCGGGGTTCGAGTGGTCACTTGGTCGGATCGAGTCCGACGCTGATCGTGGCTTTGAGCAGTTCGCTGTCATTGGCGACGGGAGCGTTGGCGGTTTTCTCCGGGCGGAAGGCAGTTCGGGCGTGGCCGGCTCGACGGAAGGGGCGTAGTGATGTGGGGACGTTGAACATGTGAGTCCGTATGGCGGCGGCGGTGGCAGGGAAACCGGAATTTCACGTAACCGTCCTCGCGGCTACGCCATTCGAACGCAAGTAGCTCGGCGATTCTTTTTGTGGGGCGACGCAAGCGCTCGCTGCCTCGGAAGTAGCTCGTAGACGTCACGATCTTCCACGGTTTATCTGCGCCGTTGGTGTGTGAACGGCGAACTCTCCATGAGGTGCCGTGACTCACTCAGAGGTTTTCGTCCTGGACGACGGGTATTGATTGTTCGATGTAGTCGGCGTCGGGCGTCGCGTCGACGGCTGCGGGTACGCGGTCGTTTTCCATGGCGGTGGTCCTTACTGTGCGGTGTGTCCTTCTGGCTGTGCGGATTTCAGTGTTGTTTGCGCGTTGTCGCGGCGTAGTGCTGCGGTGCTGTCCTCGAGTTCGAGGACCCGCCTGATGCCGACGAGGTTGATGCCGTCGGCGATGGGGTGTTGCTCACCAGGCTCGCGGCGGGCACCCTCGAAGCTGCAGCGCCGGCCCCGCCGATCATGTTGCCTCGCTACTCGTATCGGGTTCCGGTGATGCGGCCTCGAGCCACTCAACGCTCCCCTCCGTTGCAATTGAAGTGAAGGAACACTGCGCGATTCGAATACTGCACGGCCCGTCGACCTCCCCGGTTGTCACTGATCCGGAGCAACAAACGCATTCGAGGAGGCTTCAGATGATTGCTGGGGTGGGATTCGGTGGCTTCCATTGCCGTGGGAATGGCGGATAGCGCTCTCCTAGGTGACTCCATGCGAGCTCAAGCGGAACGCAGTTTTACTGACGCCCTGGTGAACACTTCGGCGGCCATGAAGCTCTTACGTCGACTGCTCAAAGGACTGGAGTTGTGCTGAGTGTGATGGTCACCGACAGACTGGCCAGCTACAGATTGGATGCCCGTATCTCTGTCAGCTGCTGAAACCGCAGGCGTCTATGTCACGCGAGCGATCCCTCGAGCAGATCGACGAGAGCATCGGTATGGGTTAGTTGCGGATGGTGCCCGGCACCCGGCAGCGAGATCAGCTTGATGTTCGGAAGTGACTCGAGCTGCGCAACCGCGGCCGGGTCGATTGGGTCTTTGCTTCCTGTGATGATGCGGACCTGGCCACTGAATCGCCTAAGCGCTTCTTGGAGTTCAGCACGCCACCGCTTCGATCCCGCACGGGCGAGATGCTCGGCCACGCTCTTGGAACTGCTTCGCTCGAGGTCACTGAGACTGGAAACGAGAGAATCCGCGCTCGCTTCTGATCCGGTCAGTTTGCGTGAGAGCCGTGCCGGGTCTGCGTGTCGCAAGTAGGCGCGTACGAGCGGCTTCAGTCTGGCCGAGGAACCCATCGGGGCCTGGAGGAAGAACGGTGCGATCAACGTGAGGGACTTCACCTGCGCCGGGAACCGGTCAGCCGCAACTACTGCAGCAGCCGCACCGATGGAGTGGCCGACGAGGTCAGCAGGTTCACCAGCTACTACCGCCGGCAGCCACTCATCCCAGTCCTGAACGCCGGCCCCGCTACTGAGGCCGAGGCCGGGCAAGTCGACGACCCGCCCCTCGATGCCGGCAGCTACCTCTGCCCACGTGTCCGCGTTCACGGGCAAGCCGGGAAGAATCACCCGACTCGATCCTCGTGCGCCGAGCTCAAATGTCCTCAGGCCGCCGACGTCGACGAATCGACGGTCGGCGGACATGACGGCACCAAACCGATGCGCTGCCAGGTAGTCGGCCCACCGTTCGAGGGACACCAGCACGTCGGGCATCAGGATCCCGTGTCTGTCGGCGAACTCGACGGCGGACTCTGTCGGATAGCGGTCGGCGGACATGAAGGTGAGGGTCTCGGGATCGGCCTTGGTGATCTGCTGCGGGAGCCGCTTGATGACGCCGATCGGAATCCTGACCCGCGGGACCTTCGCACCGAGATGCCGACCGACGTGTGTGAGCAGGTCCGCTAGCGGTGGGGTGTCGTCGTGGAGAACCCAGTAGGCCATGCCCTCAGCAGCGGGATCGACCGCAGCTGCCGTCATGAAGGCCGCCAGATAGTCGACCGTGACGATCGGGAGAAACGTCGATTCGTTTCCAGGCAACGCTGCTGCGGTGCCGTTCCAAATCTGCTCGACTGTGCTGGCCAGCCCGATGTGCTGGTCGGATTCCCCGGTGGCGCTGTCGCCGATCACGCTGGACGGATTGACAATGGTCCAGGGAACTCCGTGCTTGAGGGCTCGGGCCTGGAAGATTGCGTCGGATTCCACTTTTGACGCTTCGTAGGCGCCAAGGTCCTTGTAAACCGCGGTGCGGTGATCGTCGGGCCATGGAACCGTTGTGGGGTCTTGTCCGCCGACGCGGTAGCCCGACACGTGGATCACGCGCTGCAGGTTGGGGAGGTCCTTGGCGAAGTCGATCAGCTTCTCGACGATGCCGACGTTCGCGCTGCGTGCCTCCTGGGCGGTCATTCCGAATCGGTAGGACCCGGCGCAGTTGTGGATCTCTGTGATGAAGGGGAACGCCGATGGGCCACCCGCGACGATTTCAGGAGCGTCGAAGTCGACGATCGTCGTGCTGATGCTCCGCGTCAGGCCATGCTCTCTGACCCATCGCTCGACACGGGCCCCGGACTCGGCGGTCCGAACTGCCGCCGTGACGTTCGTACCAGCCTCGGCGAGGGTCAGGACGAGGTGCCGACCGACCAGACCTGAGGCCCCGAAGACCAGGGCGTGACGGGAGACGTCGCGTGGAGTCATCGCGTTCCGCCAACGGTCTGGCAGCGCTGGTTGATGAGCTCCGCAACGATGTCAGCGGCCGAAATCAGGGGTTGCGTGTTTTGCGTAGCGCGAGAGACGATGACCGCCCCCTCGATCGTCGACACAACAACGGTCGCCAGGGATCGGGCCTCGTCGGGGACAACGCCGCTGGCCTCGAGAAACGCGGTTGTCAGGGCGATCCACGACTCAAAGGCAGCGGCGCACGCCTGCCGCAGACGCTCGTTCTCCGCGCCCATCTCCAGGGTGACGACAGAGACCGGGCAACCCCGCCGGAAGTTGCTCTCGCTGACGATGGTCGTCAGGGCCTCGATCGCGGCGCGTGCTGCCTCGGCCGCATCGACCCGGGAAATCGCGGCCTCTGCAATCAGCGTCCCGAATGCCTTCGTGGCGAGCTCAATCGCTGCGACGCCCAGGCCTTCCTTCCCGTCGGGGAAGTGGAAGTAGATCGACCCTTTCGGCGCTGCGGCGTGTTCGATCACGGCGTTCAGGCCCGTGCCGCTGTAGCCGCTGGTCTGGATGAGCTCGAGCATGGATTCTGCGAGCCGTGCCCTTGTCAGGTCTCCTTTGGATGCCATGAGTCAACAATAGACCGGTCTACATATTATTTTCAACCGAGAGAATGCATCTACCAACCAGTCTCGTCGTGATCGACATGCGTGTGACCGCCGACGCCATCATCGGAGTGCCGGCGACCTAGGATCCGGCCAAGGCTTCGGGTCAGGTCCGCTTGCGGGTCGCGATCTCGTCGGAGAGCTGCTGAACGTGGGCGGCGTCCGCGTCCCGGGCAAGGGCGACGTAGTGGTCCATGACGGCCGGCCGGTAGCGCACGGGCAACGTCTGTCCTGGGGCGAGTCGTGTCAGCTCGGTGATCGTGAGGTCTTCGTCTGCGATACCGCGGAACAAGATGCCGTCGGAGGTCTCCACGTCGAACATCAGGACCACGCGTGGATTGCTGTTGACCTCCCGCCAGTCGACGAGAACGCCGAGCGCAAGCACCCCCGTCCGCAGTTCCGCATTGCGCTTGCGTGCATCACTGCTCATGAGCGGGTTCGGGGCGACGCCCGGAAAGTCGGGTCCGACGCCGAGTGATTCCCGACTCAGGTCAGGCCTGAGCTTCGACATCACATCGTCGAGCGTCATCTTTGAATCGTTGCGCTTCTTTTTCCAACCGAACATCCTGACCCCTCCATCACAGCGGCGCCGGAATCTCGGCCTGGAGCTTCGCTCTGATCGCGATTGTATGTCGCGGTCATTCTCGATCTCCGTCGCATCGTCCCGTCCACCTGCGGGTCGAAAGGCCTTTCAATCTGCACTCGCGCGTGCGGACAGACTTTTCGCTCACCAGTTGCACGCCAGTCCCTCTTGCCGGTGCAATTTCCGTTGTCAGAAGGCGAAATCCATGAAGGGGACCGAGATTGGCCCCCAGACGTGAATGGAAGGTCGCCATGACGGACGACGCCCCTCACCATCGCGCCCGCATTGGTCGCCCGCCACCTCGGCCACCACAGCCCTGGATGCAGCGATGTTCGACAGCAATCGCGAGCGGGCTTGTGAGCGGTTAGTGGGAGTGGGCGTCAACCGACGTGGACGTGTGGCCGGCGGGACTGGTCGGGTTCGGCGCGGCGGAGGACCTCACGGGTCACGGGAGCGGTTTCGCCCTCACCGATGAACAGGAAGCGGAGCAGGTACATGATCGGGTTTCCCTCCGTCCACTCGAAGTAGACGTCGGGAATCACGCCGGTGATGTCTCTCGTCCGCAGGAGAACCGCCGCAATGGTGTTGGGGACGGCCGGGCTGTCGACCCAGAGAATCCGGTGCTCACCGCGCTGTCGGCCGTGGACGAGGAGGTCGGTGCTGAATTCGGAGGAGTCCGTGACGTTGACTTCGATGAAGATGATCGACTCCGCCTCCGGGATGTTGCTTTCGGCGCGCTGCTGCGATTCCTTCTGCCGATACTCGTCCTCGTCGAGACGGTCGACGTCGTGCGCCACCATCGCGAGGTAACCCTTCTCGGCTGCCTCGGCGATGAATTGCAGCGCGGTCTCGTCGAATTCGACGGAGGTTGCCCGTAGTTCGAAGGCTCGCGAGATCCGGGAAAGGAAGGACACCACCATGATCGCGGCGATGAAGAACGACGCCACTTTCACACCGTCTGGACGTTCGAAGATGTTCGCGATCGTCGTGTAGACGAACAAAACTGCGACAAAACTGAACCCCACGAACAGCTTTCGCTGACCGTGCTTACGAGCGGACAGTGCAACGGCGACGGTCGCCGACGAGATGAGCACGAGGACGCCGGTTGCGTACGCGGAACTCTGAGCGTCGACACCGGCGTCGAAGTAGATCGTGACAGTGATGGCGATGACGCTGAACACGAGGACCAGCGGACGCACGGCGCGGGCCCACGACGGCGCCATGCCGTAGCGGGGGAGATACCTCGGAACAAGATTGAGCAACCCTGCCATTGCCGACGCACCGGCAAACCAGAGGATCAGGATCGTGCTGAGATCGTAGACGGTTCCGAAGATCTCACCCAGATAGTCGTGGGCGAGAAAGGCAAGCGCGCGACCGTTGGCAGCGCCTCCGGGTTGGAACTCGTTTTCTGGGATCAGGATGGTGGTGACCAGGCTCGACGTCAGCAGGAATCCGCTCATGATCAGCGCCGCCGTGGTGAGCAGGCGCCGCGCACCTTTGATGCGGCCACGTGGATTCTGTTCGGTGTCGTGCGGATCGCCCTTGATCTGCGGCATGACCGCGACGCCGGTTTCGAAGCCGGACAGACCGAGAGCCAACTTCGGGAAGACGATCAGCGCGATCAGGATCATCATCGCCGGGTTTCCGTGCTCGGTGGTCATGGCGCGCGTCCAGTCGGTGACCAACGACGGCGCGGTCGCGATGTGCCACAGACCTACGGAGATGACCACCACGTTCAAGGCGAGATAGACGGCGACCAATCCGACCGCGATACCGATCGCTTCGGTGAATCCGCGGAGGAAGACCGCAGCGAGGAGCGCGAGCAGAACCAGGGTGACGGCGACGGTGTGTCCGGAGAGAAAGGTTGGAGCAAAAGGGTTCTCGACGAGGTGCGCCGTGGCATCGGCAGCCGAGAGCGTCATGGTGATGAGGAAATCGGTGGCCGCGAAGCCGAGAAGCACGAGAACGAAGATCTTGCCGCGCCACTTGGGCAGCAGCTTCTCGAGCATGGCGATCGAACCCTCGCCGTGCGGACTCTCGCGAGCCACTCGCCGGTAGACCGGTAGAGCGCCGAAGAGTGTCAGCAGGATCAATACGACTGTCGCGATGGGAGCCAACGTGCCGGCCGCCAGTGCCGCGATACCGGGTTGGTAACCGAGAGTGGAGAAGTAATCGACACCCGTCAGGCACATCACCTTCCACCACGGGTGGCGCTTCTCCTTCTTCGGCGCCATCCGGTGGGGCCCCAGATGTCCGGCGGGTTCCTCGGTGATGTCCGCGAGCAGCCAGGCCTCGGTGCGTTGTTTCACGGACGGAGCCGTGTTTTCGGCCGGGACCTCGTTGTCGGCTGCGGTCACCACGGCGTCACGGCTTCAGATAAACATCGTTGAGCGTGACAGTCCGCAGGTTTCGGCTCCGGATGATGTCCACCAGTTGCGGATACACGTGGGTCACGGGCAGATAGTTGAGGTGCCCGATCACGATGGCCCCCGGATTGAAGTACTGGTTCGCCATTTGGAGGATGTACTCCTCGGTGATCAACGAAGAATCCGACAGTGATCCGTACCAGAGGGTGGGCACGGTGTAGCCGACGCTCGCGGCCACGGAATCGACTGTCGCGTTGTGCCTTCCGTACGGCGGCCGAAAGTACGGCGCCGCGTCCACGCCGTAGGTGTTGCGCAGGAACGTGCCGTTCTTCGTCAGCTCGTCTGCGATCTGCTGCTTCGACACGGACGTCAGATCCGGGTGCGAGTAGGTGTGATTGCCGAGCTGAATTTGTCCGCTCTCGACCAGCGGTCTGAGAAGTCCGGCGTTTTCGGTCCACGAGTTGTATTGCCCGTTGACGAAGTACGTCAAACGGATGCCGGTGTCTTTTGCGAACTGTGTGTAGAGGCGCACGACTTCGGAGCTGGCTCCGTCGTCAACCGTCAGGGCAAACAGATCCCCACCGCCGGGTAACGCGGTCAACGATCCGCCGGCGGGCAGCGGCACCCGGGCAGACGGCGGTGGAGGCGGCAACAAGGCAGGCGGGAGATCCGGGACAGGGACGGGGTCGGTTGGTTCGTCGGCTGCGGCGATTGCCGTCCCGACCGAACGTGACGAACAAGCGGTTCCCATGGTCACCGCGGCGGTTCCGGTCAGAGTTGCTGCTGCGAGGGCACTGAGGAAGCGTCGGCGGTCCACAGGGCGGAGCCTAGAGCAGATTTGCCCTATTCGGACTTCATTCTCAGCGTTTTTTCAGCCAATGACCAGCCGTGTCCGGTATCGACAGGTTCTACTCAGGAACGCTGGATAGCGTGTCGGCCGTGGAACCGCGACCTCGACACTCGGCAACCAGACACAGGCGTAGGCGTCAACCGCAGCGGTCGACGCTCTCGGTGGGGCGCAAGCTGGCGGCGGCGTCCCTGTCGACGACGATTCTGGTGGGCGTCGGAATCGGCTGGTACGTGCAGTCGGATCTCACGTCGGGGCTGTATCGATCGGACGCGCTCTCCGCCCTCGGTGACGACGCCGGCAGTTCGCTCGACGGGGATACCAACATCTTGTTGATCGGGCTCGACAGTCGTAAAGCGATGGACGGCAGCGACCTGCCGGCTGAGTTCGTCACCGACAAGCTGCATGCGGGGGACAGTGATGTGGGTGGATACAACACGAACACGCTTATCCTGCTCCATGTTCCGGGCGATGGCGGCAAGGCCAGTGCAGTGGCGATCCCACGCGACGACTACGTCGCGGTACCCGGCTACGGAATGGCCAAGATCAAGGAAGCGTACGGAATGGCGAAGGCTGATGCGGACGCCAAACTCATAGCGGACGGTGTGACGGATCCTGCTGCACGAGAGCAACAAGCGCGTGAAGTCGGAAGACGGTCGACACTGACCACCGTGCAGAATCTGCTCAAGGTTCCGATCGATCACTTTGCCGAAGTGAACCTGATGGGCTTCTACGACGTCGTCTCGGCTATCGGCCCCGTTCAGGTGTGCCTCAACAATCCGGTGCAGGATGACTTCTCGGGCGCCAACTTCCCGGCCGGAGTTCAGACTCTCGATCCGTCACAGGCACTTTCGTTTGTCCGTCAACGCCACGGCCTGGACAACGGGGACTTGGATCGCACCCACCGGCAGCAGGCTTTCATCAGCGCGGTGATCGCCAACTTGAAGGGCTCCGGCGTCATCGGAAACATTCCGAAGATGACGGCACTGGCCGACGTGGTGAAGAAGGACGTGGTGATCGATTCTGCCATGGATCCCGTCCGATTCGCTTCTCAGGCAAGCGCTCTCGCAGGTGGGAACATCGACTTCTACACCCTGCCCATCGAGGGATACGAGACCGTCGACGGCCAGGACGTCAACATGGTCGATCCGGCGCGTCTGCGTAGTGAAGTGTCGCGGATCTTCGCGGGAGGTGACTCGGCATCTGCACCTGCGATGGACACTGCTGTCTCGACCGGGAACGAAGTTGTGGACATCCGCAACGGAACCGCGACGGACGGGTTGGGTGCCGCGTTGGCAGCGGCGATGAAAGCGTCGGGAGTCGAAGTCGGAGAGGTGAGCACCGCAGCTGCGACGGCAAAGTCGGTGGTCAGCTATGGAGTCGGCGCCAAAGCCGTCGCAGAGGCGCTGGCCGAGCAGTTGGGCGTGGCCGCAGTGCCTAACGAGCAGGCAGCGGCCGAATCAGTGTCTGTACTGATCGGTGAGGACAATGCGCAGACCGTGTTCTCGGCCGCTCCGGCGCAGTCGGACTCGTCGGTATCCGCCGGCACCGTTCCCGATACGGGAGCGCAGGGATCACCCATCCGGGCCGACGCGAATGGCGGCATCCCCTGTGTGGACTAACTCTCAGGTAATTCGCACCAAACTCACGCTGACTTCTTCGATCTGCGGGTCTACATTGGAGAAGTCGAACTCAGTCGGGTACTTCACCTTTGGGGTACCTGACTGAGATTGCGTAGTTGAAAGGATCACCGACATGGCTACAACAGCAGCGGTACAGAATCCGACACGCTCACGTGCCAGGACCATGTCCTTGTCCGAGTACGTGGCCGAGCATCCGGCGCAGCGCGTTTTCCCACCGACCAGTGAGCGGGCGGCCAGGATGGCGATGCTCATCATGTTCGCCCTGATGGCCGTCACCCTCGTCGTACTGGTACTTGACGAGGCAGGAATCTTCGGATGAAGGCAGCGGTCTTCGGCTGAGCCCGACCTTTAGTTACTCTTGAGTAATGACTGAACAGAAGAGCTGGAATGCGTTCACCGTCGAGCGCGAAGACAACATCGCCCAGGTGACGCTGATCGGGCCGAGCAAGGGCAACGCGATGGGGCCGGATTTCTGGAGTGAACTCCCCGAAATCTTCGCCGACCTCGACGCCGACCCCGAGGTGCGTGCAATCGTCATCGCCGGTTCCGGCAAGCACTTCTCGTTCGGACTGGACCTGCCGGCGATGAGCGGTGAATTCGGTGCCGTCCTCGCGGACAAGGCTCAGGCAGGCCCGCGCACCAAGTTCCACGACATGATCAAGCGCATGCAGTCGGGCATCAATGCCGTCGCAGATTGCCGCAAGCCCGTCGTCGCAGCTGTGCAGGGCTGGTGCATCGGCGGCGGCGTCGACCTGATCACGGCGGCGGACATCCGCTACGCAAGTGCCGATGCCAAGTTCAGCATCCGCGAGGTCAAGGTCGCGATCGTCGCAGACATGGGCAGCCTCGCGCGTCTGCCCGCGATCATCGGCGACGGACACCTGCGTGAGTTGGCTCTGACCGGCAAGGACATCGACGCAGCGCGCGCCGAGAAGATCGGCCTCGTCAACGACGTTTTCGAAGATGCCGACGCGGTACTGGCAGCGGCGCGCGCGACCGCCAAGGAGATTGCGCTCAACCCGCCGCTCGTCGTCCACGGGATCAAGGACGTGCTCGATCACACCCGCAGCGCGAGCGTGAACGACAGCCTTCGCTACGTCGCAGCCTGGAACGCGGCGTTCCTGCCTTCGCAGGATCTGACCGAGGCCATCACCGCCGTCTTCCAGAAGCGCCCGCCAGTCTTCCAGGGTGAGTAGGAACTGCAAGGGTGAGTAGGAACTGCAAGGGCGAGTAAAAACAGCACAAAAATCCCCGCACATCTTCCGATGTGCGGGGATTTTCGTTAGGCCTGAGAACTCGAGCTCAGTGACCGCCGTTGGCAGCGAGACGCTTGATCGAAGCCTCGATCTCGGCCTCTGCCTCGGCGCGGCCGACCCAGTTGGCTGCCTCGACGTGCTTGTTCGGCTCGAGGTCCTTGTAGTGGACGAAAAAGTGCTTGATCGCATCGAGCTCGAACTGTGAGATGTCACCCAGATCCTGGATGTGATCCCAGCGGGGGTCACCGGCCGGAACGCAGAGGACCTTGTCGTCTCCGCCGGCCTCGTCGACCATCTTGAACATCGCGACTGCGCGAGCCTCGACGATGACGCCGGGGAAGACCGACTCGGGGAGCAGGACCATGGCGTCGAGCGGATCGCCGTCCTCACCCAGGGTGTTTTCGATGAAGCCGTAGTCGGCCGGGTAGCCGAAAGCTGTGTAGAGGTAGCGATCGAGTTTGACGCGACCGGTTACGTGGTCGACCTCGTACTTGTTGCGCTGACCCTTGGGGATCTCGATGGTGACGTCGAACTCCACGCCGATTCCTCGCTGTCGTGTCGGTAATGATTCGTCGGAAGGATATCGGGTCAAGGATAAGGTTGCCTGACCACCCAGTAGGCAGAGCACAGACGGAGGGGCGTTGGCGGGCCAAGGAAAGAAGAAGATCGGCTCGTTGGAAGAGAGTCGACGGCGTAACTTCCGCATCCTTCTGGCGGTCGGTGCAGTGGTTGTACTGGCTGTCGCCGGAGTTGTCGTCGTGAAACTCGGTACGTCGAACGACACTGCCGGCAGTGCGACCGTGACTACGTCGCCGCAGCCTGCGCTCGTGACGCCGTCACCTCAGGTGGTGCCCGTCCCGACGGACGCACCGATTCCGAGCGCGTCGGGAATTGCCGCGGCGATCGGCCCGGCTGTCGCCAACCCGGATCTGGGGAAGTTCACTGGAGTTGTCGCCGATGCGCTCACCGGAAACATTCTGTGGAGCGCAGACCCGTCGACGCCGATGACGCCCGCGTCCACGACGAAGGTGCTCACCGCATCGGCGGCACTACTGAAGTTGCCGCTCGACCACCGGCTGTCCACGACGGTGGTTCCCGGAACGAGCCCCGGGCAGGTCGTTCTGGTCGGCGGTGGTGACCCGACGCTGACCGCGACGCCGAAGGGGCAGAGCGGGTATTACGCCAATGCGGCTCACATCGCGGATCTCGTCGACCAGATCAAGGCTGCCGGTACGCCGGTGACCAGCGTCGTGGTCGACTCGAGCTTGTTCAAGGGCGACAACATGGCCACCGGCTGGTTCCCCGCGGACATCGCGGCCGGCTACATCACCCCGATCGAATCGGTGATGATCGAAGGTGGTCGGTACGACGGCACTCAAGACGAGTCGCCGCGTTCGGAAACTCCCGCGTTGGACGCGGGCAAGGTGCTCGCTCAGGCACTCGGTGTCGATCCCGCCAACGTGAGTCTCGGCGCGGCGCCTGCCGGTGCCAAGCCGATCGCCACCGTGCAGTCGGCGCCGCTGAGCGACCGGCTGCTGCAGATGATGGAACATTCCGACAACGTGCTCGCCGAGACCATCGGGCGTGAGGTCGCGATTGCCTCCGGAATCGAAGCCTCGTTCACCGGAGCCGTCGACGCGACCGGCAAGACCTTGCAGGCGGCCGGGTTCGACTACACCGGAGTTTCGCTGCACGATTCCAGCGGACTTTCCGTCGACGATCTCATTCCCGCTCAGGTACTCGATCGCGTCATGACGGCTGCGGCCGGTGACGGTGATCCGAAACTGCGTCCGCTGCTGGACTACCTTCCGGTGGCCGGCGGAACAGGAAGTTTGTCCGACCGCTACGCGTCCGGAAACCGAACCGGTGCGGGTTGGGTGCGGGCCAAGACGGGAACTCTCTCGACGGCCAGCGCGTTGTCAGGGTTCGTGGTCGATCAGAACGGGCGAGTGCTCACCTTCGCACTGATGTCCAATGACCGGCCGCCAGAAGTGAGCCGTCCTGCCCTGGACGCGATTGCCGGAGCGTTGAGGAATTGCGGGTGCCAATAGTGGCCGAAAAGACTCCACAAGATGATGAAGCCTCGGCTCCGCTCGGTGGTGCCGTCGACTGGAGTCTTGCCGCCAAAGCCGGGATAAAACTGGCGCGCGGCGGCCCCGCGATGTCTCGCTACACGGCCGAGACGGCAACCGCAGAACTCGCCGAAGCGTCCGAGCGCGCAGAACTGCCGGTTCGTGAAGTGACCGGGCTGGCCGACGGTCTACCGGTCCCGGCCGCTGACGTGCTGGACCGGGCCGGGTGGATCACGGCGGCCTCGCGGTCGATGGCGCATCTCACCGGCGCGGATCCAGACGGCAGTGGCAATCTCATCGTCGGAAAGCCGGCGGGCCTGCAGGCCGGTGCAATGCTGGCGTACCTGTCTTCGGCGATCCTCGGGCAGTACGACCCGTTCACCGGCGAGCACGGCACCCTGCTTCTGGTCACACCGAACATCGTCTCCGTCGAACGGTCCCTTCGGCTGAACCCGAGTGACTTCCGGTTGTGGGTCTGCCTGCACGAGGTCACACACCGGGTTCAGTTCTCGTCCTCGCCGTGGCTAGCGGAGTACATGAAGGAATCCGTCGAAACGCTTGGTGCGACGGTGGACGAGTCGATGACCGACGTTGTCGGGCGCCTTGCTGCAGAGCTGCGCTCGCGGAAGGAACCCGACTCCAGTGACGGTGCGACGGCGGGCGGCATCATCGGACTGCTGCGCGCCTCGCAGGCGGAACCTCAGCGTGACGCGCTGGATCGGATGCTTGTACTCGGCACCCTCCTCGAAGGGCATGCAGACCATGTGATGGACGCCGTCGGCCCCGCCGTGGTGCCGTCGGTGGCAACTATCCGCGCGGCCTTCGACAAGCGTCGGCAGCGCAAGTCCAACCCCGTGCAGCGGATCATCAAGATGCTTCTCGGCATGGACGCCAAGATGGCGCAGTACGTGCGCGGCAAGGCCTTCGTCGACGCGGTGGTTCTCAAGGTCGGCATGGAGCAGTTCAACACCATCTGGACCGGGCCCGAGACCTTGCCGTTGCTCGACGAGATCGACAATCCCGACGCGTGGGTAAAGCGCGTTCTCGGCTAGATGCTGCTGCCTGAGACGCCTGCCCTCCTGGCGCTGCGACAGGCCGTGCGGGCGTGGACGCTCGCATTCGAGCCACGACGCCGTGTGGTCGTCGCCCTGTCCGGGGGAGCCGATTCGTTGGCCCTGACAGCAGCAGCGGTGGCGGAAACCGATTCGGTCGACGCGTTGATCGTGGACCATCGCCTACAAGATGGTTCGGATGCCGTCGCGCGCTCGGCCGCAGACCAGGCGCTGGCGCTGGGTTGCCGGACCGCGACGGTGCTGACAGTCGACGTAGCCGATGGTGGGAGTCTCGAAGCCGCTGCGCGTGAGGCTCGGTGTAACGCCCTACGCGACGCGAGGGCTGACCTCCCGGTTCTGCTCGGACACACGCTCGACGATCAGGCCGAGACCGTGCTTCTCGGACTCTCGCGCGGGTCCGGTGGGCGATCGATTCAAGGTATGGCTGCATTCGACGCTCCCTGGGGACGGCCGCTCCTCGGCATCCGGCGATCGGTGACCAGGGCGGCCTGCGTCGACCTGGGAATCACGCCGTGGGAGGACCCGCACAACAACAATCCCGAGTTCACTCGCGTACGTCTGCGGCACGAGGCGTTGCCGCTGCTCGAAGAAATTCTCGGCGGGGGAGTTCCCGAAGCATTGGCCCGAACCGCGACGCAGTTGCGTGAGGACGGTGAGGCGCTCGACGAGTACGCCGAGGCCCTACTCCTACGGGTTGTCGTCGACGGGGAAGTGGAAGTGGACACACTTGCCGAAGCGCCCACCGCAATCCGTCGACGCGCTCTGCGCGCCTGGCTGCTGCAGGGCGGCGCAAAAGCATTGACGGACAAACAGTTACGCGCAGTCGACGCCCTGGTGACCGACTGGCGGGGGCAAGGCGGCGTCGCGATCGGCGGCGGAACACCGGAGGCGAGGTTGGTGGCGGCCCGGCGACGTGGCAGGCTGATCCTCGGATTCGAAGACCGACGAAGGGTTTGACGCGTGTACGAGGGCGACATCGCATCGGTACTGATCTCCGAAGAACAGATCCGTGCACGAACGGCGGAACTGGCTGAGGACATCGCCAAGCGTTACCCGGCAGGCGCCCCCGAAGGGGATCTCCTGCTGATCGGCGTCCTCAAGGGAGCGGTCTTCTTCATGACCGACTTCGCCCGCGCCCTGCCGATCCCGTCGCAGATGGAATTCATGGCCGTGAGCTCCTACGGATCCTCGACCTCGTCTTCGGGCGTCGTCCGCATCCTCAAGGACCTCGACAAGGACATCGCCGGTCGCCACGTGCTGATCGTCGAAGACATCATCGACTCCGGTCTCACGCTGTCGTGGCTGATGCGCAACCTCAAGACACGTAATCCCGCTTCGCTCGAGGTCGTCACCCTGCTCCGTAAGCCGGATGCGGTCAAGATCGACGTCGACGTCCGCGACGTGGGCTTCGACATCCCCAACGAGTTCGTCGTCGGTTACGGCCTCGACTACGCCGAGCGGTACCGCGATCTGCCGTACATCGGCACCCTGGACCCCGAGGTCTACGGCGGCTGAGCCTGCTCGCGCCTGAGGCGGGGTTCAGGCGCGCACCCGACTCAGAGTGTCAGCAGCTTCTTCTGGACTTTGCCCATAGCGTTGCGGGGCAAGCTGTCCACCAGACAAACCTGGCGTGGGCGCTTGTGGATCGACAGTGATTCGGCGACGAAGTCCGAAACCACAGCGCAGTCGGCTACGTCGCCGACGATGAACGCGACTATGCGCTGTCCGAGATCGTCGTCCGGCACACCGACGACGGCGGCCTCGCGAACGCCGGGGTATGCCAGAAGTACCTGTTCCACCTCGCCTGCACCGATGCGGTATCCACCGGACTTGATCATGTCGACCGACTCGCGACCTACGATGCGGTGGAATCCGCTGTCGTCGATCACCGCGATGTCGCCGGTGCGGAACCAGCCGTCTTCGGTCATGGATTCCGCTGTCTTCGAGGGGTTCCCGAGATACTCGTCGAAGAGAACGGCGCCCGCAACTTCCAGTTGCCCAAGCTGCTCTCCGTCGTGCGCCGACAATTGGCCGTTCTCGCCGCGCAACCTCGTCCTGACTCCCGGAACGGCGTGCCCGACCCAACCCGGGCGACGTTCGCCGTCGTGCGTCGTGCTGACGGTGATGAGGGTTTCACTCATTCCGTAGCGCTCGACGGGAGCCAACCCGGTCAGCGATTTCATCCGCTCGAACAATGGAACCGGAAGTGGTGCACTTCCGGACACGAGCAAGCGCGCGGATCGCAATGCTGCTGCCGCCGAGGGATCACCGCACACGCGTGACCAGACGGTCGGAACACCGAAGTACAACGAGCCACCCGCTGCGGCATACGAATCCGGAGTTGGTCTGACGGTATGAATCAGCGGCGAACCCACGCGCAAGGCGCCCAACACGCCGAGAATCAACCCGTGGACGTGGAAGAGAGGCAGTCCGTGGACGAGTGTGTCCTCTGGCGTCCAATTCCACACATGAGCGAGCGCGTCGAGATCCGCTGCGATCGATGCTCGCGAGAGGACAACGCCTTTCGGAGCTCCGGTGGTTCCCGAGGTGTACATGATCAGTGCAGTAGCTGCCGCACTCGGTTCGGGATAGGACGTCGCAGATCGCGCGTGAATATCGATGGGAATCAACGGGATACTCGAATCCGTCGGCCCTTCTCCGAGTATCAGTTCGGCCTTGGAATCGGCGATGATGTGCTGACGTTCGAGCGGGCCGGAGTCGGGCGGGATCGGGACCACGGCAACACCGGCGATCAGTGCGCCGGCGACGGCGACCACTGTCTCGAGGCCGGCGGCGGCTTGTACTGCCACTCGCTGTGCACCGTGGATTCGATCGGCGACCGCGGTGGCGGCGGCAAACAAGTCGGCGCGAGAGAGGGTTGCGCCTTCGCTGAAACTGACCGCCGCTCCGTGATCGTCGAAGATGCGGGGGTCGAGGGAGCGCAGAAGTGTGGATTCGCTGTTCATCGCGAGTTCCCTTTCTTTGAGCGAAGATTCAGACGGACCATGGAACAACGAACAGCAGCCAGGCGAGAATCGGCGTCACCACCATGATGGTCATGCCCCACCGCATCGTCAGCCCGAACACCACGTCGCGTTCTTCCGGAGCGGCGTTCGCGACCACCAGCGCGCCGTTGGTCGAGAACGGACTGCAATCGACCAGAGACGAGGAGATTGCCAGCGCGATGACCAGACCGGTTGCATTGACCTGACCGGTCATGAGGAATGGAATTGCCAAAGGGATGAGTGCGCCGAGGATTCCCGTGGTGGATGCGAACGCCGACACGATCGCGCCGATCAGGCAGATCAAGAAGGCTGCGAGAAGTGGAATCCCCACGTGTGCAACAGAATCCCCGAGCCACTGGACGGTGTTCTGGTTCTGCAGAAGAGCGACGTACGTGACGATTCCGCCGATGAGGAGCACGGTGCCCCAGCTGATCTTGTCGACGGCGCCGCGGGCGGAGGCAGGGAAGATCAGGGTGAGAAGTACCGCGACGGTCAGTGCGGTGAATCCGACGTCGAGGTCGAACACCAAGGCGCCGAGTGCAAGCGACGCCAGTCCGAGCAGGGTGAGTCGCCGCTCGAGATTGAGCGCTCCCTCGTGCGGAGCGGCCCCACCCGAGGACTTGCCGCCACCCTTCGAGCTGTCGCCGGAACCCGAACCGGTGATGGTGTCGCCACCGCCAGACGCATTGCCGACTGCGTTGACGAGCACGCGTTCGGAGGCGCCGCGCGCAATCAACGCGCGTCCGCCGAACGAGACGTACGCGATGGCAGCAACAACGGCCGCGGCCGCGAAGGTCGAGACGAACAGCAAGGCCGGGCTCGACGGGAGGCCGTTCTGACGCATGACGTCGTTGGTGATCACACCGAAGATTCCGATAGGGGAGAAGCTGCCCGCCGTTGCGCCCTGGACGACCATGAAGCCCATCAGCATGGGGTGGATCCGGTAGCGGGTGGCGAAGCCCATTGCCACGGGCGCGATGATGGCGACGGCAGCGGGACTGACCGCGCCCATGGCGGTGACGGCCGCGCACACCGCGAACATCGCCCACGGCACGAGGGCCACTCGTCCTCTGACCGCGCGGACTGCCGCGTGAATGATCCAGTCGACCGTGCCGTTGTTTCTGGCCAGCGCGAACAGGTAGGTGACGCCGACCAGGATGACGAAGAGGCTGGCCGGGAAGCCGTCGAGGATCTCGCTGGTATCGACGGTGAAGACCAGTGTTCCGACGACGAAGGCAGCCACCAGGGCGAGCGCACCCATGTTCACCGACCTCACGGTGGATATGACGAACACCAGGACAAGTACTGACAGGGCTATGACATTTGCCATCGAACTCTCAATCCGTTCGCGACCAGCTTGTGGTCTGCATCACTTGGAATTGGCCTAGCCTCTCTGCCACTGCTCCATTTGTCAAGTACACTCCGAGGCATGAATTCGACGTCATCGCCCGGCTCGCGCTCGGGCCTGCCCGGACGATTGAAGCGTCCGCGTCTGTATGAGCAGTTGGCCGAGCACATTTCGAATTTCATCGAGGCTCAAGGCCTTTCGCCCGGCGATCGGCTTCCTCCCGAACGCAGCCTGGCTGCCGAACTCGGCGTCAGTCGAGCGTCGCTGGCTCAAGCGCTCGTGGCCCTCGAGATTCGAGGCAGAGTGGAAATTCAGCACGGTAACGGAGCGGTGATTCGCGAAGCTCCCACGCCCGACGCGGGTAGGTCTGCGGATTCGGGAGTGCGGTTGCAAGACCGAACTGTCGACGAACTGACTGCTGCCAGGGAGGCGATCATGGCCGGCCTGGCTCGGGCGGCGGCGTCGAATCCCAACGCTGCGCTTCGGGTCGCGATGTTGACCGACGACGGGACCGCGAGAAACTTCGCCGAGACATGGCGCTGCGTCAGGCACCTGGCCGGTGGCGGCCTATTGGCTGATCTCGACGACACCATCGCCAAGCAGGCAGACGTGCCCGAGTCCTCGGCGCGACTGTCTGCGCGACTCGATCAGCTCGCCCACCGGATCATCGACGGTGACCAATCGGGCGCCGCTGACGCTGTTGCGGGAATCCTCTCCGAAACGGCCTGACGAATAACGACGGACGAGCGTCGGAAAAGCGCACGATAACCACTATGAGCATGTTCGCTCACAGGAAACTGTGCTGCGACGTAGCCCGGGAACCTGATCGGCAATGCGCACGTTGAACACAGTGACGACCGTTCCAACCAAGCGGCACGGCCGCTGGCGGGCATCGATGGGGCCGATCGCGGTAACCTGCAGGTGTCCGGTTGGCAGCCGGAAGGCGACCTGGCAGACCCGCACTCTCGAAAGGACCGGCCACATCGGCCGACCTGTATGAACCGTAAGACTGTGTTCCGTAACGTGCTACTCGTAGCCGTCGTGCTGTTGGTGATCTATGCCTTCAGCTACTTCAGCAACGACACCCGCGACTTCAAGACCGTCGACACCTCGGTCGCGATCTCCCAACTCGACGCCAAGAACGTTGAGTCGGCGCAGATCGACGACCGTGAGCAGCAGGTTCGTCTGTGGCTCAAGAACGGCAACGACGCCACCGACGGTAAGACGCAGATCCTGGCGAAGTACCCCGCGAGTGCGTCGGAGCAGATCTTCGACAAGGTCGAAGGCGCCGGTGCGGACAAGTTCAACACGACGGTCACTCAGGAGAGCTGGCTGACGTCGATCCTTCTATTCGTGCTGCCGATGATCATTCTGTTCGGCATCTTCTTCTTCGTCATGAACCGGATGCAGGGCGGCGGTGGTCGCGGCGGAGTCATGGGATTCGGTAAGTCGAAGGCCAAGCAGCTCACCAAGGACATGCCGAAAACCACGTTCGCCGACGTCGCCGGTGCGGACGAGGCTGTCGAAGAGCTGTACGAGATCAAGGACTTCCTGCAGAACCCGGCTCGCTACCAGGCGCTCGGCGCCAAGATTCCGCGCGGTGTGCTGCTGTACGGCCCTCCCGGAACCGGTAAGACGCTGCTCGCTCGCGCTGTCGCAGGCGAAGCCGGCGTCCCGTTCTTCACCATCTCCGGCTCGGACTTCGTCGAGATGTTCGTCGGTGTCGGTGCTTCGCGTGTTCGCGACATGTTCGAGCAGGCCAAGCAGAACAGCCCCTGCATCATCTTCGTCGACGAGATCGACGCCGTCGGTCGTCAGCGCGGCGCAGGACTGGGCGGCGGACACGACGAGCGCGAGCAGACACTCAACCAGTTGCTCGTCGAGATGGACGGCTTCGGTGATCGCACCGGCATCATCTTGATCGCCGCAACCAACCGCCCCGACATCCTCGACCCCGCACTGCTGCGTCCGGGACGCTTCGATCGCCAGATTCCGGTCGGCGCCCCCGACCTCGCCGGTCGCCGCGCGATCCTGCGCGTGCACTCGCAGGGCAAGCCGATCGATCCCAACGCCGACCTCGAAGGTCTCGCCAAGCGGACCGTCGGAATGTCGGGTGCTGATCTCGCCAACGTCATCAACGAGGCTGCGCTGCTCACCGCACGCGAAAACGGAACCGTCATCACCGAAGCCTCGCTCGAGGAATCGGTGGATCGTGTTGTCGGTGGACCGCGGCGTAAGAGTCGCATCATCAGCGAGCACGAGAAGAAGATCACGGCGTACCACGAGGGCGGTCACACGCTGGCTGCTTGGGCAATGCCTGACATCGAGCCGGTCTACAAGGTCACGATCCTCGCTCGCGGTCGCACGGGTGGCCACGCGATGACCGTGCCCGAGGACGACAAGGGTTTGATGACGCGTTCGGAGATGATCGCTCGTCTCGTCATGGCAATGGGTGGACGCGCCGCCGAGGAGTTGGTGTTCCACGAGCCCACCACCGGAGCGTCGTCCGATATCGACATGGCGACCAAGATCGCCCGCGCGATGGTCACCGAATACGGCATGAGTGCCAAGCTCGGCGCGGTTCGCTACGGACAGGAGGGCGGGGATCCGTTCCTCGGCCGTTCGATGGGCGTTCAGTCCGACTACTCACACGAGATCGCCCGTGAAATCGACGAAGAGGTGCGCAACCTCATCGAGGCAGCGCACACCGAAGCGTGGGCAATCCTCAACGAGTACCGCGATGCGCTCGACCTCATCGCTACCGAACTGCTCGAGCGTGAGACGTTGACTCGCAAGGACCTCGAGAAGATCCTTGCCGGCGTCGAAAAGCGTCCGCGCATCACGGCTTTCAACGATTTCGGTGGGCGCACGCCTTCGGATCGTCCGCCGGTGAAGACTCCTCGCGAACTCGCGATCGAGCGCGGCGAAACCTGGCCGGAGCCCGCTGCCGCACCTGTTCTCGTCAAGGCAGGCGCACCCAACAGCGGTGCCCCCAACGGCGGTGTCCCCAACAACGGTGGTCTCCCCAACAACGGCAACCAGGGGCCCTCGAACGGCTACGCACAGCCTTCGTACCCGCAGCCGAGTGCTCCGCAGCAGACTCCGCAACCGGGAACACCCGACTACGGAGCGCCCGCCGGATGGTCGGCACCGGGTTGGCCTCCGCGTGAGAACCCGTCGCCGACGTACCCCGGACAGCAGTCGGGTGGGTACACCGGTGGACAGAATCCGACCCCGCCGAACCAGTCGCAGGGCCAGTACG
Source organism: Rhodococcus sp. KB6 (assembly GCF_001445685.1). NCBI lineage: Bacteria > Bacillati > Actinomycetota > Actinomycetes > Mycobacteriales > Nocardiaceae > Rhodococcus > Rhodococcus sp. KB6. The sequence goes on along the minus strand of NZ_LNAK01000154.1, from coordinate 488,893 downwards.
GTCAGCCCCAACACGGTCAGCCCCAGCCCGATCAGGGGCAGTACGGCCAGCCGCACCCGGGGCAGCAGGCGTACCCGGAGCAGCCGCATCCCGGCCGCCGTTACCCCGCGCAGCCCGATTACCCGGTGCAGTACCCGGACAGTGGACCCTTCGCCGATCCGAACCGGGGAAACCCGTCGGGTGAAAACCAGTGGCAGAGCCCCGCACCGGAACAGCCGCAAACTCCTCCGCCGCATCATTCGGCTGAGGACGAGGGACCGAGCACCGTTCGCTGGGACGGACCGGACGGATCTCGCTGACCTTGCGCCACTAGGCTCTGCGGCGGGGGACCTGTGAACAATTCTCGAGGAGAGTTCGGTTGTCGGTGAATGATGTGGCCAGTGAACTGGTGTCGCTCGGAACGGGCCGCCCGTTCGATCAGGCGCGGGCAGAGGCTGCCGTACGGGAATTGTTGATCGCGGTCGGTGAAGATCCGGAGCGCCCAGGCCTGCTCGATACGCCGGCCCGGGTGGCGCGCTCGTACAAGGAGATCTTCGCGGGCCTGTACTCCGAGCCCGACGACGCGTTGAACACGACTTTCGACGAGGGTCACCAGGAATTGGTGCTCGTGCGAGACATTCCGATGTTCTCGACGTGCGAGCACCACCTGGTGTCCTTCCACGGTGTTGCTCACGTTGGCTACATCCCGGGAAAGTCGGGCAAGGTCACCGGTTTGTCGAAGCTCGCGCGCGTCGTCGACCTGTACGCCAAGCGTCCGCAGGTGCAAGAACGCCTGACCAGTCAGATCGCGGATGCTTTGATGCGCAAGCTCGACCCGCGTGGAGCCATCGTCGTCATCGAAGCCGAGCATCTGTGCATGGCGATGCGCGGTATCCGCAAGCCCGGAGCCAGCACGACCACGTCTGCGGTTCGTGGGCTCCTGCAATCCAGCGCGGCCTCGCGGTCCGAAGCGCTGGACCTCATCCTGCGTAAGTGAGCAAGATGTCCGCGGCTCCCGTTGCAGGCAGCGATCCGGCCCGGATGGTCGTGATGGGGATTCTGAACGTCACCTCCGATTCGTTTTCCGACGGTGGTCAATTTCTCGATCGTGACGCGGCGATCGCTCGCGGACTCGAACTGCAACGCATCGGCGTCGACATCGTCGACGTCGGCGGCGAGTCGACGCGCCCCGGAGCCACCCGTGTCGATCCGAAACTCGAGGCGGACCGAATTGCCCCGGTGATCGAAGAACTCGTGGCAGCCGGAATTCGCGTCAGCGTCGACACGATGCGTGCTTCCGTTGCCGCCGCCGCGATCGAAGCGGGCGCAGGCATCGTCAACGACGTATCGGGTGGTCGCGCAGACCCCGACATGGCCTCCGTTGTGGCCGACGCCGGAGTGCCCTGGATCCTCATGCATTGGCGCTCGGCCGGTGACTATGTCCATCGTGGCAGCGCCGATCACTACGACGACGTGGTCCGCGACGTCCGTGACGAACTGCTGTCGCAGGTCGATCTGGCGTTGAAGGCGGGGGTCGATTCGTCGTCGATCATCCTCGACCCCGGCCTCGGGTTCGCTAAGAACGCCGACCACAACTGGGCACTGTTGCGTGCACTACCCGAGTTCAACGCGACCGGATTCCCGGTACTGGTCGGCGCTTCCCGAAAGCGGTTCCTCGGGTCTCTGCTCAGCGATCCCGACGGCAATCCGCGTCCACCTGGTGGCCGCGAGACTGCGACGGCCGTGGTCTCCGCCCTTGCAGCGCGCGAAGGCGCCTGGGGAGTTCGGGTGCACGACGCACAAGCTTCGCTCGACGCCATTGCCGTGGTCGACGCCTGGAACCGTGGACGAGAAAGGGCCTGACATGGGGGACCGAATCGAATTGCGCGGACTGAAGGTTCGCGGCAATCACGGAGTGTTCGACCACGAGAAGCGTGACGGTCAGGACTTCTTCATCGACATCACCGTGTGGATGGACTTGGCTCCCGCCGCGGCGTCGGACGACCTGACGCAGACCCTGCACTACGGCGAGTTGGCGGAAGCCGCCGCAGCGATAGTCGCCGGCCCGTCGCGCGATCTCATCGAGACCGTCGCCGCGGAGATCGCCGACGACGTCATGAAAGATTCGCGAGTCGAGAGCGTCGAGGTTGTTGTCCACAAACCGTCGGCACCGATTCCGCTGGTTTTTGCGGACGTTGCCGTCGTCGCACATCGGACCCGATCGGCATGACGCGCGCTGTTCTGTCGATCGGTTCCAACATCGGCGACAGCGTGGCTCACCTGCAGTCCGTTGTCGACGGGTTGGGCAGCGCCGTCGTTGCTGTCTCACCGGTCTACTCGACCGCGCCGTGGGGTGGCGTCGAGCAGCAGGATTTCTACAACGCGGTGGTGGTGGTCGACGATCCCGAAGCCGATGCCGCTGAATGGCTTCGCCGCTCGCAAGCTCTCGAGGAAGCCGCAGACCGGGTGCGCGAACAGCGGTGGGGGCCACGGAGCCTGGACGTGGACGTAGTCGACTGCGAAGGCGTCGTCAGTTCCGATCCCGTGCTCACACTTCCGCATCCGCGCGCGCATCTTCGGGCATTCGTTCTCGTTCCCTGGCTGGACGTCGAGCCTGACGCGACGCTGATCGTCGACGGCCAGAAGTTGCCGGTGGCACAAATTCTCGACGGCCTCGATCGCACTGAGCGCGAAGGTGTCCGCACTACCGATGTGGTGCTTGCGCGGTGACCGAAAACGACAAGGGTTTGAAGCCGACCCGGATCAGTGAACTCGCGGTACTCGCCGCAGTGGCGGCCGTGGCCACCTGGATTCTGATTCGCGTGTTCTACGGTTCGATGCCGCCCATCCCTGTTTATGCGGGAGCGTCGCTGTACTTCGTGGCCGTTGCCGAGGCCGTCTTCGCTTTTGTCATTCGTTCACGCGTCAAAAACCGGCAGGTCGGCGACGGGCTCAGACAGCTTCATCCGATCACCGCCGCCCGAGCGCTGGCATTGGCCAAAGCATCCGCTTTGGTCGGTTCAGCTACCGTCGGTGTCTGGGTCGGAGTGCTGGTGTATCTCATCCCACAGCGCTCGGTTCTGCAGGCTGCAGCCTCCGACACGCCGGGCGCGTGGGTGGGGTTGGGCGCCGCAATTGCGCTGGTAGCGGCAGCTCTGTGGCTCGAACATTGTTGCAAGACGCCGGAAGATACACCTGACGAGCCTGCGCACTGACAGCCTGGTCGGCAAATCACCCACCGAGGTACGTGGCGACCCCGGTCTCGGCAAGTACCCTGGCAACCATGACAAATTCTGGTCGATCGAAGTCTGCGCGCCGAAGCAAGCGCAGCGCGAGCCAGATGATCATTGCTGCTCTTCTGGCACTTGCTGTCATTGCTTCGCTGTTTCTGATTTTCAGCAACAGCGTTCAGCTTCTTCGGGTGGGTCTGGTCGTCGCTCTGTGGGCAGCCACCCTCGGCGCTATCGCCATGACCAAGTATCGGCGTGAGTCGGCACTGGACAAAGCCAAGGTTGCTGATCTGCAGACCGTGTACGAACTGCAGCTCGAACGTGAAATTTCTGCTCGACGCGAGTACGAACTGAGCGTCGAAGGTCGCGTGCGACGTGAGGTGACCGCGGACGCGGAGGAGCTGGCCGGGTTGCGCGCCGAATTGGTAGCGCTGCGCCGAAACCTCGAAGCACTGTTCGAAGGTGGGCTGCTGCCCGAACAGACCGCGCTCAAGACCGATTCGACGCGAGTGCCGGAACTTGGCGGTAGTTCGTACGGCGCGTACCAGCCGGCACCGTCGGGGTTGTACGTTCCCGGCGCCGGCCAGAGCGGGCCCAGCCAACCGGCACCGAACGTCGGCGGCCTGGCTTCACCCAACGACGATCCGGTGACTGCTGAGACAACCGTCGTGTTCGCGGAGACGTCGTGGCGTGACAGCAGCTTCGTGGCGCCGCGCGTCATCCCGACCCAGAAGTCTCGAGAGACGCAGAAGCCCCAGAGCGGGAACCAAGCACCGAGTTCTCCGGTGAGTTCCTCGCCGACACGAACGGTGAAAGACGTTCCGGTGAAGAAGGATTCGGAGCCGGTCGCGCCGGTCGAGCCTGAAGCCAAGGCTCCCGCCCAGGCCCCGAACATCGAAGATGCCGTCATCGAAGACGCTGTCGTCGAAGAGGTGCCCGCGGTTGTTCCCGCGGTTGTTCCCGAAGCTGTCGCGGAAGCTGAACCCGAATCCGCTGCGGAGTCTGACGCGGAGCCGCGACGTCGTCGCCGTGCTGCCCCGGAAGATGCCGCCAGTGGTGCTCATTCCAACGGATTGACCGTCGCCGAAATCATGGCAAACCTGAGTTCGAACAGCCCGTCCGAAGGCTCCGGTCGACGCCGTCGCCGAGAGGACTGAGTCGCAGATCACTCGCCCGGCCATGGCATGACGGTTCGGGCGAAGGATATCCTCGGACGCAGAACGTCTGGTACCCGCCGAGCGGGACTGGAACGAACGAGAGGAATCCGGTGACTTCCTTCGGGATCACTAATGGACCTGCACCTGCGCGATTGACGGTAGGAATTGTCTCAGCAGGCCGGGTCGGAACAGCTGTCGGTGCCGCATTGGAGCGAGCCGGTCATGTTGTCAGCGCTTGCTCCGCCGTCTCCAGCGCCTCGGTTGCCCGCGCTGTGAAGCGGCTTCCCGATACCGAAATTCTTCCGGCTGCCGACGTCGCAGCTCGTTCCGAGTTGCTGATTCTCGCCGTTCCTGACGATCAACTTGCGGATCTTGTTCGAGGTCTGGCGGCCACCCATGCCGTCAAGCCCGGCACGCTCGTCGCCCATACGTCCGGTGCCAACGGGATCGCGATCCTGACTCCACTCACCGAACTGGGCGCACTGCCCCTGGCTATCCATCCGGCGATGACGTTCACCGGTCACGACGAGGACACCGCACGGCTGTCGTCGGCATGCTTCGGAATCACCGCTGCCGACGACATCGGTTACGCGATCGCGCAGTCACTGGTCCTCGAGATCGGCGGCGAGCCCGTCCGAGTGCGCGAGGAGAACCGCGCGCTCTACCACGCCGCACTGGCTCACGGCAGTAATCACCTGGTCACGCTCGTGGTCGACGCCGTCGAGGCCCTGCGAGCGTCGTTGCAAGGTGACGAGCTGCTCGGTCAGCAGTTGGTCGACGGCGATCCGGGTGGAGTGGCCGAGCGAGTCCTGCAGCCGCTGCTGTCGGCGGCCTTGGACAACGCGCTACGACGCGGTCCCTCGGCGTTGACCGGCCCGGTGGCACGCGGCGACGCTGCTGCTGTCGACACACATTTGCGCGTACTGACAGACCTGGATCCGGAGCTCGCTGCCGGCTATCGGGCGATGTCCTTGCGATCGGCCCAGCGGGTGGGCGCCCCCACCGAATTGTTCGACATCTTGACTGAAACGGGAGGTGACCGTCGTGAGTGATCTGCAGGGCGGATACAAGCGCGGCGAACTGACGGTGCACCACGATCCGGACAAGCTTCGGCGCGTCTCGCGGGCACTGCGAGGTGTCGGGCGTCAGGTGGCGCTCGTTCCGACGATGGGTGCGCTGCATGCCGGCCACATCGAACTGGTTCGTCAGGCCAAGGTCACCGGCGCCGTCGTGATCGTTTCCATCTTCGTGAACCCGCTCCAGTTCGGTGCCGGCGAAGATCTGGACGCGTACCCGCGCACTCTCGATGCGGATCTCGACCTGTTGCGCGCCGAGGGCGTCGAATTGGTGTTCGCGCCGAGCGCCAAGACGATGTACCCGCGGGGCCAGCGCACCACCATCGTGCCGGGCCCGTTGGGTAGCGAACTCGAAGGCGGAGCGCGCCCCACTCACTTCGCGGGAATGCTGACGGTAGTGGCGAAGTTGCTGCAGATCGCGGCACCCAATCACGCGTACTTCGGTGAGAAGGACTACCAGCAGCTGACGCTCATCCGTCAGATGGTGTGGGATCTCAACTTCGATGTACAGATCATCGGAGTTCCGACGGTTCGCGAGTTCGACGGTCTCGCGTTGTCCTCTCGCAATCGCTACCTCGACGAGAACCAGCGCGCGGCAGCGGTCGCGCTGTCCGCCGCTCTGATCGCCGGTGCACACGCGGCGGCTGGGGGAGCGGAAGCAATCCTGGAAACCGCACGCGCTGTTCTGGCAGCTGTTCCGGAAATCGAGGTCGACTACCTCGAGGTTCGGGGCGTCGATCTGGGCCCCGCGCCCGAGCGAGGTGACGGTCGACTGTTGGTGGCCGCCAAGCTCGGAACCACCCGTTTGATCGACAACGTCGGTGTCGCGGTGGGAACCGGCTTCCTCGAGCGTGACACCGACCCATCCGCCGACGCCATCGACGACCTGCTGTCTCACTGAGCACTTTTCACGAGTAAGGACCTGGATATGTTTCGCACGATGATGAAGTCGAAGATCCACCGCGCCACCGTGACTCACGCCGACCTGCATTACGTCGGCTCCGTCACCGTCGACCAGGATCTGATGGACGCCGCAGACCTCCTCGAAGGCGAACAGGTGTGCATCGTCGACATCGACAACGGTGCGCGTCTCGAGACGTACGTCATTGCCGGCGAGCGCGGAACCGGTGTCATCGGAATCAATGGTGCGGCAGCGCATCTGGTAAAGCCAGGCGACCTGGTCATCCTCATCGCCTACGGCGTGATGAACGAGCAGGAAGTCAAGGAGTACTCCCCGCGCGTCGTCTTCGTCGATGCCGACAACAAGCAGATCGAACTCGGTTCCGACCCGGCTCACGCGCCGGAGGGTTCGGGTCTGATCACCCCACGCATGCTGTCGACGCTCGAGGCCTCGCGCGAATCCAGCCTGGTGTAATCCATGCTGCTCACGGTCGACGTCCGGAACACCAACATCGTTCTCGGTCTGTTCTCCGGGACTGGTGAGTATTCGAAGCTGTTGCAGGACTGGCGAATGCGAACCGATCCTCGGATGACTGCCGACGAGTTGGCGTTGACCTTCCGTGGGCTGTTGGGTTCTCATGTCGATCAGATCACCGGCGTTGCGGCGCTGTCGACAGTGCCGTCCGTCTTGCGTGAAATCCGTGTGATGCTCGAGCGGTACTGGGGTCACGTTCCCCATGTGGTGGTCGAACCGGGTATTCGCACCGGTGTGCCACTGCTGGTGGACAACCCCAAAGAGGTGGGAGCCGACCGGATCGTCAACAGCCTTGCCGCTCACCATCTTTACGAGGGGCCATGCATTGTCGTGGACTTCGGTACGTCGACCTGTGTCGACGTCGTTTCCGCCAAGGGTGAGTTTCTGGGCGGCTGCATCGCGCCCGGACTCGAGATCTCGACCGATGCCTTGGCGTCGCAGTCCGCTGCGCTGCGCAAGGTCGAATTGGTGCGCCCGCGTTCGGTGGTCGGCAAGAATACCGTCGAATGCATGCAGTCCGGTGCGGTATTCGGCTTTGCGGGCCTCGTCGACGGATTGGTCAACCGCGTCCGCGACGAACTACCGGAGTTCGGTGGTGACGACGTCTCCGTGATCGCGACCGGGGACAGCGCACCGCTGATCATTCCCGAGTCCGACACCATCGATCACCTCGAACGGGACCTCACTCTCGAGGGGCTGAGGTTGGTCTTCGAGCGCAATCAGGCGCGTCGTGGATCCGGTCGACGACCCGTCGCCTGATCGATGGTTTCGTTCCAGCGGTTTCGCGATTGCAAAAGTTATGCCACAATGGTGCTCGTGAATCGCTGCATGGGTGCTCAGGAGTGTTGTCGAGGCTGACCGCTGCCTTGACCAATTCACATTCCTTGGAGCTAGCTCGTGCTATCCACATATTCTGCAGATCTCTCTGTTTTGGCCCCGACTCTTACTGCTGACCGTGCTGTTTCCGCAGGTCGTAGCGCTAACCGTGGGGCGTCCGGACGTCGCCCGAGTGGTGCGTCGTTGCCTACCCGCCTTCGCCCGGCCGATCTGCTGCGTCTGACCGACGAGGGAGCAAACGGCGTGCTCGACGGCCGTTTCGATCACCTCATCCCCGACACCTTCCCGACGCTCGACCGTTGGTCCACCCGCTTGCACGCGGACGACGACGTCGATGTGTGGCTCATCAGTTGGGTGCCCGAACGCAACACCGAATTGCACGACCACGCAGGCTCGTTCGGTGCCTTGACCGTCCTCAGTGGTTCGCTCACCGAATTCCGTTGGGCCGGTGACTCCCTGGTGGAACGCCAGCTCGACGCCGGCGATCAGGCTTCGTTCCCGCTCGGATGGGTTCACGATGTCGTGCGTTCGACGGATGCTCCCGGTGCTCCGATCGAAATCAGCTCTGATGCACCGACTCTGAGTGTTCACGCCTACTCGCCGCCGCTGACGGCAATGTCCTTCTACGAAGTGACGGATCACCGGACACTTCGCCGCACCCGTACCGAGCTGACCGACCTGCCCGAGGGGGGCACCAAATGACCATCGACCAAATGCTCGACGACGCTCGCGCACAGATCGATCGTATGTACGTCTTCCAGCTCACCGAAGCCTTCCACCGCGGCGCGATCTTCGTCGACATTCGCCCGCAGGCGCAGCGCGCCATCGAGGGAACTCTTCCCGGTGCACTCGCGATCGAGCGGAACGTGCTCGAATGGCGCCTCGACCCCACCAGCAGCGCGCACCTCGCGTTGGCCACCGACCACGACGTCGAGTGGGTGATCGTCTGCTCCGAGGGTTACACCTCGAGCCTGGCCGCAGCGTCGTTGCAGCAGTTGGGTCTGCACAAGGCCACCGATCTCGTGGGTGGATACCAGGCGATCAAGGCCGCCGGCCTGCTCGGTGCGCTGAGCGGAGTTCGTCATTGCTCCCGCGAGCTGGCGGCGGTTTCGGCTCATTGAGGTATTTGCTGTGCGCCTTTATTAACCGCGGGCGGTTAATAAAGGCGCACAGCGGGTCTGGCGGTACATCTTCGGGCTCATTCCGTGATGACGGGTGAACGCGGTTGTGAGGGCGAAGGGGCTCGAGTAACCCACTTCTCGCGCGATCGACGACACCGTTCGTGCCGGGTCTGCGAGCAGATCTGCCGCCACGGACAGTCGCCACTCGGTCAGATAGCCGACAGGTCCGAGCCTCATGAGGCTGGTGAACCGGCGCGCGAAGGCCGCTCGCGAACTGCCGGACTCCTGGGCCAGGCTCGCGACCGTCCAGGGGTGTTCCGGCCGATTGTGTATGAGCCGCAAGGCATGCCCAATGATGGGATCCTCGTAGGCCTTGATCCATCGCGGTGATCGATTCGGGTTCTCGGCGAACCAGGTCCGGGCCGCTGAGATCAGGACCAGGTCAAGGAGCCTGTCCAACAACACTTCCTGTCCGGGCCCGTCGGCGGCGATCTGTTGTTCCAGAAGGTTTGTCATCGGCGCGGTTTCGATGCTGCGTCGTACTACCGCGACGGGTGTCAGGCTGTCGAGGATCTGACGGCTGACATAGGAGTCCAAACGGTATGTGCCCGTGAGCATGACGGTCTGACCACTGGTCGAGTTGCCCCAGGTGCGAATGCCGTGAACTGACATGTCCTCGAGTGGTGATCCGTCGACCGCAGCGCAATTCTGTGCTTCGTCGATCAGTACGTGGACTGGTGTGTCCGGGTGATCGGCGACCGTATACGGATCGGGGCCGCGCAGGAGTGCAACGTCGCCGGCCTCGAGATCTTCTGTCTGTCCGGTGTCGGAGACGACGACCGCGCTGCCTCGAACCAGAACCAGCACGGTGATCGGTGCGTGGTCCTCGATACGTAATGACCACGGTGGATCGAGCAGCGAGCGCAGTAGAAAAGCGCCCTCCGCCCGCGATCCGGCCAGCATCATCGACAATGCATCCATGCTTCGACGGTAGACGCTGGCGTATGTTTTTGCGATCTTCGGCTATGGATCGTATTGATGCTCCGCGGTCGAATGAGTGCATGACGACAACAAGCGACATTCAATCGGCAGTAGTGATCGGTGGTACCGGCAAGACCGGTGCGCGCGTTGCGCAGAGGCTGACGGCGGTGGGAATCCGTACCCGAATCGCGTCGAGAACATCCGGGACGCGTTTCGACTGGAACGATCAGGCGACGTGGCAGCCAGCAGTGTCCGGCGTCGACGTGGCATATGTGACGTATGCGCCAGATCTGGCTGTTCCGGAATCGAGCACCCACATCGAGGAGTTCGCGGAGCTTGCGTACCGCGAAGGGGTTCGTCGCATGGTGCTCTTGTCCGGGCGCGGTGAACCGGCGGCGCAGAAAGCCGAGCAGGTTCTCGCCGACAGCGGTCTGGAATGGGCTGTGGTGCGGGCCAGTTGGTTTGCCCAGAACTTCAGTGAGGGGTACCTACTCGATCCGATTCGGGAAGGCCACCTGGCACTTCCGGTCGGTGAGGTGGGGGAGCCGTTCATCGACGTCGACGATCTCGCCGACGTGGCGGTGGCCGCATTGACTCGAACCGACCTCCTCGGCCGAGTTCTCGAGGTGACAGGTCCGGAGTTGCTCACCTTCGCGGCGGCGGTGGATGCGATTTCGACGGCGTCGGGTCGTCTCGTGACATTCGAAAGAATTGGACTCAAACAGTTTTCCGACGGCATGGCGGAGGTCGGCGTCCCGAGTGACGTCGTGGAGTTACTCAGGTACCTGTTTGCCGAGGTTCTCGACGGACGAAATCAAAGTGTGACCGGCGTCGTCGAAGAGGTCCTGGAACGACCCGCTCGAGATTTCACCACTTTTGCCGCCGAGGCTGCCCGAACGGGGGTCTGGTCGTGAAGAAATCCGAGATTTTCTTGGAGCTGCTGCTCGGGGTGACTGCGCTCGGCGCGCTCGTCGCCGGTGGTGCGTTGTTTGCCTTCTCGTCCTTCGTGATGCCCGCTCTGCGGTCGGTCGATGCACATACCGCGATCACGTCGATGCAGGCGATCAACGTCGAAGCGCCGCGTAGTGCGTTGATGCTGCCGCTGGTCGGATCGGCGCTCACCGCGATCGCCGCTGGAATCTGGGCAGCGATCTCCAGACCGGACGGCTGGGTCCTTGCTGTCGTCGGTTGCGTCGGGGTGCTCGCGTCCTTCGCGGTGACCGCGATCTACCACGTCCCTCGCAACGACGCGTTTGCCTCGGTCAGCACTACCGACGCGGCCGCATGGGCGTCGTACGAGGCGGGTTGGACTATGTGGAATCACGTTCGGGTCGGGCTGTACCTGCTGTCGGGAATCGTGCTCGCGGTGGCCGCGGTGCTACCAGCAACAAACGCGGTGGACACGGCCCAGTAGTCTTGTACCCCGTGAGTGATGTAGAAGCCCAGCCAGTCGACGACACCCCCGAGCAGCTCCGTATCCGGCGCGAGAAGCGTGAACGGATCCTCGCGCAGGGGCAGGAGGCGTACCCGGTTTCGGTCGATCGCACCCACACGCTCGCGCAGATCCGCGCGGAGTACCCGGAACTCGAGCCGGACACGGCGACTGGCGTGCTGGTCGGCGTCGTCGGCCGCGTCATCTTCATGCGCAACACCGGCAAGCTGTGCTTCGCGACTCTGCAGGAAGGCGACGGTACCCAGCTGCAGGCCATGATCAGCCTCGCCGGCGTCGGCGAAGAGGCACTGGCTGCCTGGAAGTCCGACGTCGACCTCGGCGACTTCGTCTTCATCCACGGTGAGGTCATCAGCTCCCGTCGCGGCGAGCTCAGCGTGATGGCCGACGCGTGGCAGATCGCGTCCAAGTCGCTGCGCCCCCTGCCGGTTGCTCACAAGGAAATGAGCGAAGAGTCCCGGGTGCGTCAGCGCTACGCGGATCTGATCGTTCGTCCCGAGGCTCGGGACAACGCCCGCAAGCGCGTCGCAGTTGTCCGTGCGCTGCGCAATGCACTCGAGAGCCGCGGCTTCCTCGAGGTCGAGACGCCGATGCTGCAGACGCTGCACGGCGGCGCGGCAGCTCGCCCGTTCGTCACGCACTCGAACGCCCTCGACATCGACCTGTACCTGCGTATCGCGCCGGAACTGTTCCTCAAGCGTTGCGTCGTCGGCGGTATCGAGAAGGTCTTCGAGATCAACCGCAACTTCCGCAACGAGGGAGTCGACTCCACTCACTCGCCCGAGTTCGCGATGCTCGAGACGTACGAGGCCTACGGCACGTACGACGATTCCGCGAAGATGATTCGTGAACTCGTCCAGGAAGTTGCGCAGGAAGCATTCGGCACGCAGGTCCTCACCCTCGCCGACGGTTCCGAGTACGACGTCAGTGGCGAGTGGCAGGTTCTCGAGATGTACCCGTCGCTGTCGGCTGCCATCGGCACCGAGGTCACGCCGGATACGACGGTCGACGAGCTTCTCGCTCTGGCGGAGAAGGTCGGCCTCGAGGTTCCCAAGGACAAGGGTTACGGCCACGGCAAGCTCGTCGAGGAGTTGTGGGAACACCAGTGCGGCGATCAGCTGTACGTGCCGACGTTCGTCCGTGACTTCCCGGTCGAGACGTCGCCCCTGACCCGTGATCACCGCAGCAAGAAGGGTGTCACCGAGAAGTGGGACCTCTACATCCGCGGATTCGAATTGGCGACCGGCTACTCCGAACTGGTCGACCCGGTCATCCAGCGTGAGCGCTTTGTCGACCAGGCGCGCCTCGCGTCGGCAGGCGACGACGAAGCGATGGTGCTGGACGAGGAGTTCCTCGCCGCGATGGAACAGGGCATGCCGCCGACCACCGGCACCGGCATGGGAATCGATCGACTGCTGATGGCTTTGACTGGTCTCGGTATTCGCGAGACGATCCTCTTCCCGATCGTTCGTCCGTCCGCTCGCTAGCTTTACTTCGATCAAGGTTCGGCCGCACATGTTGCGGCTGAACCTTTTTCAGTTGGGGCGCTCCCAAGGTATTCGATAGTTCCCAACGACATTCGCCTGCGGCAAAGGATTCATCCATGCGCGGTCGCCCGAGTTTCGGACTTACGAATTGTTGCGATGATTTGGTCGATCGTGCCCTGGTTGAGTGCGTCAGGTAGTCCCTGATCCGACTGGACAAGGAAGACCATGACCTCGGCTGTGGAGTATCCGGGTGTGGTGACGACATCGAATTGTGCTGAGGGCGGATCGCATTCGTTGTCCGCCGGGATATTTGTGACGGTTGCGGTGTACCGGATCGCAGGGCGTCCGGAGATGGTGAAATTCGTGGGTCCGCCGTAAGCGATACTGGCGAGAGTGCTGTTCTTGGAGGCGAAGATTGCGCTCGGTAGAGGTCTTTTCTCGAGCCGTCGTCTGTCATGATTCCCCCGTCTGGATGCATCCCCCGATGCGTCGCGAGGAGTGTATCGGCACTGTCCTTGTCGCAAGACAAGTCGACCGGCATACCCGGCGGCGAGAAGTCCCAATCATCCTGACGAGCCAAGACAGGACGTTTGTCCAGGTGCTATTGTCGCTGCTTATCGAAGGATCTGGGGAGGAATGGTCGTGGTGAAAAAGGTTGTTGTCACGATGGTTGACGATCTGGACAAAAAATCGCCCGCGGACGAAACTGTGGAGTTTTCCGTCGACGGAGTTGCTTACGAAATCGATCTCACCGCCGCCCACGCCGCGGAACTGCGCGATGCACTGAAAAAGTGGATTCCTCATGCGAGAAAGTCGAATTCCGCCAAATCAGTCAACGGAGCGGTGACCAAATCCCGTCCCGTTGCGGACCGCGATCAGAGTGCCGCCATCCGCGAATGGGCCAAGGGTGCCGGCTTCGAGATTTCGGCCCGCGGTCGTATTTCCACCGAGGTGCGCCGAGCCTACGAAAAGGCCGTCTGAAATGGATCGCGAATGGATTCGGGCGCATTTTGCCGAAACGGATTGATAACGCGTTCTAGTTTGTTAGCGTCTGCACGGTTCGCATCTCTCGTAGAGGAGTCGGTCGTGCACAGAAACAGGTTGTTCGGGGGCGTGGTTCTTGCCGCTCTGATGCTCGTCGGGTTCACCTCCGTGGCTTCGGCTCAGGCCCCGTTGCCCGTGCCCAATGCCTTCCTTGCCGGTGTTCCTCAGGAGTTGGGAAATCCTGGCGGTTCAGCTCCTGGATCCAATGACTTTTCGTGTAAACCGACTGCCGAACATCCCAATCCGGTTGTGCTCGTTCACGGAACGGGTGGAAACAGGCAGACCAACTGGGCCACCTATGCGCCGTTGCTCGCCAACGAGGGCTACTGCGTCTTCGCGCTGACATACGGCAACTTCCCCGAGCAGCCGTGGCCGTTGTCGGCCATCGGTGGAATGCAGGAAATTCCTTCCAGCGCAGCGCAATTGTCGAATTTTGTCGATCAAGTACTTGATGCCACGGGTGCTACATCGGTAGATCTGATCGGACATTCCCAGGGCACCATCATCAACGGGTACTACGCGAAGTTCCTCGGTGGTGCCGACAAAGTGGACAACATCGTCTCGGTGGCGTCGCTGTGGAAGGGAACGCTCGGAAACGAGCAGGCAAGTGTCGGCCGCAGCCTTCGCGAACTCGGGGTATCCGAGGCAGCGCAGGCCGGATTCCCGATCTGCAAGGCATGTCTGAACATGGGGGCAGGCTCGGAGTTCATCGAAAATCTCCGTGCGGGAGGCGTTTACGCGCCGGGTGTTCACTATACGAACATCACGACCCGCTACGACGAACTGGTGCTGCCGTATACAAATGGGCTGGAGCCTGGGCCGAACGCCACCAACATCGTCGTCCAGGACGGTTGTGAGCAAGACATCTCCGATCACCTCGCCATCGCGGCATCGCTGCGCGCCGCGACTTTTGCTCTCAATGCACTCGACCCCGCGCATCAGCGGCCGGTACCGTGCAACTCGGTATTGCCCGTCGTGGGTTGATCACTATGCGGAGGCCTTCGGTGGGGATTCGAACATGCGTGGGCGCTCTCGCTGTGGCGGGAGCCGTGGCCGTGTCCGCGCCGTCTCTTGCGTCGGCGAACGAACCTCTTCCCGTTCCGTCCGGTTTCCTCAGCGGAATCGCCCTCGAAGCGACCAGCCCGGGCGGATCGGCCCCTGGCACCAACGACTTCTCGTGCACGCCTTCCGCTGCTCATCCTGATCCCGTCGTCCTGGTGCACGGGACGGCGGCCAACCGTCAGACCAATTGGGGCGTACTCGCACCCGTACTAGCCAACGAGGGATACTGCGTTTTTGCGCTCACCTTCGGGAATCGAACGGACCAGCCGTGGCCGATTTCCGCAGCCGGCGGTCTCGCACCACTCGGAGACAGCGCAGGGCAGCTGTCGGACTTCGTCGACGACGTTCTCTCTGCGACGGGTGCCTCGAAGGTCGACCTGATCGGGCACTCCCAGGGGACGACGGTCAGTGCCTACTACGCCAAGTTCCTCGGCGGTGACACGCACGTTTCCAAGATCGTCTCCATCGCTCCGTTGTGGGACGGCTCGGAGGTCGGCCCGCCGGAAGGCGTCGGGGGACCGGATTTCGACAACGCCAGCTTCGTCACCGAACTGCGCGACGCGGGCGTCTACTCCGATGACGTCGAGTACACCAACATCGTGACTCGGTTCGATCAAGTGGTCGTTCCGTACAGCAGCGGAATACTGGCCGCGTCGAACGCGTCGAACATAGTTGTTCAGGACGGTTGCGAGCAGGACCTGTCGGATCACATCGCGCTGGTGGCGTCGCAGCGAACGGCGACTCTGACGCTCAACGCGCTGGATCCGTCGAATCCGCGTGAGGTGCCGTGCGCTCGGGTACTCCCGATATTCGGCTGATCAGGCGTCGAAAATCGCTGTTCGCTTCAGGCGTACAGGAACCGGGAAACGATTCCCTCAGCTGCGACGTTGTGAACGGTAAGCAGTCCGGCTTCCGCCGCCAATCGGGTGGAGGAGCAGCAGGTGGACTTCGCGCCCTCTAGAGTAATAAGTGGGGTCGTGCAACCTTTGTCGATTCGTGGACGTCAGTCCGCTGACCGGCGAGGCGATCAGTCTGTAGTGCCGGAGCGAAACGCGGCGACCAGGGACGAGACATCCGGTCTCGAACCTGCCCGCCGGAGAGTGTGAGGGAGAGCGATGTTCGAGAGGTTCACCGATCGCGCGCGGCGCGTTGTTGTCCTGGCTCAAGAAGAAGCCAGGATGCTCAACCACAACTACATCGGCACGGAGCACATCCTTCTCGGCCTCATTCACGAGGGCGAAGGTGTCGCAGCCAAGTCGTTGGAGTCGTTGGGTATCTCCCTCGAGGGAGTCCGCAGCCAGGTCGAGGAGATCATCGGCCAGGGCCAGCAGGCTCCGTCCGGTCACATCCCCTTCACACCGCGCGCCAAGAAAGTCCTCGAGCTGAGTCTGCGCGAAGCGCTGCAGCTCGGACACAACTACATCGGTACGGAGCACATCCTGCTCGGTCTCATCCGTGAGGGTGAGGGCGTAGCAGCCCAGGTTCTGGTCAAGCTCGGTGCCGATCTCAACCGCGTCCGCCAGCAGGTCATCCAGCTGCTGTCGGGCTACCAGGGCAAGGAGCCCACCGAAACCGGTGGCACTCGCGGAGAGGCCGGCACGCCGTCCACCTCGCTCGTGCTCGACCAGTTCGGTCGCAACCTGACGCAAGCTGCCCTCGAAGGCAAGCTGGACCCGGTCATCGGCCGCTCGAAGGAAATCGAGCGCGTCATGCAGGTTCTCTCGCGTCGTACCAAGAACAACCCGGTTCTCATCGGTGAACCCGGTGTCGGTAAGACCGCTGTGGTCGAGGGCCTGGCTCAGGCAATCGTCAACGGCGAGGTCCCCGAGACCCTCAAGGACAAGCAGCTGTACACGCTCGACCTCGGGTCGCTCGTGGCCGGCAGCCGTTACCGCGGTGACTTCGAAGAGCGCCTGAAGAAGGTTCTCAAGGAGATCAACACCCGCGGCGACATCATCCTGTTCATCGACGAGCTGCACACCCTCGTGGGTGCGGGCGCGGCCGAGGGCGCTATCGACGCGGCCTCCATCCTCAAGCCCAAGCTTGCTCGCGGTGAGCTGCAGACCATCGGTGCCACCACGCTCGACGAGTACCGCAAGTACATCGAGAAGGATGCTGCCCTCGAGCGTCGTTTCCAGCCCGTTCAGGTGGGCGAGCCGACCGTCGAGCACACCATCGAGATCCTCAAGGGTCTTCGTGACCGCTACGAGGCTCACCACCGTGTCTCCATCACGGACGGTGCTCTCGTGGCAGCGGCGACGCTGGCCGACCGCTACATCAACGACCGCTTCTTGCCGGACAAGGCGATCGACCTCATCGACGAGGCGGGCGCGCGAATGCGCATCCGTCGGATGACTGCACCGCCGGACCTGCGCGAATTCGACGATCGCATCGCCGACGCGCGTCGCGAGAAGGAGTCCGCGATCGACGCGCAGGACTTCGAGAAGGCTGCGAACCTGCGTGACAAGGAGAAGACCCTCGTTGCTCAGCGCGCTGAGCGTGAGAAGCAGTGGCGTGCGGGCGACCTGGACGTCATTGCCGAGGTCGACGACGAGCAGATCGCCGAGGTTCTGGGCAACTGGACCGGTATCCCCGTCTTCAAGCTCACCGAGGAGGAGACCACTCGTCTGCTCCGCATGGAAGAGGAACTGCACAAGCGGATCATCGGCCAGGAAGAGGCGGTCAAGTCCGTCTCGAAGGCGATCCGTCGTACGCGTGCAGGTCTGAAGGATCCCAAGCGTCCCTCGGGCTCGTTCATCTTCGCCGGCCCGTCCGGTGTCGGTAAGACGGAGCTCGCGAAGTCGCTCGCCAACTTCCTGTTCGGTGACGACGACGCTCTGATCCAGATCGACATGGGCGAGTTCCACGACCGCTTCACCGCTTCGCGTCTGTTCGGTGCCCCTCCCGGGTACGTCGGATACGAAGAGGGCGGCCAGCTCACCGAGAAGGTGCGCCGCAAGCCGTTCAGCGTCGTGCTGTTCGACGAGATCGAGAAGGCACACCAGGAGATCTACAACACCCTCCTGCAGGTGCTCGAGGACGGCCGTCTCACCGACGGTCAGGGACGTACCGTCGACTTCAAGAACACGGTGCTGATCTTCACGTCCAACCTCGGTACGTCTGACATCTCCAAGGCAGTCGGCCTGGGCTTCAGCTCGGGAACGGGCACGGAGTCGAACTACGAGCGCATGAAGCTCAAGGTTCACGACGAGCTGAAGAAGCACTTCCGTCCCGAGTTCTTGAACCGTATCGACGACATCGTCGTCTTCCATCAGCTCACGAACGAGCAGATCGTTCAGATGGTCGACCTGATGCTCGCTCGCGTCGAGGCGGCACTCAAGAACAAGGACATGGCCATGGAGGTCACCGACAAGGCCAAGTCGCTTCTGGCCAAGCGCGGATTCGATCCGGTACTGGGTGCACGACCGCTGCGTCGCACCATCCAGCGCGAGATCGAGGACCAGATGTCCGAGAAGATCCTCTTCGGAGAGATCGGACCCGGCCACATCGTGCTCGTCGACGTCGAGAACTGGGACGGCGAAGGCTCGGGCGAGGACGCGAAGTTCACGTTCACGCCTACCAAGAAGCCGATCGACGTGCCGGACGCACCGCCGATCGAGCTGACCAAGGCCGGCGAAAGCGAAAGCGCAGCAGAGTAGTACAGCAGAGTAGGTAACGAACGGGCGGCACCTCACCGGTGCCGCCCGTTTCGTGTATCACGGGAGAGGGCGTACACATGAACGACATCGAACTGGGTCACCTGCGTCGTTGCGTCGAATTGGCAACGGAAGCATTGGATGCGGGCGACGAACCTTTCGGTTCCGTCCTGGCAGCGGCCGACGGAACATTTCTGGCGGAAGATCGAAACCGGATCGCGGGCGGCGACAACACTCGCCACCCCGAGTTCGAGCTGGCTCGGTGGGCGGCTCAGTACCTGACGCCAGAAGAGCGTTCGACGGCAACGGTGTTCACCTCGGGAGAGCACTGCGCGATGTGTTCGGCCGCGCACGCGTGGGTGGGCCTCGGACGTATCGTCTACATCTGCTCTTCGGCTCAACTCGGCGACTGGCTCGCGGAGTGGGGTGTGTCCCCGGCGCCGGTGAAGTCTCTGTCCGTCAACGAGGTTGCGCCGAACGTCCCGGTCGAAGGCCCGGTGCCGGAGTTGGTTCCGCTGGTGCGAGAACTGCATCGGAAGTTGCATTCGCCGAGCGCTTGACGGGCACACACAAACGGGCGGCACCTCGCTGGAGGTGCCGCCCGTTTGCGTGTGAAGTCAGGAAACTGCGTCGACCGCTCGAACCTTCTCTCGCAGTTCACCCTTGACGACCTTGCCGCTTGCATTGCGCGGCAGCGCTTCCACGACGACGATGTCCTTCGGGTGCTTGTAGCGCGCGAGACGATCGTTGAGGAAGCTGCTCAGCTCCTCGATGGTCAGGTCCACGGCTGAACCTGGCGCCATCGCGACGATCGCTACGGGCACCTCGCCCCACTTGGCGTCGGGGCGGCCGACGACGGCCGCTTCGACGATCAATTCGTGTTCGTAGAGGACGTTTTCCACCTCCGCGCAGTAGATGTTCTCTCCGCCGGAGATGATCATGTCCTTCTTGCGATCCACGACGTAGACGAAGCCTTCGTCGTCGACTCGAACGAGATCGCCGGAGTGGAACCATCCACCGTGGAAGGCGTCAGCGGTGGCGGTGGGGTTGTTCCAGTATTCGCTCATCATCGTGGGCCCGCGGTAGACGATTTCACCGATTTCACCGGGCGCCACGTCGTCCATGTTCTCGTCGACGACCCTGGCCGAGATGGTCGGGATGACCCGACCGACGGATCCGAGCTTACGAATCGCATCCTCGCCGTCGAGAACGCAAGTGATGGGCGACATCTCGGTCTGACCGAAGACCGCGACATTGAATGCGTCCGGGAAGGTTTCGGCCATTGCCCGCAGGATCGTGTCGGACGACGGTGCGGCGCCCCACGAGATGTTCTTCAGCGACAGTGCTCGCGGTTGCGCCTTCTGTACGGCGCACACGGCCTGCCATTGCACGGGCACGAGGAACAAGCTGGTGACCTTCTCGGCTTCCAGAATGTCGAGTAGTTGACCCGGGTCGAATGCGCCGACCGGATGGATCACCGTGGTCGTGCCGAGTTGCAGGCTCGGCGCTATGGAACCGAGGGCTGCGATGTGGAACATGGGCGACGCGCAGAAGCCGATGGAATCGGCATTGAACAGGTGGAAGGCCCTGATACAGGTCAATGCTTGCGAAGACAGGTTGGAGTGGGAGAGCACCGAGCCCTTGGGGCGACCGGTGGTTCCCGAGGTGTACATGATGAGTGCAGGAGTGTCGTCCGGGATGTCGACGAACGCGTGCGACTCGCCCTCTTCGCTGATCAAGTCCTCGTAATTCAGGCTGTCACCCTCGGCGGGGGCGCCTACGGTGATGGAGATGTCGATACCCCCGGACGCGGCTCGCGCAGCTCCGGCCAACGGAGCCAACGGTCCTTCGGCGACAATGACTTTGGAGCCGGAGTCGTTTACCAGATAAGCGACCTCGGGTGGTGTCAGACGGAAGTTCACCGGAACAGCGATGGCGCCCAGTGCGTTGGTCGCGAGCACGACCTCGAGGTATTCGGGGCGGTTGAGCATCAGGATGAGCACGCGGTCGCCGAAGCTGACGCCGCGTCGGGCAAGAGCGTCCGCCAGCTTCTCGACGCGTGCGTCGAGGGTGCCCCAGGTGATGGAATCGCCCAGGAATCGCAGTGCGGTGCGATCGGGAATCATCTGCGCATGCCTGGCGATCTGATTGTTCCAGTTGGTGCGGCGTGAACGCTGCGCCTCGGAGACTGCATCGGTGGAGGCCATCGATGGGTTCCTCTCATGCGTGGGTGATTGTGTGACTCAGGCTACAGTGAGCCGTCGATTCGTACAGTGGTTTTGTTAACGAAAATTCGCAGTGATTACTTGAAGTGGGGCGCGCGTTTCTGCAGCATCGCCATCGCGCCTTCTTTGAAGTCCTCGCCAGTGAGAAGTTCTGCCTGACCGGTATTTTCGAGCTCCAGCGCAGCATCGAGGCGGTCCAGTGTCACCGCATTGAGTGCGCGCTTGGTGAGTTCGAGGGCGCGTCGGGGAGCCTTCGACGTGCGATCGACGACGGAGTCGACGAGTGCGTCGAACGCGTTGTCGGCGACGGTGCGGGACACGAGCCCGAATCGCTCTGCGTCCTCGGCGGAAACTCGCTCGCCCAGCAATGCCATCTCGGCCGCTCGGGCGCGTCCGATCGCTGCCGGTACCAACGCACTGGCGCCGCCGTCGGGCATCAGACCGATGTTGACGAAGGAGAGGAGGAAATAGGCGCTCGATGCGGCGTACGTCAGGTCCGCGGCTAGAGCGATGGACACGCCGACGCCGGCGGCCGGGCCGTTGACCGCGGCGATCACCGGGACCGGGGCGCTGGTGATGGCGCGAATCAGCGACGTCGCCGCATCCATGACGACTTTCGGGTCTGCGGGGTTGACGGCCGCTGCGGCGAGGTCGGCTCCGGTGCAGAACGCTCGACCGGATCCGGTGATGACGATGGTGCGAACGGCCGGGTCTGCGCCGCCGTCGTGGACGGCAGCTGCGAAAGCAGTCATCGTGGGCAGATCGATCGCGTTCATCCGCTTCGGGCGGTCGAAGGTCAATCGCAGTACACCGTCGGTGATTTCGGAGCGAAAGCCCGTCTCGGCGGTGGCGGTCATGCCGCGCTCACAGCGGTGACGAATCCGGAAAGCCGTGAGGTGATGAGGTGTTCGGCCTCCGAGACCATGCGGTCGATCATGTCGGCGACGGTCGGGATGTCGTTGATCAATCCTTGGCTCTGTCCGGCGGACCAGATGCCTGCATCGAGGTCGCCGTCCTCGAAGACCTTGCGTCCGCGGGCTCCGGCTACCAGATGCTGAATGTCGCTGAACTGCGCGTCGCCACGTGCTTCGATGTCGACGACCTCGGCACTGATCGCATTCGCGGCTACGCGCGCGGTGTTGTGAAGGGTCCGGAAGATGAGCTTGGTGTCGCGTTCGGTGTTTGCGACAATCTGCTCTTTAACCGATTGTGCGACAGGGGATTCCACGGTACACATGAAGCGAGTTCCCATGTTGACGCCGTCTGCTCCGAGCGCAAGCGCCGCGACGAGTCCACGTGAATCTGCGATTCCGCCTGAAGCGATCACCGGAATCGTGAGTTGCTGCGTGGCCGCCGGAATCAGAATGAGCCCTGGTATGTCGTCCTCGCCTGGGTGCCCGGCGCATTCGAAGCCGTCGATGCTGACGGCGTCGACGCCCAGTCTCTCGGCTTTGACCGCATGTCGAACTGCAGTGCACTTGTGGATAACCTTCACGCCCGCGTCCTTGAAATGCGGAAGATGATCGATCGGATTGGAACCGGCGGTTTCGACGATCTTGATCCCGGATTCGATGATCGCCTGGCGGTATTCGGCGTACGGCGGCGGCGTGATCGACGGCAGAATAGTGAGATTGACGCCGAAAGGCTTGTCGGTGAGATCGCGGGTTCGAGCAATTTCCTTGACGAGGTCTTCCGGTGTGGGTTGAGTGAGGCCCGTCAAGAACCCGAGGGCGCCGGAATTTGCCGTGGCCGCAACAAGTTCTGCCCGTCCCACCCACATCATGCCCCCTTGCACGATGGGATGGTCAACGCCGAACATTTCGGTGAAGCGAGTGCGAATCATTTGCTCACAACTACTTTCTTACGGTCGGTCATTCGGCATCGAACCCTCTTGCAGGCGAAGAAGACCTCACGCCGCAGGGAACGAGCCCGCCAGCGGACTACGTGCGAGGTTATGCGAATCGTCACTAACATAACACCGCTGAGAGAGCGGGTGTCAAGACTCTTTTTCCGGAATCCGTCCGCCGCTACAACTGCGTTGTAGGGTTTCGGGTGAAGCAGTACCGGGCGCGAATTGCGACCTTCGCGACGGTTAACATGATCCGTTCGGACTCGCGCCCGTGGAAGTGCGGTGCAGCGGACGAAGGCAGTGCAAGAGAAAGCAACGGAAGTGGAGGGTCAGGTGCCCGGACAGACACGCGTCTCCGTGCGTGGCAGCGACCCTGCACCACGGACGCGTCCGAAGAATCGGAAGGCACAAATCGCGGCCGCTGCTGCGGAAGCATTCAGCGAACGTGGCTACCATGCGGTGGGTATCGACGAGATCGCAGCGAAGGTCGGAATTTCCGGTCCGGCCCTCTATCGTCATTTCCCCACGAAATACGCGCTGTTCGTCTACACCGTGAACAACCTGACGCAGGCGTTGTTGGATGCCAGCGATCCAGCTGTGCACGGAAACGAAAATCCACGCGAGCAGTTGAACTCCACGATGGTGGGTGTCATCCGCGCGACGATCGAGAATCGGCGTCGGGGAGGGCTCTACCGATGGGAGGGCAGGTACCTGGTCGACGAGGATCGTGAGCAATTGCGGGTGGGAATGCGCACGCTCAATCTTCGGATCGCCGAGCCGCTGGCAGCGGTTCGTCCGGAACTCGACCCGGCGGATGTAGAACTCATCGCGCCCGCCGTGCTCAGTGTGATCGCCAGTATCACCGGTCATCGATCCGCGTTGTCCGCCAAGCAGATCGAAGCGCTGATTCTTGCGGCATGCTGGTCCGTCATCGGCGTCGAATTGCCCGCTGCCGAGGAGGACGGCGCGAGGGCAGGGGCGTCCGAACGCAAAACAGGCCTCGTACGGACGTCGAAACGTGAAGTGCTGCTTCAGGAAGCAGTGTTGCTGTTCTATCAGCGCGGCTACCACGACGTGAGCATCGAGGAGATCGGTGCCGCGGCGGGTATCAACGCGTCGAGTGTGTATCGGCACTTCGCGAGCAAGGCCGACCTTCTTGCTGCGGCCTTCCACCGTGCGTCCGATCGTCTGACTATGACGTTGGGCTCGGCGTTGGCTGAGTCGGAGACTCCTCTCGCGGCCGTCGAGACGTTGGCGAAGATGTACGTCGAGGTTTCGTTCGGAACCAGCGAACTGTTGGCCGTGTACTTTGCCGAGATCGGCAGCTTGCCGGATCGATCACGGACCGAGTTGCGCAACATTCAGCGTTTGAACGTCGAGGAGTGGGCGCACTTGTGTGTCGAGGCGCGTCCGGAGTTGACGATCGTCCAAGCGCGGTTCCTCGTTCACGCGGCGCTCGGACTGGTCTTCGACATCGGCCGAATCGTGCACTTTTCCTCGGAGAACTCCGCGCAGGCCCGCGTCGAGAAACTGCTGTCCGCGACGCTCCTCAGGTAGTCCCGCCCGAAACAGTAGGTGTGACTTCACGTATCGCGGGTAGGTTCGTGATCGCAAGGCGTTCACCGAATCATGTGAAGACGGAAGTAGGGACAGCAATGCCAACTCGTACCGCACGCACCGCCTGGAACGGCACCCTCGAGGCCGGATCGGGACAGGTGGAACTCACCAGCTCGGGCGTCGCCACCTTCGACGTGTCGTTCCCCAAGCGCGCAGCTGAGGAGGCCGGCGGAACCACCAGCCCCGAGGAACTCATCGCCGCGGCGCATTCGTCCTGCTACGCGATGCAGTTGTCGGCCCTGATCGCCGAGGCCGGCGGGACCCCCCAGAGCCTCGACATCACCGCGGACGTGTCACTCGGCCCCGACACGGTCGGATTCAAGCTCACCGGAATCAAGCTCACCGTTCGCGCCGAGGTCGACGGCCTCGACGCCGACGGTTTTGCCAAGGTTGCCCAGGCGGCCAAGGAAACCTGCCCGGTCAGCAAGGCACTGACCGGCGTCGACATCACGTTGGATGCGGCCCTGGACTGATCATCTCGCGCTCGGGCGCCCCCTCCGGCGCCCGAGTGCGGTGGTGTGTGACGACCAGATAGCTCGCGAACAGGATCGGGAGCACCCACAGGTCCGAGGGATCGCGATAGACCAGGATCGGCAAGAGATCTCCGCGGAATCCTCCTGCGGTCAGGCGGAGAAACCCGATCACCCACTCGTATGCGTCGCCGATCGGCGATATCACCTTCACGGCGGCGAAGCCGATCCCCGTGACTGCGATGGACCAGGCGATCGCTGCTCGCCCCACCAGACTTCGCCTGAGCACCTCGAGAACCGAGAGCAGAAGCAGGGGAAGCAGGAACACACCGGCAACGTCGGACAGCTTGCCCGTCATCGTGTTCCCGAATGCCCCTTTGAGTACGTGGTCGTTGATCAAGATGACGGCCACCGAGACCAGTGCCCACGGATTCAGCAGCAGATCGCCCGGACGGTTCACGACAGGTTGATGGTTGCCGAGCCGGACGAGAACAGATCGCACTTGAACTGAAGGCGCAGACCGGTGGCGGCTTCGGGGACCTCGTACGCCAATTCGCCTCGTTTGGCAGCGCCCGGCGCGAGCTCTCCGTCGACACTCGAAGTGCTGCTGTCGGTGAACGTGATGTTGTACGACTTGTTTGCCGAGTCCTGCAGTTCGAAGCACATCATCGACGAGACCGTCGACGGCTTGTCACTGTTGTTGGTGACCTCGGTGTCGACCACGACGTAGCGGTTTCCGGGATCAGCGGTGATGAACTGATTGGTCGAGACGTAGGGATCGACGACGCCGTGTACCTGGACGCGCCAGTCGCCCAGTTCGACGACGTCACCGATTCCGAAGGCGGCCGCAGGTGCGGCGGAAGAACCGTTGTCGTCGACCTTCTTCGCTTCGTCGGTCTCGCCCGAGGCGATGGTTGCGAACAGGGCTGCGCCGACGGCGAGGAGGGCGAGGGGAGTGCGGAGTGATCGCATGATGTGCGCCTTTCGAGAGTTGGTATGGCACAAGTCAACGATGTGAGGACTGCTCACCGCTTCGGTCGAAAGATCGGTCCGCCTCATCCTTTCGGTCGGAGCCTGGCGGTTCGTCCACCCGTTCGGCTGATTCGAGGCGTCGGTGGCGGTGGATACGCTTGCTCGGTGATCACCACCAAAGGGACCGTTGTGCGACGACGCGTATGGACTACCGCCGCTGTCGCGTTCAGCCTTTTCTGTTCCTTCATGACGGTGGGCATCGCAGGCGCGTCGGGAAATATGCCACCGGTATTGGTCGGTATCGGGTTCGTCCTGGGCGTGGCCGGTGGGATATCGCTTGTGTGGCGCCATCAGTATCCCTGGGTGGTTCTGGCGATCACGCTGGTCGGCCCGTTGTTCTTCCCCACCGATGCGACGGCGGCGCTCATCGCATTGTTCGCCGTTGCTCGGATCGCGCGTGGGCCTCGGCTTGCTGCCGCTGCGGCAGCTGTCTTCGTCGCGTGCGGAATTTCGTTGACCTACGACGCTTTTCGCAATCGTGAGTACTCCGTTCTCACGATGGGAACGATGAAACCCAAGGACGGTTCGGCGGTTGTTCAATACGACGTCGCCATCTGGATCCCGTGGCTCGTCGCAGCCGTCATGGTCGGCATCGTCGTGGCGCTCTCGCTCCTGATTCGGACCAGAACCGAACTCGTCGAGGCAGAGCACGTACGGGATCTTGCCACCGAGAAAACAGACGTGATGCGCGACGAGATGATTCGCACCGAGGAACGAACGCGGATCGCGCGCGACATGCACGACACGATCGCGGCCAGTCTGAGCCGGATTTCGTTGTTCGCCGGTGGGTTACAGGTCAGCGCGGCAGACAATCCCGAGAAGGTCGTCAACACCGCTGCGATGATCAGAACCACCGCGCACGAGGCTTTGGACGAATTGAAGGGAATCGTCGGAGTGCTCAGGGGAAGCGGAGATCGCCGCGAACACGGCGGGCACCAGGGGATCGACGCGATCGGCGATCTGGTCAACGGTGCACGCGCCGCGGGCATTCACTGCCGTCTCGAATCGGAGTTGCTCCCGGGTGATGTCGGAATGTTGGCGGGGCACGTCTGTTATCGCGTCGTTCAGGAATCGTTGACCAACGTCCAGAAGTACGCGAGCGACCAGATGCTCGTCATTTCGGTGACCGGGTCGCCGCACGACGGAATTCGTATCCTCGCACGCAACAAGCTGAGCGAGCTTGCACCCATGACGTCGATCGGTTCGCGGTCCGGCTTACGCGGGTTGGCCGAACAGGCAAGAGAAATCGGCGGCAAGGTGGAGGCAGGCGCGCTGGGGGACGATTTCCTCGTCAGTTGCTGGGTGCCCTGGTCGTCGTAACCCTCCCACCCTCCGACTGTCGGGGGCTCTGGGTAATCTGAGCGCACTATGGACGCTGACTCGCGCATCACAGTTTTGATCGTCGACAACGACGCCTGGGTTCGGCGCGGAATGAAGGACATCCTGGAAGCAGCGCCGGACATCGTGGTGGTTGCCGAGGCCGAGGACGGCGATCAGGTCGCAGCCAAAGTCACTCGGTTTCGTCCGCACGTGGTGCTGATGGATCTGAAGATGGCACGGGTCGGTGGCTTGGAGGCCACCCGAGAGTTGATGACCATGAGCAATCCGCCGAAGGTCATTGCGATGACCGCCTTCGACGTCGACGACATGGTCGTGCAGGCGGTCGAGGCGGGCGCGCACAGTTTTCTGAGCAAGGACGCGGCCCCACAGGCGTTCCAGCAGGCAGTACGGGTGGTGGCGTCGGACCACTCGTTGTTCAGCTCCGATTCTCTACGTGCCATCGTGGCCTCGGCGCCGCGTCGGCAAGCACCCGACCTGACTCCCCTCGCTTCGCTCACTGAGCGTGAGCGCGAAGTGCTGACAATCCTGGCGACAGGCGCGGCCAACAGCGTCATCGCGGAGCGGCTGTACCTCGGTGAGACCACCGTCAAGACGCATATCTCCTCGTTGTTCGCCAAGCTCGGTGTGCCCAACCGGGTGAGTGCGTCGTTGATCGCGTTCCGGTGTGGTCTGGTCACGTGATTCTGTGACCTCGTGACGCGAGCCGGGACTAATCCCGGCCCTGTTCGTTGTTGCACCTTCGGTGACTGATCAAATCGTGATTGACCAAGACGTGACCATCGAAGTGTGGTCTGACGTCGCTTGTCCGTGGTGCTACATCGGAAAGACCAGGTTCCTTTCGGCTCTGGATCGTTTCGAGAACAAGGACCGCGTCAACGTCATCTGGCGCTCGTACCAGCTCGCTCCGGAGACCCCGGTGGGAGAGGGACGAACCGAACTCGACGCCTTGGTCGAGATGAAGGGGATGGCGCCTGAACAGGTACGTCAGATGTTCGCCCACGTCAGCGCGACGGCAGCCGAGGTCGGCTTGACCTTGGACTTCGACACCGTGATCGCCGCCAACACCTTTGATGCGCACAGGTTGCTGCATCTCGCGGGTGAGCGGCAGAACGAACTCCTCGAAGCGCTGTTCAAAGCGCACTTCAGCGACGGCAAGGTGATCGACGACCGTGAGGTGCTGGTCGAGCTGGCCGTGAGCGTCGGCCTCGACGCCGACGTCGTGCGCGAGCAACTGGGCTCCGATGCCGCAGCCGAGGCTGTTCGCGAAGATCTGTCCATGGCCCGCCAACTGCAGGTCAGCGGCGTTCCGTTCTTCGTCGCCAACCGTGCGGTCGCAGTATCCGGCGCTCAACCCGAAGAGGTGTTTCTGCAGTTGCTTACTCAGGCCTCCGAACCGGCCTGAGTAAGGCGAGCGGCACGAACTGCCGGGGCGTTCGAGAACGGCAACAGATGTGCACCGTCGTCGGGGCAGGAAAGCGTGACGTGCGCTGCATCGACGAACCGGTACGGCTGCGCTGCAACAACTCCGGCAAGGTTCTTGCGCAGACGCGACATCTCGGCCCGCGCGGTCACCGTGCGGGCCGGGTCACCGAAAAGATCCTGCGCCAACCGCGATGCGGTCAGCCCACGCCTCTCGGATCCGAGGAGAAACAGAATCTCCGCATGCCGCTGGGTCGGGGAGTAGGCCCATTCGCCCAACCCCGACGTGACGGTCACCGACATGTTCTCGGAATCGCGCAGATCGATATGCACCGTGGGCGCACTGATTTTCTCGCCGGTGACGATCGGCCGGACCACCCACCCGCCGGGAAGTGGATCCAGTTCGCACAGACCCAAAGCGGGGAACCACGTCCTGCCGGGAGCCAAAGCCGCGGGGAGCAGCACGCGCGAGCGATGAGGTAGCGCATCGACCGCCGCTACCCAGCCATGAGTATCGATCACCAATGCCGGTGATCCGCTACGTGCAAGCATCGGCCCTGCAACAGAACGCAATTGATCGAGATTGTCCCGATGCTTGTCGCGTAGGTGTGATTGCGCGAGGCGTGCGACGGCGTCGACCAGAGCGAGTGTGGTGGGGTGGACGGTCTTGGCGGGACCACTGATGTCGACGACGCCGATGACACGGTCGTCCCGCGGATCGCGGATGGGTGCCCCCGCGCAGGTCCACGGATGATGGCTGCGCGCATAGTGTTCCGCCGAGAAGATCTGAACCGCCTGTCGTGACACCAATGCCGTTCCGATGGCGTTGGTGCCGACGCTGTCCTCGGCCCAGTTCGCACCCTCGACAAATCCCAGACGCGCAGCTTGGTCCAGTACTCGATGGGACCCGCTGCGCCACAGTACAGTTCCGCGAAGATCTGCGACGACCATGATGTTCTCACCGCTCGCGGTAACTGATTCGAGTCCACGCGTCACGTCGTCGAGCACGTCGTACAGTCCGGACTCACGACGACGGAGATCGAGTTCGGCGACGTCCATGGACGGTTCGACCCGGTTGTGTTCGGGGTCGATACCTAACTCGCGCAGGCGTTGCCACGATTGGCGGACCACGTCCCTGGGGCGGGCCGGTGCGCGGTCTCCGGCCATCGTCGCGTCGTACACCGCGGCGAGGGTCCTCGCGTAGTCGCGAGGATCCTCGCCGGGCGGCATCGCGGGCTCGGGCAACCGCTTTTTCAGCGAAGATACCGTTTTCAGCGAAGGCACCGCTTTCAGTGAAGACACCGCGGTCAGCGGTAGACGAGGCCGCCGTCGATGAGACCGGCCTGACCGGTCATGTAGTCGGAATCGGGCCCGGCAAGGTACGAGACGAAACCGGCGACATCGTCGGGGGTTTCAGCTCGACCCAGCGCAATTCCGCCGACGAACTTCTCGTAGGTGGCGCCCTCTGGTGCACCGGTCAATTCGGCGAACCTCTTGTCGATCGTCACCCACATGTCGGTGCCCACGACGCCGGGGCAGTACGCGTTGACGGTGATTCCGTCGGACGCGTATTCCTTGGCTGCAGCCTGAGTGAGGGCCCTGACCGCGAATTTTGTTGCGCTGTAAACACCTAACATGGCGAACCCGTCGTGACCGGCGATGGATGACGCGTTGATGATCTTTCCGCGCTGACCCAGAGCTTGGAACTTTGCTGCTGCAGCTTGAATTCCCCACAGGACGCCGTCGACGTTGACGCTCCAGATCTTGGAGACCTCTTCCGGCGTCGCGTCGGAGATCGGGCCGACGAGAGCGATTCCCGCGTTGTTGACGATGACGTCGAATCCGCCCAATTCCTGGTGTGCATGTTCGACGGCTGCGTGAACCCGCGCGCGATCGCTGACGTCGGCGACAAACGTCGTTGCACGACGGCCGATCTGTCTGATCTCGTCGGCAACCGCATCCAGCTTGGTCTGGTCGAGGTCGACCAACGCGATGTCGGCGCCGTCGTGGGCGAGGCGGAGAGCGATTCCGCGTCCGATGCCTTGGCCTGCGCCGGTGACCAGTACTACCTTGCCCGTGATGCTCATGCAGTTTCTCCTCGTAAGCAGTGAACCGGTTGCCTGGGAACCGGTGAGTGATTTGTATGTGACGGCGACCACAATGCGGAAGGGTTGCACCGTGTTGCAATTCCGCAGAATGGGGCAGCGGTTGCAACCCTCGGCAACCCTCCCGATGTCCCGCGCGACGGCTCCATAGTTGCGCAACCACTTCGCGAATCATCTTGCGAGACAATCTGGGAGAGGGAACATGACCGCTACAGTCGACACACCCACGGAACCGGCCACGCCGAGCCGACAACCGTCACGCCGCTGGATCGGGTTCGGGATCGCGAACCTCGTGATCGTTCTCGTGCTGGCGGTTGCGAGTTGGTACCTGCTCGCCGATCCGACCACCAGTCCCTGGAGTTTCTATCCTCTGCCGTTCAACGCGGCGCTTTTCTGGGCAATCCTTTTTGTGGTGTTCATCGGCTTCAATTGCGAGTTCGCCGGCTTCGACCGACTCCCGCAGCCGGCGAAAGGCCTGGCGATCATGGTCGCGACCGCGGTCTTCGCCGTCGTGGTGACGTGGCTCCTGGCAAACGGCTTGGGGAGTTTGTACCCGGATTTCGCGGCCGATCGTGAGGGCGGCCTCGGATATTTCGCGGGTGCGCTGTTCGTGCTCTTCGGCTTCGGGACCTGGGTGATGGTGGTCCTGAACTGGCAGCATTGGCCGTGGACTTCCCTAGGGATGAAGCAGCCGTTGGTGGGTTTGTGTGAGATCGCGTTTGTCGCCGTTCCGACGCTGGCGCTGTACTTCGTGTTCGGTCTGCCGTCCGTGTCGCTGTCCGCCACGGATCCGTTGATGACCGTCGACACCGTACTCGGGTGGTTCTACTGCGTCGTGGTGGTCGTGATCCTGACTGGCCAGACGCTCGACAACTGGCCGTGGCGACTGTTCGGCGGCGGGGGTAAGACGGCGCTCGCAGCCACGATCGGTAACTTCGCCGTCGGAACCGGCTTGTACTTCGTGGCACTTCCGGTCGTGAAGGCGCTGGTGGGAAGCGATGCCGTTGCCGAGTTGGGCGGTGTGATCCATCAATTCCCGGCGCAGCTCGGGGTGTGCTGGGCTTTCTGGATGATCTTCTGGGCCAACGCCTTCGGTAACAAGCCCACGGGCTTTGCGGACGGGGTCAACCTGGCGATCCGCGCGCTGCTCACGTTTGCGCTCGCGGTGGTCACATTCTTGTTCTATTACCGCTTTGCGGCAGAGTACATTCTTCACGAGCCGGCAGTTGTCGACGGATTGCACGGCAATGCACTGGGTTTCGTGGATTGGGCCGTGTTGTGGACGCTGTTCTACGTCGTGGGATTTCAGTCGCTGGGACTCGGCAGATTCAAGCCTGCTGAGGGGTGAGTCGGTTGCCCGCACCTCGGTGCGGGTAACCGGTATCGGACGCCGGCACCGCGTCCACTGATTGCAACAGACTGCAACGCTTGTGACCGGGGCCACTTATGGGATGTGCTGTGTGTCACATTCACAAACAAGGAGAAGTGATGACGCAAACCATCGATTCCGCAGTCACCCCCGAGGTGAAGTTGACGGCGGTGACACCTCAGGAGCGCGTCGACGCCTGGCTGGCGGATTTCGAGTCGGCCCTCGCGGCTCGTGACATCGAGCGTGTGGCAGGCAAATTCGCACTCGACAGCTTCTGGCGAGACCTGGTGTCGTTCACCTGGAACATCAAGACCGTCGAAGGTCGCGAGCAGATCGCCGACATGCTCTCCGCGCGACTCGACGACACCGATCCTTCGGGATTCCGGACGACCGAGACGCCCGACGAGGCCGACGGCGTCACGTCAGCCTGGATCGAGTTCGAGACTGCAACCGGGCGTGCGCACGGGCACCTTCGTTTGAAGGGAGATGAAGGTTGGACCCTGCTGACGTCGCTGCAGGAGTTGAAGGGGTACGAAGAAGGTAAGGGCACTCGTCGTCCGCGCGGCGCCAAGCATGGGGCAGACCCGAACCGCATCACGTGGGCCGAGCAGAAGGAGATCGAAGACCGCGAACTCGGTTACACCACACAGCCTTACGTCGTGATCGTCGGCGGCGGCCAGGGCGGCATCGCGCTCGGCGCCCGGATGCGTCAGCTCGGAGTACCGGCCATCGTGATCGACAGCCATGAGCGACCCGGCGATCAGTGGCGCGGACGCTACAAGTCCCTGTGCCTGCACGATCCGGTTTGGTACGACCACCTGCCATACATGCCGTTCCCCGACAACTGGCCGGTGTTCGCGCCCAAGGACAAGATCGGCGACTGGCTCGAGATGTACACCAAGGTCATGGAGGTTCCGTACTGGAGTTCCACGACCTGCACCTCGGCGTCGTTCGACGAGAAGACCCAGGAATGGACCGTCGAGGTCAACCGCAACGGCGAGAAGCTGACGTTGCGTCCCAAGCAGTTGGTGATGGCGACGGGTATGTCCGGCAAGGCCAACGTTCCGACGTTCCCCGGGCAGGACAAGTTCCTCGGCGATCAGCACCACTCGAGCAAGCACCCCGGCCCGGATCAGTACGTGGGCAAGAAGGTCGTCGTGATCGGGGCCAACAACTCCTCGCACGACATCTGCGGCGCACTGTGGGAGAACGGCATCGACGTCACGATGGTGCAGCGCAGCTCGACGCACATCGTAAAGTCGGATTCGCTGATGGATTTGGGCTTGGGCGATCTGTACTCGGAGCGTGCACTGGCCGCCGGCATGACGACGCACAAGGCGGACCTCACGTTCGGTTCGCTGCCGTACCGGATCATGCACGAGTTTCAGATCCCGGTGTACGACGCAATCCGTGAGCGCGACAAGGATTTCTACGATCGCCTCGAGAAGGCGGGCTTCGAGCACGACTGGGGCGACGACGGTTCAGGTCTGTTCATGAAGTACCTACGCCGCGGCTCGGGGTACTACATCGACGTCGGCGCGGCCGAACTGGTTGCCAATGGAGACATCAAGCTCGCGCACGGCAACATTCGTGAGCTGACCGAGAACAGCGTGATCCTCGAAGACGGTACGGAATTGCCTGCCGACGTGGTGGTCTACGCGACCGGCTACGGCTCGATGAATGGCTGGGTGGCGGATCTGATCGGTCAGGACACCGCCGACAAGGTCGGCAAGGTGTGGGGCCTGGGGTCGAACACCACCAAGGACCCGGGACCGTGGGAAGGCGAGCAGCGCAACATGTGGAAGCCGACGCAGCAGGAAGCGCTGTGGTTCCACGGAGGCAATCTGCATCAGTCGCGCCACTACTCGCTGTACTTGGCGTTGCAATTGAAGGCGCGTTACGAGGGCATCCCGACACCGGTGTACGGACTGCAAGAAGTGCATCATCTGAGCTGAAAAAGAACTGCTGTACGCCTTTATTAACCGCGGAAGGTTAATAAAGGCGCACAGCAGGTTCAGCGAAGGGCGTACTTTTTTGCTACTTCGGTGTTCTTGGTCGCGCGCTCGGTAAGGAAGGCGAATGCCAACCCGAGTACGAGCCAGAGCGTCGCCTGCGTAGCGAGCGAGGAAAGTCGGAACTCCCACAGCAGAGTTGCCGGGAAGTCCTCGCCCACCTCGTTGATGCCGGGAAGCGAGACGTAACCGATCGTGGCGATCACCAGGAACGCAGCCACCGGAGCAGCGATGCGCACGCTGAGGAACTCGTGCCCGGAAACTGCCTTTGCCGCCGCTGCTGCCGCGGTGACGGACAGTAGCCCGAGAATCACGGCGGCCAGCCACAGAAGTGTGCGCTGGTTGATGGTGTCGGGATCTCCGACGGCCGGCGGATTGGCCGGGTACTTGAAAAAGGGGACAGCCTCGATAGCCAGCCAACCACCGACGGCGATGGTGATCGCCAACAACGGCCCGGACATTCCGGTGAGTCGTCGAGCGTAATTGGCAACGACCGAGAAGATCGCCCCGAGTGCCAGTCCGGCAAGCGCTGTGGCCAGGAACAGCCCGGCGCGCTGCCCGTCGCGGCTCACCAGTGGTTCTTCTTCGTCACCGTGCGAATGCCCAGCGGCTTCGCCGGAAACCTCACCGGTGGCGGTGTTGGCTTCTTCGATCGCAATGGCAGCGTTGACGTGCGGTTCACCCAGCACGAATGCAACTCCGCCGGCAAGGATGCCTGCGATCAGACCAGCCAACAAACCACGAATGAGAAGCTTCGTGAAATTGTCGACTAGTGGCACGGCAGGCCCATCAAGTGTCGACCGTCGTGCATCAATTCATGCATGTACATGCCGGTGCGAGAGATAGCGCCCTGGTCGAATCCGACCAGATAGAGAGCCAGCATCGCGAACAGAACTACTGCAGCGGCGAGGAAAGCAAGACGAGTCGAATCGATCGACGTATCGGGAGAATAGGCGAGAGCCATCGAAGCCTCCTGGGATTTTCGCGTCCCCTAGGTCCATGCGATGGCCGAAGTGTCTGGCTGTCGAAATAGTCGTGCCGAAAAAGGCACTTCACCTCGAATTACAGTGGCGCGACCGCTCCGGGCTTTCACCGGATTCCTGTCGGACCATCGCGTTTACATGCGAACTTTTGCACTACAGCCCGCACCGTGTCAACGCGTGAAGCCGAGATGACCGTCGATTGTGCCCGCCAAGGCAGGCACAATCGCTCGAGATCAGCTCTTTGCGGCGACGTCCAGGACAACTTCGAATTCGAGCAACGACGCACCCGAAGCGACGGGCTTCGCGCGCTCGCCGGAATGGGCTTCACGGGCGGGGCCGTCACGCCAATCGGCGAACGCCTGCTCGGACTCCCATTGGGTCACCACGAAGTAGCGGCTCTCACCGGCGGTGGGGCGGAGGAGTTGGAATCCGAGAAAGCCCGGGGAGTTCTCGACTGCGTGAGCGCGTGCTGCGAAGCGCTTCTCCAGTTCGGGGCCGGCGCCCTCGGGGACCTCGATTGCATTGATCTTCACGACTGCCATGCAAGCGACATTACCCGCGCACCTTCACCGCGTACCGTGACACTCGTGTTGCATGACGAAGGTGGAACGGGACAACCGATTCTGTTGTTGCACGGCCTCATGGGCAGCTCCCGAACGTGGCGACGCCAGGTGCCGTGGATCCGCGAGTTCGGCCACGTCTACACCTTCGACGCTGCCGGTCACGGCAGGCCGGCGCCAGCGGCACTGACTACCGAGGCATTCGTCGAGGACCTGACATCGGCGGTTGCGTCCATCGAGGAGCCGATGATCGTGATCGGTCATTCGATGGGGGCTCTGCATGCGTGGTGCTTCGCCGCCGCGCATCCCGAAAAGGTTTGTGCGCTGGTCCTCGAAGACATGGCCCCGGACTTTCGTGGACGCACCGCTGCGGACTGGGCGCAGATGATCTCGGCGTGGCCGCAGCCGTTTGCTTCCGAGGAGGCGATGAAGGAATTCTTCGGCCCCGTCGCCGGCCAGTACTTTCTCGATTCTTTCGACCGCCGCGACGACGGGTGGTACCTGCACGGCGACGTGTCGACCTTCCGCGACATCTCGGAGGAGTGGGGCACGAGGCATTTCTGGGATCAGTGGAAGGCGATCGAGGTGCCGACCTTGCTGATCGAGGGAGAGTTCACCATCACCCCTGAGGGACAGATGCGAGAGATGGCCGAGAGGCCGGGAACTCGGTACGTACGTATTGCCGATGCAGGCCACCTGGTCCACGACGATCAACCGCAGCGCTATCGCGAAGTGGTGACGGAATTCCTTCAGACCGTGAGCTGACTTCGGATCGACGCGCCCACCTGCTCCAGCTCGACGGCTCGCCTGGCGAGGAGTCCAGCAGCGAACTTCGCCTTGTCGCCGCGATGGCGGGGGACGACGTGCAGGTGCGAGTGGAACACGGTTTGGCCCGCGGCACGCCCGTCGTTGACGAGAAAGTTGACTCCGTCAGCGGCGATGTCGCAGCGGCGTAGAGCTCCGGCGATGAGCGTGCCGACGCGGAACATCTCTGCGCCTTCGTGACTTTCGAGAGCATCGAGGTTCTCTGCATGACGCTTGGGGACCACCAGGGTGTGTCCGCGACTCACCGGCCGTGCATCGAGGAATGCGAGAGTTGTCTCGCTCTCGTGAACGAGAATCGCCGGCTCGGTCAGCGCGACGATCTTGCAGAAGACGCAGGAATCGGTGCTCATGCCTACAGAATGTAGTCCGAAATCAGATCCGACCCCGACTACAGCAAGCGCAGTTGGCGTGCCCTCGTGATCGCTTCGTTTCGATTGTGTACGTCGAGCTTCTTGTAGAGAGTGCGCAGTTGAGTCTTGACGGTGTTGACGGACACGTACAGTTTGTCGGCCATCGCAGCCGACCCCATGCCGAGCGCCAGGAGTGAGAGGACTTTCTGTTCGCGTTCGGTCAGCTCCACGATATGTACGAATTCCGGAAAAGATTCCGCAGGAGCCCTTTTCGAGAATTCGGCCAGTGCACGCGATTTCGTTTCGGCCATCGATTCGAGTTTCTCGACGTCCGACGATGCGATGGTCGCGAACGAACGTAGAAGTCCGGTCTGATCCGCGATGCTGCACGCTCTGGACCACTCCTGAGAGGCGAGGCGTGGCTCACCCAGCTCGGAGTGGGCAACCGCTTGCACCAGAAGCGATTCCATCTGTGCCCGCGGATAGGATACGCCAGACCAGTCGAACTGGTGACACAGCGCCACCGCGGCCTCGTTCTGGCCGATCCGCTGACGTAAACGCGCCACCGACGTGAGCGTCCACGGGTTGGCTGCAGGATCGATGATCTCCTTGGCCAGTGCTACGGCATTGTTCCCCTGTCCGAGAGCGAGCAAGAGATCGATCTCTGCGGATTGCAACAGAGGAAGCGCGAAAGATGTAGCCGTGTACTGCTTGGAATGTGCTTCGATCGCATTGTGGAGCAACAGTAGTGCCGCAGTGTGGTCGCCGGAGGTCAAGGCGAATTGGCAATGCGCATAGACGACGAATGCCCACAGTTCCTCGGTGTCGGACGGAAGACCGAGTTCGGTCAATGCGAGACGTGCGTCGTCGAAGTCGAGTGTGTCGAGAGCAGTGAGCGCCCGTGCTGTCAGGCCGGCGATCTTGACCACAGGTTCGAGCCAACCGCCGGGGTCCGGATGCTTCTGTTCGAGTTCGGACCAGTGTGTGGCCTGCCGCGGCTCACCAGCCAGCGCCCAATTCAGGGCGGCACTTCCCGCAGAGTTACGAGCGATGAAGTCGACTCCATGAGACAGGGCGCCGTGGTACGCCATTCGAGCCTTGATCGTGGATTCTGTGAACCTGCCGCTCAATTGAAAATTGATCGCCCATTGAAGTCGCATGAGAGGGAGCTGTGCGCTGACCGCTTCCGGGTTGTTCTCCAGCGCACTGCGACTGAGATGAGACAGGCGCCTGGTGGTTTCTGCTGCGAGCCCGTACTCGCCTGCCATCCTGAGCATGATCGATTGAACGCAGGCAATGCTCAAGGCGTCCTTCGCGCCGGCTTCAGCGCCGAGAGCCCACAGTTCTGCCGGCGATTCGGGTAGCAAGTCGACTACCGTCGAGCGCTCGCTAGGATGCATCGTGAACAGTGCGCGCCCTGCCTCCACGGCAGAGTGTTTGTCCGCTGCTTCCGCCGGAATCCGTTGGAGAGCAGAGCGAACCGAGTCCAGATTGTGGACGATCATCGTCACCCAGTGTTGCTCGACGATGTCTACTGCCAGGGTCCAGTTCTGTGCCTCGACCGCGTAGTCCAGCGCCGACGCGTGATGACCGTGGTCGAGTCGGTTGTGTGCGAGGAACGAAAGACGTTGCGCCGGATCGACTCCAGCGCGCTTTTGGTGCGCGAGTATCGATCGACGAATTGCAGGCGGCAGCTCCCAGGTTTCTTCGGCTTCGGTCTCGACCCGTGACAACAACCCGGCTGTCTCCAGTATCGCCAGGCGCACGCGAATCTGATGAACGGTCTCGCCATCCTCAGGGTGTTGGGACTCGAACAGCATGGCGGCGATGTCGACGGTGATCGATCGCGCAAAGGCCGTCGCGAGCAGGAACTCGAGTTGTTTCACATGATCAGCGGTCATGAGAACGGATTTGTTCACGTAGTCGTCGATCGCCTGCGCGATGTTCTTCCCGATCATCTGCTCGCGGTTGCGGCTACCCGATGTCTGGACGGCGGGAACGGCGACACGAACCAGCGCTGGCAGCCCACCTGTCAGGGATGTGATTTGTTCGGCATCACCGTCAGTCGTGTGTACGTCAGTTTGTGCGAGCAAATGGGCGGTATCGGCTCTCGTGAACAACAGCTCACTCGCGCTTATCACCTCGTGGTCGGTGTCGAGCAGGTACGGCTCGGAGAACATGCCGAAGCCCGAGAGCGTGACCACGAGGTCCAGGTTGTGACAGAGGGCGAGGAGTTCGATCAACTGATCGTCCAACTCTGGTTCCGATATCAGATCCGGCCTGATCAGCACGAGCAGCACGGGGCGGCTGAGGGCGTTCAGGGATTTGGCGACAGCGGTGAAAGGATCGGCGAGATCGTCGACGTCGGGCAGTGCGATTCCGGCAGCGTGGATTCGATCGAGGACAACGGCCCAGAAATCTTCGAGTGTCGACGAGGGCCGTGGGGCCGAGACCCAGACGAGTATTCGTTCGGATGCCAAATGGGCGCGCAGCCACGATGCGATCAACGACGATTTCCCGTGGCCGTTCGGTGCACGGACGATGGTCAGCGCGGCACGTCGGTCAAGTTTGTCGAAGAGCGCTTGCCGGGGAATCGACGTCGCGAGGGTGCGCCTTTCGGGAATAGCTGCCCAGTCGTGGCCGTCCATCCCGAACATCAGCGCGGACCCTTTCTGCTTTCGCGCCCCGCAATGATTGAAGAGTTTGGGCGGATTGTCTCGATCCATCTATCTACAGGGAGGAGCGTAGCTGGTGCGAATCCAGAGCGTGCCATCCCGGGCAATTCACCCGGGAATTCACCCCGGCTGAGAGAAGTTCACCCACACAATCACGCCGTCACCATTGGCTTTCGAGTCCCTCGAGCGACTTCTATTGAACGTAGCTCGGGATTCGCCAAATGTGGCCGCGAGCGCCTGTCGGAGGCCCGAGAGTCAGACATCGAAGGAGCGTCGTGAGAACTCGTCTGTCAGAGGTGCGGTCGAAGGCCGTTGTCGTCGGACTCCGGCCGAGAGCGTGGCGCCGAGGAGTGCGAGGTATCGGCATAGTTGTCGTGACCGGAGCTCTGGTGGTCGGCGCTGCTGCGCTCGGCTTGCTGCCGATGCAGTCGGATGTTCGATTGGCGGCCGAGGGAGAGTTCGTGCCTCCCTTCGCCGTCGAGCTGACGGTGATTGACGGTGCACCGCCCTTCGATCCCGCTGACGGTCCAGGGCTCGATTCGGGACCGTCCAACGGCATTGTCCGAGAGGGTGATCCGGTGACGTATGTCATCGACATCGGTGTCCGGGGCAACCCGCTCTCCGACGTGGTCGTGCAACTTCCGGTGCCTCGAGGTTTCGTTCTGCCGTCCGTGCCTGATTACTGCGGAGACGGCTCGGGTGTCGACGAGGTCGGATTACATTGCCTGATAGGCAATCTGGAAGCGGACCGGTACTTCACCCGAACGGCGACGATGACTGCGGGAAAGCGGGAAGACGCCGACGGTCTACCGATCGCTGCACTGGTCACCGCAGATCGGGGGGCGGTTCGCGTGCGGTCGGGCGATGTCACGGTGCGGGTGGCGACCACCCCGGGAGTGTGTGATCCGTACGGGATTTCTGTTGGTGGTCAGAGAAGCCAGTGGGCTGCTGTCTCGGCAGATGGACGAATCTCAGGTCTGGTGACATCGGGCATCTCGGAGGCGGTGGTGATCGACGGCGTCGATCAATGCGGGCACGCGACAGCGCGGACGGTGAAACCGTTCGAGGGTCACTTCTCGTTTGTCGGACTGCTACCGGGGACGTATCGCGTCACGGTCGACGGCCGAGCGCCGGTGGAAGTGGTGCTGGAACCAGGTGCAATGGCGGTCGGTGGCCTGACGTTCTGATACAGCTTCGCAGGAATGGCAACACTCGTAACAGTCAGTAGCAGTCAATGGAGGATCCAGTGCGTGAAAGCCTGGGCGTTGTATTCGAAAATCAGTCAATTTCAACAGCTCTCGTAGATGCAGACACACCCCTTCTGGGCTCGATCGACGAGTTCCGTCACCCCTGGGGTGCAGACGGGACTGTTCCCTCTCCGCAAGCGTCGGCGCGCGCACTCGCCTCCGCGGCCGAGGTCGCCACCGGTCGAGCCCTGCGCTCGAATCTGTGCCCCACCGTCGTCGGAGTGATGTGCGAGCGTGCGGACGTGCGCGAACATGTCTCGGATTCGTTGTCCTCCAGTCCTTTCGAGAACATCGAGTTGGTCAACGGTCTCGACGCACGGCTTGCCTACCTGCGGACGGTCGACGCTCTCATTGGTGTGTCGCCGATTCTCGCGTTCTGGCCGGACGGCAGTGAGACCGTGATCGCGGCCGTCGACCCGAGAGCAGGCGTCGTGGACTCGGCGCATCGTTACGACACGGCCGAGTTGCTTGCGGACAGCTCGACGTTTGCTGCGACATTGGACCTCCTCGTCGCCGAACGAGACCCTGTGCCCAAGATGCTCGTCGCGATGCTCGTGAAGGAAGACTCTCGGCAGCCGTCCGCGGAAGCCGCTGAACTGGCAGGTCTCGGCTTCCTGTTTCTCGGCGAGCGGACCCAACTGGCGATAGGGGCTGCGCTGGTAGCGGCCGATCGCGGAAGCGAAGTTCGGTCCGGTGACGGCATGGCTGTCCGGCCCGTCAACAGGGTCCGGTGGGCGGCGGCAATAGTACTGCCGCTTCTACTCATGTTGACGGGGTTGCTGATCGCTCTGTCGCCGGACGGGTCGCGCGCGGTGTCCACGGATAGCCCGAACATCGGCGCCGAGTCGGCGACCTCCACCAGCGGGCCCCCGCCCGGCGCTGCCCTACAGATTCCGACACTTGCGCCTTGCGATCCAGTGGTGCCTGCCGTTCCTGCTGTACTTCGGCGTTCTGATCCGGAAGTCGCACCGCTCCAGACCGACGAACCCACAGCCGAAGAATGCACCCCGCTGCGAGTCGGCTAAGCCGTACCCTCTCCGGCCAGCGCAAACAGGCCGTCGTCGGTCTGCTCGACCAGTCCGTCGACCAGCAGTGAATGCAACGCACGGTCACGCTGACCCGGATCGGCCGGCCAGACGATGTCGAGTTGCGCGCGCTCGACCGGACGGTGACTCTCGCGAAGAACGGCCATCAATTTTCCACGAACCTGGCGATCTGTGCCCGCGAACTTCTGCACCTTCTTGGGTGGTCCGGTGTGTGCCGGTTTGCCCGAAGCGACCCACGCGCAGTTCGGCAAAGGGCAGTTCTCGCAGTTCGGGTTCCGCGCCGTGCAGATCAGTGCACCGAGTTCCATGAGAGCTGCGCTGTAGGTGGCGGCGCGCGCACGCGTCCTCGGCAGCAGCGCCGCGACGTCGGCGAGGTCTCGCGTGTTGGACGGGTTCCCGGGTTCCGCATTGCCGTGGACGGCTCGCGCAACTACGCGTCGTACGTTGGTGTCCACCACAGGCACTCGCTGTCCGTAGGCGAAACACGCGACGGCGCGGGCGGTGTACGAACCGATTCCCGGTAGCGAGAGCAAGGTATCGACGTCTTCCGGGACCACGTCACCGTGCTCGGCAGCCAGGACGCCCGCGCATTCGTGTAACCGCAGCGCGCGTCGTGGATAACCGAGTTTGCCCCACGCGCGAAGCACCTCTGCCTGGCTCGACGCTGCCATCGCCGACGGCACCGGCCAGCGCTCGACCCACTCTTCCCAGATTGGCGCAACGCGCACCACCGGCGTCTGCTGGAGCATGATCTCGCTCATCAGGATCTGCCAGGCACTGACGCCCTCGCGTCGCCACGGCAGGTCGCGAGCCGTCTCGGAGTACCACTTCAGCAGCACCGAAGATTCCACTGCCACTGCTACCGACACACTCCTCGAACCTGTGCTCCTGGTCGACGAAGGAGACGTCGACTTGTGGGGGCCACTTTATCGGCAGTCGCCGACACGGCTGTCTTTGACGCCCGACCGCCGGGTCACAACAACTGCACGTTACTCAGTTTCCACTCGCCGTCCTCGCGGACCAGCGAAAGTTGCATCCGGTTGCGGTCGATTCTCGGATCGGGGGAGTTGGTGTTCGTGATCGTCTGATCGAGGAACACGAGAACCTCGGCGTTGTCGCGATCACTGCTCGCCAGCCCGGCTGAAATGATCTGAGCGGACGAGGTCGCCTGATACTGCACGATCATATTCTGAAGGTTGGCTGCCACCTGGGCGTACTGACCGGCGAATTCGCCGACAGAATTGTCACGGACCACGGAGAGATTCTGATCGAGGTTCTGGAAGTTGTACGTCGCAAGATCAGTGGCGAATTGCCGTCCGCTGTCCAGGGCGCTGATACGCGCGTTTTCGTCGACCGATTTCTGCCAGGTCGCGAATGCGCCCCATCCGAGCGCCGCGACCACGACCAGGGCGCCGGCAACGATCGCTACGGTCTGCTTGCGAAGCCGCTTGGGCTTGTCGACGATTGTGGGCGTCTGGGGTTCGGTTGTCTCGGTCATTGCGTTCCTTGTACTAGTAGTGCGGCAAACG
Organism: Rhodococcus sp. KB6; assembly: GCF_001445685.1. Classification (NCBI taxonomy): domain Bacteria; kingdom Bacillati; phylum Actinomycetota; class Actinomycetes; order Mycobacteriales; family Nocardiaceae; genus Rhodococcus; species Rhodococcus sp. KB6. Next base: position 445,724 of record NZ_LNAK01000154.1, on the reverse strand, counting down.
AGTTGTCACCGAGAACGGTGTTCTGACCACCGTTGAGGCCCAGACGAATCGACGTTCCGTCACCGGCTGCGACCGTTCCGAGGGCAGGATCGTATTCAGCAACCCCGTCGATCGTTCCAGTTCCGGTGGGGACGTTCTGCGATCCGCGATTCTGGATCCGGCCCGACTGGTCCGCGCAGTGTTGGTTCTTGTCGAGCGTGGTCGGTGAGGTGTCCTGTACCGATCGCCGGGGCGTGTCGTAGATACAGACCGGTCCGAGTGCTGTGATCAGATCAAGCTGTGCCCGTCCGTCTTTGACGATACTTCCGAACTTCTCGAATCCTTTGGGCACCACCACCAACAAGGCATCGACGGCGGGCATCCGTGCAGTGACGATCTGAGTGGAGACGAGAGAATTGGCCAACAGCAGACTGAACGGCTCACGACTCTGTTCGATGAGAGGCAGTATCTGATTGTCGAGAACACTCGGGCTTCGATCGAGGAGTGTGCGCAGTTGCGGATCGGAGTTTCGTACCTGATCTGTCAATTGGCGAAGTGTGAGTGCAACTTCGGGAAGAGCGTCAACATTTTCCTCGTTCGCAGTGAACAGTGAGCGCGAGTTCTCGACGAGTGTGTTGACACGCGGTTGATCGGATTGGACAGTGCGCGCGAGCACGTCGAAGTTGTCGACGAGCGCCTGCAGATCCGGACCCAATCCGTTCAATCCCTCGCCGAGTTCGTGCGAGAGGGTTCGCAGGTCTGCCGGATCGACGGTGTCGGCAGCAGCGTTGAAATTCGCAATCACGGTTCCCAACGCGACCGGGATCGAAGTGCGCTCAGTCGGAACGACGGAACCTTCAACCAGATACGGGCCGCCGTCGGTCTGCGAGGACAACTGAACTTTCAATACCGGAACGGCGGTGTCCTGGCTGATGGCCACATGCGAATCGTTGGGGATCTGTTTGTCGGCGGCGATGCTCAACGTCATCACGACGAGGTCCTGGGCAGAGTCCGCCTCCACCGACTCGACGTCGCCGACGGTGACTCCGCGATAGGCCACTTCCGAACCGGGAGCGATTCCGGCCGCGTTCTCCAATTCGACGATGACCGAGAAGGTTCCGGTGAACGGATCTCCGGCACCGACTTGCCGGAGTACGTACGTCGTGCTGACCACCGCGATGAGGAGAAAGGCGGCGATCTCGAAATAGACGGTTCGGTTCTTCATCGCGTTCCTCCTTGCAGGGGTGTCGTGATCGGCAGTTCCCGATCGGAGGCGGGCAGAGGTGGCAGTGGCGGTGCGGCGCCCGGGATTATCTCGTTGAGCACTCCGGTCACGGTGCCCTCGACATCGACGTCGAGGTCGATGTTCACGTAATCGCCTGGGCTGGCACGCTCGAGGAGCACTCTTGCGTTGTCCAGGTTGGCCATCGTCTCACCCAGTGTCGGGCCCATTGCCGAGAACTGGTCGAGGATGGGTGACAGTCGTCCGGTGATCTCGGAAATCTGGTCGGACGACTGGTCGAGTACGGAATTGGTTGCGGTACTGAGCCGATCGGTTTCGTCGAGTAGATCGAGGAGCGGTTGTCGTTGGTCGGCGATCACGCCCAATGCGGGTGTGAGTGTGCGCAAGCCTTCGTCGATCGTGGTGCTCTCGTCACCGATCAGAGCGCTGAGCCGGTTCAGTGAATCCAGTGCCGAATTGATCGATTCCTTTCGGTCGTCAAGTGTTCCGAGAAAAGTGTCAAGGCGTGCAAGCAGATCGCGGATCGTCTCCTCCCTGCCGTCGAGAATCTGATCAGCCTCACTGACGATGTTCTTGACCTGCGCCAACCCACTGCCGTTCAACAGAGTTCCGACGGCGCCGAGCAGTTGTGCGACATCGGGTCCGCGCACGGTCTCCGATCGCTCGATGGTGGAACCTGGTTCGAGAATGGGGCCCGCTGGATCGACCGGAACTTCGAGGTTGACGAACGCATCGCCGATCGGGGTCGACAGCTCGATCCGAGCGCGGGTGCCGACAGGTAGTTCGATGTCCGACGCGATTTCGGTATGTACCACGGCTGCAAAGGTTTGCGCGCTCATCGACGTGACTCTGCCGACGACAGCCTGCCCGATCCGCACCTCGCCGCCGACGGGAAGTAACGACGCGTCGACGAATTCCATGTTCAGCGGGTACGACTCTCCTGGCAGACCGCGTCCGAGGGGGAGGTGCTGGAAGTTGAGACTGCAGCCGGTCAATGGCGCCGCGATGACAAGTGCCACGACAACGCTCACCACGGACTTGTTCGACGCCATCAGTTGCCCCCACCGAGGATGCGTGCCAGGTCGGAGCTGCCTGCCGAAGGAAATTCGATGGGATTGACGATTCCCGGCCCGGTGCACAGCGGAATCGGCATCTTCTCGCACAGTTCTCGCGTCGTGTCGAACTGTGAGAGATCGGTGGCGACGTTCAATCGCGCCCTGGCTCGGCCTTCTTCGGTGACGAGGTTGGCGACGTTCTCGAATCCCGTTGGTGCCGTTTCGATGATCTCGCGCAGTTGATCCTGTTTGGTCGCGACTGCACCGGCCAACTGCGCGAGCGTACCCAGATCGGCGGTGACCGCCTCGCCGTGTTCGGCGAGTAGCGCTGAGACCTGTCCGAGCAACGTGGTCAGGGAATCGAGCGCCCCGCTGATGTCTTCTCGCTGGGCGCTGAACGTGCGGGCGGTGACTGTCACCGAGTTCGACAGAGAGTCGACCTTGGTCTGGTTGTCCGCGATCAACTGCACGAGGGTGTTCAGGTTCTTCACCAGTTCGGAGATGTCGGGACTTGCACCCGCCAGTACCGAACTGGCCTGTGAGATGGACCGAACGGCATCGTTGAATGCTTGCCCGTTGCCGTCCAACGCGTGGGCGCCTTCTCCGATGAGGTCACCGATCCCGCCGCCGTCGGCGCCAGGGCCGAGCGCCACCGTCAATTCGTTCACCGATGCGGTGAGTTGGTCCCACGTCAGGGGGGAGTGAGTGCGTTCGAGAGGGATCACCGCGCCGTCGGTGAGGAACTCACCGTCCTCGTAGCCGGGGCCGAGTTCGATCGTGCGGTCACTGATGACCGAGGGAGACAGGACCCAGGCCTGCGCGTCGGCGGGTATACGTGTTCCGGATGGCAGGCTCAGCGCCACTCGTACCCGGGACCCTTCCGGCGTGACGCTCTCGACCCTCCCGCTGGGAACTCCCAGAATCGTCACTGTGTTCCCGGTGAAGATAGCGTCGGTCGAGGTGAATTCGGCGGTGAGAGTGAGTCTGTGTTCGTCACGCGTGACGACCAGGACGGCACCGATCGCGCAGATCACTATCGCTGCCAGCACGGCGAGTTTCTTGACGGTCGTGGTCATCGACACCCCTGAACGAGCCCGACGACGCACAACCAGTTGTCCGGGATGAGGGTGGAGGGTGAGTTGAGGTCGAGCCAGTTGCCGTTACCGGTTGCGTTGGTGACGTAGCGGACGCTGGGGGCGAAGTTGTCGAGCAGTGTGGTCAGTGATTGTTCGTTCTCGGACAGAACTCCCGTCACCACGTGGATGTCTCCCATGACCGAGTCGACCAAAGCCTGGTTGTCGCCCAGGAACTGGGCAAGTGTGGTGCTCAACTGATTCAGGTCTTGTACAAGCGCATTCAGCACATCTCGCCGGTCGGCGATCGTGGACATCACCAGATCCGCATTCCCCAGAAGGGTTTCCAGAGTGTCCTTCTGCTCGATCAGTGTTGCGGTCGTCTGCTGCGCTCCGGTGAGAAGGGAACGGAGCGCAACGTCGTTGTCGTTGACTACTCCGGAGAGTGCGTCGATTCCCTCGAGTGAGCGGCGAATGAGTTCGGGATCGTCCGGTGAGTTGTCGGACACCACGGTCAGCATGTTTCGCAGTTGTTGCAGATCAAGGTTTTCCGACGTGGATTGTGCTCCTCGACCGAGATCGTCGAGAGTGAACGGAACGCTCGTGTTCTCGATGGGGATGGTCGAACCTGCGGGTAACGAGCGCGATCCGTTCGGAGTGACGTCGAGCGAGCGTCGGCCGAGCAGAGTCGAGATCTTGATGTCCGCACGGGAGTCTTCGCCGAGAGTGACGCCGTCGTCGAGTCGGAAGGTGACTTCAACCGAGTTGCCGCTGACCGCCAACGAGGTGACCACCCCGCTCGGGACTCCCGCGACGTTGACCGGATCGTCCTGCGTCAACCCGGTGGCGTTGGCAAAGACAGCGTGGTACTCGTTGGTCTTGACCGTCAAGATCAGTTGAGGGACAACGAGTGCGGCCAGAACCACACCGACTCCGACGAGGATGCAGATGATTCCGTTGCGGACCGGGTTCTTGACGGTGAGCCAGTTCATCGGCACACCGCCGAACGCTCGGGGCCGCCGAGGGTCACCGATTGGTCCAGCGCGCTGAGCCGGAAGTTGCAGATGTAGATGTTCGCCCAGCTTCCGTAGCTCATCGCGATCCCCAACTGGGTGAACAGTTGATCGAAAGCGGTGATACCGGTCGCCAGCGACTCACGGTTGTCGACGACGACGCGAGCCGACTGATCGATCGAAGTCAGCGCGCCAGCCAAGTCCGGTTCCACGCGCGTCACCAAGTCCTGAAGTGAAGAAGTCAGGGCGCCTGCGGAATCCACTGCGGCCGAGATCTGTTGGCGGTCCTGTGCCAAACCGCCGACCAGTGCGTCGAGCGTGTTGATCATCTCGACGAAGTTGGGTCGATTCGTCGTGGTCACGGTAAGGACCCGGTCGAGGTTGTTCAGTAGTTGGTCCAAGATCGCGTCCCGGGACGTCAAGTTCTCGGTGACGGCAACAGTGCGCTCCAGCAGGCTTTCGATGGTGGAACCTTGTCCTTGGAATACCTGGACGACCTGTGCGGCAAGCTCGTTGACTTCTGCGGGGTCAAGTGCGTCGAAAAGGGGACGGAATCCGCCGAGGATGTCGGTGAGGTCGATCGCCGGCTGAGTCTGTTCCACGGGAATTGTGGCCCCGGGGGAGAGGTAGTTGCCTGTTGCGCGTTCGGCCTGTCCGGGTTCGATCGAAATTGTTCGCGCTCCCAACAGGTCTGCGTACCTCACCACAGCGCGACCGTCGGACGGAATACGTTGTGCAGATTCGAGTTCGAAGCCGACGACGGCTTGGTTGTTCACCAACTCGACGCTGTCGACGCGCCCTACTCGCACCCCGGCGATCTGAACATCGCTGCCGGTGACCAGGCCGGAGGCATTGACGAAGACGGCCCGGTACTGCGAACTCGACCCGGAGACTGGGTTGATCAGGGTGCTCACCACAACCACGGTGGCGAGAATCGACAGTGCAGCAAACAGTCCGAACCTGATCAGAGATTTCTTCACGCTCATCCGCCCACCACCGTCGTGCCGCGAAATACCGGCCCCGCCACGAGAGTGTCCAAAGCTGTACCGCCCTGGGTGAGAGCCGAGATCAGGGACTGTTCGGCAGGGCTGCCGACCGGGCCGACGGTTCCGCCGAACGCGGTCGCGGCGGCAGGACAGTTGGGTCCGCGGGTTCCGTCGTACTGTGGGCAGTCGGTCTTTCCGTACGGATACAGATCTGTGACGGACAGCCGTAGATCGGTGCTGAGCCACGGACCATGCGCCAACGCGGGCGGGAGCTTGATCGTGAGATTGCGCAGGCCGTTGTAGAAGGTGGTGATGTGGTCCGGCCGCGAAGTGATTGCGCCGGTCAGGGAATCGGCGTCGTCGACCAAGGTGATCATGCGGTCGCGATTGTCACCGATCAGACTCGTGGCAGCAGCTCCCGTGCTGGTGCCGGCACGCAGAAGCCCCGCCAACCCGTCGGATTTCTCGACGACGGTCTTGGATGTGGTGATGGAGTTCTCGAATGCGGCGAGCATGTCCGGCGCACTCGTCGAGAGACTGTCGGCGAGGGTGGCTATGTCGTCGAGGTCGTCACCGAGTCCGTCGATGACGGGCTGCGCACCGACCAACGCTTGGTGGACTGAATCGAGCGATTCGCCGATCTGGTTTCCCTTGCCGCTCAACGCGTCCGAGACTGCCGTGAGTGCGACGTTGATGTCGGCGGGGTCGAGGGAAGAAACGAGCGAGTAGATCCGTGAGATCGATTGGTAGAGCTGGACCGCGACTTCGGACTGATCGGATACCAATTCGGTACCCGGCACGAGAGCAGGACCACGCGAGAGTCCGTCAGGTTGAATCAAGTCTACGAAGAAGTCACCGAAGATGTTGCGGGGCATCAGTCGCACCTGACTTGTCGACGGTATGTCCTCGAACGCTCCCTCGTCGATCGCGAGTGAGACAGTCGAAGCGGTGGTGCCCGGCTCGATCTCGGCCACAGCGCCGACGACGACGCCGCGGTACTGTACCGAGGATCCGACTCGCAGCGCACCGGCACTGGCGGGGACGACAGCACTGACCTGCGGTGTGGAACCGGTGGAGTCCGTACCTCTGCTGAACAAGAAGACGTAGGCGAGGATCAGGATGACCACGGCGAGTAAACCCCGCAGTGCCAGGGTGATTCGGCTGGAATTCGTGACGATCATCCGGTCAGCCCGGGTACGTGAGGTTTGAGTCCCCACAGCGCAATGGTCATCGCGACGTCGGTGAACGCAAGGAAGACGATGCTGGTGCGCAACGCTCGTCCGGCGGCTCGTCCGACGCCTTCGGGTCCACCCGTCGCGGTGTAACCGTAGTAGCAGTGCACGAGGGTCACGACGACCGCGAACACCATGACTTTTATCAAGGACAACCAGATGTCGTTGGGAGAGAGGAAAAGACTGAAGTAGTAGCCGTACGTTCCCTCCGACTGGCCTTTGACCCGGATCACCGCAAGCGCCGTTGCCATGTACGAAGCAAACAGGCCGACCAGGTACAGCGGGACCACCGCGATGAGCGCCGCGATCATTCGGGTGGTGACCAGGTACCGCAGCGAGGGAATCGCCATGACTTCGAGCGCGTCGATTTCCTCGGAGATCCGCATCGCTCCGAGCTGCGCGGTGAATCCGGTTCCGACCTTGGCTGCCAGGGTGATTGCGGCAACGAGTGGTGCCACCTCGCGAGTATTCGCGATGGCGGACATCACGCCGGACAGCGGTGCGAGGCCGACGAGGTTGAGTCCGCGGTAGCCCTCGAGTCCGATCTGGGAACCGGCGAAGAACGAGATCGCGAAGATCACGACGACGCTGCCGCCTCCGGCGAGCAGGGTGCCCGAACCGAATGCCACCTGGGCGACGAGACGGGCGACTTCACGCCAATAGCGCTTGAGGGTTGCCGGAATCGAGGTGATGACACGCGCGTGGAACGTGAACTGATCGCCGAGCCGACTCAGGCCGTCGACGGTCCGCGAACTGACCCTCTTGGCACGAATTGCGATGGGCAGGTGCATCAATAGGCACCTTTCATCGAGACGAACAGTGGGTAGAACTGAGTAATTGCGAGGTTGGCGACAAACACGAGGACAAACGAGAGCACGACGGTCTCGTTGACTGCGTCGCCGACGCCTTGAGCTCCGCGCTTGACGGTCAGGCCCTTGTAGCAGGCCACGATTCCCGAGATGAGAGCAAAGGCAACGGCTTTGATGCCGGAGACGACGAAGTCGCTGGGTTGACTGAATTGAACGAGATTGCGCAGGAAACTCTGTGCGTTGCCGTCGAGTATCAGGACGTGAACGAAGAGGCTTGCGCCCAAACCGATTACGAGAACTATCGAGTTCAGTAGGAGGCAGACGACGGCAATGGCGATCATCCGGGGTACGACCAGGCGTTCGAGCACGGGTAGACCGAGCACTTCGAGTGCATCGATTTCCTCGCGTATCGTTCGCGCTCCCAAATCTGCGCAGATTGCGGAACCGCCGACACCGGCGATGATCAGGGCGCACACCAGGGGGCCGGCCTGTCCGATGATGAGGAACGCGACGACGGCACCGCTGTACGCACCCGCGCCGATTTGATCTGCGAGCGCACCGATCTGCAGTGCTACCCCGACACCGAGGGGAATCATCACCAGAGCGGACGCGACCGAGGTGACGTGGGCGAGAAACCACATCTGGTCGAGCGCCTCACGCCAGGCGAGGCGCTTGTGTCGAAGAGATGTGAACGCCGCAACGCACACGCGAACGGTGAAGGTGAAGAGCAGTCCGATCTCGGAGAGCAGGTTCGAGAACATGTTCGTCTTGGCGGGGGAGACAGCAGTTGTTTCCCCGGTTGTTCCATTCCCGGTCGTCGTAGCTTCGGTGCTCACGCCATCCCCCTCTCCGGCCGAATCGTTCTGGTCGGGTTTCTTCGATCACACTCGGGAGCTCGAAGTGCTCCAGGTCACGTTCGGAGACGGTATCAGGAAACTGACTCTGAAGTAAGTTCCATTTCGGCCACTTCATCACCGGGCGCGAATGTCGACGCGGAACTTTCGTTTGCGTCCACGCAACCTTCCCGGCGAGAGCCCGAAATGCGGCGGGTGCACAATGAGTGAATGCCACGATCAAGCCCCATTTCCGCTTGGAAGTCCCTTCGCGAAGGCAACGAGCGATTTGTCAACGACGCGTCCATTCACCCCAGCCAGGGAATCGCGGACCGCGCGAAACTCGTCGATGGGCAGCACCCCACAGCGGTGCTGTTCGGTTGCGGTGATTCGCGCGTAGCCGCCGAGATCATCTTCGACCAGGGTCTCGGCGACATGTTCGTCGTGCGCACTGCAGGTCACGTGCTCGACGATTCGGTGCTCGGTTCCATCGAGTACGCGGTTCACGTGCTCAACGTGCCGCTCATCGTCGTCCTCGGGCACGACGGTTGCGGTGCCGTGAAGGCAACGCTCGACGCCCTGGACGAGGGCGCAGTTCCCGACGGATTCATCCGCAGTGTGGTCGAGCGTGTTGCTCCGTCCATCCTGATGGGCCGCAACGAGGGCTTGTCCACCGTGGACGAACTCGAAGGCCGTCACGTCGTGGAGACCGGCTCGCTGATCATGCAGAGGTCGCGGATCATCGCCGACAAGGTGGACAAGGGTGCGTGCGCGATCGTCGGCGTCACGTACACGTTGTCCGACGGTCACATGCGAGTTCAGGGCGCGGTCGGCGACATCGGCGAGAGCGTCGAGACCGTCGAGGGTTAGATCTTCCGGGGCAGTGGTACCTGGCAGCAGACAATGGGTACCGACACGCCGCCTCAGCTGACGGTTAGTGGACCCTGCGCCAACTACCGTTGAGTCCGTGTTGGAACCTAATGGACCACTGCCCCCCGAGATCTACTGGCGTCGCCGGGCGCTGGCCATTGGTGCCGCCGTCATTGCACTGGCGTTGATCATCTGGGCGGCGTCCGCCCTCTTCGGCGGTGGAAGTGATACCCCGGAGGCCGATTCGGCCGCTGCGAGTTCCTCGCTGACGACGGACGTCTCCTTCACCCCCAACCCTTCCGGCTCCAACGCGCCGGACGGTGGCGGTGGCTCGGGTGGCGGCGCTGCCGGTGGATCAGGTGGCTCGGGCACGCAGGCTTCGGGATCGTCTTCGTCTTCTTCCTCTTCGTCGACCACCGGGGCTCCGGTCCCGGCCGGTCAGTGCGCCGACTCGTCGCTGGCAGTCAAGGCCACCGCAGACAAGGCGACCTTCGCTCCCGGCGAGGAGCCGTCGTTCACGATCGTCATCACCAACATCGGTTCGGCACCCTGTGATCGAGATCTGGCGGGCGGCCTTCAGCAGGTGCTCGTCTACAGCATCGACGGCAAGACCCGGTTGTGGTCCAACGTCGACTGCTACCCACAGCCCGCAGCCGACGTACGCAATCTCGCGCCCGGCGAGCAAGCTGCGTTCAAGGTCGCATGGTCGGCCACGACGTCGACCCCCGAGTGCGCGACCGCGCAGAACCCCGAGCGCAATCCGGTGGGCGCAGGCGCTTACACGGTTGTCGGGCAGCTCGGTGCACTGCGAAGCTCCCCGGAGCCGTTCAACATCGCATGAGCGCGGGCAAGCCCGAACAGGCCCGCTAGTTGAAGGATCCGGTGATCGACGTCTCCGCGAGCCGGGAAAGTCCCTCACGGATGTGACGAGCCCACAGCCCGCCGATGCCCTCGACCGACTGCAGATCGGCAGCCGTAGCGGCCAGCAGCGACTGGAGAGTGCCGAAGGATCCGACCAACCGGTGGATCTGATGGAACTGCAATCGAGGTACACGCATCAGCACGCGATATCCGCGAGGAGTCATCGGAGTGTCGAGAGCTTCGATCGTGCCTGGATAACCGAGAACACGCGCAAGAGTCGTGAGATCGAGTAGATCGGCGTCGGTGACGCGATCGAGTGCGACGAGGACGTTGTCCATCGCCGCGGTGCCGATGGGTTCGGGACCGGCAAGATAGTCCCGAACGATGAGTTGACGTGCAATGTCGTTGTCGCCGACCAGTTCTTCGAGCTGCAGTGCCAACTGGCGACCGTCGGTGCCGAGCTCGAGGACATCCTGTTCGATTTCGATCGACACGCGGCGAACCATTTCCAAGCGCTGTACGACGGTCAACGCGTCGCGCAGAGTCACGAAATCCTCGATCTCGACGACCGACAGTTGCCGTGTCACTTCGTCGAGTCGCGCTTTGTATCGTTCGAGCGTCGCGACGGCCTGGTTGGCGCGCGAAAGTATGGTGGCCGAGCCGTCGATGACGTGCCGGATGCCGCCGACGTACACACTGACGATCGACATCGACTGACTGACCGAGACCACGGGATAGCCGGTCTGAATTGCCGTGCGCTCGGCAGCGCGGTGCCTCGTGCCGGATTCGACGGTGGGAATCTTGTGATCGGGAACCAGCTGGACGTTGGCACGCACGATGCGTGTGCCGTCCGTCGAGAGGACAACCGCGCCGTCCATCTTCGACAGCTCGCGCAATCGGGTCGGTGCGAACTCCACGTCGAGGTTGAATCCGCCGTCACACAGCGCTTCCATTTCCTCGTCGTATCCGAGGACGATCAGCGCGCCGGTACGGCCGCGCAGAATTCGTTCGAGCCCGTCTCGCAAAGCGGTACCCGGCGCCAACCTGGCGATGGTCTCTCGCAATGCCGACGACGACTGTGTGTCCGCCATCGCACTGATCATTGAGAAACTCCCTGCTGAGGTCGATGTCACTTCGGTCGGGTCCGATGCCTGCGCCGGACGGATCCCCGTTTAGATTACCTATCCATGAGTAGTACCTGGACCCTGCCTGATGACCTGACTGTCCCGGAGCCGGTCGAATTCTTTCCGGCCGCCGGCGAGAAGCTGCCTCAGCACTGGTCGAAATGCTTCGGCTGCGGCGACGACCAGCCTGCGGGAATGGCGATGAGTTTCAGGGCTGGTAACGGACTGGAAGTGACCGGTCGTCTGGAGGTCGCCAAGAAGTATCAGGGCGGTCCAGGTGTCATTCACGGCGGCATTCTGTCGACGGCATTCGACGAGGCTCAAGGTATGGCATGTATGGCTCTCGGCTCGCCGGTGGTGACCGGGCACCTCGAGATCGACTTCGCCCGGCCGATCCCGTTGGGATCGGTGCTCGAATTCCGGGCTCGCATCGACGGTGTTGTACGCCGCAAGGTCTACACCAGTGCAGAAGCGGTGATCGTCGAAGGTCCGACAGCGGATCCGGACACGGTGGTGGGAACGTCCCGCGGACTGTTCCTGACCATCACTTCGGAACACTTCGCCAAGACCAAGGAGTTCGTGGACGGCGAACCGACGTCCCCGTTCGGCACCTCGTCGGTCTGACGCGGTAGTCGGCCGCAGGCCGGTCACTTCACCGGAGTGAGCTTTGGGCGAGACGGGGCTTGTTTGCCGCCCATCAATCCGGCATAGGCGAGTGCCTCGGCCAGGTTCGCTACTTCGTTGACGCGCATGCCGGGAATGTTCGGGCCGGAATCGACCGGCACGATGGCGCTGGTGAATCCCAATCTGGCAGCTTCGATCAGCCGTCGGTTCACGCCGGCAACCCGTCGAACCTCCCCGGCGAGTCCGACCTCGCCGAGGATGACGAGCCCCTTGGGGACAGGTTTGGCTTTCACGGCGGAAGCGACCGCTATGGCGAGAGCCAGATCGGCACCCGGCTCGGTCATCCGCATACCGCCGACGGTCGCGGCGTAGACGTCGGCCTTCGAGATCGACACCCCGACGCGGCGCTCCAACACGGCCAGAACCATGGCCACACGGGCGGTGTCGAGCCCACTGACGGCTCGACGAGGTGTCGGTAGCGGCGTGGCGGCGACGAGCGCCTGAACTTCACCGAGTAGAGGTCGCTTACCGTCCATCATCACGGTGACGGCAGTGCCTTCCACAGCTTCTTCACGGTGATGCAGGAACAGGCCGGACGGATCGCTGATCTCGTTGATGCCCTGCTCGCTCAGCTCGAAGCATCCGACCTCGTCGGCCGCACCGAATCTGTTCTTCACGCCGCGGACCATGCGCAGGGTGGAGTGCTTGTCACCTTCGAAGTGCAGAACCACGTCCACGAGATGCTCGAGCGAGCGCGGACCGGCGACGGCGCCGTCCTTGGTGACGTGGCCGATCAGAAGCACCGGGATTCCACTGGCCTTGGCCAGGGAGGTCAGGGCGCTGGTGACGGCCTTGACCTGAGTCACGCCGCCGACGACCCCGTCGACGTCGGCAGCAAGCATGGTCTGCACCGAGTCGACGATGACCAGTGTCGGTTTGACCTGCTCGATGTGGCCGAGGATGGTCGCGAGATCGGATTCGGCCGCCAGATACATCCGTTCGTGGACAGAGTTGGTGCGATCTGCCCGAAGCCGAACCTGACCGGCAGACTCCTCGCCCGTGACGTACAACGCTCGATCATCCGCGCTGCGCATCGCCCAGCGGTAGACGACCTCGAGAAGTAGCGTCGATTTTCCGACGCCGGGCTCGCCCGCGAGCAGCACCACCGAACCCGGTACGACGCCACCGCCGAGGACGCGGTCCAACTCACCGATCCCCGTGGGTTTGGCCTGCGTCGAGGTGCTGTCGATCTGTGTCAGCGGCGTGGCCGGCGTCGTAGGCAGCACGGCGCTTGATCCTGCTTTGGCGAGTGAGGCGCCGGCGCGACTGGCGACGGGTGCCACTACGGCGACCTCGGTCATCGAGCCCCACGAATCGCAGTCCGGACATCTACCGACCCACTTGGGCACTACCGACTGGCATTCGGAGCAGCGGTAGTTCGATTTCACTTTGGCCACCGGGACAGACTAGAGGCGGGGTCCGACATGGACCCCGCCTCTAGTGTGATTTTGAAGCTGTTCTGCGAGGCGCATTGTGCGCCTTGGTGATTCGAGGCTCAGTGCCCAGCTTCTGCAACGTCGGGTGACTTGTCCGACTCGTTGCGCTCGAGCTGCGGGCCGGCGTCGACAGGTACGTCGACGGTGACCGATCCGGCCTTCTCGAACTTGAAGGTGATCGGGACGGTCAAGCCGGGGCGAACCCCTGCCTTGATGTCCTGCAGAACGACGAGAGAGAGCGCAGCGGGTGCGTCGTCGTTCTCTTCGTTGTTCTTGATCTGGGTCTCGGCCTCGGTCGCGGCGCCTTCGCCTGCGGGCAACTGACCGGCCTGCAGCGACGTCTGCGGCTTGATCGTCAAGCCACCTACCTCTTCACCTGCGATGACGCGTGCTGCGTAATCGGTGGTGATGCTGACGAGCTTGTCCGTGGTCTCGGCGCTGTCGTTCACGACGGTGAACGCGAGCACGGCGTTGCCGCCCGGCTCGATGCTGTACTCCTCGGACGAGGGGTAAGCGATGTGCACGTTGCGCAGTGCGATCTCACCGAGGTCGGCGCTGTTGCCGTTCACGGCGGCCTGCTGGACGGCGGTCTGGCTCACCTGTCCGGAACCGCAAGCGGACAGCGCGATGGCTGCGCCTGCAGCCAGTGCAATGGCGGTAGCGACTCGACGAGTCGGCTTACGGATAGCAGTCACGATTTGTCCTCCACGGCGTCAGGTTCGCACTCCACTAGGCAGAGTAGTAGATAAGGTCCCGCGGGCTGGCCGTCGGGTCGCCACAACGGTTGTCTGCGTGGGCTTTCAGTCCGTTACGCAGGGGTGCTCCAGACCAGTTGAATGCACGTACAACAAGCCCTGTCAACCCCTACGCTCGAGCAAGGATGCCCCTGACCTGCACAGTTGATGAGTGGTCGGTTCTTTCACGTGTTAAACTAGTGGAATCGAAAGGGGCACGGGACACATGATTTTCAAGGTCGGAGACACCGTCGTATACCCCCATCACGGTGCGGCGCTGATCGAAGCTATCGAAACCCGCACCATCAAGGGTGAGCAGAAGGAGTACCTGGTTCTGAAGGTCGCTCAAGGCGATCTCACAGTACGGGTTCCTGCAGACAACGCAGAGTACGTCGGAGTTCGTGACGTGGTCGGCCAAGAAGGCCTCGACAAGGTTTTCCAGGTTCTGCGAGCACCGCACACCGAAGAGCCCACCAACTGGTCTCGTCGATACAAGGCAAATCTCGAGAAGCTTGCCTCAGGTGACGTGAACAAGGTTGCAGAAGTTGTTCGTGACCTGTGGCGTCGTGAGCAGGACCGCGGACTTTCCGCTGGTGAGAAGCGCATGCTCGCCAAGGCTCGTCAGATTCTCGTCGGAGAGCTCGCGCTCGCCGAGGGCACTGACACCGAGAAGGCAGAGACCATTCTCGACGAGGTCCTCGCGGCCGCGTCCTGACTGCAACACAACAAAGCTGACAGTGGCAGTAGTAGCCCTGGTACCTGCCGCAGGTCGGGGAGTGCGATTGGGCGAGAAGTTGCCCAAGGCATTTGTCGAACTCGGTGGGTGCACCATGCTTGCACGCGCGGTCGATGGACTCCGGAAATCCGGAGCGATCGACCGCGTTGTTGTCATTGTGCCGCCTGAACTGGTCGAATCCGTCGTAGCCGACCTCGGTCGTGCAGCGGACGTCGACGTCGTCGGTGGTGGTGCCGAAAGAACCGATTCGGTTCGAGCCGGCCTCAGTGCTGCCGGCGACGCAGATTTTGTGCTCGTGCACGATGCCGCACGGGCATTGACACCGCCGGCGTTGATCGCGCGCGTCGTCGACACTCTCCGAGCCGGCAGCTCCGCTGTTATCCCGGTACTTCCGGTTACCGACACGATCAAGTCGGTCGACGTACTCGGCGCAGTCACCGGTACGCCTCTGCGTTCGGAGTTGCGTGCGGTTCAAACTCCCCAAGGATTCTCCACCGACGTCCTGCGCAGTGCGTACGACGCCGGTGACGTCGCCGCGACCGACGACGCCGCTCTGGTCGAGCGTCTCGGTGTTTCGGTGCAGACGATTCCCGGCGACGCTCTCGCCTTCAAGATCACCACTCCGCTCGACCTGGTCCTTGCACGGGCGCTCCTGAGCTCGGAGACAGCGTTGAGTGCGGATTCACAGGACGGAAATTAGATGCGCGTCGGTCTCGGCACGGATGTTCATCCCATCGAGGTCGGTCGTCCTTGCTGGATGGCCGGGTTGCTGTTCGAGGAAGCAGACGGGTGCTCGGGCCATTCGGACGGCGATGTCGCCGTCCACGCGCTGTGTGACGCGTTGCTCTCTGCGGCGGGCCTCGGTGACCTCGGTTCGGTTTTCGGCACCGGCAGGCCCGAATGGGACGGCGTGAGCGGCGCTCGAATGCTTGCCGAGGTTCGCCGACTGCTCGAAGAGAACCAGTTCGCCGTCGGCAACGCCGCGGTGCAGGTCATCGGCAACCGTCCGAAGATCGGGCCGCGTCGCGACGAGGCGCAGAAGGTGCTTTCCGAGATACTGGGCGCGCCTGTTTCTGTGTCCGCGACCACCACGGACGGCCTCGGCTTGACCGGTCGAGGCGAGGGGATCGCCGCCATGGCCACCGCGTTGGTCATGACAACCGAACACGACAGGTAAGATCGCTGGTCGTGACCCTGCGCCTATACGACACCGGTACGCGGGCCCTTCGGGATTTTGTTCCGTTGGCCCCCGGACATGCATCGGTGTACCTGTGTGGGGCGACAGTTCAGGGTGATCCTCACATCGGACACGTTCGCAGCGGCGTCGCTTTCGACGTGCTGCGTCGCTGGCTGTTGGCGCACGGCAACGACGTTGCCTTCGTGCGCAACGTGACGGACATCGACGACAAGATTCTCAACAAGGCCGCCGGCGCCGGTCGACCTTGGTGGGAGTGGGCGGCGACGTTCGAGCGGTCGTTCACGTGGGCCTACGACCAACTGGGTGTGCTGCCGCCGTCCATCGAGCCGCGGGCCACCGGTCACGTGACGCAGATGGTCGAGATGATGGAACGCCTGATCGAGAACGGCCACGCGTACGCGGCGGGCGGCGACGTCTACTTCGACGTGCAGAGCTACCCCGAGTACGGCGCACTGTCCGGCCACAAACTCGACGACGTTCATCAGGGCGAGAGTGCGGCCGAGGGCAAGCGCGATCCTCGCGACTTCACCCTCTGGAAGGCCGTCAAGCCCGGTGAGCCCTCGTGGCCGACACCGTGGGGACCCGGCCGTCCGGGCTGGCACCTCGAGTGCTCGGCCATGGCGGAGTTCTATCTCGGGGCGGCATTCGACATCCATTGTGGTGGACGCGATCTCGTCTTCCCGCACCACGAGAACGAAATTGCGCAGGCCAAGTGCGCCGGCGACGATTTCGCTCAGTACTGGTTGCACAACGGCTGGGTCACGATGAGTGGCGAGAAGATGTCCAAGTCGTTGGGCAACGTTCTCTCGGTGCCGAACGTGCTCAAGAAGGTTCGTCCGCAAGAACTTCGGTACTACCTCGGTAGTGCGCACTACCGTTCCAATCTCGAGTACTCGGACGAGGCGTTGGACGAAAGTGCGAAGTCCTACCAGGGGCTCGAGTCGTTCGTCCTGCGCACACACAAGCGTGCGGGCGGCGTCGAACTCGGTACGTGGACCGAAGGTTTCGCGGCGGCTCTCGACAACGACTTGTCGGTGCCGATCGCGTTGGCCGAGATTCACGGCAAGGCGAGCGAGGGTAATTCCGCGCTCGCTGCCGGTGATCTCGACGCGGCTCGGGTGGCTGCCGGCCAGGTGCGGGCCATGCTCGCGATCCTGGGCGTCGACCCACTCGACGAGCATTGGACGCAGTCCGGTGGCGACACCGAGACGGCAATGGAAGCTTTGGACGTGTTGGTGCGGGCCGATCTCGATCGTCGGCAGCAGGCACGTACGGAAAAGAACTGGGCGGTGGCGGACGAGGTCCGCGATCGCCTCATCAAGGCGGGTATCGAAGTAACCGATACTCCCGACGGACCCGAATGGTCCCTTAAGGCAGGGCAGTAACAATGGCTGGAAACTCGAGCAGGCGCGGCGCAGTCCGTAAGGGCGGCACCAAGAAGGGCCAGGTTGCCGGTTCCGGCGGTAAGCACCGTCGCGGTCTCGAAGGGCGTGGCGCTACGCCGCCCGCCGAGGCACGCACCAAGCATCCCGCGGCAAAGCGTGCAGCGCGCGCCGCACGTGCCGACGAGAAGCAGGGCCGCGGTGGCCGTCCGGGTCCGGGCCGCAAGGTTCTCGACGGTCCCGAGACAGTGCTCGGACGCAACCCGGTGGTCGAGTGCCTACGCGCCGGCGTTCCGGCGACTGCACTGTGGGTCGCCGTCGGCACCGAGAGCGACGATCGACTGAAGGAATCCGTTCAGCTCGCTGCGGATGCCGGCATCTCGATCCTCGAGGTCCCCCGCACCGATCTGGATCGCCTCAGCGCCAACGGTCTTCACCAGGGCATCGCCCTGCAGGTTCCGCCGTACCGCTACGCGCACCCGGACGATCTTCTCTCGGAGGCACGCAAGCATGCCGAGCCGCCGCTGCTCGTCGCGCTGGACAACATCACCGATCCCCGCAACCTGGGTGCCGTCGTGCGCTCGGTCGCAGCTTTCGGTGGACACGGCGTCGTGATTCCGGAGCGTCGTAGCGCGAGCGTGAGTGCTGTCGCTTGGCGCACCAGCGCCGGCGCTGCCGCTCGTTTGCCGATTGCTCGGGCAACCAACCTCACCCGCACGCTCAAGGACTGGGCATCGAAGGGTGTTCAGGTCGTCGGTCTCGACGCCGAGGGCGACACCACTCTCGACGATTTCGACGGCAGCGGTCCCGTTGTGATCGTGGTCGGTTCCGAGGGCAAGGGCCTTTCGCGCCTCGTCCGCGAGAACTGCGACGCGATCCTGTCGATTCCGATGGCCGGTCCGGTCGAGTCGCTCAACGCCTCGGTTGCCGCCGGAGTCGTCCTGGCGGACATCGC
Source organism: Rhodococcus sp. KB6 (assembly GCF_001445685.1). NCBI lineage: Bacteria > Bacillati > Actinomycetota > Actinomycetes > Mycobacteriales > Nocardiaceae > Rhodococcus > Rhodococcus sp. KB6. The sequence goes on along the minus strand of NZ_LNAK01000154.1, from coordinate 427,521 downwards.
CCGCAGGCGTCGTAGCAGCTGAGTTGTAACGGCTTTCGGGTGAGTCTGGCGGGGTTCTAGCTCCGTACCGACCAGGCTTCCCACAGTGCAGCGTAGGAACCGTCCGCGCCGATCAGTTCGTCATGTGTCCCGCTCTCGACTACGCGGCCACCGCTCATGACGAGTGTGCGATCGGCGCGGACTGCTTGGCTCAGCCGGTGTGCGATCACCACGGCGGTCCGGCCGGTGACTGCTAGTTCGGCTGCCTGATCGAGTAGACCGGCTGCGGTGGTTCCGGCTTCGGCAGTCGCCTCGTCGAGGATGACGACGGGAGGATCGAGCAGAGCCAGTCGGACGAGGGCTATGTGCTGTGCCTGCGCTGCCGTCAACTGGTACCCACCGGCCCCGACCCTGGTCTCGAGTCCGTCCGGAAGTTCATGAATCCATTGAGCTTTCATCGTGTCGACGGCTTCGGCGATCTTCGCATCGTCCGAATCTGGTGCACACAACCGGAGATCGTCGGCGATCGTCCCGACGAACACGTGAATTTCCTGGCTGACGAGGACGACTTCGTGCCGAAGTTCGGCATCACTCAGGTCGTCAATCAGTGTGCCGTCGACGGTGATTCGCCCGTCCCCGACGGGAATGATGCCGGCAATCAGTTTGGCGAGCGTGGTCTTTCCGGCGCCGCTGCTTCCGACGACGGCGATTCGTTCCCCCGGTGCGATCGAGATCGAGATCGAATCGATCACCGGGGTGGAGTTGTCGTACGAGTAGGAAACCCGGTCCACCTCGACGCCGATGGGTTCGGACCGAGCCGAGGCAGGAATGCTCGTGGGCCGCCCGGGCATCGCGGTGACTCCGATCAGGCGAGCCAGGCTGGCACCCGCATCCTGCAATTCGTCGATGTTCGAGAGAAATACCGCGATGGGGCTGAACAGACTGTGGAAGTAGAGGGCGGCGGCGGTAGCAGCCCCGATGGACACCGAGCCTGTGGTCACGAGCCAGTAGCCGACGCTCAGGACGGCGGCCAGTCCGAGCAGTTCGGCGCCGTTGAGTTGGGCGAAGAAGTTGGTGCGCAGGCGAACTGCCTGCATGTCGAAGCTGATGGCGTGCTCGGAGGTCTCGGCGATTCGGCCGATGTGCTCGTCTGTTCGCCGCAGGGCAGTGACAGTGCCTGCGCCTCCGAGAGTTTCGATGAGCTGTTGTCCCCGCCTGGCCTGCGCAGCGCGAGAGCGTCGGTAGACGGGTCCGGAGCGTCGGAGGAAATGACGAAGAGCGAAATAGTGAATCGGCGCAACGGCAACGATTGCCACGGTGAAGCGCCAATCGATCACTCCCACACCGACAAGCGTCAGTGAAATCATGAACAGGGCAGACACGGTGGCGGGTAGTACTCGCGCGATGACGGTGTTTACCGCTTCGACGTCGCCCGAGACCCGGGAAATCAGATCACCGGTTCCGGCATCCTCGACCAGTGACGACGGCTGCGCGAGGGTGGCGGCGAACACGTCCTCGCGAAGATCGGCCAGCACGTTCTGCGCGACATTCGCCAGAAGCTGTGTGCTCCACCAGGTCAGCGCAACTCCTGCTGCCGCTGCGCCGAGCATGAACGCGGTGATACGCAGGAGTGAGGCAAACGGTTTGCCCTCCGTGACCGCATCGACCATGAGTCCGAGCAGTGCCGGGGTGGACAGGCCGCAGGCCGTAGCAGAGAGAAGCACGACGGTCGTGAGTGCGAGCGCTCGCTTGCGTGGCCGAAGCAGTGCGATCAATGCGCGGACGGTCTGCTTGGTCGACGCGATCGGCAGGGCAGATACAACCGGAACAGCAGATGCATCCGGAAGGGTATCGGTCACAGCGACTCTCCCTCCCGAACGCCGTGGTCGATCGTGACGACACGGTCACACGAATGGAGCAGGGTCGGGCTCGAGGTGATCACCAGAATGGCCTTGTCGGGGAAGTTTCTCAGGGAGTGTGCAATTCGATGCTCGGTGACAGAGTCCACGGAAGTGGTGGGTTCGTGGAGGACCAGGATCGGCTGGGGTTGATGGAGAGCGCGGGCGAGGAGAAGGCGTTGGCGTTGACCTCCGGAGAGTTTTTTTCCTTGCTCGCCTACCTCGGAGAGGTGGCCGTCGGGCAGATGCGTCAACACGTCGTCGAGCGCAGATGACGTCATTGCCGACGAGTCGACGTTCGGTGCAGCCAGATTGTCGAAGACGGTGCCGGTGAACACGGTTCCTTCATGAGCGGAGACGAACACCTGATCACGAACTCCGTCCGGGCCGAGGTCGGTTGCATCGGTGCCGAATACGAAGTAAGAGTCGGGGTCCAGCGGAGTCTGAAAGGCGAGTTGTCGTGCCAGTCGATCGGCGGAATCGTCAGCGCGCACGCCCACCACTTCTCCGCGTCGAGCTGAGACGACAGTTCCGTTGTCCGCCGAAATCAATAGGGCGTCTTCACTTCTGGCAGGTTCGGTCGTGGCCGTGGCGGCCAGCGATTCGATCAGGTGTGGCTCGGCCAAAAGTTCGGAAAGTCTGCGCGCGGAACCTCGCTTGGCAGCGAGTTCGGCACCGAAGAACCCCAGCGTTTCCATCGGACCGGCAATCACTCTGCTCAAGCCGACAACGGTGACGAAATTGCCCACGGTGATCGTGCCTTGATGCGCCATCCACGCGGCTCCAAGCGCAACCGAAGCCAGCACCAACGCGGAGACCCCGGAATTGAGCGCGGTCAGGCTGGACATTGCTCTGACCGTCCGGATCGCTGCCTTCATCGACTCCCGGCTCGCGTTGACGTATCGCGACAGGGCGGTGGGTTCAGCCCCGAAACCCTTCAGTACTCGTAGGCCCAGCGTGAAATCCGTTGCAAGCATGCCTGCCTCGGCTGCCTTCTTCTGCTCTGCATACACGCGCTCGTCCAGTGGACCGCTGATCCTGTGGATGAATATGAGCTGCGCAGCGGTGATGAGTACGACGATCAGTGCGAGCGGCCACGAGACGAAGGCAAGCGAAATCACTGCCGCGGCGAGCCCCGCAAAAGCCGAGCCCTGTTCGGCGACAACCCAGGAAAAGCCCGAGACGTGTGAGGCATCCGAGGTAGAGATGGTGAGAACTTCACCGGTCGAACGCTGAGCTTTCATCCCCCTGGCATCGAGTACTCGTCTGGCAGCATTCAGTCGTAGGTCGTGTTCGCCGTAGACGAAGACCTGCGTGTTCAGGCGAACTGCGATGCGCCACGACAGAGCGAGTCCCACGAACAGAGCACACAGCACCGCAAGCCACACGAGAAGTGCTGTGCTGTCGGACTTTCCGATTGCCCGGTCGACGACGGTGCCGATCAGCACCGGGATGAGGGCTTGAGCTACCTGATACGACGCCTGCCCGGTGACGGCTGCAACCAGTCGCGGGCCGCGTCCGGAGGAGAATGATCCGACTCGGATCATCTCCATCGGACCGGAACGAGTTTCGGGCAGCGCTGACACTCGTGAAACTCCTCGCCCAGATCTGAACACTCGTTGTGCAGTTCTACGGTAGAGCCGGTGCGAGTGCGGAAAGTGCTCGCAGATGCCAAGGGCTACGCGGCAGCGGCCAGATGGAGTATCGACACCCCATTACCGGGATCGGGTCTCGATATACCTGGCTGGTCGAAACAAAGTACGTTTGCGAAGAGAGCTGACAGAAGATGAAGAGCACTACCCGAATAGTGGCTGCGTTGGCCGCGATTGCCCTGCTCGCAGGCTGCCAGAGCAGCACCGAGTCAACAGCGTCGGAGGGCACGACGCAGTTGGCCGAGGCCGGCGCGCTGCCGGTCACCGTTGATCACGCGTACGGGTCGACCACCATCGAGACCGAACCTCAGCGGATCGTGACTATCGGCTGGAACAGCCAGGATTCGGTCCTCGCACTGGGCAAGACACCCGTCGCCATGGAGTCGTTCAGTGGGGCAGGCTTGGAGAACGGCATCCTGCCGTGGGACGAAGAATTGTTGGGCGATGTCGAACCCACGTTGCTCGACAGCACGTCCGGTGTGCCGTTCGAGCAGATCCTGGCGTTGGAGCCGGACGTGATCATCGCAGTGGTCTCGGGAATCACCGAAGACGACTATGCACGTCTTTCCCAGATCGCACCCACCATTCCGTTCAAGGAGACCGCATGGGCGACCACGTGGCAGGAACAGTTGTCGACCATCGGATCAGTACTCGGCCAACCGAAGCGGGCTGCCGAGCTGATCGAGGAAACTGACGATTCCATAGCCGACCTGGCTGCCGGATCCCCCAATCTGAACGGGAAAACCTTGACCTTCCTCTCGGGAAACATCGACGGCCTCACCAATTACTGCGCTGACGACGGCCGAGTCATCCTGATGTCCCAGCTCGGACTGAAGCAGTCGGCCGGAAGCGCAGAGCTGTGCGGCGACACCCAGGGGTCGGTGACTGCATCGCGCGAACAGTACAACGAACTGGACGCGGACGTGATCGTGCTCAACGACGCGAGTGGGCAGGGGCTCCCCGGATTGATGGGGGACAAGTTGTTTGCCGACCTGCCGGCAGTCAAGGACGGCAGGCTGATTCAGCAGCTCGGTCTGGCACGAGTCATGGCCTTGGCGTCACCCACGTCGCTGAGCGTCAAATATGCTTTCGCGGAACTGGTCTCGAAGATGAACGGGTTCTGACCAGTTAGGCTGACAACTCGCACGCGTCCGAGTAGTAGTTCTTCGGTGTGCGTCCGGTGACCTTGCGGAACACGCTGGTGAAGGCGCTGGGGGTTTCGTATCCGACGCGACGGCTTACCGTCGAAACAGGAACGCCCGCAGCGAGATAGGACATCGCAGCGCGGACGCGAACTTGAATTCGCCACTCGGTGAAGGACATCCCCGTGCCTTGAGAGAACACACGGCTCAGGGTGCGGGGGCTTCCGCCTACCACATAGGCCCAATCGGCAAGCCCGCGTTGATCGGCGGGGTCGGCGATCAAGCGGCGTGCAACGGCGAGGGCCCGGGGATCGGCGGGCATCGGTACTGCGACATCAGCCGCCTCGATGGGCGCGAGCGTGTCGAAGACTACGGATTCCGCCCGCAAGCGAGCCTCGGTAGGCATATTTCGCTGGTGCAGATGGATGAGCATCGTCTTGACGACGTCGTCGATGCCGATGATCGCGGGTTTTGTCCACGGGTGGGGGAACGACTCGGGCCGGAAATAGGTGAAGCGAGCCTCGGTGGATGCGCCGAGCGTGATGCGCCGTGGAGTTCCAGCCGGAATCCACATGCCGACCGTCGGTGGTATCTGCCAACGAACGTCGTCGATGTACGCGCTCATCTCGCCGGAAGCGCCCCAGAGGAGTTCGTGTTCGGGATGGCGGATCTCACGCCACGCGCGCTTCTGATCACGCCCGATGGTGGACGTCGTCATCGAGAAGGGGAGCGGAACGTACCGGCCTGCCGGCACAGCCCAGTACGGAAATCCTGTGGAACTCATCGGTGGATCATACCGCGAATGACTTAGGTAATGCTTTCCTATTTGGTTCTTTGATGCAGGCGCGACGGAGTGTGATCGCCACAAAAGATCGAGGGTGGCACCGAGTCCGAAGACTCGATGCCACCCTCGAACACATTCCCCGACGGAGTGTTTACAGGTGGAGCAGGCGGAGCGAGTGAATCAGCTGCCGTTGGCCAGGACACCGCTGATGATGTCGGAGATGAAGCCGGCCGGGTTGTCCAGGATGGAGGATCCGGCCGAACCGGTTCCGCCCTCGCCGTCAGAAGAGCCGAAGCCCAGATCTGCCGAGCCCGATGCGGCCGCCTCGCCGGGGTTCTTGGCGCGGATCTTGGCGTAGACGCCGCTGATGTTCTGCTCGGTATTGAACGTCGAGATACCGATCGAGCTCGACATTTCCTGGTACGAGCCGATCGGTGCATCGTCGGCGACGAGGTACTGCGCCTCGATCGTCACGGTCTTGCTTCCGGTGGGTGAGATCAGCCAGCCGGTGCTGGGTACATTCACGGTTCGGGCGGCAGTGTCAACCGAAGGCGTGACGGATTCGGTCTTCTGACCGCCGATCAAGTGCCACGCGTTGACCGTCGCCGTGCCCTGAATGTACTTGAACGTGGCGGGGTAGCGGTCGACGAACTGGTCGACGTAACGCTCGGGGTGGCCTGTTGTGGAAATGACCGTGCGTACGGTGACTTTGCCGCCGGGTGCAACTTCGCCGTCGCCCACGATGCTCTTGGTGATCCGGACGTTGGAGGAGTTGACCGTTGCCGCGGACGGGTGGGTGGCATCGGCGCTCGCGGTGCCTGCGGTCATCACGAGTCCGCTGGTTGCAAGTGCCGCGATTGCGATTCCGGTAAGTGTTTTGCGCATTGAAAAACGTGACATGGAATTCTCCGTTCGAGGGGTTCACGCTGACGGCGATGGGATGACTCTTCAAAGGTTGCGCCGTGGTAACCATTGAAACCTATCGGACGCTTGCCTATGTGTCAGTTCGGCAGAATTTACGGAAAAGTCCGAATTGAGAGGACTTTTTCGGTGTCGATTGCCTGCCGTTAACTGATTGTCGACTATTTCGACGAAAAGCTGGGCGAATGTCCAGGTCGACTGTATCGTACTTCGAGAGTCGGGTTGCAACAAGTTCCAGTAATCAATGAATTCGGTTGTCCTGGAACCACACAGAGTGGAGATTGTTCGTGGCAAAGTTTGGATCCAGGAATCGTAGTCTGTCCACCGTTGGAGCTGGTTTGGGGGTGATTGCTCTTGCTGTGGGCGCAAGCGCGCTGGGTGCGGGAGTCGCGACTGCCGAGACAGCAACTTCCGGTGCCTACACATTTACTCGCACCGTGGACAATGCGTCGCCGAAGATCGGTGACACGATCACCTACACGATAGTGTCGAAGAAGAGCGGAATCGACGGGTATATCAGCAGGTTCACCGAGACGCATGCCGCATGCTTGACCTTTGTCCCGGGCTCGGCGAAGGTCACGAAGTTTCACGTTGGCGGGACGATGACCGAAACCACTGAAACGCCGGAACTGACAGCCACGACGCTCGAGGTGACCAGTGCCGGCTGGATCAACAACGGCAGCAAACCGGTGACCATGAAGACCAGCTACACGGTTACTGCTTCGTGTGCGCCGGGAACCGTGTACGGAAGTGGATTGGCGGTAGGTGCCACGGTGATGGGCAACGGATTCCAGTCGAGTGCGAATTTCGCCAACTTGGGCCCGTCCATCACTGTCCGCGCCGCGGATGTGGTCGATCCGGTTGACCCGGTTGATCCGGTTGATCCGGTTGATCCCACTGGCCCCGGAACCGGTGGCGGAATCGGATCGCTCGGCTCGTTGAGTGGTGGCCTCGGTTCCCTCAGCGGCCTGTTCGGTTCGAGCTAGGCGAGAGTTGTGAAACGGCGGGCCGAGACTGTCGTGGTCTCGGCCCGCCGCGGTTGTTCGGTGATCGGGTATTCAAACCATCAGGTGCTCAGCCGAATTCGATCGAGGTGTTGATTTCTTCCACCTGGTTGGAGGTCTGCATGTTCGTCGTGTCGGTGAACTGGTTTGCAAAGCTGACCAGGTAGACCGGCGAGTTGTCGTCGGCTTGGTAAGCGACGACCGTCATGACGGCGTAGAGCGGAACGTCCAGGTTTGGGGCGGTCCAGGTTCCGGAGAGGCGGAAACCCTGCTGTCCGTCGACGTCGATCTCGGTGTACTTCACCTCGGTCCACCCGTCGAGAGTGGCGATCGTTTCACGCGCAGCGGCAAGAACCTCGTCTTTTGTTGCGGTGCCTTGATTTTCGACCGTCACCGTGGTGTTCGGCATGAAACCGCTGGGTTCCTGGCTGTTGCTGGACAATGCGTCCGTAACGCCGGCAGGGATGTTCTCGCCGTGAGTCCAGCTCGGCGGGAGGCTGACGCTGATGCTCGGCGCTTCGGGGTCGTCGCCGGTTTCGATCGTCGTCCGCTCACCGATGAACGGTGTTCCGTCCCGTAATGTCGGCGTCGCGGCAGCGGCAGACGACGAGGATGCAGAACTTTCGGAAGCAGTGGTCTCACTGGTGTTGGTATCACTGGAGACGGCGTCGCCGCTTTCCGAACTGCTGCATCCGGACAAGACGAGTGCAGCAGTGATCAGTGACGCTATTCCGAGAGCAAGTGTGCTGCTCTTAGGGCTCATAGTGTGACAGTCCTTCAGGTTCTGGCGACGGCCGAGCGCCGCCGGCAGCATTGCTGGCGCGGCTGAGACTATCAGCGCTACGACGGCCGAGTAGTGGCCTTGAAGGTAATGGTGCTGCCGGGCCGCAGCTGTGCCAGCGACGCAATCCCGGCGTCGGAAACGACGGCGATGACCGGGTATCCGCCGGTCACGGGATGGTCGGCGAGGAACACGACGGGCTGGCCGCCTGGCGGCACCTGGATGGATCCCGTCACGACGCCTTCGCTCGGCAATTCCCCGGTGCGTGAGCGATGCAAAGGCCCTTGGCCCTGTAGCCGGACCCCGACTCGGTTGGTGTGTTCGGTGACTTTCCACGTGGTGTGAAGGAGCGCGTGAACGGATGCGGCGGTGAACCAGGAATTTCGGGGGCCGAGCGTGATCTCGATCGGAACCGCGCCGAGTGCAGGTGCGGGCGGTGGAATCAACTCTTCGGTGGGCCACGTCCCTTCCTCGGCCCCGAGGAGGACTAGATCGCCGGCGGCGAGCGGCGGCGGCCCGAGTCCGGAGAGCGTGTCGGTGGATCTGCTTCCGAGTACCTGCGGGACGTCGACGCCACCGCGTGCAGAGATATACGTTCTCAACCCGGTTGTGCTGTAACCCAATTCGAGAATGCTGCCACTACCCAGATGGATGCTCGCGTAGTCAGGTGCCGGCCGTCCGTCGACGGCCAGCGGCACCCGCGCGCCTGTCGCTGCCACCGTCATCGAACCGACGGCCCGCATAGCGAAACCGCCAGCGGTGACTTCGATGGTTGCTGCTCGAAAAGTGTTGCCTACGAGTCTGTTGGCGCTGTCGTGCGAGATCATGTCGACGGCGCCGGATCTTCCGACCCCGAGGGCACCGTAGCCTCTCCGCCCGCGGTCCTGAACTGTGGCGAGCGGGCCGGTACGCACAACCTCGAGCCAGGCCATGAATCCATTGTCCCGCAACAGCGCGGTGAAGACACCAAAATCATGCTTGCACCAAAATCATGCACGGACAAAGGTGACTGTGGTGCCGGGTAGAAGCAGCGCCGGCGGGCGGCGCTCGGCATCCCACACCGACAGTTCCGTCGTTCCGATCAACTGCCAGCCGCCCGGGGAGCTACGCGGGTAGACGCCCGAGAACGGTCCGGCCAACCCGACTGCACCGGCCGGGACCTGCCTGCGCGGGTCCGATCGACGTGGAACTTCGAGCTTTCTCTCGTTGCTGGTCAGATACGCGAAGCCGGGGGCGAAACCGATGAACGCGACGGTCCACGACGCAGCCGTGTGAGCGTCGATCACACCGTCGACCCCGAGGCCGGTCAGCTTGCCCACCTCTACGAGATCGGGGCCGTCGTAGCGGACCGGAATCTCGACGGCAGGCCGCCCACTCTCGTCAGCTGTGAGTTCGATCGGTACGGCCCCACGTACCCATTTCTCCACCAGTTGGTGCGCGGTGATCGTGTTGTCGTACTCGATCAAGATGGTTCGCGCCGCGGGAATCAGGTCGATCACTCCGGGGATCCGACTGGCGTCGAGAGCCCTGAAGTTGCCCAGCACACTCGGCAGTTCGTCGTACTCGACGAGGACTGCGGATTCACCGACGGGCAGGATCGCGATCATGTGAACGGCGTGATCTCGACGTCGGAAGATTCGAGGAGAGCGCGGATTGCCACGGCCATGTCGACGGCTGCCGGACTGTCACCGTGCACGCACACCGATGCGGCAGCGACTTTCAACGTGCTCCCGTCGACTGCGTCCAACTCGCCGTCGACGACCATTCGCCGAACCCGCTCTGCAACAAGTGTCGGGTCCTGCAGAACGGCGCCCGACTCGGTGCGGGGGACCAGGGTGCCTTCCGCCGTGTACGCACGATCGGCAAAAGCCTCGGCGACCACGTCGAGACCGGCCTCGCGCGCCTCTTCCAGAAACACCGAACCCGGTAGTCCGAGAACAGGTAGCGAACTGTCATAGGCAACGACGGCGGCGACCACTGCCCGCGCCTGCCGTCGGTGATGGACTATTGCGTTGTAGAGCGCGCCGTGGGGTTTGACGTACGTGACCCGCGATCCGGCGACACGGGCCAAACCGTCGAGTGCCCCTATTTGATAAATGACGTCGGCGGTGAGGTCTTTCGGGGACATGTCGATGAAGCGTCGGCCGAAACCGGCGAGGTCTCGGTAACCCACCTGCGCGCCGATCCGCACGCCTCGGGTGGCTGCGGATTCGCAAGTCGCCAACAGCGTTGTCGGGTCGCCGGCATGGAATCCGCAGGCGATGTTCGCGCTGGTGACAAGTTCGAGCATGGCGTCGTCGTCGCCCAGGGTCCAGGCTCCGAAGCCCTCGCCGAGGTCGCTGTTCAGATCAACGCTGTAACCCATACCTCGATTCTAGGTAGGTATGGGCTCTCGGTGTTCAGGCGTGCGCCGGAATCCGTCCGGCATTCTTGCGACGTGCGGATCCGAAGAGTCGGCATATCAGGTAGATCACGAACGAGACCGAGGTGACGAAACTCGAGACGGGAACGCCGGGGGCCAGCGAGAGAAGGATGCCGCCGACGGCTGCCAGTTCGGCGAACACGACGGAGAGGATCGTGGCCTTGAGTGGGCTTGCCGTGACGTACGCGGCGGCCGCTGCGGGGGTGATCAGCAGCGACATCACCAGCAGAGCACCGACGATCTGTACGCCGAGTGCTGCGGTGATGCCGACCAACACTGCGAACACGATCGACAGTGCCCGGACCGGAACACCGCGAGCTGCAGCAACTTCGGGGTCGGTGCTTGCGAACAGCAAAGGGCGGTAGATGAATCCGAGTGTGCCGATCACGATGACCGCGCACAGCAGCAGAAGTTCGAGACCGCTGTTTCCCGGCGCCACGATCTGTCCGACCAACAACGAGAAGCTGGTTCCCGTGCGACCGTCGTACGCCCAGAGGAACAACACCGACAGGCCGAGGCCGAAAGCCATGATCACGCCGATCACCGAATCTCGGTCGCGCGCTTTGGCTCCGAGCAGTCCGAACAGCACTGCCGCGACCACGGATCCGACGATGGCACCGAAGCCGACGCCCACACCGACGAGAAGTGCGGCAGATGCGCCCGTCAGTGACAGCTCACTCGTTCCGTGCACCGAGAACGACATCTGACGGCTCACGATCAGCGGCCCGATGATGCCGGCCAACAATCCGAGGATAGCACCGGCAATCAACGCCTGTTGGACGAAGTCGTACTGCAGTAGGTCGACGGTGGCGGACACGTCGAACATCCGCGACATCGCGTCGGTGAACTTGTTACTCACTGGTGGTGATCCTCATCAGAATGGTGAACGCCTTCTCCCGGGCGTAGTCCGCCTGCGCTGCCGAGCGCGTCGATGGCGTCTCCGGTGCCGATCACGACGAGGCGGCCACGAACCTGCAACACTTCGACGTCGGTGTTGTACAGATCCGAGAGAACCTCGGACGTCATCACTTCGGCCGGCGTCCCGATCCGGAATTTACCGTCCACCAGATAGAGCACTCGATCCACCAACGGCAGGATCGGATTGATCTCGTGCGTCACGAACAGCACCGCGGTGTCGTGGCTGCGCCGCCGCTTGTCGATCAGCGTCGAGACCAGGTGCTGGTTGGCGAGGTCGAGGCTGAGCAGCGGCTCGTCGCACAACAGTATCCGCGGGTCGCCGACCAAAGCCTGTGCGATCCGCAGTCGCTGCTGCTCACCGCCGGACATGGAACCGATGGGAGCGTCGGCGAACGACTGGGCGCTGACCTGTGCGATGGCGTCGTCGACGATCTTGCGGCGACGACCCCGACGCAGTAGGCCCGTACCCCACTGGTGACCGTCGACGCCGAGGCCGACCAGGTCGCGGCCGCGGAGCGGGAGGCCGTCGTCGATCGATTTCTGCTGCGGGATGTACCCGACGTGTGAGTTCCCGGCCCGTGCCGGCGTGCCGACGATCTGTGCACTACCGCCGCTGAGTTGTAGTTGGCCCAGCAGAATCTTCAGGAGCGAGGTCTTGCCCGACCCGTTCGGCCCGAGTACGGCGATGAACTCACCTGGCTGTACCTCGAGATCGAGCCCGTCCCACAATGTGCGGGCGCCGAAGGACAATCGAGCGTCCTTCAGCGTCACAGCGGGCACGGAGGCCTCTGAAGGCGCGGTGTTACCAGAAGGCACGGTGTTACCAGGGGGCACAGGAGTATTCGCGGAAGTTTCTGTCACAAGCCGATCGGTTCTTCTCGGAAATGGTGGGGCAAATAATTACTGGGCAGAGAGGGCGTTTGCGAGCGACTCCGCGGTCTGCGTCTGCCACTGAATGTAGTCCAGGCCCTCGGGGAGAGTCTCCGTAACCTCGACGACGGGCACTCCGGCGGTTTCGGCTGTGGTGCGCATGTCCTGGGTCACTTTGTCCTGCGTCTGGATGTTGTAGACCAGTGCGCGGGCCTGCTTCTCCGAGAGGAGTTGGCGGGTTGCGGCGATTGCGGCCGGTGACGGATCGTTGCCGTCTTCGATGGCGCTGGTGAACTCCTCGGGAGTTGCGTCCTTCAGTTCAGCTGCGACCAGGAGGTAGTGCGCGATCGGCTCGGTCTGAGCCACCGGTGCGCCCGCGTGGGCAGCGGCGATGGAATCGGTGATCGCTGTGACGCCGGCGAGCTTCTGGCTGTATGCCTTCGCGTTGTCCTCGTAGGTCGCCGCGTTGTCCGGATCGAGAGCGCTCAGCTGATCGGCCACCGAATGTGCGACGGCGTCGACGGTCGGGATGTCGAACCAGACGTGTTCGTTGACTGCGCCGTGGGTGTGACCGTCATGCGATTCGCCCGCGGTTTCGCCGGCGTGGATGCCGCCGTCGAGCAGGTTGTAGGCGTTGACCGTCTTCTGCTCGCCCTTGCCTGCGTCGAGGACGTCGGTGATGAACTGGTCGTAGCCGCCACCGTTGTAGACGACGAGCGATGCGTCGGTGATCTTGGCGGCATCGGCGGGAGTCGCCTCGAACGAGTGCGGGTCCGCGGACGGCTCGTTGATGATCGACGTCACGGTCAGCTTGTCGCCGGCGACGGCCTGCGCGACGTCGCCCCACACGTTCGTCGATGCGACGACGGTGATGCCGTCGTCCTTCGAGGAGGTTGAGCTGCACGCGGTGAGCGCGAATGCTGCGGCGACCGAGACGGCCGCGAGGGCGGTGGCGGTGCGGAATTTCGACGACGAACGCACGTGCTTTTCTCCTGAACAAAGGCTGGGCTAAATGCTATTGGAAACCGTTACCGTTACACATTAGCGCATAGTCGCTGGTAGTTCACCTTCGGTTCAGCCCCAACGCGCCGTCTGCGGGCACTACGGCTAACGTCCGTTTATGCCCCGGTCCCGTCAGCCACGCCGTCAAGCCACTTTGGCGTCGCTTGCCGCCGAGCTCAATGTGTCGAGAACTACAGTCTCGAACGCGTACAACCGACCCGATCAGCTCTCCGTCGAGCTGCGGGATCGAGTGCTCCAAGCGGCCAAGCGACGCGGATACCCCGGACCTGATCCGGTCGCCCGCTCCTTGCGAACTCGCAAAGCCGGCGCCGTCGGTCTCCTGCTTACCGAAGCACTCAGTTATTCGTTCCGTGACCCGGCCGCCATGAGCTTCCTTGCCGGTCTCTCGGAATCATGTGAGGACGCCGGCCAGGGCTTGCTGCTCATCCCGGCCGGGCCCGGCCGCGACGAGGTGGATGCTGCAGCCGTGGTCCAGCAGGCGGGCGTCGACGGCTTTGTCGTCTACTCCGTGGCCGACGACGACCCGTATCTTGCCGCGGTGCTCGAGCGTCACATTCCGATCGTCGTCTGCGACCAGCCCCGCGAGATTCCCGGTGCATCCCTCGTGGGCATCGACGACCGCGCTGCCATGCGCAAGGTCGCCGACTACCTCATCGGGCTCGGCCACCGCGACATCGGCGTGCTCTGCATGAGGCTGGGGCGCGACCGGATGGACGGCGTCGTCAGCCAGGAACGACTCAAGTCCCCACACTTCCACGTCCAGCGTGAGCGGATCGAAGGAGTGCGCGACGCGATGGTGGCGTCCGACATGGACCCACTCTCACTCACCGTGATCGAGCGGTACGTCCACACATCGCAGTCCGGGCACTCGGCGGCGGCGGAAGCTCTCGCGACCAACCCCGAGATCACCGCACTGGTCTGCACCACCGACGTGCTGGCTCTCGGCGCCTTGGACTGGGCGCGCTGGCAGGGCATAGATGTACCTGGCCAACTGTCGATCACCGGATTCGACGGCGTCGACGAGGCGCTGCGCGAATCACTGACAACGGTGCGCCAGCCCCAGGAAGAGAAGGGCCGGCGCGCCGGTGCGCTCCTGATGTCGCCGTCCGGATCCGGCGTTCCGATAGTCGAGATGCTCGACACCGAACTACTGGCCGGGCGAACATCAGGTCGGATCAAGGGGTAGCGCTCACGCCAGGAGTTGGGCGCAGCGCAACAAGCCCAGATGGCTGTACGCCTGGGGGTGGTTGCCCAGCGAGCGTTCCGCGATGGGGTCGTACTCCTCCGCGAGCAGTCCGGTAGGACCCGCTGCCGCGACCAACTGATCGAACAGTGCCTCTGCTTGCAGGCGTTGCCCGATCAGCAGGTAGGCCTCGACGAGCCAGGCGGCACAGAGATGAAATCCACCTTCGATGCCGGGCAGGCCGTCGTCATGATGGTAGCGGTATACCGTTGAGCCGCTGCGTAGTTCGGCCTCGGTGGCTACGACGGTCGCTGCAAAGCGCGGATCCGTCGGATCGATCAGCCCCGACAGTCCGATGTGCAGAGTCGCCGCGTCGAGATCGGTGCCGTCGTAGGCCGCGGTGTACGACTGGACGTCGTCCTTCCAGCCTTTGTGTCGTACTTCGTCGGCGATCTGGTCACGCAGTTCCGCCCATTCCGGCAGAGCCTCGCGAGAAAAGCGGGTCGCAAGATCGACGGCGCGGTCGACGGTGACCCAGCCCATAACCTTGGAATAGACGTGGTGGCGCGGGTTGTCGCGAATTTCCCAGATGCCGTGATCGGGTTCGAACCAGCGCCGCTGCACTGCTTCGACCATGGCGCACACCAGTTCCCAGTCGCGGTCGCTCAAAGGATCGGGATCACCGGCCTTTTCGCGTGCATTCGCCAGTTCGACGATGAGCTCGACGATCGGGCCGAACACGTCCAGTTGAACCTGCTGATTCGCGGCGTTTCCGACGCGGACCGGCCGGGAGCCGGCGTATCCGGGGAGTGAATCGATGACGGCCTCTGGCGGTAGCGAAGTCCCGTAGAGCGTGTAGAGGGGGTGCAGGCGCTCGGGTCCCGGCAGTGTTTCGAGCACGCGGTGGACCCAGTCCAGGTAGTTCTCGGCCTCGTCGGTGGATCCGACGCTCACGAGAGCTGTTGCGGTGAGGGCGGCGTCGCGCAACCAGCAATAGCGGTAGTCCCAGTTGCGGACTCCGCCGATCTCTTCCGGCAGGGACGTCGTCGCGGCAGCCATGATGGAACCGGAATCGGCGTGGACCAGCCCGCGCAAGGTCAGTGCAGAGCGTTTCATCAAGTCCGGCTTCAGCTTCGGGAGTTCGAGCGTCTTGGCCCAATCGGACCAGTAGGCCTCCGAGGTCGCTCGACGCTCGAGCTCCGGAACGTCGGACGGGCCGATTTCTTCTGTTCCGCAGCGCAATTCGAGGACGACGTCACCCTTGGACGGCTCGACGATGGCGTGGGCGGTCTGCTGGTTTCCGTCGGTGGCGATGTTCCACAGCACACCGGGGGAGCGGAGCACGTACGGCTCGTTGGTGCCGAGGACCCGAATGCCCTCGTCGACGACCTCGAGCGTGACCTGACCCTGGCCGAACTCGGGACGGGGTGCAAACGAGACGATCGCGTCGGCCTGACCGGAAATGATGCGGGTCAGGTCGGTTCGTCCCTGTGGGACGTCATGGGGGAGGTAGTCGGTGACGGACAGGCTCGCCCAGCGGGTCTGAACTGTCATCGTGCTGTCGATGTACTTCTGGCTCAGCGGCAAGGCTGTGCGTCGAGGCCCGACCGAGAAGTGGCCGGCCCCGGTTCCGCCGAGAAGGTGTGCGAAGACGGCCGCTGAATCCGGTTCCGGGTGACACAACCAGGTCAGCGTCGCATCCGGGGTCACCAAAGCGACGGTGCGCGGACTGGCGAGCATCGAGAGCCGCTCGATGGGCGGAGCGTCGGCGCCGGAAAGCCACGTACGACGCTCGTCGAGCAGGAACGCCAGAGCAGCAGCGACGTCCTCGGTGCTGTCGACGCGATAGTCGGCGACGGTGTCCCCGCTGCCGACCTTGATTCCGATGTCCGGCCCCTGAAGCCTGCTGAACGCCTTTTCGTCGGTCACGTCGTCGCCGATGAAGACGGCAGCGGTTGCGCCGTCCTGATGGCGAATCAAGTCGAGTGCGTGCCCCTTGTCGGTGGCGATGACAGCCAACTCGACCACCGATTTGCCCTCGGTGACCTGAACGCCTGGCCAGAGTGCCGATTCGGTGCGGACGGCGATGAGCGCCTTCTCGGCGTCGTCGGCACTGGTGTTGCGTACGTGCAGTGCAACGCTGGCGGGCTTCTTCTCCACCGTTGCCCCAGGGGTGTCGGCGGCGATTCGGCCCAACTCGGTGACGATCTCGTCGAGCAGTTTCCTGGCGTCGGCGTCGATCGCGTGAACGAATCCGATGTCGAACTCGGAGCCGTGGCTGCCGACCAATTGCACTTCGGCGGGAAGTCGGGACAGCGCAGCCAGATCCTTGAGGGCGCGGCCCGAGATCACGGCAGCCGTCGTCGACGCGAGGCTGGCGAGAGAGCGAAGCGCACGCACCGTTTCCGCCCGGGGATACGCCTTGTCCGGGTTGGCGACGATGGGTGCCATCGTCCCGTCGTAGTCGGAGGCTACGAGCAGACGCGGCGTGCGTGCCACGCCTGACAGCGCTCGGCGGAGTTCGATGGACAGATCTTGTGCGCTCACCTCTTCAAATCTAGGTGATGCAGCGACTCCTGGCTCGATACGTTTCCGGCCGATCAGTGCAAAAATGACAGATGCGACAAAGGATGTCTATTCGGGTTTCCGAGTTCCGTCACCGAGCAGCAGTTCAACCGTCAATTCCAGTCGATTGGCGACATCGGTAGCCGAAGAGCGTCGCGTGAGCCATGCCACCAAATTGGACAGCCACACATCGGAGATCACGCGCGCGATCGCCAACTGCTCTTCGGTTGGCTCCTCTTCGGTCATCGCTCGTGCGAAGAGGCGGTCCATCAACTGGCCCACCTGATCGACCTCGGCCGCTGCGGAGGCGTCGGCGAACATGAACGCGCGAGTCATCGCTTCGGTGAGGAGCGGATCGCGCTGCATCGCGCGGGTGATGAGGCTGAGGATCAGCTGCATCCGCTCGAGCGGACTGGTTCCAGGCGGGATCTTGCCCTTGGAATCGATCTTCTCGAATTCGCGTGCCAGGGCGGACACCAGTAGGTGAACCTTGGACGGGAAGTAGCGATAGAGCGTTCCGACTGCGACGTCGGCACGCTCGGCCACGGCGCGCATCTGAACAGCCTCGTAGCCCCCCTTGGACGCCAAGGCGAGTGTTGCGTCGAGAATCCGCTTGCGGCGTTCACGTTGCGCGTTGGAGCTGAGATCGTCGTCCCCGAGCGTTGCAGAAGCAACCGCGTTGGAGCGGGATCGGGATGTTGTGGTCATCGACAAATTCCTTCGCGCCTTGACTCTTGGCCAGGTGTCATATTAGAACACGTTCTAAACAATTGTGTCACTTATCGAGAGGCGGGAACCAGTTGTGACAATCGCCACGACCGATGAACAGCGGGCGGTCCAGGAATCGATAGAGGCCTGGGCTCGCTCGGCCACGCCGATGGACATGGTACGCCGTGGACCAGCAGTTTCGTGGCGGGAGAAATGGTCCGAGTTCGCGTCTCTCGGGATATTTTCGGTCGCCGTTCCCGAAGCGGTAGGCGGAGCCGGGGCCGAAATCGTCGATCTCGCAGCAATGCTCGAGCAGGCGGCAATCGAACTCGTGCCGGGTCCTGTTCTCACGACTGCACTCGCAGCTCTGGTGGTGGGGCGTAGTTCGTCGCCCGCTGCCAAGCGATGGTCCGAAACGCTCGCCGACGGTGCGCTGCCGTGTGCCGTCGTATTGGACGAAAGTCCAGTTGCGGCAACGGCGAATGCGTCCGGCGGCATCGAGCTTCATGGCGAAGGAGGTTACGCCTGGGGCGGCGATTCAGGCGTATCGGTACTCGTGTCGGCGGGCGTCGTGTCCGAAGACGAAGGCTCGCGTGTCGTCTGGGCTCTCGTCGACGGAGACAGCGAAGGCGTGACCTACGAAGCGGTCGACACGATCGACAAGTCGCGACCACTGGCGCGAGTCTCCTTCGATCGAGTGACGGTCGATGCCGACCGAATCCTCGATGACATTGCGCCAGGATCGGTTTCCGACCTAGCGGCGGTACTGGGGGCTGCCGAAGCTGCCGGAATTGCGGCGTGGAGCCTGCGTACTGCGGTGGAGTACGCGAAGATTCGCGAACAATTCGGAAAGCCCATCGGCTCGTTCCAGGCGATCAAACACATCTGCGCCGAAATGCTGTGTCGCGTAGAGAATGCCGGAGCCGTCGCCTGGGATGGTGCGGTCGCTGCCGAGTCGGGCGACGAACTTCCGATCGCCGCAGCAGTGGCCGCCGCGGTGTCGCTGGATGCCGCTGTCGACACGGCAAAGGACTGCATTCAAGTGCTCGGCGGCATCGGATTCACCTGGGAGCACGAGGCGCACTTCTACCTTCGTCGAGCACTATCGCTCCGGCAGATTCTGGGCGGATCGTCTCATTGGCGCGCACGCGTCGCGGAATTGACGATCGGCGGCGCACGGCGTCACCTTCAGATCGACTTGAGTGAGCTCGAATCCGACCGGTCCGAAATTCGCGAAGAGGTAGCGCAATTGGTGGCGCTGCCCGAATCCGAGCAGCGCAACGCGTTGGCCGAATCGGGCTACCTTGCGCCGCACTGGCCCAAGCCGTACGGCCGGGGCGCCAAGGCCGCGCAACAGATTCTGATCGAAGAAGAGTTGGCGGCCGTCGGTATCGGCCGACCCGATCTGGTGATCGGCTGGTGGGCAGTGCCGACCATCCTCGAGCACGGCAGTGCGGAGCAGATCGAAAGATTTGCGACTCCGACGCTCAAGGGCGAGATCACCTGGTGCCAGCTCTTCAGTGAACCCGGCGCAGGTTCGGATCTTGCGGCACTGCGCACGACCGCGGAAAAGGTCGACGGCGGTTGGAAGCTGAACGGCCAGAAAGTCTGGACTTCGCTTGCGCGTGAAGCTGACTGGGCCATCTGCCTCGCCAGGACCGATCGCGAGGTTCCCAAACACAAGGGCATCACGTACTTCCTTCTCGACATGAAGACGGCTGGGATTCGAATCTCGCCGCTGCGCGAGATCACCGGAGATGCCCTGTTCAACGAAGTCTTCCTCGACGACGTCTTCGTCCCGGACGAGTGCGTCGTCGGCCAGCTCGGTGGAGGCTGGAAACTGGCCCGAACGACCCTCGCCAACGAGCGGGTCGCAATGAGCGGTGGCTCTTCGCTCGGCGGTGCGATGGAGGAATTGCTCGAGCTGGCCGGCGACCCCGATCCTGTGGTGGCAGACAAGCTCGGTGGGCTGATCGGAACCGCCATGGTGGGCTCACTGCTGGAATTGCGCACGACACTGCGGCAATTGGACGGTCAGGATCCGGGTCCGGCGTCGAGCGTCCGCAAGCTGGTGGGCGTGCGCCAGCGTCAGAATGTCGCAGAGTTCGCCATGGAATTGGGTGGCCCGGCCGGATGGGTGGAGGGTCCGCTCTCGCGTGAGTTCCTCAACACGCGATGCCTGTCGATTGCCGGCGGAACCACGCAGATTCTGTTGACCGTCGCCGCGGAGAGAATTCTGGGCCTGCCCCGTGATTAGACGGCGTGAGTAGAGGCCTTTAGAAATGTCCACGTTGGTGATACAACTAGAACACGTTCTACATCAGAGACAGGATTGCCAGCGTGGACTTCACTCCCGATGAAACCCAGGAAGCGGTAGCCGAGGTGGCTACCGCGCTCCTTGCCCGCGAACTGGAGCCGGACGCGCTCTGGGCGGCATTCGCCGATGCCGACCTGCTCACGTTGGCCCTGCCCGAGCGTCTGGGCGGCGAGGGACTCTCCGTCGCCGACGTCGGTTCCCTCCTCGTCGAGGTCGGCCGGGCCGCTGCTCCAATTCCGGCTCTCGCAACCCTCGGCTTCGGTGTACTCCCCATAGTCGCTCTGGGGACCGACGCTCAACAGGAAGAATTGCTCACCGGAGTCGGCGCCGGACGGGTGTTCACCGCGGCGCTCGGTGAGCCGGGTCAGCAGTTCCCGGCACAGCCGTCGACCACCGCCCATCAGTCGGGCGACTGGTATCGCGTCAGCGGGACGGTGCTTGCCGTGCCTTTCGCGGCGAGCGCACACAGAATTCTTGTGCCCACCGACGCCGGAGTCGTTCTCGTCGATCCGACCGCCGCCGGCGTCGCATTGACGCCGACTCCCAGTGCGTCCGGCAGTCCCGAGTTCGCAGTCACCATGGACGAGGCAGTCGGTGAACTTCTCGGTGCCGGCGAGGAAGCCGTCCAGACGCTGTACCGGATCGCCACGGCAAGCATCGGAGCCGTTGCAGACGGTTTGGTGTCCGGTGCCGTCGATCTCACTGCGGCGCATGTCGGCTCGCGTGAGCAATTCGGTAAGCCGCTCGCCACGTTCCAGGCAGTCTCACAACAGATAGCCGACGCGTACGTCACCTCCCGGACCCTTCATGTCGCGGCGTTGTCGGCGTCCTGGCGCGTGTCGGAGGGCCTGGACGCCCAGTCGGACCTCGACGTCATGGCGTACTGGATCGCCCAAGAAGTGCCTGCCATGATGCAGGTGCTTCACCACCTGCACGGTGGTCTGGGCGTCGACGTCACGTATCCACTTCATCGTTACTACTCGACTGCAAAAGACCTGGCACGCCTGCTCGGCGGTGCTTCGCAGCGACTCGACCTCGTGGGGGCCCGGTGTTCATCGATCTGACCGACAGTCAGCGCGCATTGCAAGCTGAACTTCGACGCTACTTCTCGACGCTGATCTCGCCCGAAGAGGCCAAGATCATGCGCGTGGAGCGGCATGGCCCTACCTATCGCGAGGTCATCCGTCGTATGGGCAAGGACGGCTGGCTCGGCGTCGGCTGGCCGGTGGAGTTCGGCGGACGTGGGTTCGGTGAAGTCGAGCAGCAGATTTTTGTCAACGAGGCTGTGCGGGCGGATGTCCCACTGCCTTCGGTGACTTTGCAGACCGTCGGTCCGACCCTGCAGAAGTACGGCAGCGAGGAGCAGAAGCAGAAATTCCTGCCCGCGATCCTCGCCGGTGAAGTGCACTTCGCGATCGGCTACACCGAACCGGAAGCCGGCACCGACCTTGCAGCACTGCGCACTTCGGCGGCACGAAATGGTGACGAGTACGTCGTCAACGGCCAGAAGATTTTCACCACCGGCGGGCATGACGCCGATTACGTGTGGCTCGCCGTGCGGACAGGGTCTGCCGATTCAAGGCACCGCGGCATCTCCATCCTGATCATGGACACCAAAGATCCCGGCTACACCTGGACCCCGATCATCACCTGCGACGGTGCGCATCACGTCAACGCCACCTACTACGAGGACGTTCGCGTTCCGGCGAACATGCTTGTGGGTGAGGAGAATCAGGGCTGGCGCTTGATCACGACGCAGCTCAACCACGAACGCGTCATGCTCGGTCCGGCAGGTCGTGTCGCAGGGATTTACGACCACGTCTTCGATTGGGCCAAGCGTGAAAACCTGCTTGATCACGTTGACGTACGGCGCGCGCTCGGCGAAATTCATGCGACGTACCGCCTCAACGAACTGCTCAACTGGCAAGTGGCGTCGAGTGATTCGGATTCGGTGGATATCGCCGACGCTTCGGCAACCAAAGTGTTTGCGACCGAGCGTATCCAGCGGGTCGGTCGACTGGCGGAAGAGATCGTCGGGCGGTACGGAAATCCGATCGATCCCGAAACTGCTGATCTCATGGAGTGGTTGGACATGCAGATCAAGCGCAACCTGGTGATCACCTTCGGCGGTGGAGTCAACGAGGTGATGCGCGAACTGATTGCGACCGCCGGCCTGAAGCTTCCTCGCGTTCCGAGATAGGAAACAAATCGTGTCAGATCCCATTCTCACTGCTGCCGAGCGGGTTCGAGAGGACGGGCCAAGCGCTCCTCGCGCCGGCCGGGACCCCGTGAACCTGCCGATGATCCGCAACTGGGTCGAGGCGATCGGTGACGAGAACCCGATCTACGTCGACGAATCGGCTGCCCGCGCCGCCGGACACGACGGAATAGTCGCACCGCCGGCGATGGCGCAGGTATGGACGATGCGCGGTCTGGGGGCAATTCGAGAAGCCGACGATCCGTTGGGCCGGATGACGGACATCCTCGACGAGGCCGGATTCACGTCCGTCGTCGCGACCAACTGCGATCAGATCTACCACCGCTACTTGAAGCCGGGTGAAGAAGTCACCATCTCCTCGGTGTTGGAAGACGTTGTGGGACCCAAGAAGACAGGTCTTGGTGAAGGATGGTTCTTCACTACTCGCAGCTTCTGGCGGGTCGGCGAAGAACTGGTCTCGGAGATGATGTTCCGGATCTTGAAGTTCGCGCCGCCAGTCAGCGAGAGTTCCTCCACTGACTTGCCTGCGGACCTGGACGCATCTCGAATGCTGCGTCCGACAGCATCCCTCGACACGCAGTTCTTCTGGGACGGTGTCGCCGCACACGAGTTACGTATTCAACTGCGTGCGGACGGGTCGGTACAGCACCCGCCGGTGCCCGCGATCTGGAAAGACAAGTCGGAGCAGACCGACTACGTGGTCGCGTCAGGTCGGGGAACGGTCTTCAGCTTTGTCGTTCACCACGCCCCCAAGGTTCCTGGTCGGTCGTTGCCGTTCGTCGTGGCCCTGGTCGAACTGCCCGAGGGTGTGCGGATGCTCGGCGAATTGCGCGGTATCGATCCGTCGAGTGTGTCGATCGGAATGGAGGTGGAGGCGATCTACCTCGACTTCCCCGGAGACGACGAGACCGGGGGAACTCCCTGGACTCTGTACGCCTGGCAGCCGGTTTCTGTGTCTGCGGTTTCTGCGGTGAAGGAGTGACGATGACTTCGACGACGGATATCACTGTGGGAGAGGTTCTTCCGCAGCTTTCGATTTACGGCGACCCGACGTTTGTGGTCTCGGCGGCGCTCGCTACCCGCGATTTTCAAGATGTTCACCACGACCGCGATCTCGCACAGAAACGCGGCTCGAAAGACATTTTCGTCAACATCCTCACCGACACCGGCTTGGTGCAGCGATTCGTGACCGATTGGGCCGGACCGCGGGCTGTACTCACGTCAATCAAACTCCGCCTCGGAGTCCCCTGGTACGCCTACGACACCTTGACGCTCTCCGGAACGGTGACCTCCTACGACGAGGATCTCGTATCGCTCGCGGTGGTCGGCAAGAACAGCCTGGGAGATCACATCACCGCACAGGTCACACTGGCATTTCCGGCGTCGGGCTCGAATGGAGACATTGAAAACGGAGACATTGAATGAGCGCATTGTCCGGCAAGGCAGCGATCGTCGGAATCGGAGCCACGGATTTCTCGAAGGACTCCGGTCGCAGTGAACTGCGACTGGCCGCCGAGGCTGTTCAAGCCGCGTTGGACGACGCCGGTCTGACACCCGCCGACGTCGACGGTCTTACCTCGTTCACCATGGACACCAACACCGAAGTGGCAGTAGCTCGTTCGGTGGGGATTCCGAACCTCAAGTTCTTCAGCCGCATTCACTACGGAGGCGGTGCCGCTGCGGCGACGATTCAGCAGGCCGCCATGGCTGTTGCCACCGGCGTCGCAGACGTCGTCGTCGCTTACCGCGCGTTCAACGAGCGATCGGGTGCGCGTTTCGGGCAGGTGAACTCCGGCCTTGTGGCGCAGGTCAATTCGTCGGGAACGGACAACGCCTTTTCCTATCCTCATGGATTGGGTACTCCCGCATCCTTTGTCGCGATGGTCGCGCAGCGATACATGCACGTATACGGAGCGTCCAGCGAGGACTTCGGTCGAATCGCCGTCGCCGACCGTAAGCATGCAGCCACCAATCCGAAGGCGTTCTTCTACGGGAAACCGATTACCCTCGAGGACCATCAGAACTCGCGATTCATCGCTGAACCTTTGCATCTCCTCGATTGCTGCCAGGAATCCGACGGCGGCATCGCGATCGTCGTCACCTCGGCAGAACGAGCCAAAGATCTGAAGAACACCCCCGCCGTTATCGCTGCCGCCGCACAGGGCAGCGGGGCAGATCAATACATCATGACCAGCTATTACCGCGACGGTTTGACCGGCTTACCGGAGATGGGCCTTGTCGGCGATCAGCTCTGGTCACAAAGTGGGCTGCGCCCGTCGGACATGCAGACGGCGATCTTCTACGACCACTTCACGCCCTATGTTCTGATGCAGCTCGAGGAACTCGGTTTCTGCGGTAGGGGAGAGGCCAAGGACTTCATCGCCGGTGGCGCAATCGAACTCGGAGGCAAGCTTCCGATCAACACCCATGGTGGACAGCTCGGCGAGGCATACATTCACGGGATGAACGGTATCGCCGAGGGTGTTCGGCAGATCCGCGGTACTTCGGTCAACCAGGTCGACTCCGTCGAGAATGTACTGGTGACTGCGGGAACGGGCGTTCCGACATCGGGGCTTGTGCTGACTCGCTGATTATCGTGGGCACAGCTTCATCAAGCGTCACGGCCGGTTGGCACCGCATCGGGGTCTCCTTCGATGCGGTGCTCGGTCCGTGTTCTGTTGTCGCCAAAGAGGTTTGACCTCTCAGGTTTTGAAGGTGGTGTTCGCCGGCCTGGGTTGCTGTCCGGGGTCGATCGAGGGTGGTGGGATGAACCAGGGTTTGTTGTCGGCGCCTATTCGGATTTCCCATTTCCCGACGAACCCGGATTTGCGGTGCATCAACCGGTGATGTGAACGGCACAGCAGGACCAGGTTGTTCATCACCGTCGGGCCACCGTTCGCCCAGTGCCGGATATGGTGCGCATCAGTCCAGGCGAGCACGCATGTGCAGCCCGGGAAGGCGCAGCCTTTGTCTCGGGCGATCAACGCGACGCGTTGTTCGGCGGTGACCAACCTCTTTCCTGGTTTCGCATCCAAGGGCGCGCCGTGATCGTCGAGCAGGACGGTGGAGAGGAAGCAGTCACACCCGAGGAGTCTGGTCTGCGATACGGACAGTGGTCCGAGCCAGGGCATGTGCCCGACATCAAGATCCGATACAGCCATTCCGTCATCAGAAGTGGAGGGTGTTGCGGCGCAGTCCCGGTGCTCGGCCAGATCCCGAGCATTGATGTGCACATTCACGTGTGGACGCTGCCCACCATCGGTACCGGTCTTGGCGCAGTCCAGATAGCGGCGGATCAGTTCGGTGAACCCGTCCGCCGTGCGTTTCGCCGCCGACCGAGCATCCGGCGTCCCATCCGGTGCCGGGGTCGGCATCGTCAGATTCGACAACGCCGACAACAGCATTTCACCGGTCAGGGCATCGAAATCGCCGCGCACCACCACTCGACCGTTCAATGTCGAGGCGATCCGCAACTCGTTGAGATCGACATCCTCGGCGGGCGGGATCTCATCCGATTCGAACAACCGCTCCAAGGTCGCGATCACGTTCCGCACTTTCGTCGTCGTCGCTTCCACACCCGACGCAGCTGCCAACAACAAATCGATGCACTTCGGTAGCGCCTCCTCCGGCATCCCCTTCGGCGGTGACTCACAGAACGCCACGATCAACACAGCATGATCGAACGAGCAATCCCCGCCATCGAACCGAGCCGCCACCGCCGGAAACGGCCGCAAAGCTGCACCCAACGCGGCGATCTTCTTCCCGTCCCGAACCTGCAGCATCGTGTTAGCCGCCAACCAGGACCCCACACCGCGACTGGCAATCACCTGATCATCCGGGCGCAACGACAACTCGTCCACCACCGCCACACGCACAGCTTCGAGACGAAGAATCTCCGCACTCGCTTCGACAGCAGCAGCGCGCAACTCGGCAGCAGACAACCGCCACAGACGTCCGCAAAACCCCACCGCAGAACCAGACACCACGTCCGACAACAAGACGCTCATTGAATCCCCCGATCCCCTCCCCAAATCATACTCGAACATGCGTTCGAGTCAAGAGGTGCTTTTGGGCTCGCTCTAGGATCGCTGGATGTTCACGTTGACTACGGAACGCCTTGTTCTTCGAGATTTCACTGCCGCGGATGAAGGTGCCGTCCATCAGTACGCGTCCGACCCTGCCGTCTGTAGATATGTTGATTGGGGGCCGAACACCCCCGCGGTGACCAGGGCATTCCTGGCTGACGCGGCACTCGAAGCTGCGCTCGTCGAACGTCGCACGTTCACCCTGGCCATCACGTCGAAGGCCGATGGAGCGGTCATCGGTTCGGTAGCTGTGTGGGAAGTATCCGCCGCGCACCGGCGGGCGGAACTCGGTTTTGTCGTGAACCCGAAGTTCCAAGGGCGAGGCTATGCGTCGGAGGCGGGGCGCGCGGTTCTGGAATTCGCCTTTGCTCG
This sequence comes from Rhodococcus sp. KB6, assembly GCF_001445685.1. NCBI lineage: Bacteria > Bacillati > Actinomycetota > Actinomycetes > Mycobacteriales > Nocardiaceae > Rhodococcus > Rhodococcus sp. KB6. The sequence goes on along the minus strand of NZ_LNAK01000154.1, from coordinate 400,679 downwards.
CTTCGGAGCGCAGCGAGTGCAAGCAACGTGTCGTCCCGAGAACTCGGCGTCGGCGTCGGTGCTCACCAAAATCGGAATGGAGGAGGAGGGGCGAATGAGGGCACACATGGTGATCCGGGGGACCGCGGTGGATTCGCTGCTTTTTGCTGCAACACGACCCGCCGCCGTACAGCCAGAGATCACGTCAGCTCACTTCGCGTGACCTTCCCGGGCCCTGGTGCGATACTCGAACCATGTTCGAGGATGCCTTGCTCATCGACGCGGCCGGCCGGCCCACTATGCAGCATCACCAGGCCTTTTCTCGGGACTGGGACCGCATCAAGGAGTGGTCCGACAACATCTACATGCCGTATACGGTCACGCCGATCGGAAGTCGGTTGAAGCCGGCTTCGGACATGTACTCCGCGGCAGTCGGCAAGATCGACGTCACCAGATTCTGTTACGGGATTCCGGTCTCCGTCGGTGAATGTTCGCCTGAGGCCGGAAACATTCTGGTTCTGACGACTATCAGAGGCAACGGTCGACATGCCCTCGGCGGAGGAACTGCGGTGAATACTGCCGTGGGGGAGACCTTTGTCGCCGACTGTAGCCGGACCGACTACTTCGTCGAATTCGACGAAGATCATTTGCAGCTGAATCTCACTGTGCCGCATCAGCTTGTCGCCGATCACGCCATGCAATGGTTCGGGTCGGTTCCCGACGACCGTCTGTGGCGGCACAAGTGCACCATTGGCGGGCGGGGCTCGAGTTGGCTGGCATTGATGGACTACGTCGTTCGCGCAATTGCAGAGTCGCCTGAGGCGATGTCGAGCGAAAGGCTGGGTGCCAGGGTTCAAGAACTCATCGCGGCTCAGCTTCTCGACGAGTGGGCGACGCAGGCCGGGCTGCAACTCGGCGTCGACGTCGCCTCCGCCGAACCTGCCTACGTGCGATCGGCAGAGGAGTACATCGATACGTTTGCTCGCTCGGTGCCGACGGCATCGGAGATCGCGGCTGCGGTGGGTGTCAGTGTCCGGGCGCTCACTGCGGGATTTCGGCGGTACCGAGACACCACGCCGGGGCAACGATTGCGCGCGCGTCGGTTGGAGGGTGTACGCGGCGAACTGTTGCGTTCCGACGGGAGAACCGTCTCCGAAATCGCCAACGCCTGGGGCTACGTCAATCTGGGTATGTTTGCGGCCACATACCGGAAACGGTTCGGAGAGTTGCCTTCCGAGACCCGGAATCGACTCTGAGGACAGTTGTTTGAACGGTCATGACGATCGTTTTACGCACTCGATGAACTGCCGTGATCCGTTGTTTCGTGTCGGAGCGTTCTGCAAGGATTGAAATCGAACGTGACAGCAATCCCACGAGCTAGGAGTACGTCATGGCAACTCGACTCAATCCGTACATCAGCTTCAACGGCAATGCCCGTGAGGCGTTGGAGTTCTACAAAGAAATCTTTGGTGGCACGCTGGCGCTGAGCACGTTCGGTGAGTTCGGCAATCCCGGTGAAGGCGGCGACAAGATCATGCACGGAATGCTCGAAACCGATCAGGGATACACCCTGATGGGTGCCGACACTCCGCCCGGCATGCCGTACAACCCCGGCGACAACATCACGGTCAGCCTCAGCGGCGACGACGGCGACGTGCTGCGCGGGTACTGGGAGCAACTGTCGGGAACAGGTACGGTCAGCGTTCCGCTCGAGAAGCAGATGTGGGGCGACGAATTCGGCGCCTGTACAGACAAATTCGGCATTTCCTGGCTGGTGAATATCGGAGCGCCCCAGAGCTGACTCCAAGCTCTGCCCGGTTCTGCCGAAACGAGACAGTTTTCCTGCCGTTTCGAGGCAGAACCGGGTATGTGATCGCCGTTACATTCTGTTCGACAAGACAAGTTGCAAGTCGGATGGAGAAATGCAGTGACGATCGAAGATATTGCGCGGAAGCCCCTTTCGAAGCAGCACCTCGACGACGTGCTGGCGCGAGCAACTCAGCGGGCTGACCGAGTCCCGGGTGTCGTCGCGATGATCACGGATCGAGAAGGCAACATCTACGAGGGTGCAGCCGGTGAGCGGGCTCTCGGTCACGGCGAACCGATGACCCTCGATACAACCTTTGCGCTCTTCTCCACCACCAAGGCGATTACCGGTACCGCTGTCCTGCAATGTGTGGAGGAGGGGTTGCTCGATCTCGATGCACCTGCAGCGACCTATGTTCCCGACATCGGTGAGCTGAAGGTCCTGGACGGTTTCGACGCCGGCGGAAACCCCGTTCTTCGGGAACCCAAGCGTGACATCACCACTCGCATGCTGCTCCTTCACACTGCAGGGTTCGGCTACGACTTCTTCAACGAGTCGTACAACCGGCTCTCGCAGGAACATGGGCAGCCCAGCGTGATCACGTGTAGCAAAGCGGCGCTCACGACACCGCTGCTCTTCGACCCGGGTGAGAAGTGGGAGTACGGCACCAACATCGACTGGGCCGGACAGGTCGTCGAGTCGATTCGAGGTCGTCGACTCGGCGATGTCATGCGTGAGCGCATCTTCGAACCTCTCGAGATGACGGATACGGCATTCACGATGAGCCCGTCGATGAAGGATCGACTTGCGCCGATCCATCAGCGTGAGAGCGACGGAAGCCTCACTCCGCTCATCGGATTCGAGCTTCCGGCCGAACCCGAGGTGCACATGGGTGGTCACGGTTTGCACGGCACTGTCGGCGACTACATGAAGTTCATCCGTATGTGGCTCAACGACGGCGCGGGCACATCCGGTCGCGTGTTGTCGCCGGAGACGGTAGCTGCAGCCGTTCAGAACGGGCTCGAAGGCCAGCACGTGGGGTTGTTGCCCGGAGTTCTCCCGACACTGTCCAACGATGCGGAATTCTTCCCCGGTGTACCCAAGGGATGGGCATACTCCTTCATGACAAATGAAGAGGTGGCACCCACCGGTAGGCCGGCCGGATCGCTGGCTTGGGCGGGTCTTGCCAACCTCTATTACTGGATCGACCGGAAGACCGGCGTCGGCGGGTTCTGGGCAACGCAGATTCTGCCGTTCGCGGACGCTGGATCCATCAACGGATACCTGGAATTCGAGACCGCCGTTTACCAGTGATCGGCTGGATTCCCGCTGTCCGGGATCGACTGTTTCTTTCGGGCGGGTTCGGAGTACGCATGCAGTACAGCGCACGCTTGCATACGACGAACTAGGAGACGGCATGAACAGCCTCGAAGGCAGCTTCGAAGGAAAAGTTGCACTGATCACCGGCGCCGCACGCGGTCAGGGGCGCGCCCACGCTGTCGCATTCGCGGAGCGTGGCGCGGACATCGTGATCTGCGACCGGTGCGAGAACAGTGATGTCGTCGCCTACCCCCTCGCAAACGAGGAGGATCTGAAGGAAACCGTTCGTTTGGTGGAAGCCACCGGTCGTCGGTGCATTGCCGTCAAGGCAGACACTGCTGATCGCGACGCAATGGACGCGCTCGTTGCCCGCGCTGAAGCCGAGTTCGGCCGTGTCGACATCGCCGTCGCGAATGCCGGTGTGTCCGTGCCCGCTCCGATCACGTCGATGACGTCGGCGCAGTGGAACGAAGTCATCTCGTCGAACCTGACCGGTGTGTTCAACACCGTTGCGGCCGTGTCAGGTGGAATGGCGGAACGTGGTTACGGTCGCATCATCACGATTTCCTCGATGATGGGTCGCTCCGGTGGCACCCAGATGGCTGCGTACGGCGCCTCCAAGTGGGGCGTCATCGGTTTGACGAAGAGTGTGTCGCTCGAACTGGCAAACTCGGGTGTGACCGTGAATGCTATTGCACCGGGCAACATCTCGACGCCGATGATTCACAACGACATGATGTACGCGATGATGCGGCCTGACCTCGAATCGCCGACGGCAGACGACGTCGAACCCGTGTACGCGACTCTGCATGCGCAGCCGGTCGGTTGGCTGGATCCCTTCGAGATCACGCGAGTAGTCCTGTTCCTCGCCGCCGACGCGAGTGCCCACATGAGTGGCATCGTGGTTCCTGTCGACGCCGGAGTCGCCGCTCGCTCGAACGCTTGACGGACAAGACCGTTCGCGCGAAAGCGCGGACCGGGTGGGTCGTCGGCGTCCTGAGTCTGAGCGGCGTGGTGGTCGCGCTGCAACAGACCTTGGTGGTGCCGGTGCTGCCCGAGTTCGCGACGGCATCGGGAGTATCGTCGGCCACCGCTTCGTGGCTGGTGACCTCGACATTGCTGACCGGTGCCGTCGCGACCCCTCTCATCGGCAGACTCGCCGACATGTTCGGAAAGCGCGCGATGATGCTCGTCTGCCTTGCCGTGATGATCGTCGGCTGCATGGTTGCTGCGCTCAGCCAGAGTTTCTGGTTACTGATCCTCGGACGCTCGTTGCAGGGGTTCGCGACGGCACTTCTGCCCGTCGGAATCAGCATCATGCGCGATGTCCTTCCTCCGGAAAAGCTCAGTGGTGCAGTAGCTCTCATGAGTGCGACGTTGGGGATCGGCGGCATGTTCGGTATGCCGATGGCGGGGGTGATCTCGGCGCACTGGGGGCTACCCGCGCTTTTCTGGGTCACCGGTGGATTCGGGGTCGTACTGATAGTCGTCTTGCCTCTGGTGGTGCCGGAATCGGCTGTGAAGAGTCGCGGACGCTTCGACTTTCTGGGAGCCACAGTCCTCACGCTCGCTATGACTGCACTGCTGCTGGCCGTTTCGAAAGGAACCGAATGGGGCTGGGCAAGCCCCGAGGTTCTGGTTCTGATCGCGTCCGGCGTGGTCTTGCTCTGTGGATGGATTCCGTGGGAACTGCACACGCCGGCACCGCTGGTCGATCTGCGGACTTCCCTTCGCGCTCCGATTCTGGTTTCGAACGTCTGCGCAGTATTACTCGGTTTTGCCATGTTCATCAGCGCGTTGGCGGCAACGCAGGAACTTCAGTTGCCCCTGGCGTCGGCGGACGGTCTCGGACTCTCGGCTGCCGAAGCCGGACTGGCGATGATGCCGGGCGGAGTCCTGATGATCGGATTGGCGCCGGTGTCGTCGAAGGTGACGAGGCGATGGGGAGCGAAGGCCACGTTGGCCTCAGGAGCGATCGTCATCGCAATCGGATACGTCTTGCGTGTGCTGTTGACGCCGACGCTGGTCAATATCGTGATCGGCGCTGCCTTGGTATCGGCCGGTGTGGCATTTTCCCTGGCAGCCATGCCGACTCTGATCACCGAATCTGCGCCGATCCATCAGACTGCCTCGGCCAACGGATTCAACAGCCTGCTCCGTTCGGTCGGTACCTCCACCGGAAGCGCCGTTGCGGCAGCGGTATTGGCCGGTTCGACGGTGGTGATCGGTGCGAGCACTGTGCCGACCCTGCATTCGTTCGCGGTTTTGTACTGGATCGGAGCGGGCGTATCGGCACTGGCGGCCGCGGTGACCTTGGCAGTGAGGGTGGAGCGGACGGGGGCGGTATCGCGGCCCGAGTTACCAATTGCAGCCGAAACCGATGGCGCAACGAAGATCGGGTGAGTCGACGGACTCACCCGATCTTCGTCACCGTTATCTCCGACTGGAATCGACCAGGTACTCGAGATTCTGGTTGTACGGTGTGGCCGTCACCGCCGCGTGCGAACTCACCCGAGACACCTCGGTAGTGCCGCGAACGACAGAGGCCTTGATGGAACCTACTTTCAACGGGGCGATGCAGCTGCTCATCCCGGCCGGGGCATTGCAGGTGGTAATCGTGGTTCCCACCGTCACTTTGACGACTGCGGGAGCGGTCAAGAAGGTGAGAACCTCGACGGTATCGCGAGCGGGGGATGACCATTGGCGCAGTGTCATAGGGGCAGCAGAGCGATTGACGGGGACCGCGGAGACCGACTGATTGCGATAGACGAGATACGCGGTGTCGCGAACAATCGCGGGTGAGGCGCCGGAGCGGAAGCTGTACAGCCCGTAGGAACTCATGTCGAGTAACGCGCGCCCATGACCGGCGCTGGGTGCGAACGACGTTCCCTCGCTGTAGTCGTTCCAGGTGACGAGCTGTACCCATTCACTGTTGGACGCAATCGCAATCTGCCACATGTTCTGCAGATTCTGTGAATTCTGTGCCTCGTCGTAGATCGACTGACTCGGACGAACATCTTGGAAGGCGACTGGCTGCATCCATATCTTTCCCAAGGAGTGAGCGGCAGCAGCAAGCCCCATCGGAGAGTTCGGGTTCGATCCCGAGAGCGGATTTCCTGCCGGATTTCGGTTACCCCAATTCGACATCCCGTAGCTGATCGATGCAAAAGAATTCCGGTTGGCTGCTGCGTCGAGGAAAACCGGAACAAATGCCACATTTATTCCGTAAGAATTTTTCATAATAGTGATGAACTCCGACCACCAGCCCGCAGTCTTGTTTTCGGCAAGAAATGGCGAGATCACTAGTCGTCCGTCGCTCAATTTGAACGATGATGCCATGGTCGAATACGGTTTCATCTCTGCTGCCATTTGAGCTGCGGTCATGTTTTTGAACGCGCCGTTCATATCAGGCATGAGCATGATCTTGAAATTCGGATCGACTGCTGCGGCCGCTTTGATCAGGGCTGTGGGCACGGTGGAACCCCACCAACTGGTGTCGGTTGCCTTGGCGATGATGTCGACGGAGAATCCGTCGATGCCCGCGGCGATTGCCGAACGAACTTCGTTTTCGAGGTCGCGTTGGCGCCACTGCGTATCGGCGATGGGTTGCCGCGGTGTCGGCCGATCGCGGAGGAATCCTCCGTAGCGAACGTGTTTGTTGTTCTCGCCGTTGACCGTAAGATATTGTGTCGCATAGTAATCGCCAGACGGATTCGCATTGTCGATCGAAACCGGATAGGGCGGGAAGTAGTGAGCGAAAACCAACTTTCCGTTCAGTGCCGACTTGGGTGGAATGTCGAAGGGCAGCGCTGCAGATTCAGGATTCGCCGAGAACGAGGCCGGCGTGTACGTCGAGGCGGAGCGTGGTTGTGTGTTGTACGCGGCGATCAGTGCGGCCGCGACAATCACGGCCAGGGTGAAGCAGATGGTCTCGAAGGAATATTTCGCCGTTTTTCGGATCCACGGAGTTCGGATGTATCGAGTTCTGATACTCATGGCACAGTCAGCCTTTCTCGATCCCCCGAAGTGTGAGTCTTCCCCGCGTGCACTGAATCGGTGATTCAATTCTTTTCGGCCTCTGTCTGATTTGTAATTCGAGATTCGACACCATAAGTCAACTGTCACCGGCCCGAGTGTCACTTGCTGTACGAGTGTAACGCTGCCGCGTTCATCATGAATACCTGAAAGCGGTCTTTGTTCAAGAATTTCGGGTTTTTCTTTCCTGTATATATCCGTCGAAAGGTCGGTGAAATTTATCGGCTGTATTGGACAGGACTGGGACGTGTGGTCTGTTCCGTACCTCGTGGCCGAAAGGCACCGGCGAAACCAGGGAGGTGATTGCAGCCGGGCAACTGACGAAATTTCCTGGAATGTGTCGGCCTCCTGGGTCACACTGGGGAACGGACTACCGACGGATTACCGATGCGGGAGGGCTCATGACCGAAGCGATTGTGGCCGAGGGGCTGGTCAAGAAGTACGGCGACGTCACGGCATTGGACGGCATCGACCTGGAAGTGCGCGAGGGTTCGGTGATGGCTCTATTGGGCCCCAACGGCGCCGGAAAAACCACTGCGGTAAGGATATTCACGACGCTGCTCATTCCGGACGGTGGACGCGCCAAGGTTGCCGGGCTGGACGTGGTCGAGGATGCGCGGGCGTTGCGATCCAAGATCGGTGCTTCGGGTCAGTACGCCGCGGTCGACGAGTACCTGACGGGCTATGAGAACTTGGACATGGTCGGGAGGCTGTATCACCTCGGCGCCCGAAGCAGTAAGGCCCGAGCGCGTGAATTGCTCGAGCAGTTCGATCTCGTCGAGGCTGGAGATCGGCCGGTCAAGGGCTATTCCGGCGGAATGCGGCGACGTCTCGATCTCGCCGGCGCATTGGTTGCTCGGCCGCAGGTGTTGTTTCTCGACGAGCCGACCACCGGCCTCGATCCTCGGGCGCGACTCGGTCTCTGGGACGTCATCGAAGGGTTGGTGGCTCAGGGGACCACGCTGTTGCTCACGACGCAATACATGGAGGAAGCCGAGAGGTTGGCCGACCAGATCGCCGTCATCGACCGCGGCTCGGTCATCGCGCGCGGTACTGCAGACCAGTTGAAGGCGCGGGTCGGGGGTGAGCGCATCGAATTGAGCGTGCACGAGGTCGAACATCTCGACATCGTCCGCGAGGAATTGCGCTCGCTTGCCGTGGGGGACATTCAGGTTCAAGAGAATGTCCGTCGCGTCACCGTTCCTGTCGACGACGGTACCGATGCGTTGGTCGCAGCGCTGAATCTCCTGTCGGCACGAGGCATCCGGGTGTTCGACGTCGGCTTGCGCAGACCCACTCTCGACGATGTCTTTCTCACACTGACCGGGCATCAGGCTGAACTGGAGGATCAGAAATGACCGTGCAGATGGCGCTCGAAGACGGTTTGACCATCGCCAGGCGAAACTTGATCAAGATCAAGCGCGTTCCGGATCTGCTGGTGTTCACCACTTTGTCGCCGATCATGTTCGTGCTCTTGTTCGCGTATGTGTTCGGCAGTGCGATCTCCGTCCCGGGCACGTCGTATCGAGAATTCCTGATCGCCGGAATCTTCACGCAGACGGTCATATTCGGTGCTACCTGGACTGGTTTGGGGATGGTCGAAGACATTCAGAAAGGAATCATCGACAGATTTCGATCGCTGCCCATGGCTCCGTCTGCCGTGCTGACCGGCCGAACATCGAGTGACGTGTTGATCAACGTCATCAGTTTGGTGGTCATGTCGTTGACCGGTCTTCTGGTCGGGTGGCGGATTCACTCCAGTTTCCTCGAAGCGGTGGCGGGTTATGCGCTGCTTCTGTTCTTCGCGTACGCGTTGTCGTGGGTCATGGCTGTTGTCGGGCTTTGGATCCGGACACCGGAGGTATTCAACAACGCGAGCTTCATCGTCATCTTTCCGCTGTCGTTCATCGCGAACACTTTTGTCGAGACCACCAATCTTCCCGGCCCGCTCAAAGTGATCGCCGAATGGAATCCGGTGTCGGCGGTTACCCAGGCGGTGCGTGAATTGTTCGGCAATACCAATCCTGCGATGACGGTTCCGGATGCGTGGCCATTGCAGAATCCGGTCATCGCGTCGTTGTTGTGGACTTTCGGTTTGCTGATCGTCTTCGTGCCGTTCGCTATTCGTCGGTATCAGAAGGCAGTCAGCCGCTGACCTGGTGATTCCGGCCGGTAGGGTGGATATGTGCCGGAGCCCGAACGCATCGACAAACGCAGCCTGAGATACGCCGGGCGACGTGAGGAGTTGCTCGACGCGCTGACCCGCTACGTCATCGACAACGGTGTCGGGGAATTGACGGTGAGGCAGCTCGCCAAGGCCGTGGGTGTGTCGCATGCGTCGTTGCTCAACCATTTCGAGAGCAAGGAGAATCTGCTCTCCGAGGTCATCGAGAACATGCGTGGTGAGTCCATTCCGATTGCGGTGCCGATGAAACCGGGGGTCGATCCGGCGACAGTGCTGACTGCGTGGTGGACCGAACGTACGACGCCGGAGGTCCTGCCGCGGTTCCGGGTGATGGTCGAGATCTACGCCCTCGCGCTCGGCGACCGCGACCGCTACGGACGGTTCCTGGACCGTTTTGTGGGCGATTGGATCGAGGCACTGGAAGCCGGTCTACGACAAGCGGGTTGCCCCGAGGACGATGTTGCCTCTGTCGCTACTCTGTTGCTCTCGCAAATGCGGGGTCTGTCGATGGATCTTCTGGCCACCGGGGACCGGGCCCGCGTCGATCGCGCGTTCGGGCTTTTTGTCGACGGCTTTGCCGCCCGCGCTCGGGAGTGGTCCACGCCAGGATCCGATCGCCTTCAACGCTGACCGATCACCACGGTCGACGCGGTCTCGCTGTAGGTTGCCACCCGAGTGAGAAACCCTCCCCGAGTGAATGTTTCAACAGTCATTTCGACCTGCTCCGTACTCGTCTCGACGAGAAGACAGCCACCCGGTCGTAGCCACGGCGCGGCGTCCGCGATGATGCGACGCTGCAGTTCCAGTCCGTCGGTACCGCCGTCCAACGAGACCAGCGGTTCGTGAAGACGGGCTTCGGGCGGCATCAGCCTGATCGATTCGGTGGGGACGTAAGGTGCATTGGCGACGACGACATCCACGCGACCGAGTAATTTCGTCGGCAGTGGTTCGAATAAATCGCCTTCGAGTACACGCTCGGGCGGTGTGATGTTTCGGCGAGCGCACCGCACTGCGGCCGGTTCCACGTCTACCGCGTACAAATCGACGGCGTCGAGCGTCGACTGCAGGACAGCACCGACAGCTCCTGAGCCGCAACACATGTCGACGACGACGCTTCCTGGGGTGACAAGTGAGCAGGCCTGCCAGGCGAGGAACTCGGTGCGCCGGCGTGGGACGAAGACTCCGGAGTCGATGTGAATGCGTAAGCCGCAGAACTCGGCCCATCCGAGGACGGGCTCGAGTGGTTCGCCGGCAACTCGTCGGTCGACCATCGCGTCGAGTTCATCGCGAGAGCGTGCGGTGTGAAGAAGTAGGCGAGCCTCGTCTTCGGCGAAGACGCAACCTGCTGCTCGGAGGATCGCGGCCACCGACTTCTGCTGCGAAGCAGGGAAGGTCGGGAGATCAGGTGCTGACATGAGAGAGCCTTTCGGCCTCCTGATCTCGCGGGGGACCTGCACGTATCGAACACCGCCACCCTACCCGAGCAGGCGTGTCACGACGGTCGATGCGGAGCGGAAATTTAGGTTGACCAAATGGTAAGGCTGTTCTATGGTCTGAACTCGATCAGCTGATGTGGGGTCGATCACCACATATGCACCGTCACCGCAATCGGTAGGAGAAGTACGTGAGTAAGCGACTGTGTAGGACGCTCGTCGGACTGAGTGCGAGTGCGTTGGTGGCGTTGACAGTTGCGGCGCCGGCCGGAGCGGAACCGAACGATGCTCCGGGTGCTGTCGTGAGTCAGGAGTTGCTCGGTCCCGACCGGGTGACCCCGGGTGCCGTGAGCGCAACGAAGGTGACGTACTGGTCGACGGGCCCGAAGGATGCGCCGATGACGAGTACCGGTGTGGTGTATCGCCCAGAGGGAGCTCCGCCCGAGGGTGGTTGGCCGGTCATCTCCTACGCGCACGGGACGGTGGGTGTCGCGGATCAGTGTGCGCCGAGCAGCAGTGTTCCACTCGAACGGACCGCGACGCATCTGGGTCACTGGCTGGAGCAGGGATACGCGGTCGTGACCACCGACTACGTGGGGCTCGGAACACCCGGTGTTCACCCGTATCTCGACGGTCGTTCCGCTGCACACAGCGTTGTGGACATGGTGCGTGCCGCTCGTGCGGTCGACGACGACCTGTCGAGCGCATGGGTTGCGATGGGGCAGTCGCAGGGCGGGCAGGCGACTATGTTCACCGCTTCGCTTGCCACTGCTTACGCGCCGGAGTTGGACTACCGCGGCGCTGTCGCCACTGGCGTCCCCTCGAACATCGAGAATCTTCTACCGCTCGGTGGTCCGGCTTTTCCGGCGCTTCCGCTCAAGGGTACGACGGTCTACATCGCGAACGTTCTTGACGGACTGCGTGCTTCGCGGCCGGATATCGACATCGACTCGTATCTGACCCCGCTCGGCAAGACCATCCTCGATGACGTCGAGAACAACATGTGCTACACCGAGGCGCGCACGAAGTACGGAACCGTCACACTCGGGCAGGTGCTGACGAAGTCGCTGGACAATCCAGTATTCATGGAGGCTGCGCGTGACCTGCTCACTGTGCCGACCGCAGGATACGACCGCCCGTTCTTCATCGGTCAGGGGTTGTCGGACATCGATGTTCCGGCACCGCTGACACTGAAGTTCGCGGCCGACCTTACTGCCAACGGTGTCGACTTTGCATTCCATACCTATCCCACTGATCATCTGGGAACCGTTCCGGCTTCGGTTCCAGACAGCACCCCGTTTGTCGCGGCACTGTTCTCTGGTCAACGGCCCTGCACCGGAAGCCTCTGCTGACCAACATCTTTCAGGCGGCACCAACTCCGCGCAGATAGATGTCGATCGGGATCCGAAGTTGCCGAACGGTTTCGGAGGAGCGGGGATCTCGGCTACGCGCTCCGAGGCAGTAGTCGAAGATCAAGCCCTCCAGAAGGCTCAGAAAATTTTCGGCGGCGACGTCAGGATCGTCAACGCCAATGATGTCGAAGACAGGCCTTGCCTTCTCCCGTGAAAACAGGCTGTCTTCGAGGAGTTGGTGCAATGCCGAATCTCGGGGAGTTTCCAAGAGCAGTGCATATCTCGCGATCAATTCGTGTCTGCGGTGCGAAAGAAGATCATCGAGATACTCGGCCGTCAGGGCAGCAGGATCGCTGGGCCTCTCGCGGAGTTCGTCGAATATCGAACGTGACCGGTGCACGATGTGCAATGCGGTTGCTTCGAGTAGTGCCTCGCGAGTGCGGAAATAGTACGACGTCGAACCGGCAGGAAGTTCCAGGGACTGATCAACCGCCCGATGGGTGAGTGCACGCGGGCCCTGCTCGGCGATGATCGTGACGGCGGATGCCGCAATGAGGGCTCTGCGATCGGGCTTCATGCCGTTCCTTGATGTCGATGTTGCATGCTGCCGGAGTTGAATGTTGCTGGAGTTGAATGTTGCTGATGGTGCGTCGTGAGGGTCACATTGACTCGATTTGCCTTCGATCACTAGCCTCGACTCTACAGACGTAGAGGAGTCTTATGCTACTGGACAAAGAGCAGTTGGCGGCACGCGAAGCCCTCGACGCACTGCAGGCCCGGATCTCGGGCGGTGAGGTCGGGGGTGGGATCTATCTCTGGGGTAGCGTCGGCCGCGGGAAGACGATGCTCATGGACGAGTTCTACGACAGGCTCCCGGTCAGCAAGCGGCGCATTCACTTTCATCGGTTCTTTGCAGATCTGCACTCTCGGGCGCATGAACTCGGCTCGGTGGGCGTGGCACTGGATCACGTCGTCGATGGAATCCGTGTGCTCTGTTTCGACGAGTTCCACATCGACGACGTCGCCGACGCCATGTTCATGGCAAGGGTTCTCGACACAATCGTCGCGAAAGGCGTGACTGTTGTCGTCACGTCCAATGTTCCGCCGACCGATCTTCTTCCCAATCCGCTTTTTCACGAGCAGTTCGTTCCGTCGATCGAGTTGATTGAACGGACTCTCGAGGTGATCGAGTTGGGTGGCTCCGTCGACTATCGGACGGCGGGACAGCCAGGTGCCGGGGACTACCGTTTTGCGACAGGGGAATTCCTCGTCGGCTCGGGAGCTACGCGGCCTTCGGGCGAAAGTGTCGAATTGATAATAGGCACACGCACATTGGAGTGCTCGGCGATTCGAGACGGTGTCGTCTGGTTCGACTTCGAGGTGCTGTGCACTGGTTCGACCTCGGCTGCCGATTACCTCGCGCTCGCCGCCCGCTTCGACGACTGGGTGATCTTCGGAGTGCCGGTGCTCGCCGAGGCGTCGGAATTTGCCCTTCGCCGTTTCGGAAATGTCGTCGATGTTCTCTACGACGTCGATGCGCGGCTGACGATCTACGCCGACGCTTACGTCGAAGAAGTGGCAGGCAGCCTCCGGGACGTGCCGGGGTTGGCGCGCCTCTACAGTCGTCTGTCGCTACTGGCGAGGTCGGCGGTGGGCAGCATCAGTTGAGGAGCAGCGTCAATTCCAGGTGAGATCGCCGGTCGCGGCGCTGGGCGTGAGTCCGAACATGCTGTGGCAGATCCGGTTGAGATGGGCGCTGTCGGTGAAGCCGGCCTCGTGGGCACTGGTTGTCAGGCTTGCGCCACCGCTCATCACTTCCATGGCGCGTCGTAGCCGCAACCAACGAATGTAGGTCGAAAAACTCATCTGCAGTTGATCGTTGAAGATTCTTCCCAATCGGCCGGGCGAGATGGAGACCAGCGCGGCGGTGTCCGTCACCGTTATCGGCCCCGAAAGTCGCTCGGGCAGTATCGTCAGAGCATGCTCGAGTGCAGGGTGAAGAGCGCGTACGCTCGACGGCTGCTTGCTTTCGGACAGTGAATCGATCAGCCTCGCTGCGTATTCCAGATCCGAATCAGCGCCGCGGTCCGTCATCGCTACTGCGGTCTGCCCACGGTCCGACCAGTCGGCCACACCACCGCGGCCCGGCTCCGGTGGCCTGATGCGCAGACCCATCCCGGTGGTGGAGTCAATGTAAATCGCCCGTCCCCGCGCACCCTCGGAGGCGGACAACGCGTGGACCGCCCCGGATGGAATGACCACGGACCGCACGACTTCACTGTGGCCGTCCCCGTCCGTGACCGTGACGTCCCCGTCGTCGATGATCATGATCTGAACAGCGGCGTGCGAATGCATGTGCGCGGATCCCACTGCGCCGGTGAACATGAGAATTCCGGGCTCCATGTGGACGGCGCCGGACCAGGTCATGTCGGAAATCATAGTGACGACCCTGACAGAGCTCGGGGTCCGGTCATCCTCCGGTAGGACCGCACTCGGTTCGAAGATCGTGCGCTGGGCCGATGTGCTGGCGAGGGGTTCACGAGAAGGTGGAATCATGAACAACGCACAAGCACCCGCAGTCCTGTCGGTCCACGCGCTGGGCAAGTCGTACGGCGACGTTCCAGTGCTCCGAGGTGTATCGCTGGAAGTGCGCGCCGGTACTGCTACGGCCATCATGGGTCCTTCAGGGTCGGGCAAGTCGACTCTGCTGCATTGCATGTCAGGAATCGTCAAGCCCGACTCGGGAGCAATCCTGCTGAGCGGCAGGCATATCGAGAACCTCGGTGAGAACGACCGCAGCCGCCTCCGACGCGAGTCGTACGGATTCGTTTTTCAATCGGGCCAACTGTTACCGGAGCTTCCGGCGATCGAGAACGTCGCTTTGCCCTTGGTGCTCAACGGGTTGTCCATCGCCGAAGCCAAGCGGACGGCGCACGGCTTCTTCGCGCCATTGGGACTGGACGGTCTGCAGGACCGTCGCCCGGGTCAGATGTCGGGTGGTCAGTCGCAACGTGTGGCGATTGCGCGAGCGTTGGTGACCAAACCCGCCGTTCTCTTCGCGGACGAGCCGACCGGTGCCCTCGACGCGCAGACGAGTTGGGAAGTGATGAGGGTGTTGCGTGATTCGGCTCAACAGATCGGTTCTGCGTTGGTCGTCGTCACTCACGATGCCGAAGTCGCTCGGTGGTGTGATCGCACGATGATGATGCAGGCCGGTTCGCTCGTCGGGACACAGGTGGCGGCATGAAGGCCACAGCGCGCGTTGCATTGATGACGATGCGAGGTGAAGGACGAAAGGCCTTGAGTACCTTCGCGCTCCCAGTGTCCGCATTTGCCGCCTCGACGACGTTCTTGCTGACGGTGCTCGGCGGCTACGGTGCATTTGCGGGCAGATCGAGCGAACCCGAAGCCGAGGCGTACCTAGCGCTCGCAGGGGTTGCTTCGGTGTTGATGATCGTTCCAGCCGTCACTCTCGGTCTGGCGGCGGCCCGCTTGGGCGCGCGCCGTCGCGACGAACGACTTGCCTCGCTGCGACTCATCGGATCCACCCCTCGCCAGATCGTTGCGCTGTGCGCTGCGGAATCGGGTATCCAGGGCTTGGCCGGTGCGTTGATCGGTGTGGTGGGATACCTCCTCGCGTTGCCGCTCGTAGCTCTCTTGAGATTTCAAGGTCGGACATTCGAGTGGAGTGAGCTTTGGGTAGGCGCACTTCCGCTGGTGGGCATCGTATTCGGAATGACCATCCTGGCTGCTTTGACGTCGATGCTCGGGATGCGCCAGGTGTTCGTGAGCCCGTTGGGCGTCACGGCGGGCAATCCCAGCGCCGCACCGAAGATGATCTTCGCGGTGGCTGGGGTGGGGGTTCTTGTGGGATGGAGTGCATTCGGGGGCTCCGCGGCAAGCATCGCGGCAATCCTGGTGGGCCTTGGTCTCTGCTTCGGCGTTGTTGCGTTGGTCGGTCCGTTCGTCATTTCGCTGCTTGGACGGATCATGCTCAAATGCGCCAAAGACGGTGCTTCGCTGATTGCGGCGCGTCGGGTCTTGGACAATCCGAAGGCTGTGTGGCGCACGGTCAGCGGTGTGACGATGGCCAGCTTTGTTGCCGCAGGCACATCTCTCCTCGCCGCGATCGGCAACGGGGAGGGACAGGATTTGCAGCCAGGGCAGGAGTTCCTGTTCGCGGACATGAGAACCGGGGTGTTGTTCACTCTCGGAGCAACATTCACGTTGGCGGCCATCTCGTCTGCGCTCACCCAGGTATCCGGGATCCTCGACAACCGTGAGCTGTATCGGAGTCTGACTTTGGCCGGCACACCTGTCGAGGTGATGGACAGCGCCCGCATGAGGCACGTTCGCACTCCCGTGGTGGTGATGGCACTGGCCGGTGCCGGCGCTGCACTGCTGTTCCTCTTCCCACTGGCAGGGGCAGCCGTATTGACCACTCCGATGGCGCTGGTTCAGTTGGGCGTCACCCTGGCTGTGGGGATCGCGTTGGTGTTGGCCAGTGCGTTTGCAGCCAAGCCCGTCATGCGACGGGTACTCGCGGGCTGAATCTCCACCCCTCGTCCGTCAGTTCTGTCTCCGGAACGGTTCGGCCAACTGGCCGAGGTAGTCGTCCGGGTAGTCGGGCTTGGCCGCCATTCCGAGATCGTCACTGCTGAATCGCTTTTCCGGATCGAAAGAATAAGTGCGGAACAGGTGATCCCAGATCAGAGTGAACAAACCGAAATTGACGTCACCGATTCCCGCCCACTTGAGGTGATGGAATCGGTGGCCGGCGTTGAGGGCGAGTATCGGGCGCAGGGGGCCGATGCGGTAGTCGGCATTCGAATGCTGAAGCAGGAGTTGGACAGCGACACAAACCGCGAGCGCCGAGGCAACTGGAACGGGCATCCCGAGGAGGATCAGTGGCAGGACGCCACCTGCGGTTTCGAAAGTCTGATGCACGGGGTGCTTCATCAGTCCGTTCATACCGTAGAACCGTTCGAGGCTGTGATGAACCGCGTGGAAACGCCACAACCATCCAACCTTGTGGCTGATCAAATGCACGACGGTGATGCCGAAATCGGCAACCAACACTGCGAAGACGACCTGAACGACAAACGGAAGACCGATCGGCCACAGCCCGTCGAACGGAATCACCGCTGCCATCAACGGGATTACCGCGACGCTGACCAAGATGAGAGATTCGTTGACAAACGCATGGACCGCGTCGCGAAACCTGTCCGGTCCGGGGGCATTCCACGAAGATTCGTAGGGAAGCGCCCGTTCGGCGGCGAAAGAGCAGACCACTGCGAAGAGAATCAATGCCACCAGTGACCATTTCGGCGCGCCGGATGCCGCCAGCGCGATTGCGGCTCCGTTGATTCCCAAGAGCATGAACGGGACGTACCCGTATCTGACGATGAGGGTGAGCATGTATTCGATGGTGCACGGCGCGGGTGGTCCTCGACTTGTACGAATCGGTCGACTTTCAGTCAGCCGAACAAGCGGTGTCGCGTTACTTCGTCAGCACGGTGGCGAGTGCAGCGCTCAGATACGGAGTGATGTTCTCGACGACCCGTGTCACGATCGCAGTGGCGACGTCAGCCGGTTGCAGTGGCACCGACGGTGTCTGCGGCAGCGCCGGGGGAGCAGGCGGAGCGGGCTCGGACATCATCGGCGTGTAGGTGTTGTGCTTCGTGAAGTAGCCGAAGACCGAATCCACGAACACCTCGGGCGCATCACGCGGCTTGGGCATGTTGCAGATGCCGTCACCCTCGATGCAGACTTCCTGCACTGCGATGTCTCCGAATCCGCCGCGTGCTCCGGACATCGTCGCTCCCGGAACGACATTGGGCACTACGGTTTCGATGCCCCCGGCCGAGTTGCGAGGGTCGGCGTAGAGGACGCCTTCGACTTGCGATTGGGGAATGGATCCGTCACGTGCGATGTCACCGAGAACGTCGCCGGCAATCCGTGCTCCCTGTGAGTATCCGGTGACGACGATCTCGCTGCCCGGGCACTGAGCGTGGAAAGCGTTGACTTCAGTGCGAAGCGTCTGGGCGCCGGCGGCAACGCTCTGGTCGTACGTCTGTTCGCCGAGCGGCCAGAAGCTGGCGGGGTAGGTCACCGGCTTGGAGGCGTAACCCTGGGCGACGTAGCGGTCGGTGACGGGTTGCGTCGTTTGTCCCGTCGGATCCCACGTTCCGCCGACCGCGAATACCGCACCGGCCGGGCACGACCCACCGTCATTCGGGTCCGCTCCGGCAGGTACCGACATCACAAGAGTCACCCCCGCTGTGACTGCAACCGTGCATGCCACTGACATCGCGTATTTCCTCATCGGGCCTGTCCCCATCTATCTACGTTCTCGTTCACTGGCGAGACAACCCGCGGTCCGACGCGTTTCGTTCGGTACTGAAGAGAATGGTGATGGGGCGATAAGTCCTGGAGGTAATCCGTGCGTAAACAGGAAGTTGCCGACCGGCGCTGTTTACTACCAGCGTGTGTGGGGCGTCACGGCGTCGGTACCTGCGGCGGGTGATCCGGCTCGAGGAGGGTTCCGATCTCCTTCCCCATCGACACGGCGTTGTTGAGGTCCGCGTTGGTTGTCGGCCCGAGTGTGGCGTAGACGACGATCGTCGTCTTCGAATCGGGGTAGTAGAGCGCGAGACCGTTGTAACCGCCGTACGACGGGTTCATCACCAGCCAGCCGTCGAGGTGCCCGGTCCCGAAGGAAAAGAACTTGTCCGCCGTCATACTTCCCAAGCCCGCAGTCGTCGGCGCCATCTGCTGCTCGAAAGCCTTGTCGGAGAGTAACTCTCCCGTTCCCAGCGCGCGCACCCACTTTCCGACGTCGGCGACAGGCGCGTTCATGTTTCCGCTGTGCAGGAACGCCGTCGGATTCCAGAAAGTGGAGTCTTCGAATACTCCACGTTCATTGGTGTAACCGTGCAGGATCGGTTCGTCCATCTGCGACGTGAGTACAACGCTGCTGTGATCCATCCCGAGTGGATCGAAGACGCGCTGCTGAAGTAGTTCGCCCAGCGGTTTTCCAGTCGCTTTCTCCATGACGTCGCCGAGCAGCGTCAGGTCGCTGTGCGCGTACGCCCAACTGGTGCCGGGTTCGAACAACGGCGGGCGGGAGTTGGCAAGATCCAGGATCTCTCGAGAAGTCCAGCCCTTCATCGGGTTGTCCGTGAAGAGTTTGAGGAACTGTGGATCGGTCACGTAGTCGGAGATGCCCGACGTGCTGTTGGCCAGCATTCGCGGAGTGATGGTGTCTGCGCGTGGAAAGTTCGGTTCCCACTTCGCGATCGGTTGATCGAGGGGAAGCGTTCCCTCTTCGTCGAGTTGCAGCAGGACTGTCGAGAGCATCGGTTCCATCGGTTGGCCGACGCGCAACTGCATGTCGGTTGTCGCCGGAACTCCGACAGGGGACTCTCCGACGGCGCCGAGAGCAACTTCGTCGTCGCCTCGCCACACCCCGAACACAGCGGCACTGAGGCCTAAGTCGGCCACTTGGCGGCGGACGATGTCCGTGATCTCGGTGGATTCCCGACTGCTCGAGGTGCTGGGAGAGGCGCTGCCCGTGTTTGTTGCGGAGTCATCGTCGGAACTGCACGCAGCGGTTGCAATGGCAACGGTCAAGACGATCGACAGAGCAGACAGCCGCACCCGAGCGCGGTGGTGGGAGGAAGTCATGCCTGCGATCCCTTCGATGTGGAAATCGAGCAACCGACGCCGAGCAATGTCCCAATTGGCCGAATTTACCGCAGTTGGAAGGAGGAGGGGTCAGATCGACCGTATAGGCGCAACTGCTGTTCCAGTGCAGTCCTCATTCGGGTGCCGCGTCCGGTTCCTCTCGCAGGTCCTGCGCTTGCTGAAGCTCGGCGTTGATGCGACGGGCTTCGGTGAGTTGGTCTTCGAGGATGATGATGCGGCA
Organism: Rhodococcus sp. KB6; assembly: GCF_001445685.1. Classification (NCBI taxonomy): domain Bacteria; kingdom Bacillati; phylum Actinomycetota; class Actinomycetes; order Mycobacteriales; family Nocardiaceae; genus Rhodococcus; species Rhodococcus sp. KB6. The sequence continues at coordinate 380,641 of NZ_LNAK01000154.1, read as the reverse complement.
AGCCGCGTCGAGCGCCGTGCCGTTGGCTACGAGTTCGTGCGCGCGGGCTGCGATGCGCAGCTGGTAGCGGGAGTAGCGGCGATGTCCGCCCTCAGAGCGTTGCGGGGTAAGTAGTTTCGCGGCATCGAGGCTACGAAGGAAAGCTTGCCTGACACCGAGGATCTCGGCCGCATGTCCCATGCTGTACGCAGGATAGTTCTCGTCGTCGAATCTGCCGGAGGGGTCCCCCGGTGGTGTATCTGCCGGAATGGCTCGCTTCTTTCGCTGAACGGACGGGGCCCCCGGCGCGAGGAGCGCCGGGGGCCGGATGGGGTTGAACTTACTTACATAACTGCATTCTTTCGAACTTCCGGACTCGCACAAGACATCCGGTAGCCGCTTTGAAGGGGGGTGCCGGGTCCGACTACACACTCACACACGAATTCGGCCCCGGCACGTCCCTGCCCTGCGGTACTGCTTGCGGGTAGTTCATCTCTCCCGCATCTCTTGACTCGTTCCTTGCTACGAGAAAAAAGATACAACAGCCTCGCGAGAATGTCTACCCTGACCGCTGTAGATATTTTGTTGCGAACATTCTAGGTGTTGATATTCAGGAACGGCCTGGTCGTCGGGGGTGAGAGCGCTCAATGTGAGTCATAGGAGATGGATCTGGGACAATGCTCCGATGCGAAATACCCCGAAGTCCGAGTCGTTGTTGCGCGCCCGCGCGGAGAGGGAAGAGCGCACCGGCTCCTCCGAGCATCCAGCTGGTGGCGCGCCGAACCCCGGAGAGGACTCGTCGTCGTCCGAGCCGGGGGCACGCAGCGACAGCGCCACGATTCGGTCGGCTCGGTCCGAGCTCTCAACTCACGCCAGGGCAGTGGAAAGTATGCACGAGGCGATCCATCCTGATCGCGATTGAGGCAGCTGCCTCGTCGGGATGCGGGGGGACTCCTTCATCCCGCTCACTGCAACGCACGACGGCCGCCGCACTCCCGAAAGTAAGGGGAGTGGCGACGACCGTCGAGTTGTCAGAGTGTGCGCTCAGTACTTGAACCTCAAGGCAGCAACTGGTCCAGGAAGGTGTTGCTGAAGACCTTGTGCGGATCCAACGCGTTGAATGCGGCGTTGGCGGTGTCCCAGTTGTCGCTCGATGGGACGCCGTCGCGGTAGGTCTGGGGGAGGCCCTGGGTGATGATCGGGGTGTCGGTGTACGGCTTGTCGGGGCCGAACGCCCAGCCCTTGGACCACTCGGGGCGGAAGGTGGCGTCGTTGTTGTTGTAGTGATTACGCATCCACTGTTCCATTTCGCGGTAGAACGCGAACATGCCGGGGGTTCCGGGGACGCCGAGGACGTTGAGCCAGATGGCGGTGTCCCATTCCGGATGGTCGGGGCGCGGGCGCATGGCCGAGATGGTGGGGGCGCCTGCCGAGTCGACCTCGACATCCGACGGTTGATCGAGGCCGCAGCAACGGATTTCGACGGGGCCGTTGAGGGGGAACTGTCCGATAGAGCGGTAGTACTCCATGCGACCGTTGAACCACTGGGTGAAGTCGTGGATGACCTGGCCGATGTTGGCGCGCGAGGTGATGACGGCTCCGCCGCCCTCGGTCAGGCGCAGGGTGGTGGCCCGGATGTAGAACTGGACGTCCTTGGACCATCCCCACAGGTCGTTGGAGAACGTCGCGGCGAGTCCGGCAACGGTGGTGGCGTACATGATCTGCCCGAATGCCGGTGCGATGCCCGGGTTTCCGGAGTTGATCTGGCCGATCATGTCGGTGACCGGCTCCGGGAGGTTGTCGGAGAAGATGTAGTTGTACGGTCCGGTCACCTCACGCGAGAACGGCGGCTTGGTGGGTGCAAGTGACCACACCTTCATCCACGGGCGTTCGGTGAAGGGGTACCAGATTGCTTCTGCGCGACCGTTTTCGCGGACGAACTTCTCGAAGGTGCGTCCGGACGCTCCGCGGGCGCCGAAGAGTTCCTGCCAACCGATGTCGGTGTGGCTGACGCAGCGCATGCGGTAGTTGGGGGCGGCCTGCAAGGTGACGGAGGTGAGGAAGGTGCGTCCGAGGTGAGTCAGCAGCGGCTTGATCGCCGCGTCGCTACGTGCATACGTCTTCAGTGCGTACTCGCTGCCGTTCCAGACCACTGCGGTCAGGGACGTGACGAGGTTGGAGAGTGAGCCGAAAGTCTGTCCGGGAACGTGTGCTTCGCCTTCGGCGGGAAGAGCTGCGCCGTGAGCGTCGACGGCGAGGCAGCCGGCAATGGTCAACACACCCGGCGCCGGCAGGTTCGCGAACCCGAGGCCCTGTGCCTGCAGTGCGGTGGTGATGGCGTCGAGGGTCGCGCCGGGTCCTGCGGTGACGGTGGCTGGGCTGCCACCGGCGTTGACGGAGACGCCGGTGAGGTGGACCGTGGTGTCGGCGAGGATGACCTTGTCGACCGGCGCACCGTTGACGATGGTCAGCGGCGTCCAGCCGTGCATGGCACCGCGGGGACGAATGGTGTAGCCGTTGGCATGGCCCCAGTTCGCGAGGCGGACTACGTCTTCGGGCGTCTTGGGCGAACAGGTCCAGATCGCGTCGAGCATGATCTCTTTGGACCAGTTCTGATATGCCTGCTGGTACAGCGCGATGCCTTCGGGGAAGGCAGGCGGCGGCGTGAGGGTGGAGACAGGACCACCCGCGGAGCCGGAGGAGCCGGCGGGGACGGCATAGGCCGGCGTCCAGCCGGCGAATGCGGTCGCTGCCACGGCGCCGGCTCCAGCGGCCATGAAACCTCGTCGGGACAGTCGGAACTTTTCGTCTTGTGCCGTCATCTTCGGGCTACTCCATCGGGTTCGAGAACTACGGTGAGTTCTAACAGGTGGGTATCAGACAGGTTGGTATCAGACAAGAGTGAGAACTACGTCAGCCAGGGCAGGAGCTTCGCGCTCCAGTACAGAAGCTGAGATCAGGAGTCGCCCATTGTCTTTCCAGATCTGGATACTCAAGTTCTCGCCGGGAAATACGACCCCGGCAAAGCGGGCCCGAAATCCGGCTACCCGACTGCTGTCGCCGTCGAGCATGGTATCCACTGCGGTCTTGCAGACCATTCCGTAAGTACACAGTCCATGCAGGATAGGCGCTGGAAAGCCTGCCGCGGAGGCGAATTGCGGATCCGAGTGCAACGGATTCCGATCACCACACATCCGGTACAGCAAAGCCTGCTGTGGAAGCACAGGCGTCACCACTGTCTCATCTGCTTCGCGATCCGGAAGCGTAATCGACTCCGACGGACCACGTTCACCCCCGAAACCACCCTCGCCGCGGGCGAAAATGGACGAGCGAGCTGTCCACAGCGGGTTGCCCTCGGCGTCGACCGTGACGGATTCCTGCACGATCACCGCGGCCTTGCCCTTGTCCCAGATCTCGGCGATTCGAGTTGTGGTGCGGCCACTTCCACTTGCCGGGATCGGCTGATGGACAGTGACTTCCTGGCTCCCGTGGACTACCTTCGCCAGATCGATTTCGACGCCGGGGAACGACACCTTCGGTGCTTCGGTGGCGTGGAAGTTGGCGGCGACGGTGGCAAAGGTGGGTAGTACCTGAGGCTTTTCGTCGTCGAGGTATCGAAGCTCGGTCGGATCAAGCGGACGAGCACCTGCCCCCAGGGCCAAGTGGTAGTGCTGCACGTCCGGCGGGGTCCACGAGAACTCTTGTGGCGCAAGCTCGGCGCCGAGTGCGATCTTCGGATCAATTGGCATGGTCGACCGCCGTCTTTTCAGCTGCAGGTGCTTCGGTTGTCTCGGCCTTCTTCGCACGCTCGACGATGTCGAGTACGGCCAGGTAACCGAAAGTCATTGCGGGACCGATGGTCGCGCCTGGTCCGGCGTAGGTGTGGCCCATGACCGGAGCGCTTGCGTTGCCAGCCGCGTAGAGGCCGTCGATGACGCTTCCGTCTTCGCGTAGTGCTCGGCCGTTGACGTCGGTGCAGATTCCGCCCTTGGTGCCGAGGTCACCCGGAACCATCTTGATGGCGTAGAACGGAGCCTTGCTGATTTCGGCGAGGCTGGGGTTCTTCAGTCGGGGATCGCCGTAGTACGCGTCGTAACCACTGTCACCGCGTCCGAAGTCCTCGTCCTTGCCGTTGCGCGCGAAGCCGTTGAACCGATCGACGGTTTCGGTCAGCGATGCGACGGGAAGCCCTGTCTTCTCGGCCAATTCGGCGATGGTTCCCGCCTTGACCACGATGCCGGCCTTGAGCCAGCGGCCGGGGAAGGGAGAGCGGGGAGTGATACCGGCAAACGTGTAGCGGTTGCGGTAGCGCTGATCGAGAATCATCCACGTCGGGATGTTCTCGCCGGGGCCCTCGCCCTGACCGTACTCACCGCCGTACATCGCATGGGTTGCCTCGACGTACGGAGCCGCCTCGTTGCCGAAGCGCTTGCCCGACATGTTGACCATCATGCAGCCCGGGAGGGTGCGCTCGGAGAGAGCGAACCACGGTCCGCCGGTCAGCGGAATGGACGGGCCCCACCAGGCGTCGTCCATGAAATCGACTGCAGCGCCCACTTCTTGGCCTGCGCGGATACCGTCGCCGGTGTTTGCCTTCGCGCCGACGGTCCATTCGGTGCCGATAGGTGCGCGCTGGTACTTCTCACGCATTTCCTTGTTGTGCTCGAATCCGCCGGATCCCAACACGACTCCGTGGCGAGCGCGGATGACCTGCTCCTCGCCGTCGACGATGACGTTGACGCCGCGAACTGCGCCGTCTTCGGTGTACAGGGAGGTCAGCGGGGTGTTCAGCAGGATGGGTACTCCGGCGGACTGAAGTCCGAGTCGAATACCGGCGACCAGTGCCTGGCCGCGAACCAGCAGATCCTTCTTGGTGGCCTTCGCTGCGAGGAATCGCATGCCGACCTTCATGGCGCGCAGGGGTCCGCGAGGATTGCGCATCAGCAGGTTGAGCCACTTGTAGTCGGCCTGGGTGATGACGAAGTTCTTGGGGGCCTTGACGTAGTCGGGCTCGAGGTTCTTGCGGTCGGCGCCCAACTTGTTGCCGTCGAACGGGGTGGGCTCGACACTGCGGCCACCGAGGCGTCCGCCGGGTGCTTCCGGGTAGTAGTCGGAGTAGCCGGGAACCCACTGCAGCTCGAGCGGGCTGTTCTTCAACACGAACGAGAGCATCTCGGGACCGCGCTCGAGATAGGTGTCGATGCGTTCGGGAGCGACAACGTCGCCGATGATGCTGTGCAGGTAGGAACGTGCGGCCTCCGGTGTATCGGTGACACCGTCCGCTTGAAGTGCCTCGTTGTTGGGGATCCAGACCCCACCACCGGAACGGGCGGTCGATCCGCCGTAGTGGGCGGCTTTCTCCACGATGACCACACTCAAGCCCTGGTGGGCTGCGGTCAAGGCCGCTGTCATACCTGCGGCACCACTGCCGACGACGACGATGTCGTATTCCTGCTTGCTCATGTAGAACACGTTATAGAATGATGGGGGTGTCAGTCCATGCTTTCTGCCAGGAAGTATTTCCGGACGTTGTCATTGATAACGAAACACGTTGCAGTGAGATTGAGGATGGTGCGGTGTGACCTGGGATACTTCGGTTGACGTCCTTGTGGTCGGGTTCGGTGTGGCGGGCGCCAGTGCGGCGCTCGAAGCGGTAGCGGCCGGTTCGTCGGTTTTGGCAATCGACCGAGCACTCGGTGGTGGTGCCAGCACGATTTCCGGAGGAATCTACTACGCCGGCGGCGGCACCGTGATTCAAAAGGAAGCCGGTGTCGAGGACAGTCCCGAAGCCATGCTCGCCTACCTGAACCGCGAGGTCGGTGACGCGGTGACGCCGCAGACTCTGCGCCGGTTCGTCGACGAGAGCCCGGCGTCGATCGACTGGCTGCGCAGTCACGGCGTGCCGTTCGAGGCCTCACTCTGTCCGTACAAGACGTCGTACCCGAGCAACAAGCACTACCTCTACTTCTCGGGTAGCGAATCGGCCGGCGGGTTCCGTGACATCGCAAAACCTGCTCCGCGTGGTCATCGCGCCAAGGGGCGTGGCACGTCGGGAAAGATGCTGTACGGCCCGCTCGCGAAGTCCGCGGAGGCGAAGGGCGTCCAGTTGCTCGGCCAGACGCGAGCGGACCGGCTGATCATCGAGGACGGCCGGGTGATCGGCGTCGAAGCACTGACGCTGCGTGACGCACCTGCCGGAGTTCGTCGCCGTCACGCGACGCTCGGGTCCCTGTCCTCCAAGCCCGGCGTCTACGCACCGCAGTTGCGCACGATTCTCGACGCACTCATCGCGAAGATCGAGAAGAAGCACGCCAAGCGGATTCGCATCCAGGCACGCGGCGGCGTGATCCTCAGCGCCGGCGGCTTCGTGTCCAATCGCGAGATGATGCGCACCCATGCCCCCGCCTACAAGGGCGGTATCCCGCTCGGCACGTCCGGGGACGACGGCAAAGGCATCAACCTCGGTATCGAAGCCGGGGGAGCCACCGACAAGCTCGGCAATGTGTCCGCCTGGCGATTCATCGTCCCGCCGAGTGCTTTTCTCGGTTCCATTTTGGTGGGTGAATCCGGTGCGCGAATCGTCGACGAGTCCCGTTACGGTGCCGCTCTCGGTCAGGCGATGGCGGAGAAGAGCAGCGGAATCGGTTGGCTGCTGGCAGATTCCGAACTCGTTCGCGAAGCGAAATCGCAGATAGGTGACCAGTCGATGTGGTTCCAGCGGGTGCAGACCACCGGAATGATGCGTACTGCAGTGCGTGGCAACACCATTGCCGAGGTCGCCCGCAAAGCGGGGATAGACGTCGCCGGCCTTCAAGCCACCGTCGACGCGCACAACTCCGCTGCCGCTGCCGGACAACCTGATCCGATGGGCAAACCGTCGGACTTCGTCAGGCCGATACTGTCTGCGCCGTTCACGATGTACGACGTCTCGATCAAGCCCAACATGATGAATCCGTGCCCGATGCTCACGCTCGGTGGATTGGTGGTCGACGAATCGTCCGGCATGGTGAAAAACGAGGCCGGGGAGGGTATCCCTGGTCTGTATGCCGCCGGCCGTACCGCGGTCGGTATCTGTTCCAACTCGTATGTGAGCGGCTTGTCGCTCGCCGACTGCGTATTCTCCGGACGACGAGCCGGTCAGCACGCAGCCGCATTCTCCACAGTCGGAAAGGCCTGAACGATGCTCTCGACGCAGATCCGCGGCGAACTTGCCGACCATCTTGATTCGGCGGAACGGGATCGCGCTCCGATCAGCCCGCTGATCGCCACGTATCCGGACATCGACGTCGTCGACGCCTACGAGATCCAGCTCATCAACATCAGGCGTCGTGTTGCCGGTGGCGCAAAGGTGGTCGGACACAAGGTCGGACTCTCGTCACTGGCGATGCAGCAGATGATGGGCGTCGACGAGCCAGATTACGGTCACCTGCTCGCCGAGATGGAAGAGTTCGAGAACCGTCCGGTCGACACGTCGCGCTTCTGCTTCCCGCGCGTCGAGGTGGAGGTCGCCTTCATTCTGGGAGCAGATCTGCCGGGCGCCGGGTGCACCGAACAAGACGTCATCGACGCCACTGTCGCCTATGCGCCGTCCATCGAGTTGATCGACAGCCGGATCAAGGACTGGAAGATCGGCCTCTCGGACACCATCGCGGACAACGCGTCCTCCGCCGGGTTCATTCTCGGCAAGGAACGAGTTCGCCCGTCGGACATCGACATCAAGGCGATCGACGCGGTGCTGACCTGCAACGGCGAGCGGATTGCGGAGGGGCGCAGCGATGGGGTTCTCGGTAACCCGGTCACCGCTGTCGCGTGGTTGGCGCAGAAGGTCGACACGTTCGGAGTTCGGCTCAAGGCCGGCGACATCGTTCTGCCGGGTTCGTGCACGCGAGCGATCGACGCTCATCCAGGCGACAACTTCCGAGCCGAGTTCAGCGGCCTCGGTTCCGTCTCTCTTCAGTTCACGTAGGAGTAGTCATGACCAAGGCAAGTGTGGCGATCGTCGGATCGGGAAACATCAGTACCGATCTGTTGTACAAACTGCAGCGTTCCGAGTGGCTCGAACCGCGATGGATGATCGGAATCGATCCCGAGAGTGAAGGATTGGCGCGCGCCCGCAAGATGGGACTCGAGACCTCCGCCGAGGGCGTCGACTGGTTGCTGAACCAGGCGGAGAAACCGGACCTGGTCTTCGAGGCGACGTCGGCATACGTGCACCGCGAGGCAGCACCACGCTACGAGGCCGCCGGTATCCGTGCCGTCGACCTGACTCCGGCCGCGGTCGGCCCGGCTGTGGTTCCGCCCGCGAACCTGCGTGAGCACCTGGACGCACCCAACGTCAACATGATCACTTGCGGTGGGCAGGCAACCATTCCGATCGTCTACGCGGTGTCGCGTGTCGTCGACGTGGCGTACGCCGAGATCGTCGCCTCCGTTGCATCATTGTCCGCCGGCCCGGGAACTCGCGCGAACATCGATGAGTTCACCAAGACCACCAGCCGCGGTATCGAGACCATCGGCGGCGCACAGCGCGGCAAGGCGATCATCATCCTCAACCCCGCGGACCCGCCGATGATCATGCGCGACACAATCTTCTGCGCTATCCCCGAAGACGCCGACCAGGCCGCGATCACCGACTCCATTCACCGCGTCGTCAAGGACATCCAGCAGTACGTGCCCGGCTACCGGTTGCTCAACGAACCGCAGTTCGACAAACCGAGCGTCGTTTCCGGTGGCTATGCAACGGTCACCACGTTCGTCGAGGTCGAAGGCGCAGGCGATTTCCTACCGCCGTACGCGGGCAACCTCGACATCATGACGGCAGCAGCCACCAAGGTGGGCGAGGAAATCGCCCAGAAGCTTCTGAGTGTGAAGGCATGAGCGACATGATTCATTTCGATTCGAGCTGGGACATCCGCGTCACCGACACGTCGCTGCGCGACGGCTCCCACCACAAGCGTCATCAGTTCACCGTCGACGAAGTACGAGCCATCGTCGGTGCCCTCGACGGAGCCGGAGTGCCGGTCATCGAGGTCACTCACGGCGACGGCCTCGGCGGATCCTCCTTCAACTACGGCTTCTCGAAGACTCCCGAGCAGGAACTGATCAAAGCTGCAGTCGAGACGGCGACCAACGCGAAGATCGCCTTCCTGATGCTGCCCGGGTTGGGCATCAAGGACGACATCGTCATCGCACAGGACAACGGTGCGTCCATCTGCCGCATTGCAACTCACTGCACCGAGGCAGACGTATCCATCCAGCACTTCGGCCTCGCGCGTGAGCGTGGACTCGAAACAGTCGGATTCCTCATGATGGCTCACTCGATTCCGCCGGAGAAGCTGGCCAAGCAGGCTCGCATCATGGCCGACGCGGGTTGCCAGTGTGTGTACGTGGTCGACTCGGCCGGCGCGCTGGTACTCGAGCAGGTATCCGATCGCGTCGAGGCGCTGGTTCAGGAACTCGGCAACGACGCTCAGGTCGGCTTCCACGGACATGAGAACCTGGGCCTGGGCGTCGCCAATTCCATTGCGGCAGTTCGTGCGGGAGCCAAGCAGATCGACGGTAGTACCCGTCGGTTCGGTGCCGGCGCCGGCAACGCCCCGGTCGAGGCGTTTGTCGGTGTCTGCGACAAGATCGGAGTCAAGACCGGTATCGACTTCTTCGCGATCGCCGATGCAGCCGAAGACGTTGTGCGCCCGGCAATGCCGCAGGAGTGCCTGCTCGATCGTCAGGCACTGATGATGGGCTACGCCGGCGTGTACTCGAGCTTCCTCAAGCATGCCGAGCGTCAGGCCGAGCGGTACGGAGTGTCGTCCGCGGAGCTGTTGGTGCGCGCAGGTAAGCGCAAGTTGGTCGGCGGACAGGAAGATCAGTTGATCGACATCGCGCTGGAACTCCAGCGCGAAGCAGCGGCTTCCTAGGTCATGGCAGACGTACTGGCCGGAAAAGTGGCCTTGGTGACCGGCGCGTCCTCAGGGTTGGGGCGCGCGGTGGCCGAGATACTCCACCGCAGGGGCGCACAGGTTTTCGGTATCGCCCGCGACAAGGAAAAGCTGCGACAGTCGATGGTCGAGGTGGTCGGCGCGGATGGAGAGCGTCGTTTCGCGGCGACGGACGTCTCGGATTCCGCTCAGTGTGATGCGGCCGTGCAGGCGTGCGTCGACGAACTCGGTGGTATCGACATCCTCGTCAACGTGGCGGGATCGCACTCGCTTCGTCATACGGCGGATATTGCGGATTCCGAATGGGCACATGACCTTGCGGTCAATCTGAACGGACCGTTCTTCCTTTCCCGAGCAGCACTGCCGCACTTGCTGGAACGGGGCGGCAACATCGTCAACGTCTCCTCGATCGCGGGACTGGAAGGGCAGGCGTACTCGGCTGGATACTGCGCTGCCAAGCACGGACTCATCGGACTGACCCGAGCGATGGCGATGGAGTACACCGGAAAGTCTCTGCGTGTCAACGCAATCTGCCCCGGCGGCATGATGACTCCTCAAGTCACCGGATTCACCTTCCCCGACGGAGTCGACTTCGACCTCGTCATGAAGGTTGCCTCGCCGCGTGGCTTGATGGAAGCCGAGGACGTTGCGAAGATGGTGGCTTTCGTTGCCTCCGACGACGCCTCGGCGATACACGGGGCCGTCTACTCGGTGGACAACGGAAAAATGGCATGACCCCGTTGGTCTCGGGACCGATCTTCCAGATCTGCTGGGTGGTCGAGGACATCGAGGCCGCCGAACAGGAGTTCACTCGGCAGTGGGGAGTGGAGCGATGGCTACGTATGCCAGACATCGCCTTTGGTCCCGAGACCACAACCTTTCGCGGGGAGCCCGCAGACTATGTCGTGCACGTGTCGATCGGATATGCGGGCAGCCAACAGCTCGAGCTGATCCAACCAGTGTCTGGACGCAACCTGTACACGGAATTCCTGGAGACTCACGGCGTCGGAGTTCATCACCTGGCTTGGGTTCCCGACGATTACGAGGCGACGTTGCTCGAGGCCGAGCGTCGCGGAATGTCGGTGGTGCAACAAGGTCGGGTAGAGGGCGTCGGCATGGAGTTCTCCTACCTCGATGCCGGGCCGTTGGGTGGATACGTCGAGTTGATGAAGCTCTCGCCCGAGATTCGGTTGATGTTCGCTTCGCTCATTCCTGATTGACGGCAAATACTTTCGTGAAGTAGTCGGAAACGTTCTCCGGGTGACCACGGAATCCGAGGTAGCCGTCGGGGCGAATGACCAGCGCCGCCGTACCTTCGACCCCATACGCGGCGCACAGTTGCGAGGCGTTGTCCTCGATGATCGGCACCAGCGAGTCGACGGTCACGGTTCCCGGTGGCACTATCGCGTAGACGTCCAGCAAGCCGTGCGCTGATCGAATTGCGGCGTCGGCGACCTTCTCCAAGCTGTTGATGCTCTCCGCGGATCCGTCCGAAGTCAGCAGTAACGTGTGGTCGACTCCGGACAGCAAGTCGAACAACCGAATTGGATACTGCACACCGTCTCGGCGCATTCCGCGTGCATCGGGTGCACGCTCGCCCGGTTGAACGTGTGGACTCGAAGAATTACGCCCGGTGTTCAGCGGACTCTCCGAGTAGTCGATCAACAATTGAGCCTGGCGCCGCATTGCCGTGTCGATGGAGGACTCTCCCGAACCGATTCCTTCTCGAGCATTTCGGACCGTCATCCCGACGACTTCTTCACCGACCGGCCGCCTTTCGGCGTCGTAGGTCTCGAGAAGATCCGCTTTCGCAACACCTTTGACGGCGAGCGCTATCTTCCACGCAAGATTGTGGGCGTCCTGGATCCCGGTGTTCATGCCCTGCGCGCCAGTCGGGGGATGGATGTGCGCGGCGTCGCCGGCGACAAAAACCCGTCCGCGGCTGTAAGCGTCGACGATGCGGTGGCTGATGCGGAAGACCGAGGACCATCGCAGCATCGAGGCGGTTGTCGGTTCTGGGGACAGTCTGTCGAGCACAGCCTGGATGTGATGGAGTTCAGGTGTCTTTCCGGTTGAAAAACCGTGTTGTACAGCGGCTTTGTTCGACGATTCGTCCGGCATCAACTCGTCCGGAACGAGCATCGACATGCGGTACCGCTTGTGTCCGGGAAGTGGGATGCAGACGAGTAGGTCGTCGGTGGTTCCGTCGTCGGCGGTGTGGTTGGCGCGGACGGAGTAGCCGCTGGGTATCGACCAGTCGACTTCGACGTCGCCGAGCATGTAGCTCTCGGCAAACGCGCCGCCCTCGAAGCTCAGGCCCAGCCCTTTGCGGACCACGCTGTGCGCGCCGTCGGAACCCATCAGGTACCGGGCTGTCACAGTGCTGCCGTCGCTGAGGGTGCAGGTGACGGCGTCGTCGGACTGTTCGAATGCAGTGAGGCCGACTCCGCGTTCGACGGTTGTTCCCAACTCGGTGAGGCGCTCGGTGAGGATGCGCTCCGTCGAGTACTGAGGCAGGCAGAGAAACCAGTAAGGAACGTCGTCGGGGAGGGTGAGGTCGACGCGGCCGACCTCGACGCCGTTCGTGTACATGATCTGACCGCGCATCAATGTCGAGGCGTCGAGTGCCTGGCGGAGCACCCCCATGTTCTCGAAGAGTTCGAGAGTGCGTGGCTGAATCCCGACTGCTTTCGCGTATTGCCGCGGTTCGTCGAGGGGGTCGACTATTCGACAGGAGATACCGCGTCTGCGCAGCTCGATCGCGGTGGTCAATCCGATCGGGCCGGCGCCCGCTACCAATACGTCGGTATCCATGAGGACCCACTCACGTCGGGGACAGTCGGTCATTTCAGTATGGGTACGCGAACTTTTGTTTTGGGGAAATTCGCGCAGATCGGGCATTTTGGGGCTTTCCACACGGGTCGCAGACGTTGAGGTCGTGGGAAGATCGCGACGTGAAGGCAGGCGAGTTGCATCATGAGCCGCCGGGGTACCGGTGCCCGTTCTGTCGCTTCGCGCTGGGCGAGTTCGACGAGCACAACGCGTCGACCGACCTGGTTGCTCGAACCGACCACGCAATCGCTCGGATTTCCCCGAAGTGGTGGCCGGGCAACCCCGGCCACGTAGTTGTGTCGCCGATCGAGCACTTCGAGAATCTCTACACTTTGCCCACGAGCGTCGGGCACTCGGTTTTCGACCTGGTTCAGGCCGTGGCTGTTGCAATTCGTGAAGCCTACGGCTGCGACGGCGTCTCGACCCGGCAGCACAACGAACCGGCGGGCAACCAGGACGTCTGGCACCACCACGTCCACGTATTTCCGCGATACGAGGACGACCACCTGTATTCCCGGCATGGCGAGGCGGCCTACGTTCCGCCTGAGGCGCGAGCGCCTTTCGGCGCACTTTTGCGCCCTCGATTCCTTGAACGCTGATCTGCCGCCACATCCTAGTGATGTACAAATCTGCGTGTTTGTAAAACTTTTACCTCAAAAATCGTTGACAAAACGCCATCATTTGTCCACTCTCTATACATAGATGTTGTTCGTGTCGCGGATTACCGCGCAGGACGCACTCACTGATCCGAACGAGAACTGGAGAATTCGATGGCGGCGTTGGTGTACACCGAGCCAGATGGTCGGCTCGCAACTTGGAGAGACCGGAAACGCTACTTGTGGCTGCTGGCGCTGATTCCGTCATCGGCAACTTTCATCGCCGTGGGGCTTGTTACCGCCACCGGATGGAATGTCTTCTGGTGGACCGGCCCACTGATCGCGTTTGCTCTCATTCCCGTCATCGACATCCTGGCGGGTGAGGACGGGAAGAATCCGCCCGACGAGGTGATCGACGAACTCGAGAACGACCGCTTCTACCGGTGGTGCACCTACGCCTATCTGCCGCTGCAGTACACGGCCTTCTTCCTGTCCTGCTACATCTGGGCACGTTGGGATTTGAGCGTTCTCTCCAATATCGGACTCGCAGTGACGATCGGTGTGACGGCCGGAATCGGCATCAACACAGCCCACGAACTCGGGCACAAGAAGGAGAGCGTCGAGCGCTGGTTGTCCAAAATCGTTCTCGCACAAAGTGCTTACGGTCACTTCTACCTCGAGCACAACCGTGGCCACCATGTGCGAGTGTCGACTCCGGAAGATCCGGCGACCTCGCGCTTCGGTGAGACCCTCTACGGTTTCTGGCCGCGCAGCGTCGGCGGAGGATTGAAGTCGGCGTGGCATCTCGAGAAGACCCGCTTCGAGCGTTTGGGCACCACGCACTGGAGCATCAAGAACGACGTGCTCAACGCCTGGCTCATGTCGGTTGTTCTGTTCGGTGTCGCGCTTGCAGTGTTCGGGATCGGCATCGCGCCGTACCTCGTGATCCAGGCGTTCATCGGGTTTTCGCTGCTCGAAGCGATCAACTACCTCGAGCACTACGGACTCCTACGTCAGAAAACCGCAAGCGGACGGTACGAGCGATGCACGCCGGCGCACAGCTGGAACAGTGATCGCATCTGCACCAACGTCTTCCTTTATCACTTGCAGCGGCACAGCGATCATCATGCGAATCCGACACGGCGCTACCAAGCGCTTCGCAGTATGGAAGAGGCCCCTCAGCTCCCGAGCGGCTACGCCAGCATGATCATGCTCGCAACAGTCCCGCCCCTGTGGCGCAAGGTGATGGACCACCGCGTTCTCGAGCACTACCGAGGTGACATCACCCAGGTCAACATCGCGCCGAAGAAGCGGGCCAAGATCCTCGCAGCCTACGGGGTGAACGCATGAACGCCTACATCTGCCCGATCTGCGACTACACGTACACCGAATCGACAGGCGCTGCGCGAGAAGGCTTTCCGCCCGGCACGCCGTGGTCGAGTATTCCGGACGACTGGTGCTGCCCCGACTGCGGCGTCCGCGAGAAGGTCGACTTCACCCTCGTCACGCAATCCTGATCGAAATACCCACCGGTGAAAGGAAAACCGATGTCCGAGACTGCCACTGCTTACAAATTGTTCCGCTGCCTCCAGTGCGGGTTCGAATACGACGAAGCGATCGGCTGGCCCGACGACGGTATCGAGCCGGGTACTCGCTGGGACGAGATTCCCGAAGACTGGTCCTGCCCTGATTGTGGTGCCGCCAAAGTCGATTTCGAAATGGTGGAGGTGGACCGCTGATGACAGCGGTCAGCGAGCCCGACACACGCACCGTCGTGATCGTGGGCACGGGCATCGCCGGTTCCGGTGCCGCGCAGGCCCTGCGCAAGGAAGGGTTCGGCGGCAGCATCATCCTGATCGGAAGCGAACCTGAGGAGCCGTACCGCCGCCCAGCGCTGTCGAAGGAGCTACTGTCCGGGAAAGCGTCGTTCGATCGGGTTCGGTTGCGGCCGTCGACTTTCTGGAACGAGCAGGGTATCGATCTTCGGATCGGCGCAACTGTCACGAGTATCGACACAGATTCCCGCACAGTACTTTTAGCCGACGGTGACAGCATCGACTACGACGTTCTGATTCTTGCCACGGGTGGACGGTCCCGACGGTTGGCCGCGGAAGATTCCGAGCGCGTTCACTATCTTCGGGATATCGCAGACATGCGACGCTTGCAATCCCAGCTGATCGAAGGATCCTCGCTATTGGTGGTCGGCGGTGGCTTGATCGGATCGGAGGTGGCGTCAACGGCACGCGACTTGGGTTGCAGTGTGCAGGTTCTCGAAGCGCAACCGGTGCCCCTGTCCAGGCTGCTTCCACCGTCGATAGCGGAGAAGATCGCCGCGCTGCACGTCTCGGCGGGCGTCGCCTTGCAGACGGGAGTCGACCTCGAGACGCTCACGACGGGTGCCGACGGCGTCACCGCACGTGCGCGTGACGGACGCGAGTGGACAGCGGAGTTGGCCGTCGTCGCAATCGGATCCTTGCCCGATACCGATGTGGCTGCTGCTGCGGGTATTGCGGTGGACAACGGGATTTCGGTAGACCGATACCTCCGGACCTCCGTCGACAATGTGTACGCGATCGGCGATGTGGCCAACGTGCCCAACGGTTTTCTCGGCGGCATGCACCGTGGTGAGCACTGGAACACTGCGCAGGACCACGCAGTTGCAGTTGCCAAGACCATCGTCGGGAAGGAAGAACCCTTCGAATCCGTCCCTTGGAGTTGGTCGAACCAATTCGGCCGCAACATTCAAGTAGCGGGTTGGCCAGGCGCGGACGACACCGTGATTGTTCGAGGAGACTTGGACTCCTATGACTTCACTGCGATCTGCATGCGCGACGGAAATATCGTCGGTGCTGTGAGCGTGGGCCGGCCGAAGGCCATTCGTGCCGTCCGAACCCTTATCGAACGCTCCCCGGACATCAGCGCCGACGTACTCGCCGATACAAACAGGGATCTGACCGAACTTGCGGCGGGTCTTGTCGCCTCACCGGTGCTCTGAGTGCACTCGTGACTTCTGTGGCTTGCGTGTCCACCGTTTTGACACCGAGCACGGGCGATGGAAATCTTCCCGATATGTCCACCGCTCGTGCCCGTGTCCCGTACCACGAGGCAGCTCGTCAACTCCTCCGTGCGTCAGCGCTCGACGCCACACGCGAACTCTTGACCGAGAAATCGTGGAACGACATCACGATGGCGCATATCGCGGAAGCTGCGGGTATGAGCCGGCAGACGTTGTACAAGGAGTTCACGTCTCGCCAGGGATTGGCGTCCGGATACCTCATCCGTTTCGTCGACGAGTTCCTCGAAGAGGTGGAACGCGAAGTAACGCTGCATCATTCGGATCCGCGGGGCGCGGTCTCGGCAGCCTTCCGTGCCTTCTTCGACGCCGGTGCACGGGATCCGATGGTGGTCAGCATTGTCGGTCCCCGGCCGCAGCACGACCTGCTGAGCTTGGTCACCACTGACGGGACTCCGCTGCTCGAACATGCGAGCGCGAGGTTGGCCGAGATCTTCATGACCAGTTGGGCGAACGTCGACCGCATCCATGCCGAGATGTTCGGCAGCACGATAGTGCGTCTGGCGATCAGTCACGTGACGTTGTCTTTCGGTACCCCCGATCAGATCGCCGAGAACCTGGGGGAGATGTTCGGGCCGTTCCTCGATCAGGTCATCGGTTCGGGCACAGTCGAACCGAACTGAGCCGACAGGATCGATACGGTTTCCGGGCTAGGACGGAAGTTCGATCGAGCGTGATCGCCGTAGTTCTTTGGTGGGAAAAATCGTCGTTATGTGTGAATCCGCGTCTCACTTCTCGGTAGCGTGCCGGGCGTAGATCGAGGTGCGATCCACAGGGGGTGGCTCTCGTGAATTTCCGTCAACGGTGGAGGAATTCGAAGATGAAGAGCCGCAACAAATCTCGAGTGATGTCGACAGTCGCGCTAGTTGCAACATTTGTCATGGCCGGTGCAGGTGTGGCAATTGCCGACGAATCATCGTCAGGGTCTTCCGGCAGCGGATCGCTCGGTTCCTCCGGTGCGGCAGCGGTTGATCCGTTGACCTTCGACGGTTGGGGCACGTGCCCGATCGAGGATCTCGAGGTGACGACGTGCGCCAGCGTCGTAGTTCGCGGAGGGACCATGAAATTGGGCGCACTTTCGGTGCCGATCCCGGACGGAAGCCTCAAGGTTGCGGGCGGAGTGAAATACGCGACCCAGCCGGACAACAGTTTCATCGAGACGTTCGTCGCCAAGCAGGACGGGTCCAACGGGGTCTATTCCAATCCGATTTCGGTACCCGGAGGTGCTCTCGGGATCGATACTCCGCTGGGACTGACTCAGATCAGCGCGACGGTGGAATCGGTGGGAGTCCCGGATCTGAAGGTTCTCGAGCAGGAACTCACCATGCCTGTTCGATTGAAACTGTCTAATCCCTTGCTCGGTGACGATTGCTACATCGGTTCGGTTTCGAATCCGATCAACCTTCACCTGACCACAACCGGAAACCCTCCGTCGGAACCTATCGGTGAGTTCCCCGGTGCAGTGTTCCCGGCAGTCCCACATTCGGATGCGGTGTTTGCGGCGCCGGGAGCCAGCGGGTGTGGACCGCTGGGTGCGCTCAACTGGGCCGTGAATCTACGCGGGGGAGTGCCGGCGGCCAGCGGAAAGAACTCTCTCACCACGTCGAGCGACGTCTACGCGGTGGCTGCACGAAAGGTGCGACCGCCTGCCTGACGGACGCGCGGGCGCTGGAACGTAAAACGAGGGCCGACCCGTGGGTCGGCCCTCGTTCTACACAATCAGGTCAGCTGACCTCGGGATCACGCACCGTGATGGTGCCGTCCCTAACCGCGTCGGCGATGCTGTCGTGCAGTTTCGGGCATCCGTCTTTCAATGCCGACGACTGCCCGGAAGCAATTGCCTCTTTGAAGGTGTGGCAACGCAGCGCCGGGTCGGAAGTCCACTGAACGCTGGTGTGTTTGTACGTGTTCTTGCGAACCAGTACGCACGCGCCGCATGCCTTGCAGTCGACTTCCTGCAGACCCGAGTCGAGGTATTCGTGCTTGTCCTCGATCGTCTGGGCCGCGATCGCCTCGAGCCGTTCCGTTTGCCCGGCAAAGTCCGGTGCCTTGGCCCAACGAGCCCACCGTGCGTCGGTTCCGATCGAGGCGCTCACGACTAGACCTCTGCTTCCTTCTTTGCCGCTTCTGCTGCAGCTTCCTTCTCGGCCTTCTGGCGTGCGAGGTTTTCCTCGACCTCGGCGTGCCAGGCTTCGTTTGCCTTGGTGGTGTCCACCTCGAACTCGAAGCGCTGTGTCATCTTCTCGGTGACGTCGGCCTTGTCCACGTAGAACTGCTCGTACCAGCGTCGTAGCTGGTAGACGGGGCCGTCTTCTTCGCAGAGAAGGGGATTCTCGATCTTGGTCTTGTTCTTCCAGATCGCGACGTCCTGCAGGAATCCCTCGCTGATGCCCTCGGTGAACTTGCCGGCCAACTTGTCGGCCATCTCGTCGGAGACACCCGTCGGCTTCTTCACCGTCACGCCCCACTGCAGCACGAACGAGTCCGGGCTGATCGGGTAGTGGCAGTTGATCAGAACACTCTCGACCTCGTATCCGCTGTAGCTGTTCCACAGGGGATTGACCATGTACGACGGTCCGTAATACGCAGCTTCGGAGCGAAGCAGCGTGTCGCCGCCGTACTGGGAGGCCATTCCGATGTCGGGACGGCCCGTGGTGTTGAGGTACTGAGTGGCGATCTCACCTTCGAAGACGTTCTTGAAGTACGTCGGGAAGGCGTAGTGGATGTAGTAGAAGTGCGCCATGTCGACCACGTTGTCGATGATCTCGCGGCAGTTGGACCCCTCGATGACCATGGAGTTCCAGGTCCAGTCGGTCCATTCGTCGCTGTACGCGCCCTCGATACGAGGAATCACGATCTCTTCGGGCGGCGGATTGCCCTCGGGGTCGTTCCAGACGAAGAGCTGACCGTTCTGCTCGAGGGTCGTCCACGCGCGGGTGCGTGCGAGCGGAGGCACGCGGCGGGCATAAGGAATGCCGGTGCACTTGCCGTTGCCGCCCCAGCGCCAGTCGTGGAAGGGGCAGGCGATGGAATCGCCTTTGACCTCGCCTTGTGTGAGGTCACCACCCATGTGACGGCAGTATCCGTCGAGAACTTTGATGTCGCCCTTGCTGTCGGCGAACACCACGAGCTTCGTACCGAAAGCCTCGATCGCGTGCGGTTTGCCGTCCTTGAAGGTCTTCAGTAGACCCAGGCAGTGCCAACCGCGGGCGAAACGAGTTTGCACCGTTCCGACGTCGATCTCGCGAATCTGCGCCATTGTGACCTCACATCCCTTCTAGCTGTTAGTAGAACACGTTATAGAACTCGATCCGGTTCCGCCAGATTTTGGGGGCACTTGTTACAGCATTGCGGCCACAAACGGGACCTTTGTCAGCGTCTCGACAGAAAAGAGAACGTGTTCTAGTCTCAAGTGTAAGTGAACCAACCGATCGAGGAAGACGGGAGCGTCGAAGTGGGTAACCATGACAGCCACGAGGTGATGCAGAGGCTCGACGCACTACTGCCGGCACTGCGCGAGCGCGCACAGGAGACCGAGGATCTGCGTCGTATCCCCGACGAGTCCATCAAGGCTCTTCAGGAAACAGGCTTCTTCCGCTTGCTGCAGCCGAAGCAGTGGGGCGGATACGAAGCCGATCCGGTGCTGTTCTACTCCGCGGTCAAGAAGATCGCCAGCGCGTGCGGTTCCACAGGGTGGGTCTCCTCGATCATCGGGGTACACAACTGGCACCTCGCCCTCTTCTCTCAGCAGGCGCAGGAAGACGTGTGGGGCAACGACACTGACGTTCGCATCTCGTCCTCTTACGCCCCGATGGGTATGGGTGAAGTAGTCGAGGGCGGATACAAGGTCAACGGTGCGTGGGCGTGGTCCTCGGGTTGCGACCATGCCAGCTGGGCCGTTCTCGGTGGTCCGGTGTTCAAGGACGGCCGCGCAGTCGATTTCGTGAGCTACCTGATTCCTCGCGAGGACTACCAGATCGACGACGTGTGGAATGTGGTCGGTCTGCGTGGAACCGGCTCCAATACCGTTGTGGTCAAGGATGTTTTTGTTCCCAAGCATCGCGTGCTGAGCTTCCGGGCGATGAGCGAACTGACCGCCCCGGGCCTCGAGAACAACACCGCGCCGGTCTACAAGATGCCGTGGGGAACCATTCACCCCACGACGATCTCGGCACCGATCGTCGGAATGGCTTACGGAGCTTACGAAGCGCACGTCGAGCACCAGGGCAAGCGTGTGCGCGCTGCGTTCGCCGGCGAGAAGTCGAAGGACGATCCGTTTGCCAAGGTGCGCATCGCCGAGGCGTCCAGCGACATCGACGCCGCGTGGCGTCAGCTCTCCGGCAACGTCGCCGACGAGTACGCGTTGATCCTTGCAGGCGAAGAGGTTCCGATGGAACTGCGGCTGCGCGCTCGACGCGACCAGGTGCGCGCCACTGGCCGTGCGATCGCCTCGATCGACAAGCTTTTCGAGAACTCTGGTGCCACGGCGCTGCAGAACGGCACTCCGATTCAGCGTTTCTGGCGTGACGCTCACGCTGGTCGCGTCCACGCCGCGAACGATCCCGAACGCGCATACGTCATGTTCGGAACCGGCGAATTCGGTCTGCCGATCACCGACACGATGGTCTAGAGGAGGCTCAGTGACAACCACCGAAGAAGCTCTCACCTACGAGTCCACTTCGCGGTTCGCGCAAGTGCGCCCCGATCTGAAACTGCACTTCCACGAGGCGGGCGTCGGAAACGACAAGACCATCGTGCTGCTGCACGGCGGTGGCCCAGGCGCGTCATCGTGGTCGAACTTCGCCCGCAACATTCCGGTGTTGGCGAAGAACTTTCACGTCATCGCCGTCGATCAGCCCGGTTACGGGCAGTCCGACAAGCCGACGGAGCATCCGCAGTACTTCGTGCACAGTGCGTCGGCGCTCAATGATCTTCTGGATACGCTCGAGATCACCGGTCGCGTTGACCTGCTGGGTAATTCGCTCGGTGGTGGCGCTGCTGTTCGCTTTGCGCTCGACTACCCGGACCGTGCGGGTCGCCTCGTTCTGATGGGCCCCGGCGGTCTCAGTGTCAACCTGTTTGCGCCGGACCCCACCGAGGGCGTCAAGAACCTCGGGAAGTTCAGCTACCAGCCCACACGGGAGAACCTCGAAGCGTTCCTGCGGATCATGGTCTTCGATCAGAAGCTGATCACGCCGGAACTCGTCGACGAACGTTTTGCTGCCGCCAGCACTCCCGAGTCGCTGGCTGCGGCCAAGGCGATGGGTAAGTCCTTCTCCAGCGGTGACTTCGAGCTCGGCATGCTCTGGCGCGAGGCGTACAAGCTTCGACAGCGTGTGTTGCTGATCTGGGGCCGTGAGGATCGGGTCAACCCCCTCGACGGCGCACTGGTTGCGCTCAAGATGATCCCGCGCGCGCAACTCCACGTCTTCGGCGGTTGCGGTCACTGGGCGCAGCTCGAGAAGTTCGACGAATTCAACCGGCTCGCAACCGACTTCCTGCTCGACGGAGGTAAATGATGGGTATTCGATCTCTGGCGTACATGCGCATCGGGGCCACCGACATGGCTGCGTGGCGCGAATACGGACTCAAGATCCTCGGAATGATCGAGGGCAAGGGCGTCGACGCGGAATCGCTGTATCTGCGTATGGACGACTTCCCGGCGCGTCTTGTCATCGTTCCGAACGACACGGACCGTCTGCTCGTCTCGGGTTGGGAAACCGCGAATGCCGCTGAGCTGCAGGATATCCGTGACAGGTTGTCGGCAGCCGGTGTTCCGTTCAAGGAAGGCACGGCGGAGCAGCTCAAGGACCGTCGCGTCGTCGAGATGATCGCGTTCGAGGACACCTCGGGCAACTCCCTCGAGGTGTTCCACGGAGCTGCTCTCGAACACCGCCGGATCGTGAGCCCGTACGGGCACAGGTTCGTGACGGGCGAGCAGGGCCTCGGCCACGTCGTGCTCACCACCGATGACGACGATGCTTCGCTGCGGTTCTACCGCGACGTACTCGGATTCAAGCTTCGCGATTCGATGCGTCTGCCTCCGCAGATGGTCGGCCGGCCCGCGGACGGCGAGCCGGCGTGGCTGAGGTTCCTCGGCTGCAACCCGCGTCACCACAGCTTGGCGTTCCTGCCGTTGCCCAACCCGACGGGCATCGTGCACCTGATGCTCGAAGTGGAGAACTCCGACGACGTCGGACTGTGCCTCGACCGGGCACTGCGCAAGAAGGTCAAGATGTCGGCGACTCTCGGTCGCCACGTCAACGACGAGATGCTCTCGTTCTACATGAAAACTCCGGGCGGGTTCGACATCGAATTCGGTTGTGAGGGGCTAGAGGTAGAGGACGAAAACTGGATCGCGAGGGAAAGCACGGCCGTGAGCCTGTGGGGTCACGACTTCACGGTGGGAATGAAGCCGTGAGTTCGCCCGATGCGTCGGTGAGTGCGGAGCAGGCGATCGATCCACGCCAGTTCCGCACGGTTCTCGGGCAGTTCTGCACGGGTATCACCATCATCACGACAGTCGACGACGGTGAGCCGGTCGGGTTCGCGTGTCAGTCTTTCGCTGCCCTGTCACTCGACCCACCTTTGGTGTTGTTCTGCCCCACCAAGGGTTCTCGGTCGTGGGCGGCAATCGAGCGGACCGGGAAGTTCGCCGTCAACGTGTTGGCGGAGGAACAACAGGCGGTGTGTGCTCGTTTCGGGTCGCGTGAGCCGGACAAGTTCGCCGGCATCGATTGGACACCATCGCCGTTGGGCTCGCCGATCATCGACAAGTCCCTTGCGCACATCGACTGCACGGTGGAAACCGTCCACGACGGCGGCGATCACTACGTCGTCTTCGGTCGGGTTTCGTCGATGAGTGAGATCAAGACCGAACGCCCGCTGCTCTTCTATCGCGGGCAGTACACGGGCATCGAGCCGGACAAGACTGTTCCGGCCACCTGGCGTGACGATCTGGAAGCGTTCCTGACGACCACGACAGAAGATACCTGGCTGTAGGGGGCAAGCCCCCTGTGCGCCTTTTTGGTAGTGGTAACTACCAAAAAGGCGCACAGGGCCGGAGGCCCTACAGAGAAAAACAGGTATGACAGAAGTCGTCACCGAACGGCGTCAACAGGATGCTACGACGCACTATCTTGTTCGATCGGCCGGCGCGCTTGACCGCCTCGATCACCGATGGCTGCACCTCGACCACCTGGTACCGGTCGGCCTCGACGGGCTCGCGTGAGAACGCCACCAAACCGAGCCGATGCAGGTTGTTCAGGTACGCGCTGATGCGGTCCAGATGGCGACATCCCGCCAGTTCTCCGATCATCGACAGACCCTCGTCGATCATCTCCGAGCCGACGCCGAACGGCCGCGCCGTGCGCACGTCGACGCTCGGTTGTGCGCCGGAGGTGGCCAGCAACCGAAGAATTCGAGCTTCGTCTGGTGCGATCTCGTCGAGGATCCGGTCGTAAGCCGGGTGCAGATCGTCGCGATCGGTCACGTCCGCGGAACGATCCAGCAACCTGTCACCACGTGCCCGCAGCGCCGCGAGAGTGGCCTCGACGCTCTGTTTGCGATTGGTACGAGTAGCCATTGCCGCCCGCAGGTTCTCCGTCCGCGAGCCGTCTCCGTTGGTGTTCTCGGCCCGACGTTCGGATTGCACGTTGGCGGATTCTGCAGCCTCTGCCGCGGCTTCGGCGGCGGCCTGAACGATCTGCCGCGTCGCCTCCTTCGCCGTTCCGAAAGCCCAACCCGTCAGCTTGATCGACGTGAGCGTCGTCGTGGCGGTAAGCCCGACAAGGCTACGGATCAGACGCTTTTCGACGGATTCGACCGGCGCGATGTCCGCAGCCCAGTCGTACGATTCCGCTTCGACGATCATGCGATGGTCGTGCTCACTCATGCTCATACTCCGAATATTGCGAGGTGTAGGAAACCGGCAAACGAGCCCAGCACGGCCCCGTGTACGAACAACAGCCACTCGTCCTGCTTGACGGCTGAGCGTAGTAGTTCGCTGAAATCTTCCGGTGAAAGGATGCTCATGCGTTCGGTGACGAAGACACGAATCTTCTCCGACTGGTTCTCGGCGAACTCCGCATCCTCGAAGACCCGGGGGTACAGGTCGAGCACTTCGGTGGTGGCCAGGCCGGGCAGACGCTTGTAGCTCTGCGAACCAACGGTCATCTTGACCACCGACTTTGCCCAGCCGGCTGCGTCGTCGACGGATTCGCGCAGTACCTGATCGAGCATCCGCCGCGTTCGGTCCGAGCGGGGACCTTCGAGGAGTTCGGTGCCGATGTTCTCGAGCGTCACGACGTGATCGGCGAGGGTTTTTGCGTACCCGGCGATGATCTCGGTGCGGCGTTTCAGGAACAGTCCCTGCCGCCACGGCACCCAACGGCTGGGGGTGATCGGTTCGAAGATCATCGTGATTCCGAGGTAGTTCACGATGTACCCGATGATCACGCCACCGATGGGAAGCACCCACCACTGCGGAACCAGATGGAGGATTCCGACGAGCACGAAGCCCATCGGGAACCCGAAGTAGAAGCCGAAGTTCTGCATGAACCTGAGCTCTTTGTTGCCCATCGTGCGGAAGATGTCGTTGAGCAGTTTGGGGTGCGAAGAGAGGTAGCGGATCACCATCAGCTTCGCGTCGATGAACTCGTCGATGTCCTCTTCGATGCGGTCGGTGATCATGCGCACGCTGGCCGGCAGATCGTCCTCCACCTTGCGGAAGACGGCCTCCTTCACCGACGTCGGAAGGTTGTGCCAGAGCTGAGGATTCTCGGCCGTCATGATTCTGGTGACCACGCCGCGCACTTCACTGCGAGAAATGTTCACCAAGTGCTCGGCGATGCTGTCCGGGTCCAGGACGCGATAGAAGTCGGCGATGCTGCCGACTTTCGCGAGGGATTTGTCGACGGCGATCGACGCCATCTTCTCCGCCCGCGAGGGGACGATGCCTTGCCAACCGAATCTGCCGTCGCTGGTGATCGCGGGGATCACCTGGACGCGTCGGGGGAGGAACGGGAAGAGCAGTTTGAGGCCGGGCACTTTGATCCCGTGGAAGTTGATCGGCGCAAACAGCATCAGGACGCCCGACCAATTGGTGATGTACCCGATGATTCCGGTGAACAAAGGAATGGTGATCAACTGTTCGAGCAAGTGGTCCGGCACCGTCGCACATCCTCCTCATATCCGAGAACCTCACGTTCGGACATGATTGCCGAAACTTCGCTCTTCGTGGGTGTTTCGTTGGCTACTGCTGCGCCTTCCCAGTTGCGTCAGCATAGAGGCCCGACAATTCGGGCTGTAGGTGGGTAGGAAGTTGATGTAACCTCACGTACATGGTCAGTATTGCGCACAACACGACGACGCCGGTTCTCTTCCGGCGCATCGTTTAGGAACTGCTGACCAAACCCTTTCAGCCCCGGGAGTTATCGCCCCGGGGCTTTCCTGTTTCGTCGCTCCGTGTGCGTCTCCCCTTGAACGATTTGGAGACCTCTCATGAGCGTTGACCACCGCGAACTCGGGCGCGACCTGGAGTTTTTCGCCACCACCCCCACCGTCGGGGCCGGCCTCCCACTCTGGTTACCGGACGGCGCGATCATCAGGAACGAACTCGAAAAGCTCGCCGCCGAACAAGCAGCGCGATCCGGATGCCGGGGTGTCTATACCCCCGTTATGGCGAAGAAAGAGTTGTACGAGAGATCTGGGCATTGGTCCATGTTCTCGGACGACATGTTTCCCGAAATGAAGATAGGCGGAGAGTCATTTCTCCTTCGTCCGGCTAACTGTCCTCATCACGCTCAGGTATTCGCCGCTCGCGGTCGTAGTTATCGCGAGCTACCTTTCCGCGTTCGTGAACTCGGCTCGATGTTCCGTAGCGAACTCTCCGGTGTTCTCAGCGGATTGAGTCGAGTCAGACAGATCAATCTCGACGACGCACATGTCTTCTGTAGTCGCGAACAAGTGCAAGCGGAAGTGATCGTCGCGCTCGACGCGATCGAGCGCTGCTACTCGACTCTGGGGATTGCCGAACGGAAGTACCGCCTCTCGATCAGAGGGGGAGAGGGGCAGTACCTCGGCACCGACGAGCAGTGGGCGGACGCCGAGGATCACCTTCGCGGGGCGCTGAATGCACGCTCGATCGAGTACGTGGAAGCGAAGGGGGAGGCAGCGTTCTACGGTCCCAAGATCGACGTCCAGGTGCGAGACGCGCACGGCCGCGAGGAAACACTCTCGACCGTGCAACTCGACTTCAATCAACCGGAGCGGTTCGACCTCGAGTACACCGCTGAGGACGGATCCAAGGCTCGCCCCGTCATGATCCATCGGGGCTTGCTCGGATCGATGGAACGCATGACTGCGCTTTTGATCGAAAGGTTCGAAGGGCGGATGCCGCCGTGGCTGGCACCCAACCAAGTCTCGATTCTGCCCGTCGGCGACCGGCACCAGGTTGAGGCCGAGCGTTTGCGGGCCGATCTCGAGGCTCGCGATGTTCGAGTGGCGATCGCGCCTGACGGATCGTTGGGACGTCGCATCCGCGAGGCACGCACTCACCGTGACCCGTACATCGCGGTGATCGGAGACAACGAGGTGCACGGCGGCACCGTCGACGTTCTGGTCCCCGCGCGTGGTGGGCGGGTGGTCGTCGATGCGAGTGTGTTTGTCGCTCAGGTGGTCTCGGGCATCAAAGAGCGTGCCCTGCTTCCGGCAGACTTCTAGCCGACGGGAAGCTCGTGGAGGGCGCGCACCAGTGGCGCGAGTTCGGGTGTCTTGCATGCCTCGTCGAGTGCGGCTTCGAGGGTGGCGTCGTGCGTCGGCCGTGCGCTTTCGAGAAGCTCGCGGCCGGCCGGCGTCAGCTCGGTGTAGATGCCTCGACGGTCGTCGGCGCACAGGATGCGCGTCAATAGTCCTCGATCTTCGAGTCGATTGACCAAGCGCGTCGTGGCGCTGCTGCTCAGTGCGGCAGCGCGAGCCAACTGAGCCATCCGCATGTGCCAGCCATCCTGGCGGCTCAGTGCGTCGAGCACGGTGTATTCGACGACGGACAGTTTGTGCTCACGCTGGAGCGCGCGTTCCAGTTCGGTGTCGAGGGCGCCGTGCAGTGCTGCGAGCGTGCGCCACCCTTGCGAACGGATTTCGACGGCGTCGTCGGCGATCCCCATGTGATTCTCCTTGTCCGTTTCCTGCGACTCCAGGTTACCAGCTTGCGCATGTAGCGCGCGCGTGCAACTATTTATAGCGCGCCTGCAACTACTGCGCACGCCCGCTAACGGCTTACGCGTAAATCTGTGAAAGGAACATCGAGATGCCATTGGGTCTCATTGCCCTCGCTATGGGCGGGTTCGGGATCGGCCTCACCGAATTTGTCATCATGGGCCTCCTGCCCGAGATCTCGGCTGATTTCGAGGTCACCGAGTCCGTCGCGGGCTACCTGATCTCGGGCTACGCACTGTCGGTGGCGATCGGCGCGATCCTCCTGACCGCTGCCGTCACCCGCTTCGAGCGCAAGAAGGTCCTTCTCTCGCTCATGGTGCTGTTCATCATCGGCAACCTGATGTCCGCGCTCGCTCCCTCCTACGAGGTCATGATGGGCGGACGCATCGTCGCGGCGCTGTGCCACGGTGCGTTCTTCGGAATCGGCTCGGTGGTTGCCGCCGACATGGTCGCGCCCAACAAGCGCGCCGGCGCCATCGCGATGATGTTCGCGGGCCTGACCATCGCCAACGTTCTCGGCGTTCCGTTCGGCACGCTGCTGGGCCAGCAACTCGGATGGCGCTCGACGTTCTGGGCCATCACCGTCATCGGCGTCATCGCCCTGATCGGAATTGCAGCACTCGTCCCGACGACGCCCGCCAGCACGACCGGTGGCGGATTGCGCGGAGAGTTGGGGGCATTCCGCAACAAGCAGGTATGGCTCTCGATCGCCATCACCATCCTCGGCTACGGCGGAATGTTCGGAGCCTTCACCTACATCGCCTTCACCCTCACCGAGGTCACCGGCTTCGCGACGTCCAGCGTTCCGTGGCTGCTCATCCTCTTCGGCTCGGGCCTGTTCGTCGGCAACTTCCTCGGCGCCAAGGCGGCCGACCGTTCGCTCACGAAGGCGCTGGTCTGGATTCTCGCGATCCTGACCGTCGTTCTGATCGTGTTCGCCGCCACCGCGGAGAGCAAGGTCGTGACTGTGATCTCGCTGTTCTTCATGGGCGCCTTCGGTTTTGCGACGGTTCCCGGTCTGCAGATGCGGATCATGAACTACGCGTCGGCAGCACCGACCATGGCATCGGGTGCCAACATCGCCGCCTTCAACGTCGGCAACGCACTCGGGGCATGGCTGGGCGGAATCACCATCGCCGCGGGACTCGGCTTCACCTCCCCGATCTGGATGGGAGCGGCAGTCACCGTCGCCGGTCTGCTGGTCTTGCTCGTCGCGGCGAAGATCGACCGCCCGGCAGCGTCAGAGCCGTCGACGCCGACCACCTCGCTGCACCCGACCGCCGCCTGAACCTGTCCATTGCGCTCTGACCCCATCGCGTGAACGTATCGCTCCCCTTGTCCAACAAGGGGAGCGATACGTTCACGCGGGTCAGGTGAGGCGGAATTCGGACGTCACCCCGGAGAAGGGCGTGATCGCGCCGCTACCCCGAGCCTTCGACGCACCGAAGTGTTGGACTCGATACGTACCCGCCGGAGTATCGGCCGGAACATCCCACGTGATGCGCACGACGGAACCGTTGCTCCCGACCCGGCGCCAGTGCAGTTTGGTGGACCAGTCGTTGTCGTCGGCCACGCGCGTCCAGGATCCTCCGGTATTGCGCTGGATCTCGTAGAAGGTCCCGTTTCGGTGAGTGTCGTTCTTGGGGTGGCCGGTGACGAACTCGACGGCAACCTGCCCACCCGGTGAGGTGTCGCCGGGTTGAACGGTTGCATCGCCGAATTGTGTTCCCGGCAAGGGCTCGTCGAAGTCGACGCCAGGTCCGAAGCTGGGTTGGAACCCGGACAGGTCGGCCGGAGCGGGGCCGCGAGGAGGTTCGGTGCCGTCGCGCATCGCGGCTGCAAGGGCGGCATACCCCTGCTGATAGGCCGGCAGTGTATAACGACCGAACATCGTCGAACCGCCCTCGTACTGCTGCGAATCGTATTCCTGTGGTGTGGTGCAGTAGCTCGAGTACGAGTTCGCGTATCCCTGGAAGATGACGTTCTCGAGGGGAACCCCAAGCTCCTCGGCGACGGTTCGACGCACTCGTAATCCGGAGACGATGGTGAATTCCGCAGGGCCACCGACGATGTAGAACTGACCGATCCGCAGGATCTGGATCTTGAGTACGTTCGGCACCCATCCTCCCGGTGGCAGCAGGCCGACCGGAACGACTACGAGTTTGGGCGCCTGTGCGTCCTGAAGCCATTGAGGCACAGGAGCATCCATACCGCCCAGGGCGTCGATCATGGGGTTTCGGGTGCCCTCGGGGAAGATCGGGATTGCCGGCCCGTCCTCGACGCTTCCGGCGCTCATTGCCGCGCCGATCGCGGCCGGAGCGGTGCGGTGCTCGCGTCCGTCGGGGGTGAATCTTCCGCTCACCACCTGATTTGCCATGTCCAGGTACATGATCCGACTGTCGACGCCACCGGTGACGGTGTCGGACGCCGCGTCGAAGGCAGTTCGAGCCGCCGCAACCTGGCGCAGCCCGATGATGCGTGCGTTCTCGAATTCGTCTTCGGTCGGTCCGCGTCCGGGCTCGAGGAAGAGGTTGGGTGACATGTCGCCGCTGTTGGTCTGCGGAAACGCAGCAATGAAGCTGGTGTCGCCGTCGAGGTAGCGCACGCCCTGGTCGTCGTGCTCCCAGAAGTACGCCGCGGCGCCCTTGTTGTCCCCGGAGATGAGATGGTTCTCGTTCGTGAGCGAGGCGCAGTGGGTGGCGAACCAGTTGATCGCTCCGATGTCCTTGCTGCCCCGACTGATCCGCATGACACGCATGTGGTGGTCGTTGCCACCGGGGTAGTAGGCCTTGTCCTCTTCGGGATTGAGGTCGAACGCCACTCGCGATCGGTTGACGCTGGCATCGGTGAGATCGGACCGCCCGAAACGGACCGTGCCTGGCGCCAGGTTCTCGTGCGCAGCGCTGATCGCCTCGACCATGCCGTTGACCTCGGCTTCGAACACCTGCAGTTCGAAGCCGAGAACTGCGAGGTTGTACGCGTAGTTGTGCGAGGCCCCACCACATGCCGCGTGTGAATGGATGGCCGTCAACATGACGTTGCGTTCGGTGTAGATGTCACCGAACCTCCCGGCCAGTCGGCGCAGGACCTCGTCATGAACGGACTGGAAGATCATGCAGTTGTCGACGCACACGTAGGCGACCCGCGACCCGCCGGACTCGAAGATGAAGGCGCGTGCGCGCATTCGCTGGTGCAGGCCTTCGGCGCGTTGATCGAAGCTCGAGTAGCCCATCATGCCGACTTCGGCGACCGGTCCGGTCACGTCGGAAATTCCGACGCCCACCTGCAGTGACGCCGACGACTTGTCGGTGCGTGCGGGTGAAACGGTGCGTGCCGGCGAAGCTGCGACGGCCTGGTTCGTCGACAGAGCGGCGAGCGCAGGTGCGGCGGCAGCGCCTGCCAGTACGGTGCGTCGGGTGATCTGCACGAGTGTCCTTTCGGGCGGTCTGACGCGAGTTGGTCAACCGTCCAGGAGTGTAGCCCGAGTCACACGTGACCGAAAGGGGTGCCGTCGGCCGACACTCAGATTGTTGTGGCCTCCCCGAACGTCATCGCCAGGTTCTTGATGGTCGTGGTCATCAGGGCCCGGCGGGGGAGTCCCAGTTTCCGAAGTTCCGCCGCCATCGGGTGACTGCCCAGTTGAACCTCGGCTCCACCAGGGCGCGATTTGACGCCGGTCGGTGCCATGTCCCACGACGTGCACCTGGTGGCGCCGTCGAGATGTGAGTACGCGGCCAACGACATGTTGGCTCCGCCGCCAGGCACGCTGACGCCGGATTTCACACTCAACTGTGTGATGAGTTTGCCGTCGCGCGAGACGGATCCGCGCTTGACCGAGCCGACGTGCTCGGTGTCGAACTCGGCGAGCACCTTCGGGAATCCCCAGATTTCCCGGCCGGCGGCCTTGGTGAACTCTCCGTCCACCGGCAACTCGTGAATGAGTGCCCCTGCAGTTCCGGCAGCGAGCGAACGTAGATCTCCCAGCACCGAGGTTTCGGGAGGCGCAGTGTGGCTGCGCACCATGTACGTCACTCCGAATTCGTTGTACGGACCCAGATCCCCGTCGATGTAGTCGACAAAAACCAGGCCGCACAGCGCCCGGCCGGGGCGGTACTGGAGCACGGTCAAGCCGGTGTAGTCGATGATCGACTGCGCGGTTGTGCTCGGTACCGAGTACAACGCCATGAAGGCCGACGCGGTGCGAACTTCGACGGGCATCTCGACCCTCTTGCCCAGAATCGTGTAGCTCATGGCGCTACCACCCCACGGAGTCCGTCGGAGCCGTAGACGGGTTCGAGCATCGAGCGGAAATCCGGTCCGCGGCGCAGCATTTGGCCTCCGTCGACGTTGATGATCTGCCCGGTGATCCAGGTGGATTGCGGTCCGAGGAGGAAAGAAGCGAGTCCGGCGACGTCCTCGACCTCGCCGACGCGTTCGAGCGGCGTGTTGGCCAGGTAGTCGTCCAGGATGGGGCCACCGTCGGTGATGAGCGCGACCAGATCCGTTCGGGTCAGACCCGGCCGGATCGCATTGACACGAATGTTGCTGGCGCCCAGTTCGTCTGCCGCCAATTGCACCAGGTGGTCGACGCCGGACTTCGAGACGCCGTACGCGCCGAACCAGCGATGTGTGTTGCTGCTGGCGATCGACGAGATCGCGACGATGGATCCACCGCCTCCTGCCACTAGTGCCCGCGCGCCGTGCTTGATCGTCAGCATGGTCCCCGTGACGTTGAGGTCGACGGTGTGGCGCCAGGCGTCGACGTCGAGTTGCGTGACCGGTGCGATGGTTTCGTTCCCGCCGGCGCAGGCCACGACTCCGTCGAGCTTTCCGGTGACGGACACCGCCGCGGCGACAGCGGCGACGACGTCTGTCTCGATCGTGACGTCGGCGGGGGAGACGCTGACCGATCCTGCGGCAGTCGCGTGCCGGATCGATTCGGCGGCAGCATCGAGTTTCTCCTTGTTGCGTCCGCAGATCGTGACGTGAGCGCCGGACGCAACGAGCGAACGAGCGATGCCCAGGCCGATGCCACTACCGCCGCCGGTCACCAGTATCGATGTGCCGGTGAAAGTGGGTATGCCCGCTGAGGCGGTGTCGTCGTCCATGCGTGTCTCCTGGTCGTTGCTCCGGCGGGCTCGCGTGCTGCTTCTGGAGGTTTTCCGGTCCGGCTTCGGTGAAAACGCCCCACGCTATATAGGAACAGGTTCTACTTATTGAGGCAAGGGTTGTGCGAGAGGTGGAGTGATGGCTACCAGACCGACCTTCGATTTGATCGACGGACGCTTCTACAGCGGAGACCTCGGGAATGTGCGCGACGCATACGCCTGGATGCGTGATCACGAGCCCGTGTACCGAGACGACGCTAACGGAATCACCGCGGCCGCGAGTTACGACGCCGTCGTCGCAGCCGAGCGGGATCCCGAACTGTTCTCCAACGCCGGTGGCATCCGCCCCGAAACCGGTCCATTGCCGCAGATGATCGACATGGACGACCCGCAGCACCTCACACGTCGACGCTTGGTCAATGCGGGTTTCACACGTAAGAAGGTCGAAGCCAAGGCCGGCCGTATCCGGGAGATCTGCGATCAACTGATCGACGCCGTCTGTGAGAAAGGAGAAGCCGACTTCGTCGCAGACCTGGCGGCACCGCTGCCGATGGCCGTCATCGGCGACATGTTGGGTGTCCGTCCGGAGGAACGCGCGTTGTTTCTGCGGTGGTCGGACGATCTGGTGAAGGCATTGGGAAGCAACGCTTCCCAGGATCAACTGCAGGCCATGATGGTTGCGTACGTCGATTTCACCGCGTACATGATGCGAACCATCGCCGAGCGGAGGAGCGACCCGGCCGACGATTTGGTGAGCACGTTGATTCACAGTGCGGTCGACGGCGAAGCCCTCTCCGATCAGGAAATCGTCAACGAATCCCTGCTGATCCTGATCGGCGGTGACGAGACCACACGGCACGTGCTCAGCGGCGGCATGGAACAGCTACTGCGCCATCCGGACCAGCGCCGGGAGCTAGTCGACGATCCCGATGCCATTCCCTTGGCAATGGAGGAGATGCTGCGGTGGTCCTCGCCGATCAAGAACATGGCTCGAACCCTGACCCGTGACACCGATTTCTTCGGCGCGCAGCTGAAGGCAGGTGAGAAGATGCTGCTGCTCTTCGAATCGGCAAATTTCGACGAGTCCGTGTTCCTGAACGCCGAACGGTTCGATGTCGGCCGCACACCGAATCCGCACGTGGCCTTCGGCTTCGGAACTCATTTCTGTCTGGGCAATCAGCTGGCCAGGTTGGAGGGACGGATCATGTTCGAGCAACTCTTCGCCAGGCTGCCGGACATGGAACTTGCCACCGACGCGCCGTTGCAGCGGCGTGCGGCCAACTTCGTGTCCGGGCTCGAATCGATGCCGGTGCGGTTTAACTCTTCTGCCCCGTCAGCCGGGTAGTTGGCAGTTAGGAGGCGCAGCATCTTCGGAGAGGGGGCTGCCCGCCGGATTGACGTAGACGACCTCGAGCACCAATGGTGTTGTCTGCGAGTTGTTTCCGATGTGCACATGATCTGAACCGCTCGGTTCGATCAAAGTATTTCCGGCGCTGTAGATCCCGTCGACGGAGCAATCGGATCGGTAGTGGCTCAACGTGCCCTGCGCGATCAGCGCGTAGAGCGTCCCGTCGTGGAAGTGCCAACCGGTGGAACCGCCGGGGTCGATGGTGATCTGACGCAGGATGTAGTCCTTGCCGTCGAAAGTCACCTGCCCGAGAATTTCACCGTGTACTCCCGTGCTCGGTGTCGCCGACGCATTGATCGGCGTCAGAGACAGCCCGATCGCTGCGGACACTGCAAGCAGAACCTGATGGCGTTTACGCATGAGCGGCCCTCCCAGACGGATGTGCTCCTGAGTGTCCTCCGTCGATGCCCGGTTTATCCCAGTTTTCGTGGATCCAGCACTGCGAAGGCAGAGGTATGCCCTTGAGAGGCGGTTACGCTCGTGCCATGCTGCAAGTCGCGACGAGGCGCCGGAGCCAGCCGCCGCCTGCGCGCTTCATGTTCGAGGCATTGATCGATCCGTACCGCCAGCCCGCCCGGCACTGGCTGGAACTTCTCGAGAGCGAGATCGCACCGGAGATCGTCAGGGCTGAAGAACCGGAGCTGGTGATCTGGTCGTCGATCTGGCCGGACCGACCCGACGCCGTCATCCGATTCGACATCGAGGCGGTCGGAAACAGCACGATGCTGCGTTGGACGATCCGATACCGCCCGAGGCAGAGGTTGTCAGAATGCGAAAGCGGCTCAACACCTTGATCAATGCGAATCTCAGGTTCAACTTCGGCCAATAAGTCGGATCACTGCCGCATTACTTGGTGTCGACTCGGCCGATCGGGTCGGCGTTGTCGCTGAATGCGGCCCGGGCCGCTGGCCAGCTGGTCTCATCGATGCGCAACGTGGTCCGAAGGTAGGCAGTACTCATCCGTTGGATGGCGGCGACCCGCTCTGGGTTCTCGTCAGTGGTCTCGGCGACTTCGTATCCGACGATTCCGCCGAGTGCGTGCTCGGCACCGTAGAAGGTCAGGAGGTCGGTGGCTCCGGGGCTGTGCGTGTAGGCGTCGGTGAACCAGTCAGGTCCGCGGCTGGACATCTTGGACTGGTCGTGGTCGCCCGCGACGACGAGTGTCGGCGTCGTCAGTTCCTGGAACGAGGGGCGCATGAACGGGAAGTTCGCCTGCGCGAACGGATGTAGGTTCTCGCCGCCGAGACCGGTTGCTGCGAAAAGGATTCCCGCGGTGACGCGGCTGTCGGACATGTCCTGGCCGACCTGGCCGGACTCGTCGAAGATCCTTGCTCCGAGGAGTGACTGAGCGGTTTGCCCGCCCCAGGAGTGACCAGTGACGGCAACTCGACTGCGGTCGATGCGGCCGGCAAGCCCGGGCACGGCAAATTCGATGGTGTCGAGCTGATCAAGGATGCGTGTGAGATCCGCGATCCTCTCAGTCCAGATCGTCGGGAAAACCGGGTGGTCGAACCCGAAACCGTTCCGGCGCGAGTCCAGATGTGTCGGCTGGATCACCACGAATCCGTGGGATGCCCAGAATGCCGTGAGTGGCGAGTATCCATCGAGGTTCCAGCCGTTGCCGTGGGAGAACACCACAACGGGGAGGTTCGTGCCTGCTGCCGGAGCAGACACACGTACTTCCAGCGGGACAAGTCGATCGGGGGCGAACAACTCGACGGGGGCAACGGAGACGACCGGGGTGCCGGCGCCGATGATGCCGTTCAGAGTGTCGATCATTGATGAGGTCATGGCAAGTTCCTTGCTGAGGCTGCACCCTGCGATACTGTTTATCGGAGCGTCGCTCCGCAACATTACGGAGCGTTGCTCCGTAATGCAAACATATGTTGTGAGTCAGCGAGGAGTGCACATGGCTGATGCCCAGGACGAGCAGTCGCGCGTCGCGTCTCCCAAGCAAGTCGGTCGCCCACGTCGAAGCGAGCAGGCGCTGCTCGACGCGGCGGCAGCAGTGTTCGTGGAGTCCGGAGTCGACGCTCCGGTGCGGGAGATTGCGGCGAAGGCCGGCGTCGGCATGGGGACGATCTACCGCCACTTCCCGACGCGTCCCGAGTTGGTGGTAGCCGTATACCGACACCAAGTCGAGGCGTGTGCGGACGCGGGCCCACAGATGCTCGCGGAGAGTGCAACGCCCGAGGCGGCTTTGCGGGCATGGGTGGCTTTGTTCGTGGAGTTCCTGGTAACCAAGCATGGGCTCGCCGGTGCACTGCAAGGAGACAGCGCCGGGTCCGACGCTCTGCATATCTACTTCGTCGACCGCCTCGTTCCGGTATGTGACTCCCTCCTCGCGGCAGCGCTCGAGTCCGTTGGCACTGCTTCGCGGGTCGATGCGTACAACGTGCTCAAAGGCATCGGGAACCTTTGTATCGGTGCTGGGTCCGATGACCGGTACAAGGCCGAGGTCCTTGTACAGCTATTCATCTCGGGCGTACTCGCGCGGGAGGTTCGCTGACGCTCGGCAGTCAGATCAGCTCCGGATTCTCGGCGTACACCTCTTCGAGGATCGACATGTCGAACAGTTGCTCCGCCGTAATCTCCAGCCCCGCTTTCGACAGTGCCGCGATGTTCTGTTCGATCAGTTGGGGTGTCATCGTGAACAACCCGTTGGCTTTGGTATCTGCCGACACCACCAGATCATTCTGTGCGGTGGCTTCCTTGATCTGCTCTTCGAGTTCGAGGTTCTGGTCCTTGCCGTAGACCTCGACGGCAAGCCGTGCCGACTCTGCCGGATCGGCGACCGCATCCTTCCATCCTTGGATCTCGGCCTTCAGGAATGCCTTGAGTTTGTCCCTCTCGTTGTCGATGGTGGACTGGAGAACCGTGAACGATTCGGCGACCAACGGCAGGTTGTAGTCCGCGAAGAGGAAGTGGGCGTTGGGGAAACCTTTGGCGGCCAGTGTGATCGGCTCGTTGGTCACGTAGGAGACCCAGCCGTCCACCTCGCCGTTCGCCAAGGGGCTCGGATCGAACTGCGCGGGCACGATCGTCATCTGGCTTTCGGTCAGGCCGTTTGCTGCCAGGAGAGCTCCGAAGACGAGCTGATTGGAATCCTGGACACCGATCTTCTTGCCGATCATGTCCTGTGGTGAGTTGATCGGTGCCGCAGCGGAACTGACAATCGCAAACGGGTTCTTCTGGAATGTCGCACCGACGATCTTTGCCTCCAGCCCGTCGAGTACGGCGGGGGCTGTGAGCTGCGGTGCGGACATTCCGATCCACACCTTGCCGGTGTCCAAACCGGCTTCGACGCCGGTGCCGGCTGCGCCGCCTGCCACCAGGTCGACATTTCCGAAGCCGGCATTCTTGTAGTACCCCTTGTCGAGAGCGAAGTACTCACCGGCGAACTCGATGTTCTTGATCCAGGACAACTGCACTGCAACTGTTCCGAATTCGGAACCGTCGTCCGTGGTTCCGCCACTCGAACTGCTGGAGTCACTGCTACACGCGAGCAATGACGCACTACCGGCGACTGCGATGCCGGTCAGCGCGGAGTAGCGGAAGAAGGCCCTGCGGTCCAGCTGGCGGACGGGCTTGAATGGCGTCATGAATCGGAACACTAGGGCCAGTCGGTTTCGTTCAGTTTGCTTGGGAGAGAGAGTTTGTTGAGGTCGTGTTAACAGATGTCACGACTTGCCCGCCGAAGGACCGAAACGAGACAGAGCGATGCTTTCGAAGATCCCGACCACGGCGTAGAGGACGATCGACACCACGGTGATCACCACGATAGATGCCCACAATTCGTTGTACTGGTAGCGCGGAATGGCTTTGATCATGCTCGAACCCAAGCCTTGACCGCTACCGAGCCATTCGCCGATCAGTGCTCCGATCAAAGCGCCGGGCACTGACACCCTAGCGGCGGCGAACACCGCCGGAAGTGCGGACGGTACGGACACCATTCGCAATGCGGTCCAACGACTCCCGCCGTACGCAGCGATGAGGTCTTGTGCCTGAGCTGGAGCGGCGCGCAGACCGACCATGATCATGACCAGGGCCGGAAAGAACACCACTATCGCAACCATGACCGTCACACCCACGATTCCGCGGCCGAATATCAGGACGATGATCGGGGTCATCGCAACGAGAGGAACAGATCGTAGAAGCATTGCAACGGGCATGAAAGTCTGTTCGACAGTGCGGGAAACGACGAAGATCGATGCCACCACGAGCGCGGCAGTCATTCCGACGGCAAAGCCGACACCGGCGTCGCGCAGAGTGATGAACAGGTTGTCGATGATGCCCGAACGAGCGTCGGCGGATTTTGGGCCGGAGAACAGGTACTCCCAGACGTCGGCCGGCGTCTTTCCCACACGCGGGCCGACCTGGGGGAAGGCGTTGAGGAAGACCACCCAGATGACAAGCAACAGCGCCGAGGCGATGGCAATCGGGGCGAGGAATCTCAATGTTCCTCGTACCGCGGTCATTTCTGTGCTCCCGGAGCGCTCGTCCACGGGGTGACGAGCCGGGCGATCGCTGCGACGACGGCGTACCCCAGACCGGCGAGCAAGGCGGCGGCGATAGCCATTCCCCACGTTCGCGGGACGTTGTACGACGTCTGAGCGGCTGTGAGTGCGACGCCGATCCCGCTGTCCACCCCGCCGAGATACTCACCGAGAATTGCACCCAGTACGGCCGAAGGTGCAGCAATCTTGAGGGCAGCAAAGGTGCTCGGAAGTGCGCTCACAAGTTGAACTTTGGTGAACTTCTGCCAACGCCCACCGCCGTAGGCGGCGACGAGATCGAGGCTCGTCTTGTCGGCCGATCTCAGGCCGGCGAGTGTGCCGACCATCGTGGTGAAGAAGCAGTACATTGCGGCGAGAAAGATTGTGGGGGTCCGGCCGCCGAAGACGACCAGGATGATTGGGCCAAGCGCCAACAGCGGTGTGCAGTAGCTCAGGATCGCCAGTTGTGTGGCCAATCCCTCGATGGGCGGAATGAGAACGACAAGCACGGCAAGCGTTATCGCCAGCAGGTTTCCCCAGAGAAAGCCCTGCAGCGCACCGGAAGCCGTGACGGTGAAATTGGGTCCGTACAGCGACCAACCGTCGTCGAACATCGTCGAGACAACTACCCACGGCGTCGGAATCGTGCCTCCCGCAACACCGGCCGCCGCCAGAATCCACCAGAGAGCGATCAGTCCGCAGATGCCGACTGCACCGCCGAACCACGTTGGACGCTTCAATCGGATCCGGCGCGGCACAGATGGCTGCGCCGCCGCGGTCGCGACGTTCTCGATATCGGTAATTGTCATGCGACGCCTGCTTTTCCGAAGAGCAGTCCGGAGAGGTAGTCGTGGATCTCGTGGAACTCGGGTGTACGCATCATCTCGGGTGTACGCGGGCGCGGCAGGTCGATCGGCACGACTTCGAGGACGCGTCCGGGCCGCGGCGTCATGACGGCAACGACGTCGGAGAGGAACACGGCTTCGGCGATTCCGTGAGTCACCATCAACGTGGTCGCCGGTTTCTCGGTCCAGATCCTGAGCAATTCGATGTTGAGCCGTTGACGGGTCATGTCGTCCAGCGCGCCGAAGGGTTCGTCGAGTAGGAGGACACTCGGCTTGACCACGAGCGATCGTGCGATCGACACACGCTGACGCATACCGCCGGACAATTGGGCGGGCTTGGCCTTCTCGAATCCTTCGAGGCCGACGAGCGCGATCAGGTCGGCTATCAGGTCGGGGTCGGGATCGATGCCGGCAACCTGAAGGGGCAGTTTGATGTTGGAGGCCACTGTTCGCCACGGCAGCAAAGCCGAATCCTGGAAGGCGATTCCGAGTTCGCGGCGCTTGCGTAACTCGGCGGGCGACTGCCCGTTGACAAGGGCCGTTCCCGACGTCGGACTATCGAGGCCCGCAAGGATGCGGAGAACGGTGGACTTCCCGCATCCGGACGGCCCGAGCAGAGACAGGAAAGAGCCTTCGCTGGTTTGAAGGGACACGTCGGTCAGCGCGGTCACCGACCGACGACCCATCTCGAAGGTCTTGCCGAGGCCGGAGATGTCGAGACCGGTTCCAGCGGGGCGAGGTGTGGTGACGGGACTGGTCATTCCCGCACAGTACGAACGTCCGGTTGCGGTCATGTTGCCTGCGCGTCACCGCTGCGTGAGGCTGGTTCGGCGTCTCCTGTCACAGCGCCGTGGTGAGATGGACGTCTGGACGGAGTGAGGGGAGCGAAGATTGCTGAAGTTGTACCGGGCCGAGCGTTCGGACACCTTGGTCTCGGCGTTGGCCACGCTCCTCCGTACCCCGCTGTCGGATCCATTCGCCCGGGAAACTGTTGCGGTGCCGGCCAAGGGCGTCGAGCGTTGGCTCAATCAGCGGCTGTCCTCCCAGCTAGGCACGTCCGGACCGTCAGCAGTGGACGGAATTTCTGCGAACATCGCGTTTCCTTCACCCGCGCGCCTGGTCGCGGAGTCCGTGGCCGCGGTCAGTGGAATCACGGCTGACGACGACCCATGGTCGCCGACGCGATTGGTGTGGACGGTTCTCGATGTGATCGACAAGTCCCTCGGCGAGCCCTGGTGCGGAGTCCTGGCGAAACATCTCGAAGGCCATCGTGAAGGTCGACGGTTTGCCTCCGCCACACATGTCACCGAACTCTTCCGCAGTTATGCCGCGCAACGCCCGCAGATGCTGATCGACTGGGCCGCCGGGCGGTTGACCGACGGACACGGATTGGCGCTGTCGGAGGATTTCGAATGGCAGGCACGTCTGTGGTGCATCGTCGCGGACAAGATCGACGTTCCGGGGCCCGCAGAGCGACTGGGGCAAGTGAGCCGCGCGCTGGTCGAGGACCCGGCCTTGGTCGACCTACCGGAACGTCTGTCGGTCTTCGGGCCGACCCGGCTGCCGGTCGATCAGCGAATGATCTTGAGCGCACTCAGTGCGAATCGGGACGTGCACATCTGGCTCCCGCATCCCAGCCCCGCGCTGTGGACCAAGATGAGCTCGCGCATGCAGCCTCGAAGTGAGAGCACGATCCGACGTTCGGAAGACGGGTCAGCGCTGATATCCGCCAATCCGTTGCTGTCGAGTCTTGCTCGCGACGTTCGTGAACTTCAGATCAGCCTCGGTGCCGCCGAGTTCGAGTCGGTGCATCTTCCCGAACCAGCCGGCCCGAAATCCCTCCTGGCGACGGTCAAAGCCGACGTCATCGCAGATCGTGCTCCCAGCGTTGCAGCGGAACCGGATGGGACAGTTCAGGTCCACGCTTGCCACGGGCCGGCACGGCAGGTCGAGGTGCTCCGCGAATGTCTGCTCCGATTGTTCGAGGACGACCCGACATTGCAGCCGCGCGACGTACTCGTGATGTGCCCGGACGTCGAAACGTACGCACCTTTGGTTCGTGCTGCATTCGGGCAAGGCGTCCATGGCCACCCCGGGCATCTCCTTCGAGTAAGGCTGGCAGACCGCGGATTACGTCAGACCAATCCTGTCCTGGCCGTTCTCGGCTCTCTCCTCGAATTGGCCGACGGCCGGGCCACAGCCAGTGAGGTTCTCGACCTGGCCGCGACCGAGCCTGTCCGCACACGTTTTTCGTGGGGCGACGACGAGTTGGAAAGACTGCGGGAATGGACGACGGAAGCGGGTGCTCGCTGGGGAATCGGTAGTCGGCAGCGTGCCACGTTCGGCCTCGATGCATTTCCGCAGAACACCTTCAACACCGCCATGGACCGAATCTTGTTGGGGGTCAGCGCGGACGAATCGGAAAATGCCTGGCTGGATCTCGCGCTACCACTCGATGACGTGGACGGCACAGACATCGACCTGACTGGACGTTTCGCAGAGTTCGTCGATCGCCTGGCCGTCTCGCTTCGCGATCTTGCCGGCCCACATTCACCGGCCGAATGGCTTCGTGTGCTGATGCGGGCCCTGGATCTGCTGACCGACACAGCGCCCGCAGATTCCTGGCAGAGCGCGGGGGCCCACCGCGAACTGGTAGCTGCTGTGGAATTCGGCGGAGAGACGGTGTTACGTCTGGCCGATGTTCGCGCGATGCTCTCGCGCAGCCTCGCGGGCAGACCGACGCGTGCCAACTTCCGAACCGGCGAACTGACGGTGTGCACGATGGTTCCGATGCGTTCGGTACCGCATCGCGTGGTCGTGCTGATCGGACTCGACGACGAGGTGTTCCCTCGAACCGGTGGAGTCGACGGCGACGACATCTTGTCACGTGATCCCGTTGTGGGGGAGCGCGATCTGCGCAGTGAAGACCGGCAACTGCTTCTCGATGCCGTGATGTCTGCGGGCGAACATCTGATTCTGTTGTATACCGGTGCCGATCCGGTCACCGGTGTCGTCAGACCACCGGCGATCCCCCTCAGTGGCCTTCTCGACGTACTCAGTGCGACGGTGGGTCCGGACGCTGTGAACGGGGTGCTGACACGGCATCCGTTGCAATCGTTCGACAATCGAAACTTCGCGCCGAACAAGCCGTTCAGCTTCGACACGGCAGCGCTGGCCGGTGCGAGGGCTGCCTCCGGAACACCGGTCGAATTGCCGACAGTCTTGTCGGGCGAGCTACCCGAGGTGCATCCGAAGGAAGTGAACCTCGCCGACTTGGTGAACTTCCTGGTACATCCCGCGCGTGGTTTTCTGCGCCAACGCCTCGGCGTCCGGGTACCGGAACTCGACGACGACATCGCGGATTCGCTGGCAACCGAGCTCGATCCACTGTCCACCTGGGCTCTGGGTGACCGAATGCTTCTCTCGCGCTTGGCTGGACGCAGCTCGGCGGATTTTCGTGCAGCCGAGTGGCGCCGCGGCACTCTGCCGCCCTACAACCTGGGCGCCACGGTTCTGGGCAACGTCGAATGGGTGGTCGATCAGATTGCCGGACTTGCCTTGCCGCACTTCGACGGAGACTCCGAAGCTGTCGACGTCGACATAGACCTCGGTAACGGGCGTCGTCTCACCGGAACGGTAACCGGTGTGCACGGCGATTCAGTGGTGCGAGCGTCGTATTCCTCACTGGCGCCTAAACATCGGATGACGGCCTGGATCAACCTCCTCGCCTTGAAAGCACACGGACGACCCGGTCCGCTCGATGCAGTCTCGATCGGACGGGGTCGGGGAAAGACAGCAGCGGCACGATCAGTGCTCGATGCGCCGGGCAATGCGGTCGAGATCCTGCAGCAACTGGTGGACCTACGCGAGCGGGGGCTGCAGCGTCCGTTGCCGATGTGGGCCGCTACTTCAGCCGAATATGCGCGCCGACGCTTTGGTGGCGAGTCGGTCGACGATGCGACAAACGGTGCGGACACCCAGTGGACCGGGCAGTACGGCGAGATGATCGATCCAAGCAACACTTACGTTTTCGGAGAGGCTCGAACACTGGCGGAGTTGGCTGCGGATCCGCCGTCGGACGACGAATTCGTCTGGGCCGAGGAACCGACTCGATTCGGAGTTCTCGCCCGACGACTGTGGGATCCGTTGCTGACCAACGAAAGAGCGGAGTAACCCGTGGACTTCGATCTATTGGGGCCACTACCGACCGGCACTACGGTGTTGGAAGCGAGCGCCGGAACTGGCAAGACCTACGCGATCGTCGGACTCGCGACCCGTTGTGTTGCCGAAGGTCTCGCCGACATATCGCAAGTTCTGCTGGTGACATTCAGTAGGGCCGCCACTCAGGAACTTCGTGAGCGTGCCAGGGAGAGGTTCGCGGGAGTGTCCGCCGCTCTGGTCGACCCGGAGGCGGCGAGGCGGTCGGATGATGATCTGGTGGCGTACCTCGCCACAGCTGACGACGAGGAGATCGGCGTGCGGCGTCGTCGACTCCTGCGCGCTCTCGCGGAGTTCGACGCCGGCACCATCACGACCACCCACAGTTTCTGTCAGAGGATGCTCGACGGGCTGGGCATCGCCGGGGAACGTGAACCGGACACAACTTTTGTGGAGTCGGTCGACGACCTGATCAGTGAGGTCGTCTCGGATTTGTACCTCAGCCGCTACAGCCGGACGGACTCGTCTCCACCGTTCTCCACGAAGGACGCGCTGGCCATCGCCCGAAGCGCAGTCGGCGATGGTCAGGCAATTCTCGAACCCGACGGCGAGGAGGAGACCGCACCCGGTCAGCGCGTCCTCTTCGCGGCCGCTGCTCGCGTCGAGGTCGAACGACGTAAGCGGACCAAAGGAATTCGCGACTTCAACGATCTGCTGACGCTGTTGCACGGTGTATTGACGGATCCGGAATACGGTCCCGTCGCGTGTCGTCGGGTGCGCGAAAAGTTCAAGGTTGTGTTGATCGACGAGTTCCAGGACACCGATCCGTTGCAGTGGGACATTCTGCGGTTGGCCTTCCACGGACACACCACCCTGGTCCTGGTCGGTGATCCCAAACAAGCCATCTATGCGTTCCGCGGGGCAGAAGTCCTGAGTTATCTCGATGCGGTCGATCAGGCGGATGCGCACCAGGAGTTGACCACCAATTGGCGTAGCGACCCAGGGTTGTTGGCGGCACTCGAACACCTCTACGGTGGTGCCGCACTCGGCAACGAAGGCATCGTCGCGCATCCAGTGGAGGCTTCGCACAAGAAGTCTCGGTTGTTCGGCCCGGTGCCGATGCGTGTACGCCATCTGCCCCGTACCGGAGCCGGACCGCTCAATCGTTCGGGACTTCCGGCCGTAGGCAGACTTCGCAGTCGCGTCGCGGACGACGTCGCAGCAGACGTGGTCGCGCTCCTGGGCGGCGATGCCCGCTTGGCAGTCGACGGTGATCCA
The DNA here is from genome assembly GCF_001445685.1 of Rhodococcus sp. KB6. NCBI lineage: Bacteria > Bacillati > Actinomycetota > Actinomycetes > Mycobacteriales > Nocardiaceae > Rhodococcus > Rhodococcus sp. KB6. The sequence goes on along the minus strand of NZ_LNAK01000154.1, from coordinate 335,713 downwards.
CGCCCGGTCGAACCAGGAGACGTCGCGGTGTTGGTGCGCACCCACAAGCACGTGGCGATGATCCGCGATGCTCTCGATGCCGTCGGTGTACCTTCCGTATTGACCGGAGGGTCCAGTGTTTTCGCGACACCCAGTGCGACCCAGTGGCTGTGGCTGTTGCAGGCGATCGAGCAGCCCCATCGCTCCGATCGTGTCCGGTTGACGGCCCTCTCGCCGATTTTCGGGCGCACCTCCGAAGAACTGGACAAGGATGGCGACAACGTCGTTGCAGAACTTGCAGGTCAACTGCGCTCCTATTCCGGGCTGTTCGCACGCGTCGGGTTTGCGGCTGTGTTCGAAAGAATCTCTGCCGAAACAAATCTGGAGAAGCGTGTACTCGCGGCCCCGTCCGGCGAACGAGATTTCACCGATCTGCGGCACGTCGCACAACTCCTCGGTCGCGTCGCGACCGAGGAAGCGTTCGGGTTGAGCGCACTGGTTCGCTGGCTTTCCGATCGGATCAAGGACCCGACGTCCGGGAGCGCCACCGATCGAAGCCGCCGCCTCGACAGTGACGCTGCCGCAGTGCAAATCGCTACGGTGCATGCCACCAAAGGGCTCGAGTTCCCGATCGTCTACGTCCCGTTCAGTTGGGAGAGCGTTGGCGGCTTCAACTCGCCGACGCAGCTGTTGCACGACCCGGAGGGACGCCGCATCCTCGACGTCGGCGGGCAGGAAGGCCCGGGGTACAACGCCAGAAAGACTGTTGCGGAGGCCGAAGAAGCGGGCGAAGAACTGCGGCTGCTGTACGTGGCGCTGACCCGGGCGCAGTGCCAACTCGTGCTCTGGTGGGCACCCAGCTACGGGACCTCCCGCTCGCCGCTGCACCGGTTGATGCTCGGACGTACACCCGGCATCGCCGAACCTGCTCGGGTAGTGAAGGTGCTCGACGACGGTACAACCGCAGCACGGCTCGCAACCTGGCCGGCAGCAGCTTCCGACGTGATCTCGGTGGAACCTGTTGGTCCCCATCCGCCCTCGCCCGTCCACTGGTCCAGAGCGGCTGCGGACGTGACCGAACTGGCCGCGGCGCGTTTCGATCGAGACCTGGACACTCTGTGGCGTCGTACGTCGTACTCGGCACTCACCGCCGGAGCGCACCACGCGGTCACGACCACGGGCAGTGAGGTCGAGGATCCCGAAAAAGACGACGAGCCAGAGGATTCCGTAGACCTCGAGAGCATTACCCCCTCGCCCCTGGAGGCGTTCCCTTCACCCATGAACGGACTTCCCGCGGGCGCCGCATTCGGCACGCTGGTGCATGAGGTGCTCGAGGTGGTGGACACGGCTGTGGCAGATCTGAGAGCGGAACTCGGGATGCGTTGCGCCGAGGCGGTCTCGGTACGGGCGGCCGAGGTCGACTCCGAAGCACTCGCGGATGCGCTGTATCTGGTGATGCAGACTCCCTTGGGATTCGGAACCTTGGCCACGATCGCGCCGAAAGATCGTCTTCCCGAACTCGATTTCGAACTCCCACTGGCCGGTGGCGACGATCCGGTGTCGATGAGTGTCACACTCCGCGGAGTATCGGAACTGTTGAGGCGCCACCTTTCCTCCGACGACATTCTGGCGTCGTACGCCGACTATCTGGACCGTGTCGAGACGTCACCGATGCGCGGATTCCTGACGGGCAGTATCGACGCAGTCTTGCGGATCCCGGGCCCGTCGTTCGTGATCGTCGATTACAAGACCAACCGGATCGGTCGCGGCGATCTGACGGCTGCCAACTACACGCGTGAACTCATGGCGACGGAGATGATGCGCTCGCACTATCCGCTGCAGGCACTGCTGTATTCGGTTGCACTGCATCGGTATCTGCGGTGGCGCCTGCCCGACTACGATCCGCACCGTCATCTCGGGGGCGCGCAGTATCAATTCGTGCGTGGGATGCTCGGCCCGGACAGCCCGCCGGAATGCGGTGTCTTCGAATGGAAACCGCCTGCTCAGCTGACGGTTGAACTATCGGATCTGCTGGCCGGTCTTGATGCGTCCCACACAGTAGGGGAGAAGATTCGATGACCGAGGCGCAATTGGCGCAGCGCGCCAAAGGGATCGTGCGAATCTTCAACGAAGCCGGGGTTCTGGTTGCCGCCGATGTTCATGTCGCGACGAGAGTGTGCAGCCTGGGCGGTGAAACTTCCGAAGAAGTGATGCTGGCCGCGGCGTTGGCAGTTCGGGCCGTGCGATCAGGTTCGGTGTGCCTCGATCTACGACGGATGCGTGATGTGAGCGTCGACAATGCGACGGAGGAGGAACTTACGTCGTTGCCGTGGCCCGAACCGTCGGAGATCGTTGCCGCCCTTCGGCTGAGCCCTCTGGTGATCGGCGGAAACGCCGGACCTCTCAGACCGCTCCGGTTGGTCGACACGGACGACGGTGAACTCCTCTACCTCGATCGATATTTTCTGCAGGAGCAGACGATTCGGCGAGTGCTCGACGAGCGGGCGTCCACGTGGCCGCCCGCCGACCTGAAAGCGGTCCGAACGCGGCTGGATTCGCTGTTCGTCGACGAGAACGGGCCGACCATCGCGCCGGATCGTCAACGGATAGCAGCTGCTCTCGCCGCGACACAGTGGACCACCGTCATCGCCGGTGGGCCCGGAACCGGCAAAACCCATACGGTCGCACGTATTCTCGCTCTCCTGTCGGAGGAATTGGGTTCGAATGCTCGCATCGGTCTGGCCGCACCGACGGGTAAAGCCGCAGCACGGCTGCAGGAGTCCGTACGTGAGCAGACCGCGAGCCTTGGCCTTCCCGAAGAACTCGCGGCCATGACCCTGCACCGCCTACTCGGTTGGCAGCGGGGGAGTTCGAGTCGTTTCAAATACAATGCGACCAACAGACTTCCCTACGATGTGGTCGTCGTCGACGAGACGTCGATGGTCTCCCTCACGTTGATGGCGCGCCTGCTCGAAGCCGTTCGCCCCGATGCCCGGCTACTGCTCGTCGGCGATCCCGATCAGTTGACCTCAGTCGACGCGGGCGCTGTTCTTGCTGATCTTGTCGCCCGCCCGGTAAAGGTCAGTGGAAATCCGACGCTGACACAGTTGGTGGGTGACGATCTCACGGCCACTGGTTCCGAAGAGGCATTGAGTGCGGATGAACAGGATCGTCTGCGGGGCGGGATCATTCAACTCTCACGCGGGCGCCGCTTCGACGGAACCATCGCGTCGTTGGCCAGGGCAGTTCGAGCGGGAGATTCCGCTGAGGTTCTGCGTATCCTGCGCAGCGGTGATCCAGCCGTCTCCTTCCATTCGCCCGAGGATGTTGACGCATTGCGCGCCGACATCGTTGCGAGTTCAGAGGTGGTGACGGCGTCGGCCGAGGTGGGTGATGCGATCGGCGCGCTGAAAGGCTTGGAATCGCACCGCCTTCTGTGCGCCCACCGTGACGGACCGTACGGTGTCGGGAGGTGGGCGCAGCAGGCGATGGAGTGGGTCGGCACGGCAACAGGGCAGTTTCTTGACCCGACGCGGTGGTATCCGGGCCAACCCCTGTTGGTGACGGCCAACGACTACGAGGCGAAGATCTACAACGGGGATGCCGGGGTGATCGTGCAGCGTGAGGATGGCGTGCCTATTGCCGCATTCCAGCGGGGCAGTGATGCGTTTCTGATTCACCCGAGCCAACTCTCGTCGGTGCAGACGGTTTACGCGATGACGATTCACCGGAGCCAGGGCAGCCAGTACGACACCGTATCGGTGATGTTGCCGGCCGAGGCGTCGTCACTGCTGACTCGGGAGTTGTTGTACACGGCGATCACTCGCGCCAGAAACCATGTGAGAGTAATCGGCACCGAGGATTCCGTGAGGGCGGGAGTGCAGCGACAGGTACTCAGGGCAAGTGGGCTGCGTCGTGAGATCCGTCCGTACGACGGGCCGTGAAAGTCGGATGTTGCGGATTCTCTCGGTCATACGTTGTATACGACGAACACCTTGCGTACGGTCTCGGTGACCGTCCACGTACCCTTCCATCCGATTGGGAAGATTGCACTCGTACCGGCAACGAGATGTACGGGATCGCCGTCGTCCTCCTCCACGGTCATGGCGCCGGAGACGATGGTGATGATCTCGCCGCGGGTGAGGAACTCCCACCGCGACTTTCCCGGTTCGCTCTCCCAGACTCCGGATTGAATGCGGCCGTCGTCACTGGTGAACTCGACATCTGCACGAGTGATGATGTCTCCGCCGAGTGGCTCTGCACTGGGTTGGCCGAGCAGTGCTTGCTGGAAGATCCCACTTGCGCTGTTCAACTCTGCGGCACGGAAGGCAATGGTCACAATTCAATCCTGACTTTCGAAACTCATATGAATCATCGGACTTGTCGATGATGTCGTGTGTCTGCTGAGCCGGGATACATTCACTTGTCGCATCTTTCGGCGTTTCGCTCGTACAGATGTCGAAAGGGTGATCGACCATCATTCAACCGGGGCTCAGGGAACCGTCTCACGCCGAAACATGCCCGAGCCCAGGGAAAACGCCCCCGCGCCGGTGATCTCGAACGGGGGTGATCGGTTGTGTATGAGGGGTTTACGTGGTGGACGCTGTCAACGAGGTGATGAAGCGCTCGGCTGCCGCGTCGACCTCGGCGTCGGGGGTGAGCAACCTCTGTAGCAACAGTCCTCGCAGACATGCGGTTGCGATGATGCTCTGCTGCTTTGCGTCCACCATTGTGAACCCTTCGCGGAGGGCCGCCGCTTCGAGGAGGTGCGCCAAATCGTCGAGGTCGGCGGCGAAATCTTGAAATGCTTTGTGCTCGTAAACCGCAAGTCCGGCCAGGTGAAAAAAGGTGCGGCTTCGATCTTCGTGCTCGGCGTTCGAGTAGAAGGTCCAGATCGCCCTGCACAGGGCCGCGAACCCGAGATCCTTGCCCATCGCGGCGATGACGAGGTTGTCACGGCGGCGAGCTTCCGACAGCACGGCGCTGAGGAGTCCCGGTCGTGATCCGAAGTGATAGGTCAGCAGCGTGTGGTGCACTCCGAGTCGCTCCGCTACTTGGCGCATCGACAGCTTCGGGCTTGGGCCGGTTTCACCGAACTCGTCGAACAGTGCCTGCAACAGTCGCTCTCGACCCTCCCCAACCGGCGATCTCACGCTACCTCCATTGACGGGTTCACCACTGTTGAGTACGGTACCGCATATCGAATTCACCAGTGTTTAGGAGAGTGGTTTCCAATGCTCGGGAGGTCCCTTTGACTGACGTATGGTTTGCCGGCGGCATGGTCGCGGATGGATCGGGCACCGACCCGGTCGAAGTCGACGTGTGCGTGAGTGGCGGCATTGTCACCGCGATCGGACAGGCGCCGTCGGGTTCGACGACAGTTGACTTGGACGGCATGCTTCTGACTCCGGGGCTGATCGATGCTCATGTGCACCTGGGTATTTCGAGTCCGATCCGAAGGCAATTCGGGTTTGAGCTCTCGGCAGCCGAACTGGCTGCGGGCATCTTCGCCACCGCGGGCGATGCCCTCGACGCGGGCTTCACCACGGTGCGAGACGTCGGTGGCATCGACGGCGGAGTCGTCGACGTTATTGCGAGCGGCAAGGTGCGTGGTCCGCGTGTCCTCTCGTGCGGTCCTGTGCAGTGCCAGACCGGTGGACACGGCTACTACGGGGCCGCATGGGAGCCGACCGAGCTGTGGAACATGCACCACATTCCCGGGCTCTGCGCCTTGTCCTTGATGTCGGGTAATGCCGACGAGCTACGACGCAACGTGCGCGAATCGTTCCGCCGAGGCGCAACATTTCTGAAACTGTGCGTCACCGGCGGTGTCGTCGGAGGCCATGACAGCCTCACCGACACACAGTTCACCGTCGAGGAAATCTCCGTGGCAGTGGAAGAAGCAGCGTCGCGCGGCACCTACGTCACGGTCCACGCGCACAACAATGCGGGCATTCGCAACGCGGTGCGGGCCGGCGTCCGGTGCGTGGAACACGGCACCGACATCGATGCGGAGACGGCCCAGCTGATGCGGGAACATGACGTGGCACTTGTCCCCACCTTCGCCGTGGTCGAGCAGTTGGCGGACACCGAAAGCATGGACCTGGACCCGGCAATACGAGAGCGTGCAGCCGGAGTGCGTCAACGCATGGCCAGAGCGCTCGAGGCCTCTCGCGCAGCAGGCCTGAGGATCGGCCTGGGCTCGGACCTCATCGGGCCGCACCAAAAGCGCCGAGGTGAGGAGTTGCACTTGCGCGCGGAGTTGGAGTCGCCGATGCATGCACTCGTTTCGGCCACCAGCGTCAATGCCGACATTCTCGGTATCGGGGAAAGCGTCGGGACGATCCGCGTCGGTATGCAGGCGGACATGGTTGCCTGGCAGCAAGACCCACTCCGAGACGCAAAGGTGTTCGCCGATCCGGACATGGCTGTTCTCGTCGTGAAGTCCGGAAATATCGTCAAGGGAGACGTTCGATGAGCGCAATGCTGCACGGATGCTTTGCAGACACGGAGTACTTCGAAATCACGGCGAAGTCGGGACACAGCTACGGCGTCTGGGTGACCACACCCCCCGGCTACGCGGACTCCATGGATCCCTTACCGCTGATCTACGTGATGGACGGCAACTGGGCTGTAGGTCTTACCGCCCCGCTCATCGTCACGCAGGCAGACCCGTACCTGACGGTCGCCCCGTACATCCAGGTCAGCGTCGGATATGCCGGTGAGGAAGCTGCCAACTGGGCACGGCTCCGCAACCGCGATCTCGTGCCGCCTGGGGAACCGGTAGGCGAAGAAATGATGGCTACTCTCGCCGCTGCTCGCGACTCGGGTGCAATGACCCAGGAGTACGTGGACGCCTACCTCGAGGAGCTGGCAGACACCCACGGGGACGTCTTCCTCGACTTCCTGACCAACGAACTCCACCCTCGCCTGTACTCGTCGGAGCTACGTGTCAGCGAGTCCGGGCACGGACTCTTCGGGTACTCGTACGGAGGCCTTTTCGCCCTCTACGCATGGCTGCGCGACGCGCCCCCATTCGCGACCTTCGGTGCGGGTAGTCCCGGAGTTGTGAACGCCGACAGCCAGATCCACACACTGGTCGAGGCACTGCCCGAGCGTGGCGTGGGCTCAGTCGTGCCGCAATTGCACGTCACGCTGAACGAAGCCGAACTGACAGGGCCCATTCCGATCTATCGCGGACTGGCACGTAACGTTCTTGCTGTCGTGGAGCAGTTGCACGGCAATGGGTGGTCGCAGGATGTTTCGACCGCGTTGTTGCACGAGACGCACGTCACCGGGCTGCAGGCATCGTTCCTGAGCTACTTGAAAAAATGCCATGCACGGTAGCTGTTCGTCCCGGCGACGATGTGCACGCTGACACGTTCGACGGGCGATTTTCCGTAGACGCCGTTGAAGGAGAAGTCGGCTGTGGGTGTCCACCACGTGGTGGACACCCACAGCCGTGTCTATTCAGTTGTCGCGGCTATCGATTCTCCAAGCCGGACAACACTTCTAACCCATGACGGTCCCGGTCGACTCGGCATTGGGTGCCCGAAGGCGGGAGAATGCGCCGAGGTCGATTTCGAGCCCGGTGTGCATCCCGACATAGGTCAGGGGATCAGCGTCGTGATCGTGTCCAGCTTCCACCTGGTCGATGATCCTGGACATGAGGCGCCCAGCGATAGGGGCATTCTTGAATTGGTTCCCGCTGGTGCCCATGGCGACGTAGAAACCTTGCCTGTCTGTCTTGTCATAGATCGGGGTCCAGTCGGATGCTGCGTCGTACACGCCGGCAATACCTTTCGGTTGTGACGGGACCTCCAGGGTGGGGAAACGCCTGGCGGCGCGGAAAACCTGCGCTTCGAACCGGGCAACAGTGCGATTCGGGTTGGCGGTATCAGGATCGTCGATCCACTCGAGCGGATCGCAATCCGGTTCGGTTCCGCCGACAAGGAATCCGTTTCCAGGTTCGGCTCGCATGTAGGTTCCGAGATCCAAATCGGCGATCATCGGGCCGAGGATCTCGTCGTCGTTGTAGCCAGTGGGTGCGGTGACGTGATGAACTTCCTGGCGCAAGGGCCGAACCGAAACCTTGAAGTCGGCCCCGACGTTCGACAGCTTGTTGAACGCTCCTGACCAGGGGCCGGCGGCATTGACGACAATCTTGGATTTCACACTTTCCCCGTCGTCGAGCCCTAGCTGCCAGATGCCGTCAGGCAACTGCTCGACTGCCACTACACGCGTGTTGTATGCGAAAACTGCACCGTGCGAACGTGCTGCCGCAGCAAGATTCGCGGCAGCCAGTTGCGGGTCGTCGACGAACCCCGCCTGAGGTGTGTACAGCGCGCCGAGCGTGGTTTCGGCATCTGCGAAGAAGGACTCCGAGTCGACTGGCTTCGGAGGATAGTATTTGCCGGCGTCGATACCGGGAATCTTCTCGACGAGTGTCGTTGCGTCCCAAAGCTGGTAATCGATTCCTATCTTCTCGAATAATCCGATCGTGCGCGCGTGGGGCGCGACGTCGACATCGAGCAGTGCCATCCCGCATTGCCGAAACTTCGCAAGCGCGCCGTCGACTGTCGCGTTGAGATGCTCGTTCCAGTTTTGCCAGCAATGCAGCGACTCCCAAGCCGCAGCCATACCGTCGAATGTGGAGTAGTTGAACCGGATAACCGCACTGGATGCACTGGTCGAGCCGTAGCCCGGACCACCAGACTTGTCGATGACCAGGACTTCGTAGCCTCGAGCGGCCAGTTCGTAGGCGATGGAGCTGCCGATCACTCCAGCTCCGACCACAACTGCATCGGTCTTGTCGGTAGGCACTTTCGGCCTCTCTTTCTACTGATGGCTTCGCCGGATCGAAAGCACAGCTGTTCGATCCGGCAAGCTTGGGTTCTGGTAATTCCGACGCCGTCGACTTCCTCTGGAGAGCTTCATCCCGACTTCTCGGATTCGGCTCTGTCTTAATGAATTTGGCACCTGAAAGTCCAGAGGTGTTCGTCGTCCTCAACTCTCTCGTGGCGGCCATCGGAACGCTATCGACAGCTGCGCAAAAAATCACAGCCGTGGCGCGTCCGTTGTCAGAAATGTTTCGTCGGGCTGCCCTGCGTGGCAGACCAGTTTTTCGTTTCCGGAATCCCTCGCCACAGAATGGGAAGCGCGATCAAAGCGATGGCGGTCGCATAGAAGGCAGGCGACAGATCGCTTCCAGTGGCGTTGACCAGTGCTGCGCACACCAGAGGAGCGGTCCCTGCAAAAAGTGCATATGCGATGTTGTAGGGGATTGCCGTGCCGGTGAATCGCGCATGCGTCGGCATCATTTCGAGAATTACGAGCAAAGCGGACGCGAGTAAGGAAAGCGCGAGGACCAGAGAAGCCAGTGCAACGGCAATCGCGAAAATGTTTCCGGTACCGATGAGCATGTAGCTGGGCACCGAGACGAAAACTGACATCACCATGCCGATTCTGACGAGTGGCCTCCGGCCGATTCGGTCGACTGTGGCGCCGAAGAAGATGAACAGCGGTACTGCGAGAACCAAAGCGCCGGTTGTCATCAGCAGTGCCACCGTGCTCGGAACATCGGCTGAGAGAACCAGAAATGTCGGCATGTAGCCGAGCAGCATATGAGTAACGACACCGAGCGAGGCGAAGTACACGAAGGACGTGAGCAGAGTCCGCCAGTGATTGCGGAACAGATCTGCGAGTGGGCGGGTTGGAAGGGAATCGTTTTCTTGCATTTCCTTGAACGCCGGAGTCTCCTCGACGGCAAGCCTCATGAACAGGCCCACCATGGCGACAACGCCTCCGATGATGAACGGCCAACGCCATCCTCCGTCGGCGAAGTGCTCAGCGCCGACCGAGCTGAATGACAAGACTGTGACCGTGGCCAAGATGCTGCCGACAAATGACGAAGAGCTGATTATCCCTGCGTACAAGCCTCGGCGGTGGGACGGCGCATGCTCGACGACGAAGGTGGCAGCTCCGGTGTATTCGCCCCCGGCCGAGAATCCTTGAACCAATCGGCACAGCAGCAGCAACAGCGGTGCGGCAACACCGATCGAAGCGTACGTCGGTAGGAGACCGATTGCCGCCGTCGAGCAGCCCATGAGCGTAATTGCCAGGGACAGTGACCTCCGTCGGCCGAGGCGGTCACCAAGCCGTCCGAAGAATATGCCGCCGGCAGGTCTGGCCAAGAAGGCGACTCCGTAAAGAGCGAAGGTGGCAAGCAGTGCGCCACTGCCGAACTCCGGAGGGAAGAACACTGTCGCGAGAACTGCGGCAGTGAAACCGTAGATCGTGAAATCGAACCATTCGACGATGTTGCCTGTCGCCCCGGCGATCAGGGCCCTACGGCGCGCCGATCGACGTCCAGGTGGAGTCTCGGTTTGATGCCCTGCAGGAGCATTTGCTGTGCCGGTCATGATGATTCCTCTCGGGATATGCTGAATGGCAACGGCTTTGCGACATCACGGTCACCGATGTCATTCGAGATATTCGACATTGAAAGAGGTCGGTGGGATTCGATGTTGAACTGGCGAACGAAGGTCGTTTGTCGATTTCGGGTCGGAGGCGACTTCGTCTGAGGGAGATCGTGCCGGCCGGCCTCGCTCCCCATTACGCAAATCCCACGGCTGCAACAGATCTCGTCGCTGCCACTTCTGCCGGTTTGCGGACCGAGTGAAGGCGTCACGGGTCTCGGGTGCTTGGCATGAAGCGAGCCTATGGTGCAAAAGTTAGTTGCATCACTGTCATGTGTTCAAATTTCTACGTAGAAATTTGGGCATATGTTGCAAACCGGAGAGGGGGCTCGTACAGTTCGACCATGGTCGGAGAACTACAGCATTTGGTGGACACTACCGGGCGCCGACTGGACCGTTCCGTTGCGATCGATGATGCACAGATTCGTCTGCTCGCGTACAACTCGCATGACAGTGCCGTCGATTCAGTCAGAATGAATTCCGTTCTACAGCGGAATGTTTCACGCGAGATCGTAGACTTCATCTACGCGAGTGGAGGCCGTGAAGCCCTCGATCTCTTCACTGTTCCCGTCAACGAGGAACTAGGGCTGACCCTTGGCCGGGTCGGGATGCCGATCCGGTACCGCAATGCGCTGCTGGGCTTCGTCTGGCTGTTGACTTCGGAGGGCGAAGTTGACGAGGATCAAGCCGAGGTCTTGAGGCGCACGGCTGATGCGGCAGCGATGATCCTCCACCGCGAACAGTTGCTGGACGAGTTGTCCCGAAGTCGGGAGCGGGAACTTACTCGAGACGTCCTGTCGGGCGAGCGGTCGCTGCGCGAGGACGCGGCAAACAGGTTGGCCGAGGAGGGCTTGTTGGCTGCGGGTCCAGCAGTCGTGGTCACTGTGTTGCTCCGTCCTGGCGACCAGTCGACATTGACCGAAAGAGATCGTCTGAGTGTTGCCGTCGGCGTCGATCAGCTTCGTCGGAGGCTCCCGCGGAACAGTGCAATCCAACTCGACCGCCCCGACCACAGTCTGTTGATCGTATCGGTGGCCGAACGCTCGACTCAAACCCATCTGGTCTCGCTGATCGTGGCAGCCCGGGAGCGAGTCTTGTCTGAAAGTGGGCGCCAGAACATCGAATGTTGGGTCGGTATCGGTGAACCGCGAACCTCGGTTGCACACGTGCGCGAATCCTACGAAGAGTCCAGACGTTCCGCAGATGTGGCCCAGGTCGTCAAGGTGCTCGGAAATGTTGTGCGTTATCGGGATCTCGGCGTCTACGGACTTCTGGCCGAACTGTCGGAGGATCGACTCGAGAACAGTATTCACTCAGGTTTGCAGTCCTTGCTCAGCCATGAGGACTCGAAAAGTGAGGCTCTTCTCGCGACGCTGGAGAGTTTTTTGGACAATGCCGGTGACGTAAAGCGAACGTCAGAGGCGCTCTGTGTGCATCGAGGGAGCTTGTACTATCGCTTGCGGCGAATTCAGGAGATAACACGAGCAGACTTGGCAAACGGCGACGACCGGTTGGCCTTGCATTTGAGCCTGAAAGTCGCGCGGCTGTTGGATCTCCGATGATCCCGATCCGAGAAGAGGGGACTGCGGAAGAATCAAGCGGCTCAACGTAGTTGGCGGCTTTCGATCGTCAAGCGGGATGATTCCGGGGTGGGAAAGGAAGCGCGTCGTACATCGGCCGGGGTGGGTTGGCTTGACCTGCTGAGACGTTCATACGTTTGATCGGGCACCTTCTATCCTCCTGTCGGCAGATGCGGCGGAGTGCAACTTTTTCGGGCATTGAAAGTGCAGAATCGTCCAGATGGGTGTCGAGCTACGTGAAGAACGCGCGTTTTTGCAAACCGAAATGACGACGAATTTGGTCTGAGTTCGGTCCCCCGGTACGCAGATGTTTGCGCGCGAACTGGACTATTTGTTGCCGACTGCAAATTGGGGATTTCGCGACCATCCCGTTGGCTCCCTTTACGGTTGGATTGGATCAGATACCTGAGTCGGTGCGATTTTTACGCACCCCTTCACTGCAGGTCTGGTCTGATCTTTCCGAAATTGGAGTCGCGGAGATATATGCAGTTGTTCGAGATCGTTCCCCCGAAATTGAACAAACGCGCCAGACTGGATTGTGGCCATTGATGCTGCACGTCTAGCCATTTGCTTGCTGCTGAACTGGCTGGTCAGTACGACACGGTATCGGTGATGTTGCCGGCCTAACGCCAAACGGTGAAATGGTTCTGCCAGGAGAACGACACGTTTTTGCCGGCATTCGAGACGACGACTCCGCGTGGATCAACTTCTGGGGGAAGGGGAACCGACCACATCATCTTTCCGTCGCGAGCCCGGATCGCGTGCATGCCGGTGTAGTCGCTGAAGACGAAGTGGTCGCCATCGGTCGCACCGCTTCGAACCCAGTACGCGTCTTGCCAGGGCGTTTGCCACAACTGTCGGCCACTCTCGATGTCGAGACCCGAGATTGTGCGCGTCTCGGGAGACGTGACCAGGATTGTTTTTCCTACCACCGCGGCGATGGCGCTTCCTGTCCCGGCCATCGCGGTGTTGACGATTTGTGAACTGCGCCAAAGTTCGTCACCGGAATTCGGGTCGTAGGCGCCGTCGCCGAGAAACATCGGCAGGCCCGTCGAGGACTTACTTGGGTAGGACGACGATGAGTACGAGGGAATCGGTATCGCACGAATCGTGGATCCATTTGAAGCCAAGAGGTTTTGGGTTCCTACATAACCTGACCGGCCGCCGACACTGGTGAGGAACAATCCATTCCCGGCCGGGACAAGCGAATCACCCTCGAATCGGAATCGTTCGGCGCCGGAATCCAGATCGTAGATTCGATAGCGGTACTGTGGGTCCCCGCCATCGCCCTGTTCCATCGCAATGACAGTGTCGGTGTGAGGGACCGTGTAGACGGCCCCGAACTTCTCACTTGGTTCGAAGGTACGCACGAAGTTGGCCGTCAAATTGGTTGTGGTGCCGCTGGCAAGAATTCGTGTTCGAACCGTTCCGTCCATCCTTTCGCCGGACGTGTACACGGTGTCTCCGGCGATGGTGGCGCCATTGAGATCGAAGTCGGTTCCGAGGTCGGACATCAGAGTTCCGGTCGCGGTATCGACAAAGATCATCCGTCGATCGCCCCAGCACGCGATGATCGTGGATTCGTTCTGCTGACTGCACTGGCCGATGACTCCGCCGATTCGCGTTTTCCACAGCGGACTTCCGTCGTCGGGATTCACCCCGACGAGTGTGACGGCACCGACTCCCTGACTCGACGAAGACTCGTCGGTCTTGGGAAGCGGATAAGCAGTCGCGGCCACCAGCACGTCACCGACTTGGTACGTGTTGCCGTAGCCGTAGTAGCTATCGAGCGTGGAAGGCATCGACAGCAGCACGTCCCCGGGGTTGTCCGTGAGCGCTCGGACATCGAGTTCCCAGGCTTGTTGCGGAGGATCGGAGAGGTCTACGTCGACAACGCCTTGCTCGACGATCGGACCGCCTGTCTTCTGCTTCGGCCATGCCGCATCACTGGAGTCGGAGATTACCGATACGACGATGAACGCGATCGCCACGAGCAATGCCAGTCCGAGTGCGACCAGTTTCCAATGTTCCTTCAACCGAAGCTGCATCGAAAGACCGTAACCGATCGATCAAACTGATCGGTTCGTTTCGCGGACGGCCGGCACGATGTCGATCGCGAGATCGAGCCCACGTGCTCGGTGTGACGAAGTGTGGTGGCCTCGTACGCACGAGACCACCACACCGACGGCGTCAGACGTAAGGCGAGTACGCCGGAAGATCCAACTGACCGTTGCCGGACAGCCCGATCACGATCACCTCGGGTTCGGTGACGGCACGGGCGTGAGCGATAGCGCCGGCAACCGCGTGGGTTGATTCCGGAGCCGGGATGATTCCTTCGGCGCGGGCGAAAATCAGACCTGCCTGGAGTGCGTCGTCCTGATCGACGGCAATTGCATCCATGAGTCCGAGGTTGACCGCGTGCGAGACCATCGGCGACATGCCGTGGTAGCGGAGGCCACCGGCATGGATGGCCGGCGGTACGAAATCCTTACCCAGAGTGTGCATCTTGAGCAGCGGCGTCAGGCCGGCGACATCACCGAAGTCGTAGCGGTACTCGCCCTGGGTGAGGGACGGGCATGCCGACGGCTCGCAGGCGACCAGACGAGTCTTGGTGCCTTCGCGAAGGTTTCGTCCCAGGAACGGGAAGGTGAGTCCGGCGAGGTTGGAACCGCCACCGGCGCAACCGAACACGGTGTCGGGGACGGCGTCGCCGGCTTCTTCGAGCTGGACCATTGCTTCCTGACCGATCACGGTCTGGTGCAGCATGACGTGGTTCAGCACGCTACCGAGTGAGTAGTGCGTGTTCGGATCCTGCGCAGCGACCTCGACGGCCTCACTGATGGCCATACCGAGCGAGCCGGTGGTGTCGGGATGCGACTTCAACAGTGCGCGTCCGGCTTCCGTCAGGTCCGAAGGCGACGGGTGACAGATTCCGCCGTACGCCTCCATCTGGATGCGTCGGTACGGCTTCGAATCGAAGGACGAGCGAACCTGCCATACCTCGACGTCGAGTCCGAGCAGCGCGCCCGCGAACGACAGCGACGCACCCCACTGTCCCGCACCGGTTTCGGTGGTGAGCTTGGTGGTTCCCTCGATTGCGTTGTAGTAAGCCTGCGCGACAGCAGTATTCGGCTTGTGTGAACCGACCGGGCTCACGCCTTCGTACTTGTAGTAGATGCGGGCAGGTGTGCCCAGAGCGCGCTCGAGTCGGTGCGCGCGGAACAAGGGAGAGGGCCTCCACATGCCGTAGATCTCGCGAACCGTCTCCGGGATCTCGATGTAGCGCTCGGTTGCGACTTCCTGCGCGATGAGGTTCATCGGGAACAGCGGCGCCAAGTCCTCGGGGCCGAGCGGCTCACGAGTGCCCGGATGCAGGTGCGGGGGAACAGGCTCGGGGAGGTCAGCCGCCAGGTTGTACCAGTGCGTCGGCACTTTCGACGGGATGGAGACGCCCAAAGGCTCGAGCGAACGGTTGAGTGGGGTGGTGGTCAACTAACTCTCCTTCGTGGATTCGGTACCTGATCTTGGCGGTCGTAGCGACGACGCGTACGGCATTTGCCGGATCGGGGATCCTGAGAGGAGCCTGCTGGACCACCCGATATCGGTCCGGGCAGCACGCAGTTGCGGCTGACCGTCAGCGGTCGGGCCACCAGAGGTGCGCAGTGAGCAGGGTCACGAGCCGATCGTACATCGGCACTCGCACCCTGCTCACGTCGGGCGCAGCTACATTCTCGCCATCCTCCGTCGGCGCGGCTACATTCTCGCCATCCTTCGTCGGCTCAGCGAAAAATCATGCACGTCGTGGTTCCATGCGCCACCAACTTGCCGTTTTTGTCGAGGACCTTGCCCTCTGCCGTCGCGGTACGCCCGCCCACGTGAATGACGCTGCCGTGGGCTGTCAGTTCGTCACCGTCGAGAGGCACCGTGCGGATGTAGTTGAGCTTGAGTTCGAGGGTCGTGTAGCCGACGCCGGCCGGAAGCATCGTGTGTACCGCGCAGCCCATGACCGAGTCGAGCAGCGTTGCGCAGATGCCGCCGTGCACAGTGCCGAGCGGGTTGCTGAAATCGGCGCGCGGGGTCAGGGCGAAGCTCACGGATCCTTCGTTGACCTCGCGCATCTCCATGCCGAGGAGGCGTCCGATGCTGGGTCGGTCGTTGACCTGCGTTCCCATCCAGTGGAGAAGTTCGAGGCCTGTCATCTGCGCCGGATCGACGGTCGCGGTTGTCTCGTCACTCATTGTTTCATCCCATCGCTATGTAGGTCGTCATACATAACGTAGCGTATGAGTCGACAGGTGTACCGACGGCCGAAGGATCTGTGACATGGCAGAGCTGAGCTCACGTGATCGCATGATTCGCAGTGCGGTTGAACTGATCAGCCGCAACGGTGTCGACGCGACGTCCTTCAGCGACGTCATCAAGCACAGCGGCGCACCCCGTGGGTCGATCTACCACCACTTTCCTGGCGGTAAGACCGAGTTGATGGTCGAAGCCGTGCGCGCGGCCGGTGCGATCATCACCAGACGGATCAGCTCGGCTGCGGCTACCGGTTCCACGGCCGACGTGATCGAAGCGGTCGGAGACATCTGGCGACTCAATCTCACACGCTCGGACTTCGCGATCGGCTGCCCGGTGATTGCCGGCGGGTTGGCGCGTGCCAGTGAGCCAGAAGTCGCGGAAGTGTCGGCTGAGGTCATGCTGGGATGGCAGAAGTTGATCGAATCGCAACTCGAAACTGCGGGTTATCCTGCAGTGCAGGCAAAATCGATGGCAAACCTGACGATCACGTCGGTCGAAGGTGCAGTGGCGGTGTGCCAGACGACTCGAAGTATCGAGCCGCTCGAACAGGTCATCGCTTCACTGCAGGGGCTCTCTCGTTCTGAGGCTTGGTCCCGCTGAGCCTTCGGGGGTTGACTTCGGTCGTCAAGTATCCGTAACTTCATGTAACGGCTAATTGGGCAGGAGTAGGCGATGACACATTGGTTCGACCTCGAACCGGTCGGTGTCGATTTCTTCGACACGGCACCGCATATCTTCACGTACTCGATCGACCTCACCGCCGCACCGGATGACGTCTGGGCTGGTCTGACCGCCGACGAGCCTTTGTCGTGGTGCCGACTGCTCACAAAAGTGCACTACACCTCGCCGCGCCCCTACGGCGCCGGCACGCGCCGAATCGCGGAGGTGGGCGGCGGTGCGATGCAGATGCGCGAAAAGTTCATCACCTGGGACGACGAAACGCGTCGGCACTCGTTTTACGTCGAACAGTCCAATGTTCCGCTGTTCCAATCCTTCGCGGAGGACTACCGCGTCGACGAGCTCGCAGTGGGTTCGAGACTGCAGTGGAATTTTGCATTCTCGCCGCGTCCGAAGCTGTCGCTCGCGGTGCGCGGCGGGCTACCGGTCAACTCGCTGATCTTCTCGAGCTTCGTGCGCGATACCAAGCGGCACTTCGGTTCTGCGCCACGCCATTGACTTTCTTCCCTTCATACGAGAGGCATCCATGACCACGCTCGGAGAATCATTGACTTTGCCCTGCGGGCAGATCCTGCGGAATCGGACCATGAAAGCTGCGCTCAGCGAGGCTCTGGGTGACCGCACTCATGGACCGTCCACTCGCTTGGAAACGCTGTACGGTCGTTGGGGCAGTGGCGGGTTCGGTTTGCTGATCACCGGCAATGTCATGGTCGATCGATCGCAGATCGCCGAACCGGGCAATGTCGTCGTCGACGACGATCGTGATGCCGAAGCACTGACTGCCTGGGCCAAGACCGCCAAGAACGGCGGCGCCGAGATCTGGATGCAGCTGAACCACCCAGGGCGGCAATCCAACCCGATTGCCAGCAGAGGTAGACCGGTCGCCCCGAGCGCGATCGCGCTGAAGATTCCGGGAATGGCGACGCCGCGAGAACTCTCGACCGCTGAGATCGACGAGATCATCGACAAGTTCGCGGAAACCGCTCGCGTCGCCGAGTCCTCCGGCTTCGGGGGCGTGCAGATACACGCAGCGCACGGTTATCTTGTTGCGCAGTTCCTTTCGCCCTTGTCCAATCAGCGGACGGACGAGTGGGGTGGAGATCCTGAGCGTCGACGACGCTTTCTGATCGAGATCGTTCGGCGCATACGCTCTGCCGTTGCTCCGGGATTCGCGGTCTCGGTCAAGCTCAACTCGGCTGATTTCCAACGAGGTGGATTCTCGGAAGACGAGTCGCGAGAAGTAGTGCGCGCGTTGACCGAAGAGTCGGTGGATCTCATCGAGATCAGCGGTGGCAGTTATGAATCGCCGGCCATGATGGGTAAAGCGCAGAAGCAGAGCACTCGCGATCGAGAGGCATATTTCCTCGAGTACGCCGAGACAGTCCGAGCGATTGCCGGCGACATTCCCTTGGCGGTCACCGGCGGCTTCCGCTCGCGATCGGCGATGGTCGAGGCACTGGCTTCCGGCGCGTGCGACGTGATCGGCCTCGGCCGGCCGACGATCACGATCCCCGACGCGGCAACCGTTCTCCTGGAATCGGATCGGGAACGATTGACCGTGCCGACTGTTGAGTTCGGAGCGCGGAAGTTGTTGGGGAAGGTTGCCGACATCTCGATGCTCGACGGTGCACTCGACCTGCAGTGGCATACCGATCAGCTGCACCGGATGGGCGACGGAAGCGAGCCGGATCCGGCTCGGCCGTGGTGGAAGACCCTCGGAACGATGGTGAGGCGAAACGGATTCGATGCGCTTCGCCCCACCAAACGAGCGGCTTGATCAGTTCGGTGCACCGATGTTGAGTTCATCGGGATGCGCGCCGACGCGGGTACCGTCGTCGAGAGTGTCGATTTCGCTCAGGTCGAGATCGGTGAGTTCGAAGTCGAATACGTCGATGTTCTGAGCGATTCGAGCATCGTGTACGGATTTCGGGATGACGATCAGGCCGTTCTGAAGGTGCCAACGGATCAGGACCTGCGCGGCAGTCTTGCTGTGGCGGTCACCGATTCGTGTGATGATCGGGTCGGTGAGCAGGGTGTTGGGCTTGGACGCCTTACCCCAACCTGCGTTACTGGTACCGCCGAGTGGGCTCCACGATTCGACCTTGATCCCGTGCTCGGCGGCCTTGTCGCGAATGGCGTGCTGTGTGAGGTGCGGGTGCAGTTCCACCTGATCGACTGCGGGCAACAATCCACCGCGTTCGACGAGAAGCTGCAGATGATGCGGCTCGAAGTTGCACACCCCGATTGCCTTGGCGCGGCCCGATTCCGCGATCTTTTCGAGTGCGTCCCACGTGCGGAGGAGTCGGTCGTTGTCCTGCAGAGGCCAGTGGATGAGGTAGAGATCGACGTAGTCGACGCCCAGCTTGTCGATGCTGGTGTCGAAAGCCTTCAACGCCGGCTCGTAGCCCTGATCCGCATTCCACAGCTTCGTGGTGAGGAAGATGTCCTCTCGCGCGACGGACGAGTTGGCGATACCTCGTCCGACGCCCTCTTCGTTTCCGTAGGCGGCAGCGGTGTCGATGTGCCGGTAGCCGGCCTCGTCGAGTGCGAACCGTACTGCATGCTCGGTTTCGTCGTTGGTGGCCTGCCAGACTCCGAGGCCGAGTTGCGGGATCGTGGTTCCGGAATTCAGCGTGATGTCAGGAATGCTCATGGATCAAGGCTAGCGATCTCGAGCTGTCCTTGCCTGGGTCAGAGCTGCCTGGGTCAGAGCTGCCTGGGTCAGAGAGTGGTAGCCGAGTACCCATGCGCCGCTGCAACACTGTCGGACAGGAGCAGGCCGTCGTGTGTGCTCAGACCTGACCCCAGGCCGGGAACTGTCGCGACCGCGTCCTTCCACCCCTTGTTTGCCAATGCGACGACGTACGGAAGCGTCGCGTTGGTGAGTGCGTAGGTGGACGTACGGGGGACGGCTCCGGGCATGTTCGCAACGCAGTAGAAGACCGAACCGTGAACCTGGTACGTCGGATCAGCGTGCGTGGTCGCGTGTGAATCCTCGAAGCAGCCTCCCTGGTCGATGGCGATGTCGACCAGGACAGAACCCGGCTTCATACGCGCCACCAGGCTGTTGGAGACGAGAGTCGGCGCCTTCGCCCCGGGGACCAGCACCGCGCCGATGACGAGGTCGGCGTCGAGTACAGCCTGTTCGAGTTCGAGGCTGTTGGACGTGATGGTCTTGACCTGGCCGTGGTAAAGCTCGTCGATTTCCCGCAGGCGCGCGATCGACAGGTCGAGAACGGTGACGTCGGCCTGCATGCCGTAGGCCACGGCGATGGCGTTCTTGCCGGAGACTCCCGCACCGATCACCACGACCTTGGCGGGGCGCACTCCGGGTACGCCGCCCATCAGCACTCCGCGTCCGCCGCCGTGACGCATCAAGTGATAGGCGCCCGCCTGCGGTGCCAGGCGTCCGGCTACTTCACTCATCGGGGCGAGGAGGGGCAGTGAACCGTCGGAACCGACAACTGTTTCGTAGGCGATGGAGGTGGTCTTCGACGTCAGGAGCGCGTCGGTGCATTCCTTCGACGCCGCCAGGTGCAGGTAGGTGAAGAGAACCTGATCCTTACGGAGTCGCGAATACTCTTCTGCAATAGGTTCTTTGACCTTCAGGAGTAGATCTGCGTCCGTCCAGACCTGATCGGCAGATCCGAGGATCTGCGCGCCCGCGGCCTTGAAATCCTCGTCACTGAACGAGGAGCCGACGCCTGCACCCGTTTCGATGACGACTTCGTGTCCTCGGCCGACCAGTTCGTGGACGCCTGCTGGGCTGATGGCCACGCGGTACTCGTGGTTTTTGATCTCGCGGGGGATTCCGACCTTCATGACACGGCTCCGAACTGAGTCTGTTGTTTCTTCGAATGGCAGGTGCCAAGCATGAAGTTTCGTCGCCAGATAGTGAAGAGAAGTGAAGATAATTCTCTAGGCTGTATTCATGGTGCGCGAAAGTTCAAAAATCGGTATTCAGACGGCCGCCTCGCCGAAGCATGTTCGGGCAGCAATGAAGTTGGACGAGATCGACCGGGTTCTGCTCGAAGAGCTGGCGAAAGACGCGAGGATTCCGAACAATGCGCTGGCTGCGATCGCGGGAATTGCGCCGTCGACATGCCTCGGCCGTGTGCGCGCCTTGGTGGACAACGGCGTGATCAGGGGATTTCACGCGGACATCGACCCCGCCGCTCTCGGAATGGATCTGCAGGCGATGATCGCAGTTCGACTGCAGGCCAACGCACGGTCGCACCTCAACCGGCTCGGCGACGATTTCGCCAAGCTGGACTCCGTGCTCAACGTGTACTTCGTTGCCGGTGTCGACGACTACATGCTGCACGTCGCAACGACGGATTCGGCGCAGTTGCGTGACTTCGTCGTCAACAATCTCTCGGCACATCCAGCGGTTGCTGCGACCGAGACGATTCTGATCTTCGAACACGTCAGGCCTCGAGGCGGTACTGCCTGATTAGTTCTCACCTGATGGCGGGTCGACGCCCGGACCAGGCGTTCTCGAGGAGTTCGCTCAGGCCTGCCGGGGTGATCTCACGCGGGTTCGGATAAGCGGCGGCGTTCGCGAGTTCGACTGCACGGCCGATCTGATCGTGACTCATTCCCACCTCTCGCAGAGAGGTCGGCCCGCCGCACGAGGTGACGAGGTCGAAAACGCCGGTGGCGGCGTCGGATACACCCAAGGCAGTCGCTATTCGAGACATGACTTCCGGGACGCCAGGCGCGTTGAACGCCATTGCCTGGGGAAGGACAACGGTGTGGGTGGGAGCATGCGGCAAACCGAAGCTGCCACCGAGGGTGTGGCACAACTTGTGATGAAGCCCCATACCGACCGTGCCCAAGCAGGTTCCGGCCAACCAGGCTGCTTGCAGTAGTTCGGCCCTACCTTCCAGATTTTTCGGATCATCGACAATGCTCGGCAGCGCACGGGCGATCCCGGAGATCGCCTCGATCGCCATCAAGTCCGTGATCGGGTTGGACTCGGTGGAGTACAACGCTTCAACCGCATGCGCCATCGCGTTGACGGCGCTGGTGACGGTGGTATCCAGCGGCAGATCGAGAGTGAGGTCGACGTCGTAGATGACGGTTTCCGGTCTGATGTGGGGAGAGGAGCGAGTTGTCTTGCGTCCGTTCTCTGTTTCACCCAACACCGGAGTGACTTCTGATCCCGCGTACGTTGTCGGAACGACGATCTGATCGAACCCCGCTCGTAGTGCCAATGCCTTGGACAACCCGGTTGCCGAACCGCCGCCGATCGCGACGACCGTGTCGACGTGATGGTTCTCGGCAAGTCTCAGCGCGGCTGTCGTGACTTCGATCGGAGTATGCATCACAGCGCCGTCGAAGCGGGCCACCGCCATGTCGCCGAGAGATTCGGTCACGGCGGCGGCAACCGCGTCGAGTCGACGACTTGCCAGCACCATCACTCGGCTACGGCCGAGCCGCCGCACTTCTTCGGCGATCGTATCGATCATCCCTTGGCCGAAGACAATTCGAGCCGGTGAAGCGTCGTACGAGAAGGACTTCATGTCATCCCTGCGAAACGGTGGCGTGCATTTCCCAGACGATGACCTCGGCACCGGTATCGGAACTGACCTGCTGGCCTCCGCCGCCGGACACGCGCACCGCGTCACCTTGTTCGAGCACGCCGACGCCTTCCAAGGCCGCCTGACCGTCGGCGACAAAAACGTGCAGGAACGGCGCGTCGGGCAGGGTCACGGGCTGTCCGGGTTGCAGACGCGCGACGTGCATCGCGGCGTACTTGTTCTTGATCCGGATTGCCGAGTGATCGGCGTACGCGTCCATGCCGGAGGCGACGGGAACCAGACCACCGGCAAGCAATTCGGCGTCGATCTCCAACTGCTCGTAGCCGGGGGTGATTCCGGCTTCGTCGGGGATGACCCACATCTGGATGAAGTGAACCGGGTCGCTGTGCTTGTCGGAATGGCTGCCGGCCACGTCACCGAGTCGCCACGAATCGTTCTTCTCCGAATGCAGGATGCCCGTTCCGGCGCTCATCCGCTGGGCTAGACCGGGGTAGATGACACCCGAATGACCCATCGAATCCTGATGTACGAGAGAACCTCTCAGTACCCAGGTGACGATCTCCATGTCCTGGTGCGGGTGGGTGTCGAATCCCATTCCGGGCGTGACGATGTCGTCGTTGTTGACCAGGAGAAGACCGTGGTGAGTGTTCTTCGGGTCGTAGTGATTGCTGAACGAGAACGAGTGCTTGGAGTCCAGCCAGCCGGCATTGGACTTGAAGCGATCCCCGGATCGACGGATATCGAGGTTCGGCTGCGACAGAGTGGAGGTCATGGTGTGCCTTCCGAATGGTATGGGGGAGAGCAAGTTTTCAGAGGACGTGATTGCCGTACATCTCACCGAGTGGGTCTGCGATCAGTTCGAGTCGAGCGCCGTCGGGATCGCGGAAGTACAGCGAAACCTCACTGTGCTCGATCAGTTCGACGCCGGCCTCGGTCAGTCTGGTACGTAGCTTCGCCCACTTGGCGGGTTCGACGCTGATCGCGATGTGGTGGAGGCCGCCGAGTACTTCTTGGTACGGGCCCACGTCGAGACCCGGGAAGTCGAAGAACGCCAGAAGGTTGCCATTGCCGATGTCGAAGAAGAAGTGCGACGACCCGGGATAGTCACGGTTCTCGATCAACTCGGTGAGTGGGAATCCGAGGAGATCCTGGTAGAACTTCACGGTTCGTTCGACGTCACTGCTGATCAGGGCCGTATGGTGCAGGCCGCGTGCGGTCGATGCGGGTCGTTTGTCGGCGGGGAGCAGATGTCGATCCCTGATCTCGGCCCGGCGTTCCTCGAACCGCACTGCGTTGTCGACCTGCACTGCGTTGTCGTCGCTCATGGCGCCCGCCTCCCGGTTGAATCTTCACTTCGAACAAGTAGTTGACTGATCAACCACATTGAGAATAGCTCATTTGATTTCGTTGTCAACTACTTCGGATATGCTGGCGTTATGGAATCAGTGCGGTGGTTGACCGACTCGGAGCAATCGGCCTGGCGGGCGTATCTGGACTCGACGCGACTGCTGCAGCGTGTGCTCGACCAACAATTGATGCGAGACTCCGACATTTCGTTCACGGACTTCGAACTGTTGGTTGCTCTATCCGAAGCGCCTGGGCGGCAACTGCGCATGAGTGAGCTCGCCGATGCTGTGATGGCGACCCGAAGTGGTGTGACCAGGGCCGTCAATCGGCTGGTCGGTGCCGGTTGGGTGCGCAGGGTCGAGTGTGTCGACGACAAGAGGGGCGCTAATGCGGAGCTGACCGACCAGGGTGCCGAGAAATTGGCGTCGGCAAGCCCGGCGCATGTAGCCGCAGTACGGGAGGGCATGTTCGATCTGCTGAGCCCGCGAGATGTCGAGCGGCTGAGTGTGGTCTTCGGCGAGATGCGTCGGCACCTTCTCGATACCCAGTCAGGTAATTGACAGAGCAACTGTCCATGTCATGTAGTTGGTGAGGGTTGCGAACGGACTGCCATCATGGTCTGGTGACCCGCATTCGTATGTTCGCAACCGACCTCGACGGCACCCTGCTGCGCTCCGACCGAACGATTTCAGCGCGAACCGCGCAGGCCATGGAGAACGCGCGGCTCGCGGGGATCGAAGTTGTGTGGGCGACGGCCCGGGCCAGGCATTCGGTACACACGTTGGCGAGCTCGTGCGGATTTCGCGGTAAAGCTGTGTGTGCCAACGGAGCTGTCATTCTCGACCTGGCGGACGGGACTCCGGAGATCGTCGACACCGTTTCGATCGAAACATCTTTGGCTGCAACGGCTATGGAGCAGGTTCGCGCTCTGATTCCGGGCGTCGTGTTCGCGAACGTCGGACCCACGCAGTTCTTTGCCGAGCCGGAGTATGCCGCTCTGTGCGAGTTCGCGGACCATCACCGGCACCTGCACGAGATGGTGCTCGCCGATACGCTGCCGCTGGACGTGGAGCCGATGGTCAAGATCGTGGCCCGGCATGCCGAGGTTCCCGGCGCCGACCTGTACCGAACAGCGGTCGCTGCGGGTATCGAGGGTGTGGAGTTGACCCACTCCGGGGCCCCGTACATGGAAATGGCAGCGGCGGGCGTCTCGAAGGCCAGCGCTCTCGCGCAGTTGTGCGCGATCGACGGCATCGACGCGTCGGAAGTGGCCGCGGCCGGTGACGCCTTCAACGACGTTGCGATGCTGGCCTGGGCCGGAACGGCTCTGGCGCCCGCCAACGCCAGAGCCGAGGTCATCGAGCTCGCCGACCGAATTTTGCCCACGAACGACGAGGACGGGGTGGCGAGCTACCTCGAAGAGCTGGTTGCGGGGAGCTAGTTCAGCTGCTGACGGCCTTGGGTCCGGTGCCGATACCGACTCCGCAGTCCGTCATGAATTCGGAGAAGACACGGTCGAAGCGATCCGGATAGTCAAGGTGCGGGAAATGCCCGGCGCGCTTGAATATCTCCACCCGCCCCAGCGGTAGTTCGGCGCGAGCATTCTCGGTGTGGGCGTTGGGGATGATGGTGTCTTCCTCGCCCCACACCAGTAGTGCCTGCAGGTTCTTGAAGTTGGCGAAATGCGGAGTGGCATTGACGGTTTGGCCGCTGTAGTTGATGACCGATCGCGCGGTCGCCAGAAATGCCTGACGTGTCGACGCGTCCGATACCGAAGCAAAGCTCTTACGGGCCTCACTCGCGCTGGCACCGAGCTTGAACAGGCCGATCTTGTTGAAAAGTCCGAGCGCTTTGTCCGTCACGTCGGTCAGCGTCCTGGACGCGAGAACGGGAAGTACCAGTTCGCTGCCGGGCAGAGTCGCCGCGCGCAGGAGTGGGCTCACCTCGGGGCCGAGTCCGCCGCTGGCCACCAGGCACAGCCGCTCCACCCGGTCGGGGAACAGGTACAGCGTCTGCATCGCGATCCCACCACCGAGGGAGTGACCGACGAGGGTGGCCGACGGAATATCGAGGGCTTCGAGGAGGTCGCGAACGGTGGCGGCGTGAGCACTGAGTGAATAGTCGCCGGCAGGCTTGTCCGACGCACCATGTCCGAAGAGATCAGGGGCGATCACGCGGTAATGACGCGAGAGCGTCTCGATCTGCGGCTCCCAATTGGAGTGCGCGCCCAGTAGGCCGTGAATGAGCACCACAACGGGGCCACTGCCTTGGTCGACGTACTTGAGCTGGTCGCCGTGCAATACAACCGTCTGTAATTGGTCGGTTGCCATGATTGAACCTTTCGGAGCCGCCAGTGTCTGTGGCTGCTCGCGTGTTGTCGGACCGCACCCGCCCCGACGCGGATCCACGGGTATTTGTGACCGGGAGTAACCCCAGTTCCCTCAGTATGCCCACCGAGGGGCCCGATGTCGTCGCCATCGGGCGTGTTGTGACGAACCGTGAGCCGTCGGCTGAGGGGAGACGTACAACTCACCGCCGCGTGTCGGCGCCGCTGATCAGGCGAAATCGACCAGTTTGCCGAAAGTGAGGTTGATGTCCCACGGTGTGACGCCCCACGTCTCGATCGCTGATACCGCGAAGATTCCGGCAGCCTCGATGGTGTCCTGTGAGGCTGGTGCCGAAACGGAAACGCCGGTTTGTCCGCTCGGAACCTCCGGCCAGACGCCGGTTCCGGCGGGCGCGGGGGTGGCCTCCATGACCGCGTTGGCCAGTCCCGATTCGTCGACGGTCGTGAAGAGGCAGTTCGGCTCGTGCGGAGAATCCCACCCGCCGAGTTCCGCGAGCCAGAATTCGCCACGTCCAGCAGCGGAGATCGCGACCGACGCGAGTACCGATTCGAGATCTTCCCAAGCGTCGGACGTCGGGGCCGACGCCTCGGTGAGCTTGAACGGTGCGGCAAGTGCAGTGCTGTCAGGGGAAGCGAAGCGCGGCTGCACAGTGAGGGCCTGGGTCCGGGTATCCAGAAACGCAACCTCTCGGAACTTGTTGTCCGGCAGGGTCGTACGGGCTACGAGACCGCGTCCCAACAGTGCGCCGAGCGCCGCGGGATCGTCGACGCTCCACAAGCGGGTCTCGTCCTCGGACCAGGTGCGGATCTTTCCGCCGACGACGGGACTGATCAGCACGGGCTCGAGGTTCGTAGTGCCTGTTGACTCGCTCACCGCTGGCTCCCCACCGCACGTCGTACCGCCGGACCGGTTCCGGGCGACGAGATAAGTATGCCGCCTCGCTGCTGTGCGCCTTTATTAACCGCCGGGGGTTAATAAAGGCGCACAGCAAGTGGTCACATATGCGTGCCGCCGTCGATGCGGATTTCCGTTCCGGTGACAAACGAGCCGTCTTCGGAAGCGAGCATCGCGATCACGCCGGCGACGGCGGACGGGGGCGCGAAACCCTCACCGATTGCCGGGGCCAGCTTGCCGAGCAGCGTGAAGTCGATGTCGGCCGGGAAGCCGGGATCGGAGGTCATGCCCGAAGCGATGCTGCCGGGTGCGACGGCCACGGCGCGAAGGCCCTGCTTGCTGTACTCGAGTGCAAGTGCGTGCGTGAAGGATTGGATTCCACCCTTCGACGCCGCATATGCCGTCATATACGGGTGGGCGAAGGTGGCCGACGTGGAACTGAAGTTGACCACGACGCCTGCCCCGCTTTCGAGCAGTGCCGGCAGGGACTCCCTCGTCATGAGGAATGTTCCGGTGAGGTTGACCCCGATGACGGTGTTCCAGAAATCGAGTGTCATCTCGTGGGTGTGTGCGGAGCGCAGAATGCCCGCCGCATTGACCAGCACGTCGAGGCCGCCCAGAGCCTTGAGCGCAGCGCCGACCTGTTCGCGAACAGACTCTTCGCTGGAGATGTCGACCTTCACCGTGGTGAGGCGATCGGAGTGGCCGGCGTCCTTCGCGGTGTTCAGCGTCTGTTCGAGGCCGGTCTCGGAAATGTCGGCGGCGACGACGGTGCCACCTTCTGCCAGGATGCGGGCAACGGTGGCCTGGCCGATTCCGGATCCTGCGCCGCTGATGAGGACGCGCTTGTCGTCGAATCGATTCACGAGAAAACTCCGGTCTGTGGGATGGACAGCTGTCTGGTGACCGATTCTGCGCGATCCAGCGCTATTAATCTGCTGGGCATTCCACTGACTGGGCACCAGTGGTGCTTGTTCGCTCGCAATCCCGAGCGAACAAGCACCGACGTCTCCTAGAGGCCCGCTGCCTGCGCGAGGCTCGGCAGGTAGGTGCTCGGCTGACCGAAAAGCTGAGCGCTGCCGTGTGCACGCTTGAAGTACAGCTGAGCGTCGTGCTCCCAGGTGATCGCGATTCCGCCGTGCAGCTGAACTGCTTCGGAGGTGATCTGCTGCAAGGCTTCCGAGCAGTAGACCTTCGCCACTGCCGCGTCGTCCGCCGACTGCGTCGCCACGGCGGCGTACGTCATCGACCTCGCCGTCTCGACCAACGTGTACATGTCGGCCATCCGGTGCTTGAGGGCCTGGAAAGAACCGATCGCGCGACCGAACTGCTTGCGCGACTTGGTGTATTCCACGGTCTGTTCGACGATCGCTGCTGCCGCTCCGACCTGTTCAGCAGACAAGGCGATCAGAACGACGGTTCGGATCCGATCGACCAGATCTTCGGACCACTCCAGTGGCCGACCACGAACACCGGAGAACGTGACCTCCGCCAGCGTTCGCGTCGGATCCATGGTGGGGACGCGTCGGCGGGAGACGCCTTCGGCCGCTGGATCCACTTCGTAGAACCCGTCGGCCGTGAGAACGAGCAGGGTGTCTGCGACGTGTCCGTCGAGGACGTACGACGCCGTGCCGGTCAACGCGTCTTCGGTTGCCTCGACGCCGAAGGTGCTCCAACCCGCGGCACCTGCCCAGCACAGGGCCAGCGTGCTCTCGCCGGACGCGACACCGGGCAGCAGTCGTGAGCATGCGTCGTCGTCACCGGAAAGCAGCAGTGCCTGTGCGGCAAGAATCGCCGAACCCAGCATCGGTGACGGGGTCAGCGTGCGGCCCAATTCCTCCTGGACCACGTGTACCTCGCCCAAACCTGCTCCGACGCCGTCGAACTCCTCCGGAATCGCCAACGCGGCGACGCCGATCTGCTCGCACAGCTTGCTCCACAAAGCGGCGTCGTAGCCGATCTCTGTGGTGATGGCGGCGCGGACGGCAGCGGAGTCGGAATGCTTGCTCAGGAGATCGCGTACCGATGCGCGCAATGCTGCCTGGTCTTCGGTGTCGATGCTCATGATGCAACCAGCGCTTCGACGACGCGTGCGCGATGCTCGGACGGTGTGCCCCACGCGGTGAGCAGCGCCCGTACCTTGGTGAGCCACAAGGAGAGATCGTGTTCCATCGTGTAGCCGATGGCGCCGTGAACCTGGAGTCCGACGCGAGCGGCCTTGTACGCAGCATCCCCGCACGCGACCTTGGCTGCAGAGATGTCACGTGAGGCGTCGGCCGACTGATCGCGAACCGACAGTGCGGCGCCGTGCAGCAGGGGGCGAGCCATCTCGAGGGAGACGGCAACCTCGGCCAGGTGGTGCTTCATGGCCTGGAACTGTCCGATGACCTTGCCGAACTGCTTGCGCTGCTTCGCGTATTCGGTGGTGACCTCGAGCAGTGTCTGTCCCAGGCCCTGCAACTGCGCGGCAGTGGCAAGAGCGCCCATGTCGAAGGCGGCCGAGAAGTCGGCGGAGCCCAGTGATTCGCCGGCGGAAACCTCGTAGAGCTTGCGGGAGAGATCCACCGATGCCTTGGGTTCGCCAGGGACACCGAGTGATACGGCACCGTCCTGCGCGAGCAGAACCAGATCCACCGCATCGGCGTCGAGCGCGAACGGTGTGCGCGGGGGAGCTGCGACAGTTGCCAGCGAACCCTCGGCGAGAGCAGAGAGACGTTCCGGTGCAACGGAGGCCAGGAGCGTCGGCGCCACGGCGATCGTTTCGACGACCGGTCCGGGTACTGCGTGCCGACCGAGCTGTTCGAGCGCAACGACCAGGTCGACGGCGTCGGCGCCGAGTCCGTCGTGCTCTTCGGAGATGACGAGACCGTTGACGCCGGTCTCGGCGAGGCGCTGCCAGAGCTTCTTGCCCGGCTCGGTGTCACCGTCGTTCCACGAACGGATGACGGCGGGCATGTCGGACTTGGTCAGCAGTGCATCGATGCTTGCAGCGAAGTCCTGGTGGGAGGAGTCGAGCGCGAATCTCATCGGTCCGCCTTCGGTAGGCCGAGCAGACGCTCAGCGATGACGTTTTTCTGAATCTCGTTGGTGCCTGCGTAGATCGGGCCGGACAGGGAGAACAGGTATCCGTCCATCCAGTTGTCGGCCAACTCGGCTTCAGGGCCCTGAAGTTCGAGAGCAGTCTCGTGGGTGGCGATATCCCACTCGGACCAGAAGACCTTGTTGATCGAGGACTCGGCGCCGAGCTGTCCACCGTCGGCCAGACGGGTGACGGTGCCGAATGTGTTGAGTTGGTAAGCGCGAGCGCCGATCCAGGCGTCGGCGACCTGGTTGCGCAGAGCGCTGTCGTCGGTGCGTCCGCTGGACTTGTACAGCTCGAGCAGGCGGTCGACGGTGGCGAGAAAGCGGCCGGGGCTGCGCAGCGAGAGACCACGCTCGTTGCTCGCGGTGCTCATCGCGACCCGCCAACCTTCGTTGACGTTTCCGATCACACCCGACTCACCTGGGTTGGCCGGGTCGTCCGGAACGAAGACGTCTTCGAGGAAGATCTCGGCGAAGCCGGGCTCACCGTCGAGCTGATCGATCGGGCGAACGGTGACGCCCTTCGAGCGCAGGTCGAACATGAAATACGTGATGCCCTTGTGGCGCTGCGCATCCGGATCGGAGCGGAACAAGCCGAAGCCCCAGTCGGCGTAGCTTGCGCGCGAGCTCCACGTCTTCTGACCGTTGAGTAACCAGCCCCCGTCGACCTTCTTCGCACTCGAACGCAGGCTTGCGAGGTCGGAACCGGACTCGGGCTCGGACCAGGCCTGGGCCCAGATGTCGTCGGCACGAGCCATGCGCGGCATGATGCGAGCCAACTGCTCGGCATTTGCATGCTCGAACAGTGTGGGAGCCAACAAGAAGATGCCGTTCTGGCTTACGCGGCCGGGCGCGCCCGAGCGGTAGTACTCCTCCTCGAAGATGACCCACTCGAGCAGGGATGCATCGCGTCCACCGAGTTCCTTGGGCCAGGAGACGACGGCGTAGCCGGCGTCGGCGAGAGTGTGCTCCCACTGACGGTGCTCTTCGAAGCCTTCGGCGGTATCCATCGACTTCAGGGGAGTTGCGGGCACATTCGCTTCCAGGAACGAGCGAACCTCGTCACGGAATGCGGTTGTGGCGTCGTCGAATACGAGATCCACTAGTTTGTTCCTTCCTGCGGTGTGCGAGCACTGGCAGCCATAGCTTTGGCGTCGAGTCCACCAAGCGAGTCCTTGCCGACTTCGGCGTTGTGAGCGTGAGCGAAGTGATGCAGACCGAAGACGGAGTCGATGCCGTTGCGCATCCCCATCTGATCCTCGCACTGATTGACGGCCTTCTTGGTCAAAGCCAGTCCGAAGCGCGGCATCTCGGCGATACGTCCGGCGAGCTCGAACGTCTCCTTCTCGAGATGCTTGCGGGCGACGACGCGGTTCACCATGCCGATTTCGTATGCACGTTGCGCGGTGAACCTATCGCCGGTGAAGAGCATTTCCTTGGCGAATCGTGAACCGACCATCCACGGGTGAGCGAAGTATTCGACGCCGGGGATGCCCATGCGGACAACGGGATCGGAGAAGAAGGCGTCGTCGGCCGCGACGATCATGTCGCAGACCCAGGCGAGCATGAGCCCGCCGGCAATGCAGGCGCCTTGCACCATCGCGATGGTGGGCTTGGGGATCTCCCGCCAACGGCGGCACATGCCCAGGTAGACCTCCATCTCGCGAGCGAAACGCTGGTCACCGCCTGGCTTGTCGACGTGATCCCACCACATGGTGGCCTTGTTCTCGTACTCCACGTGATGGTCGCGTCCCGGAGTTCCCAGGTCGTGACCGGCACTGAAGTGAGGTCCGTTGCCTGCCAGGACGATCACCTTCACGTCATCGTCCTCGACAGCGCGCTGGAATGCCGCGTCGAGGGCGTACGTCACGACCGAGTTCTGGGCATTGCGGTAGTCGGGACGATTCAAGGTCACGACGGCGACCGAGTCGCGAACCTCGTAGGTCACGACGTCGGCTTCGAAGGGAACGGTCATGATTGTTCCTCGCGCAGAACCGTTTTGAGGACCTTGCCCGAAGGGTTACGGGGCAGGTGATCGACGAAGCGCACCTCGCGAGGCACCTTGAAGCCTGCGATCTTCTCCTTGAGGAAAGCGATCACCGACTCTTCGGTGAGGCCGGCACCGTCGAGTTGGGCGATGTAGACGCGGCCCACCTCTCCCATCCGGTGATCGGGGATGCCGATGGCAGCAGACTCGTGGACGCCGGGCAGGCGAGCCAACATGCCCTCGATCTCGGCGGGGTAGACGTTGAATCCGCCGCTGACGTACATGTCTTTCAGACGGTCGGTGATGTCGAGATATCCGCGCTCGTCGAGGGTTCCGACGTCTCCGGTGTGCAGCCAGCCGTCGACGTCGATTGCCTTGGCGGTGGATTCCGGGTCGTCGAGGTACCCGAGCATGACGTTCGGTCCGCGAAGCAGGATCTCGCCTTGGTCGCCGATCTTGACCTCGAAATCGGCTGTCGCGCGGCCGGAACTGGTGGAGACGGTGACCGGGTCGTCGTCGGTGCGGCACATGGTCGCAACCACTGCCTCGGTCAAACCGTATGCCGTGAGGACGGCGTCGAAAAGCTCTGCTTGCATGCGCTCGACGAGGGCAACCGGCACGGGTGCTGCGCCCGTGATCGCGATGCGGAGCGAGGACAGGTCGTATTCGCTGCGGCGGGGATGATCGAGGATGGTCTGGTAGATCGTCGGGGCGCCAGGCAGGATGCTGATCTTCTCGCTGCTGACCAATGCGAGGGTGTCGTCGATGTTGAAGACGGACACCGGCACGATCGTCGCACCGTTCAACAGGCAGACCAGGATTCCGGCCTTGTACCCGAAGGTGTGGAAGAACGGGCTGATGATGAGGAAGTTGTCGTCGGCGGTGACCTCGGCGCATTCACCCCACGACTTGGCGACAGCGATGGACTGACGATGCGCGGTGATCGCACCCTTGCTGCGCCCCGTGGTGCCGGAGGTGAAGAGGATGTCGCTGACGTCGTCTGGCTGCACCTTCGCAGCACGCGCGTCGGCTTCGGTGCGGGCGGCGTCGGTGGCGAGCGCGAGGAAGTCCTCGAACTCGATGACGCCGTCACGGTCGTCGTCCCCGTCGATCGGTACCTGGATGACGGTGGGGATCCTCAGGTCCGGATTGGCGTCGAGCAACTGCTGGTACCGGTCGGCCTTGAGGAACGTGCCGACGACCACCAGGGCAGCTGCGTCGACGCGCTCGATGATGTCGAGTGCTTCGGTGCCGGTGTAGCGCGTGTTGATCGGGATGATGGCTGCGCCGGCGTACTGAGCGCCGAGCAGGGCGATCACCCAGTGGTACGTGTTGGGCGCCCAGATGACGACGCGGTCGCCTGCCTTCACCCCACGGTTGATCAGTGCGCCGGCGAAATCGCGGACGCGCTGATGTAGCTGTGCGAAGGTCAGTCGGGTGTCGCCATCGGCGATAGCCGCGCGCTCACCGAACTCCTCGGCGGCCCGGATGAGGGCTGATGGGATGGTTCTCGGTTGTTCGGTCACTGGACTCCTACCTGACACGCTACCTAGCAAGTGCTTGGTAGGTTATCTTACATATGTGGACCAGAGCGAGAGCCCGGACGGGCAGATGACGGACGACGAGTTTGCGGCCACGGTCGCGCAGTGGTTGGCCGAGAACTTGACGGGCAAATTCGCCCAGCTCAAGGGTAAGGGCGGCCCCGGCAGTGAGCACGAGTTCTTCGAGCAACGACTCGAGTGGGACAAGCACCTCGCAGCGTCGGGGTGGACGTGCCTCGGGTGGCCGAAGGAGTTCGGCGGGCGGGGAGCAAGCATCTCCCAGCAGGTCATCTTCCATCAGGAGTACGCGAAGGCCGGTGCGCCCGCTCGCGTCAGCCACATCGGTGAAGAGCTGCTCGGCCCGACGCTGATCGCGTACGGCACCGACGAGCAGAAGCGCCGATTCCTTCCTGGCATCAACACGGTCAGTGAACTGTGGTCGCAGGGCTACTCCGAGCCCGGCGCCGGTTCCGACCTCGCGAACGTCTCCACGACCGCACGCCTCGAAGACGGCAAGTGGATCATCAACGGCCAGAAGGTGTGGACCTCACTGGCTCACGTCGCGCAGTGGTGCTTCGTGGTCTGCCGCACCGAGGTGGGCTCCAAGCGTCACCAGGGGTTGAGCTTCCTGCTTGTCCCGTTGGATCAGCCCGGTGTGACAGTTCGGCCCATTCAGCAGCTCACCGGCACATCGGAGTTCAACGAGGTCTTCTTCGACGACGCCGTCACCGATGCCGATCTGGTGGTCGGGGAACCCGGCGAGGGCTGGAAGATCGCGATGGGGCTGCTCACCTTCGAGCGCGGTGTATCGACGCTCGGACAGCAGATCGGATTTGCCCGCGAGCTCCAAGGCGTCGTCGACCTGGCGAAAGCCAATGGCAGTGACCAGGATCCGCACATTCGCGAAAAGATCGCCCGCGCGTGGGTCGGACTGCGCGTGATGCGCGCCCACGCGATGCGCACTCTCGACGCGGTCGACGCCGGAACCGGTGGCGGAGAAGCGTCCGTCGCAAAACTGTTGTGGGCCAACTGGCATCGTGATCTGGGACAGCTGGCGATGGACGTGCAGGGTGCGTCGTCGTTGGTTGCACCGTGGGCGGATTCCGAAGGCAATGCCTCGGACATCACCGATCCCGAGCACCTCGAGCTCGACGAATGGCAACGCCTCTTCCTCTTCACCCGCGCCGACACGATTTACGGCGGCTCCAACGAAATTCAGCGCAACATCATTTCCGAGCGCGTGCTCGGTCTTCCCCGAGAGGCCCGTTAATGTCTGACACCAAAGCCGCGTCCCCGCTTTCCGTTGCGCCGGAGGAAACCCCGGGCCACGGACTGCTCGCGGGCAAGAAGGCGATCATCACCGCCGCAGCCGGAACCGGCATCGGTTTCTCCACTGCGCGCAGGGTGCTTCTCGAGGGCGGCGACGTTCTCGTCTCCGACTTCCACGAGCGTCGACTCGGCGAGACGGTGGAGAAGCTGAAGGCCGAATTCCCCGGTCAGCAGGTCGAATCGATCATCTGCGATGTATCGAGCACCGAGCAGGTCGACGCGTTGTTCGTCGGCGCCGCCGAGAAGTTGGGACGTATCGACATCGTCGTCAACAACGCGGGCCTTGGCGGTGAAACTCCCGTCGTCGACATGACGGACGATCAGTGGGATCGCGTTCTCGACATCACACTCAACAGCACCTTCCGTTCGACGCGCGCCGCCCTGCGGTACTTCAAGAGCGTTCCCCACGGCGGTGTTCTGGTGAACAACGCGTCCGTTCTCGGTTGGCGCGCGCAGCATTCCCAGGCGCACTACGCCGCAGCCAAGGCCGGCGTCATGGCGCTGACTCGGTGCAGCGCCATCGAAGCAGCGGAGTACGGAGTCCGTATCAACGCGGTCTCGCCTTCCATTGCGCGTCACGCGTTCCTGGCGAAGGTCACCAGTGAGGAACTGCTCGACCAGTTGGCTTCCGGTGAGGCCTACGGCCGCGCCGCGGAGGTCTGGGAGATCGCAACGGTCATCGCGATGCTCGCCAGCGATTACTCCACCTACATGACCGGCGAGATCGTCTCCGTTTCTTCGCAGAGGGCCTAGCGTCCCCGTGCGCGGTTAAGGAGCCCCTGGACTCGCTGACCGCGCACAGGGGAAGGCCCTGGATAGGATTGAATACATGACGCCACCTCGAAATTCCGACGAATCAAACGGCAAGTCCGGGCGCCGCGACGAGCTGCTCGAGATCGCGGCGGGGCTCTTCGCCGATCGCGGAGTGCGCGCGACGACCGTCCGCGACATCGCCGACGCCGCCGGGATCCTGTCCGGCAGCCTGTATCACCATTTCGATTCCAAGGAGTCGATGGTCGACGAGATCCTGCACCAGTTCCTCGACGAACTCTTCGGAAAATACCGCGAGATCGTCGCGGCGGGGTTGGACAGTCGCGCGACGCTCGAAGCACTGGTCGTGACGTCGTACGAGGCCATCGACGCCTCACATTCGGCTGTGGCGATCTACCAGGACGAGGTCAAGCACCTCGTCGGGAACGAGCGCTTCGCTTACCTGGCCGAGCGCAACACCGAATTCCGGGACCTGTGGGTCGGCGTCCTCGAAGCCGGCGTCGCGGACGGGACCTTCCGCTCCGACATCGACGTCGAATTGGTCTTCCGCTTCATGCGCGACACCGTGTGGGTCGCGGTTCGCTGGTACCGCCCGGGTGGATCCCTCTCGGCGCACGCCGTCGCGGCTCAATATCTCGCGATCGTGCTCGACGGGCTCTCCGATCCGGCCACAACTTCAGACGCTATTGCTGAATCAACTTCAAGAACTATTGCTGCACAACGAAACTAGGAGCTAACGCTATGTCCGAGGTTTACATCGTCGACGCCATTCGCACACCGATCGGCAAGAGGGGCGGCGCGCTGTCCGGCGTGCACCCCATCGATCTCGGTGCGCACGTCGTCAAGGCACTGGTCGAGCGCACCGGTATCGACCCCAGTGACGTCGACGACGTGATCTTCGGTTGCGTCGACGCCATCGGCGGCCAGGCCGGCAACATCGCCCGTATGTCCTGGCTCGCAGCGGGATTCCCGGAGCACGTTCCCGGGGTGACCGTCGACCGTCAGTGTGGTTCGAGCCAGCAGGCAGTGCACTTCGGCGCTCAGGCCATCCTGTCGGGCACCGCGGATCTGATCGTTGCCGGCGGCGTTCAGAACATGAGCCAGATTCCGATCTCGGCAGCGATGATCGTCGGTCAGCAGTACGGATTCGACACGCCGACTTCGGGTTCGGTCGGTTGGACCGAGCGCTACGGTGACCAGGAGGTCTCGCAGTTCAAGGGCGCCGAAATGATCGCCGAGAAGTGGGACATCAGCCGCGAAGAGCTCGAGAAGTGGGCCCTGCAGAGCCATGAGCGCGCCAAGGCTGCAATCGCCGCAGGTCGCTTCGACAACGAGATCGTCGCCATGGGTGACGCGACCGTCGACGAAGGACCCCGCGAGACCAGCCTCGAGAAGATGGCGACGCTCAAGGTTCTCGTCGAAGACGGACGCATGACCGCAGCAGTGGCCAGCCAGATCTCCGACGGTGCGAGTGCGCTGCTGCTGGCGTCGGCGGAAGCGGTGGAGAAGTACAACCTCAAGCCCCGCGCCCGGATTCATCACCTCAGCGCACGCGGCGACGACCCGATCTTCATGCTCAGTGCGCCGATCCCGGCCACGAAGCATGCTCTCGCGAAGGCCGGCCTGAGCATCGACGACATCGACATCGTCGAGATCAACGAAGCTTTTGCCCCGGTCGTCCTGGCCTGGATCAAGGAAATCGGCGCAGATCCGGCCAAGGTCAACGTCAACGGCGGCGCGATCGCACTCGGTCACCCGCTCGGCGCGACCGGCACCAAGCTGATGGCAACCCTGCTCAACGAACTCGAGCGCACCGGCGGTCGTTACGGCCTGCTGACCATCTGTGAAGGTGGCGGCACCGCGAACGCGACGATTATCGAGCGTCTCTGACGCCTTGCTGTGCGCCTTTATTAACCGCCGGCGGTTAATAAAGGCGCACAGCAGTTAGTTGTTCGGCGCATCCGCGACCTTGATGTCGAAGTTCGCACTTTCACCGTCAACGCTGGTCACGGTAGCTGTGACGTCGTATTCGGTGCCCTGCTCGGTCAGGACGCACGTGATCGATGCGCCGACTTCGGCGTCGAGGTTCTCCGGACACGTCACGTCGTCGGGTGGCTCGCCGATCTTCTCGGCTAGTTGAGTGGAGATCTGACTTGCGACTTCGGACTTGTCCACTTGCGGCGTCCCGACGCTTGCCGAGCAAGCTCCCGTGGCCAATGCCGCCGAGAGTAAGACGATTCCCACTGCAGGCCTCTTTGTCATGTGAACTCCCAGGGTGCGCCGGTGCTCGCTGCTGCCACCTCAGGGATTACCGCATTCGGGACTGTTTCAACCGAGTTGCGCGACGCAGTTTTGCGAGGTCAGCGTCGGCGGACCGTCAAGTTGAAGCCTTCGGGCATCAGGGTGAGCCGTTCGGCTACCTTCAACTCGTAGTCCGGATCGGCCTCGATCGTGTATTTCTGCAAGATGGTGCCCAACACGAGGACCGCTTCGTGAATAGCGAATTGTCTTCCGATGCAGGCGCGTTCACCGGTTCCGAACGGCTTGTACACGTGCGCCGGCCTGGCTTTGATGTTGGCGGGCAGGAAGCGATCCGGATCGAACGCCTCGGGATCGTTGCCCCACACCGGATCACGATGAAGTGAGGGGATGAGCACGAGCATCCAATCGCCCTTCTTCATCGGATACTTGCCGACGAGCGTCGTGTCTTCGAGCGCCGCGCGCCCGTAGGCGGGAGCGGTCGGCCACAGACGCAATGATTCGTCGAGGACGCGTCGTACGTATCGAAGTTTCGCGATCTTCTCGAAGGCGGGCTCCTCGCTCTCCCATACCTTGTCGACCTCGGCTTGCGCCTT
Organism: Rhodococcus sp. KB6; assembly: GCF_001445685.1. Classification (NCBI taxonomy): domain Bacteria; kingdom Bacillati; phylum Actinomycetota; class Actinomycetes; order Mycobacteriales; family Nocardiaceae; genus Rhodococcus; species Rhodococcus sp. KB6. The sequence goes on along the minus strand of NZ_LNAK01000154.1, from coordinate 297,003 downwards.
GGCCAGCACGTCAGGGTTTCGTGACAGGTAGTACAGCGCGAACGACAATGCGCCGGAGGTCGTTTCGTGTCCGGCGACGAGGAAGGTCACGACCTGATGGCGGATGTTCAGTTCGTCGATACGGTTGGGATCGTTCTCGCGTGCCGCCCGCAGCATCAGTTCGAGAAGATCTTCGGGCCCCGGTTCGGTACTTGTCCGCCGGGCACGGATCACTTCGTCCACAACCTCGGCCATGTACGCCTTGCGGACCTCGTCACGTTGATCGGCGCGACGTGCGAGCACTCGCCCGAGGGCGGTCGACTTCAGGAACGTCGTGCGCTGCGAATGGGAGAGTGCGCCGACCATTGCCTTGACGAACGGATGCTGTTCTTCACGTTCGAAGGAGTCGAACGAGTAGCTGAATCCAGTGCGTCCGATGGTCTCCAGCGTCAGCTTGGTCATGTCTGCGGAGACGTCGATGGGGGAGTCACTTTCACGACTGTCCCAATGGTCGACCAACTCGCCGGCCACGTCGAGCATGGTGCGGTGGTACGAGCGCATCGCAGTCTGGCTGAACGCCGGTGCCAGGAGATTGTGCGCCTTGCCCCAGTTGGGTTCGTGGTTGTACGCCGTGAACAGGCCGTCGCCGCCGATTCCGCGGAGTGCTTTGACTCCAGGTGCAAGGTGCTTCGCGAACCGGGACTCGTCGGACAGTTCTGCCACCATGTCCGCGCCCGAGGCGAAGACGAAGCGATTTCCCAGGACATTTCTCTCGAAGATCGGGCCGAGTTCGCGGCCGATGCTCACGGAGTTCTGCAGCGGTGTCCGGATATTGATCCCGAGAACGTCCCCGAGGACCGGCAGGCGCCACGCCGGATGCGGTATCCGAGCATCGGTCGTCGCCTCTGGAGTGGTGTCGACGCTCATTGTGTGTCCCCCGGGGTGAGATCGCTTACTGAATTGATGTCTAGTACGCAAAGTACGCCTTACTGAATCGGTGTCAAGTAGTAATCTGACTTGCCTATGGTCGCACCACGAAAACGCCTGGACCGAGAGCAGCGGCGCACGCAGTTGCTCGACATCGGCGCGCAACTTTTTGCCGATCGCTCGTACGAGGATGTGTGGATCGAAGAGGTCGCCGAGATTGCGGGCGTCTCGCGCGGGTTGATGTACCACTATTTTCCGACCAAGCGAGACTTCTTCGCCGCAATCGTCGAGCGCGAATCGCAGCACCTGCTCGAGGTGACCGCACCCGATGCGACGCTACCGGTGCGCGAACAGGTGGCAGCCGGGTTGGACGCCTACTTCGCGTACGTGAAGTCGCACAGCAGGGGAGTGCGCGCCATCAACGTCGGGACGCTCTCGGCCGAGGCCGGTATCCGGGCGATTGTCGAGCGCGAACTCGAACAGCAGCAGATTCGAATCCTCGATGCACTGGGATTCGAGGGCGAAAGAAGACAGCTCGCTGCCGTTGCAGTTCGGGGATGGATCGCGTTCGTCCGAGCTGTCTGCCTCGACTGGCTCGATCAACCTTCCATACCGCAGGAAGAGTTGAGAGTGATCTGTCTGCGGACCCTCTCCGGAGCGTTGGGCATCGACCTCGAAACGTGAAATGCCGACCGCGCGGGAGCGGCCGGCATTTCCACGGACAAGTCTGATCAGTCGAGCGTCGAATAGAGATCGTCCCAGCCCTTGGCGACGTACATGTTGGTGTAGATGGACCCGTAGTACGTACTTCCTTGCAGAACGGTGACGTTCCCGGCCTGCACAGCCGGAAGTCTTTGCCACAACTTGGTGTCCGAGAGTTGTTCGAAGGTGGTGTCATTGCTGTCTGTGACAGAAACCATGAACGCGTCGCAGCCTTGCAGACGATCCATCTCTTCGATGCTCAGTCGTCCCTGATTGTCGAAACCGGTTGTGTTCAATGTTCTTCCGCCGATATCGGCGAGCGTCATGTCGGTGGGTTGACGATTCTTCTTTCCCGTTTCCTCCGACACGGGCAGGCTGTCGATGTAGATCGTGGCCTTGTCCGGACTGTAGGACAAGCTTGCGACGGTTTTGCCCGCGATCGCGGAAGCGTGTCGAGTGCGAATGTCGGTGATCAGAGCGTCATAGTCGGTGATCAGGCGATCCATGGTGGGTGTTCGGCCCAGCCAATCGGAGAGCCGGGTCAGGTTCTCCCGCCACGTCTGCTTCGATTCGGTCGTCAGGACAGGAGCGATGGCTTGGAGCTTTGCAGCGGGCCAGTACTCGTTGTCGGCGTTGACGCAGATGATGAGATCGGGTGCGAGTCCGAGGATCTGCTCCAGATTGGGCTTGTCGCTGAGGTATTCGGCCGAGCCGTCGGCGGGAACCCACTTGGTGACGGGCGAGATGTTGTATCCGAACACCGGTAGTTCCAGGGCAATGGCGAGCTCGAGGTCGGTTCGGGCGTCGACGGCCAAGACCCGCTTGGGGTTGGTAGGTATGTCGTAGGTCCCCAACGGCGTGGTGACGGTGCGCATTTGAGCGTCATCATCGGCCCCTGAACCGTCGCTGGAACTGCAGGACGACAGAATAGTTGCGACTGCTGCCATCCCGGCTCCGATGCCGAATTGGCGACGGGTAAGTGCGTCGACTAGCTCTTGCCAGACGCGTTCGTCCGGCACGGTAGGTGTGTTGGTCAGCATTTTTTCGATACCCTTCGGTCTGAGTCCGTATCGATCGTAGGGTTGGCGATACCAGATCACCTATATCGAAAACCGCCTGATATTAGTCGATTTCGGCCATGGTCCGTGACTTTCGGGTGATGGCGGCGCCGAAGGCTGCAGCGAGCGGGAACATCAGAACGCCGTACACCGCGGCCGGCACTGCCAATTGCACGTTGTCGAGGAGACTGACGGCGATGGTGATCGCCAACGTGCTGTTGTGGATGCCGATTTCCATGGAACTGGCGATGGCCTGACGATCCTCGATGCCGAATATCCGGGGAACGACGTAACCGATCGAGAGGCTCAGTAGGCAGAACAAGGCAGCGACGACGCCGATGTCGACGAGATAGTCCGCGATGTTCTCGCGCTCGGAAACAACCGTTCCGACGATCACCAGTGCCAGAACCACCGCGGATCCGATGCGGACGGGCTTGTCCATGCGCTCGGCAAAGGCGCTCGAGCGCAATCGAACCCACATTCCGAGGGCGACAGGAATCAGTACGACGGCAAAGACCTGAAGTACCTTCGTGAACTGCAGTCCGAGGGTGCCGTCCGCGTCCTCGGGTTCGAAGTAGCCCAACGCGAAGTTGGTGATGAGCGGAAGGGTGACCACCGCTATCACCGAATTGACCGCAGTGAGTGTCACATTGAGAGCGACATCGCCGCGGAACAGATGGCTGAACAGGTTTGCCGTGGTGCCGCCCGGTGATGCGGCGAGGAGCATCATGCCGACAGCGAGCAGTGGGTCGAGGTCGAACAACGTGACCAGACCGAAGGCCGCGGCCGGGAGCAACAACAACTGACAGATCAGGGCAATCGAGACGGCTTTCGGCGCTTTTGCCACGCGGGCAAAATCTCCGACCGTCAAGGAAAGCCCGAGGCCGAACATGATGATGGCGAGTGCGGCGGGTAGGCCGACGGAGGTGAGTGCAGAGTCCATGAGTTAGTGGCTACTTCCAGTCACTGGGGGAATTTCACTGAAACTACCGTGATGCCCGGATCTGCGTGGCAGTTTGGATACATTGATGTATCGAACCGTGACGGCGTCGGTGAGCAGGGTTATCGTCGAATTATGTGCCGAAACATCACTGAACTTCGTGGACTCGAGCCCGCTGCTACGCCGGAGGAGATCGAAGCGGCCTCTCGCCAATACGTACGTAAGGTGAGCGGAATAGCCAAGGTGTCCGACGCGAACCGAGACGCCTTCGAACAGGCGGTGCGTGAGGTGACCGAAACGACGACGCGCCTGCTCAGTGCGTTGCCGCCTCGCAGACAGCCACCTCAGACCGTCCCTCCGTTGCGTCGCCCGGAAGTACAGGCTCGGATCGCTGCTCGTTCGTCCTGACCCGAGTGGATCTCACAGATATCGACGTATGGGACGTCGAAGCCTTGGATCAACTGTCTGCTGGGTTGGAAGGCGTTCTGGTCGCTCACCGCGTTCGCGACATCCGTCGACGGCTGGATACGCTGCGCAAAGAGGCCGTCGCCGACGACTTGCATATTCGTCAGGATGGAACCGTCTCTGCCGTTGCGCCCATCGCCGACGGTCACCCGCTCCACGTGCACGCCCAGTTGCTCGAGGTCGCAGTTCGAGAACTGATCGGTGAGGCACTGCTGGTCAGCGCGGATCTTCATCATGCGTTGTCTCTGCGGTCTCAGGTCGGCACCGACCTCCGTGACAAAGCTGTGCGTGTGGGGGAGGAGTGGCGAGCGTTCAGCCCTGATCGGCAGCGTCAGATGTTGCGTCATGCACCAGGCCTGATCGCCAACCTCGACGGCATTCCTGCTGCGATTCGCAGCCCGGCCAACCTCGATCGAATTCAATCGGAACGAGCACGGCTGCAAGATGATTCAGTCCGAATATCGCAAGAACTTCACCGCGAGTTCTTCGGCGGCAGACTGAGTAACACCGGGGCGGGCCAGTGGTACGCCGAACGCAAACTCGAGGATCTGGACGCGCTCGACGAGTTGTTTCGCGCCGAACCTGATCGACGGTTACTGCTCATGGACATGCGCTCGGGCGAACGAGGCTTCGCTGCAATTGCGATCGGGGATCCGGACACAGCGGATCACATCTCCGTGACGATTCCCGGACTGAACACCAACGTCAAGGACTCGATGCGCGGAATGGTCGGAGAGGCAACGCGATTACGAGCCGAGGCGATGCGGCAACTCGAACTGGCCGGCCGAAAGGAAAGCGTGGCCACCATCGCCTGGATCGGATACGACGCGCCACAGGTGATCGGGCCGGGAAAGTTCGACATCGGTCGGGCCAGCTTCGACGTCAGTCGATCGTCCAAAGCAGGCATAGCCGCCGACGCATTGGGTAGCTTCTTTCACGGTCTTCGTGCCGCGTCGGTCAACGACGGAGTCCATATCACCGCGTTGGGCCACTCCTACGGATCCCTCGCGACTTCTCTTGCGCTGCAACGCGGGGCAAGCGCAGCGGTCGACGACGTGGTGTTCTACGGTTCACCCGGGGTGCGAGCCAAGGTGGAGTCGGACCTCGGTATCGCCGACCGGCACGTCTACGTCATGAAAGCGGAAGGCGACAGTATCGCGGGGTTCGGCCGTTTCGGTGGCGATCCGACGCGCACCGAGTTCCATCGGTTGTCCACGGCCGAGGGGATCACCCCGGATGGAGTGAAACACGAGCGGGCGTTCGGGCATGCGGAGTACGCGAGGACCGGAGACAACGGAGAACTGCGGATGTCGGGATACAACCTCGCGGTTGTGGTTGCCGGACTGCCGGAGTTGGCCGTTATGGCCTGACCTGCTGGCTTACAGTGGCACTCATGCGTCTGAGGCATTCGGCCAGGGGGTTGGTCGTTGACGACCAGTCCCGTCTTCTGCTTTACCGATTCATCGCGCCCGGGGGAGGGCTGACGGTCTGGTGTCCTCCGGGCGGAGGCTTGGAAGGAGACGAAACCCCGTCCGAGGCGCTCGCGCGCGAATTGGACGAGGAGATCGGCTTGCGCGACTACGGCGCAGCCACCCATGTGTGGCATGAGGAGATCCGTGACCCGGCGATATTGCCGGGTTGGGGCGGTGCGATCAACGACTACTTCCTCGTGCCGGTGGCGACCGCATTCGAGCCCTGTGGGTCGTTGGGGCGCGAAGCGCTGGCCGCCGAGCTGGTCGAGCACTTCGAGTGGTGGAGTGTTGACCGCCTCTTGTCACACAGTGGTCGAGAAGTGTTCGGGCCACGCGATTTACCCGACCGGTTTGCACGCCTGGTCAAGGATGGGCCATCGAGTGCGCCGGATCGATTTGTTCGGTCGCCGTGAGGGATGCGAGGTAGCGATTGAAAACGAACATTTCGGCATCGAAACACGGCTACGCTGGGGTTATGGAGCACTACGTGCGTAAGGACCCCATCCCGTACGCTTCTACGGCTGCGCCGGTCAGTTCTCACAACCGGTTGGCGAGGACGGCCCAAAAATTGTGGATGGCTCTCCGAGGGCTGATGCGTGATCGGAAGGCGAGTCGGTACACCTCGCTCGCTCCGCGTCATCCCGACGGATCACGTACCGCCGTAATGTCTTTCAACAGCAGCGGCGGAGGGGCCGGATCAGGCGGGGCATGAAGGTCGCTAGTACGACGCTGCCCGGGGCCCGTCGAATTCTCGACGAACGCCGGGCAGCGACGCAGTATGTGAGCTGGGATCAGCGGAGGTACTGTCCGCACACCGGCCACGCGCCGGCTCCCTGACCAGCAAGGACGTTTTCAGCAACGCGGACCTGTTCTGCCTGGCTGGCGTTGGCGGCGCTGCCCGCTCCGCCGTAGGCCTCCCACGTGCTCTGGCTGAACTGGAGTCCGCCGTAGTAGCCGTTTCCGGTGTTCGCGGCCCAGTTGCCCGAAGATTCGCATTCTGCGACACCCGACCAGTCGTGGGTGGCTGCGGATGCGGTGCCTGCGCTCAATCCGAGGGCTCCGGCTGCGAGGGCTCCGGCTGCAGCGACAGAGGCAAGTGCACGGGTAACGGTGGTCTTGGTCATTTTTGGTAAATCCTCTCGAGTCCCGCCGACGGAGGACGGTGACCGTCTCAGCTCCGCTCCCACCACTAGGAATGTTGTCGAGTCCGAACCGCGGGGTGGGACGGGCGGTGGCGATTCGGTAATGCCCGGTTGATCGGGCTGTCACCAACCATAAGAGATGATTACGGATTGGTCACGGGTCGGCGTGTCGACACATGTTTGTGCAACAGAAATGCATCAAAGAGTGTTTTCCCAGGTCGCATGACGATATGCCACCTCTCCCGGCGTTACATAAACGAGATGAAATGTGATGCAAGTCACCTGAAACGTGCCTCGGCGGCGTCGATATGCGGCGAATGTGACACTCGATCAGCCCGGTTTGTCGGCTTTTCGACCCGGTTTTCAGTCGTGCTGGAACCCATGTCCAGCCGTGATCTGTTGTCGACCGACCGGCCCGATTTACCTGTAGGGCAGCAGAATTGACAACGAATAACGCGCCGCTGGCTCAGACGAGATTCTTGCTCGCCTTGATCCGGCGGCGAATGTCGCGCATCTGAATGGTGTTGCCGGCCTGACGAACGGAGCGTGGGATGAACCTGTTGACGAACGACACGAAAATGAAGAGGTGTTCGAACCGGCGGCGGTCGTCTTCGGTCCACTCGAGATCGAGTTGGTCGCGGTAGATCGGTGGAAGGAATCCGACCGTCAGGAACCGCAACAAGTTTCGGAACACCAGGCGTATCGGCCACGCGATCATCTGTAGGTTGACCAAGTCGATCAGGTACTGCTTGGTGCGTTCGTCGATGACGACGCGTTCGCAACCGAGGTTCCAGTAGCGCTCGAAGTCGGCACGTGTGGCCGGCCACATCTCTTCGGTGACCTGCAGCGTCGTTCCCAAAGTTGACGCGGACTTGTAGAACGACTCCGCCTGTTCTTCGGACATCTTGCCGTGCAGCAACTGATGACTGTCTTCGAAACCGATGAACAGGCATGCAGCAACCCATAATTGGAGTTCGCGATTGAAGGCGTTGTACTTGACCGGGCTGTTTGAATCCGACTTCACATGTCGGTGCACCGAGTTCACGGCCTCGCGGTAAGCCTTTCGCTCTTCCTCGTCACCCAGGATCGCGACCGTCAGGTACTGCGTCGTGGTTCGTGCACGCTTCCACGGATGCGCTGTCAGAGCACCCGATTCGACCTTGCTCTCCATGACGCCGTACGCCACCTCGGGCCAACCGAGTTGCAGGATGACGTTGGCAGCGGCTCCGGCGAACGACCAGAAATCGAGTGCGTCGGTGATGTGTGCGGGCTTACGTGCCCACCGTCTACGCTCGGCCGTGATGGTGATGCGTGTCTGATCGGTGCGAAGCGACGACTCGGACTTTTCCGAATCCAGGTAGTGAGTGGGCATGGATCTTCCTCCGCGTGTGGTGAGTTACTTGGTCTCGACGTTGCTCACGAGCCACCGGTCGTCCGAGCGGACCAGGGACACGACCATGCGGTACTTCTGTGTGTTTCCCTCTGGCGCTGCGACATTCTTGGCTTGTTGGTCGACGAACACGAGCACCTTGGCCGACGAATTGTCCAGCGATTCGATACCGACGTCTGTCGCCGTCGCGCTCGCCTGGCCTTGGCCCCCGGCAACGACTTCGCGAAGTGAATCGACCATTGTTCGGTAGGTGCCGGCAAACTCGTCGGTCGACATCGAGGCAATGCTGTCTTTGTTGGCATCGAGGTTCTGATAGTCGAAGGAGGACATGATGGTCGAGTAATCCCGCGCGGTGTCCAAAGCCTCCTGCCGCAGCGTGTCTTCCTGATCCGCCGAGTACATCTGGAATCCGAGCACCGCCAATGCTGCGACCAGCGCTACCGCCATTAGTGAGATCAGTGCGTTGCGTGGCTCCTTCAGGCGGTGAAGTAGCGACGGAGAAGTCGGATGTTCGGCCACCTCGGCTTCTGTCTCGTCGAGTAGTGCGTTGTCACCGTGTGCCATTTCCCAGTCCTTCCAACATCAATCTCCAGTAGTTCAGGGCGTCGACTCCGGTCGGGACGAGAATCGGATCTGCGACGACGGGCGGTCCGATCGGAGTGCCCGGGACGGTCGAGTTCTGCAAACCGAGGTCGTTCGGACGCGGAGCATTCTGTGCTCCGCGTTGGACGAGGTCGTCGGCGGGGGGACAGTACATCGCCAGACTCGGACTGGTGGGAGACAGATCGCCGACCTCACGCCGAGGGGTGTCGTAGTTGCAGACCGGCCCCTGGGTCGCAACCAAGGCAAAGTCGGCGCGATCGCCTTTGACGATGGATGCCAGTTTGGCGAGACCTTCAGGAATCGTGACAAGTCCGGTTTCCAGGGCGTCTGTGCGGTCGGAGATGATCGGTGCGACAGTGACGAGATTGGCCAGGACCGCTCCGAAAGTGTTGTGGTATTTGTCGAACAACTGTTGAGCGCTGTTCAGGGCGGCGGGCGAATGATCGGTGAGGTAGATCAGCACCGGCGCGTTGGATTCGAGTTGTTCGGTGAAGTTCTTGGCAGCTGCCATTCCCCGGACGAACGAATCCGATTGTGTCGCCATGGAGTCCACCAACGTGGAGGTTCGCGACAGCAGCGCAGCGAGTTCGGCCGACTGGTCGTTCAACTGCGCCGACATGGTCCCACCGTTGTCGATCATCGTCGCCAAGCTCGGGCCGAGCCCGTTGAACGAATTCCCCAGCTCGGTCCCGATGTCGCTGATCGCTTGTGGATCAATCCCTTCCAAGACACCGGACGCCTGAAGCATCAACTGGCTCATCTGGACCGGTTGCTGATCCGCGGGCATGGCGATCTCGTCGCCGTCCCTAAGATACGGGCCGTGGTCTGTGTTGGGGTAGATGTCGACATTCTGAATTCCGGCTGCGGTCCCCATCGTCACCTTGGCGACGCTGTCGGTAGGTATCTCGGTGTTGTCGTTGAGTGAGAGTTCCACCCGAGCCGTGCGGGTGCCTGCGTCGAGTTCGACTTCACTCACTTTCCCCACCTGTACGCCGCGATACGTGACGACCGTGCCCTTGGTCAGTCCGAAGGCGTCGGACATGTTGGCGTGCAGCCGGATTTGACCCCCGAAACCCTGAGGGCCGACCACGTAGACGATCCCGAAAGGGATGACCACAGCAGCGATCAGAGCGAACAGGACAAGTTGAACAAGCGCAAGGCGACTCAACGCGGACCTCCCTGAAGTAGATCGGTGAGAGTTCCCGCTGGTGCGATCGATTGACCGGCCATACCGCCGCTCCAGAGCTTGTCGATCGTTCCCGGAATATCCAGGGCGCCGTCGAAAACGAGGTAGTCACCCTGCACTGCACCGGTGAAGTTTTCGAGCAACCCGTTCATGTTCGTCAGCGTCTGGCCGATCTCCGAGTTGAACGAATCCAGAGTCCCGACAACGGTCGACGCATCGTGCAGCATCGCGTCGAGGCCGTTGGGAGACGAGTCGAGAATGGTGTTTGCGTTGGTGGCGAGCTGAACGGTCGAGTTCAACAGGCTCGCAATCTGATCCTTCTGTCCCACGAGAATCGACACCACCTGTGGAACGGAATCGAGGTAGTTGTCGACAACTACGCGTTGGCCGGCCAGTTGGGAGGAGACCCGGGCAGCGAGGTCGACGGCCTCGTCGAACTCGCTGCGGTGACTGCTTGCCTCTGCCATGAGCGAGGTGAGGGTCTCGGTCAGAGAACGAACTTCACCGGAGCGCCCGGAAAACGCGGTGTTCAGCTCGCGCACCACGGTATCGAGTTGGTCGATGCCGCTTCCGGTCAGAACCGTGCCGAGGGTGGCAAGCGCACTCTCGACCTGCGGACCGATCTCGGTGCGAGACTCCGGAATTGTGTCTCCGTCGCTGAGCGTGGAGCCGGACGGAACTTCCGGCACCAAGAGTCTGATGAACGGATTGCCAAGTGCGGACGGGAGTTCGACGGAAGCTTCGACGTTGTCGGGCAATGGCGTCGCGGCGTCCAGACTCAGAGTCACATCGGCTCCGACGACATCGGCTGATAGCGCGGATACTCGACCGATGACTTTCTGGCCGCTGCGGACGTCTGCTCCCAACACCAGGCCGTCGGCGCCGGCCAGCTGCAGCGCCACGTTGTACGCGTCACCGTCGGCCGAACGACCCAGGGGTAGGTCTTGAATGCCTGCGCTACAGCCGCCGAAGGCGAACACGGCCGCAGAACCCACACCGATGATCACGATACCGGCGATTATCCGAATCGATTGCCGCGTCAATTGCCACCTCCGGGGACGGCTCCGCCGGAAATCGCGGAGGCGATGCCGAGCGGATCAGAAGTGCTGAGGGGGAAGGAAATCGGATTCGTGAACCCGGCTCCGGTGCAGATCGGCAACTTGTAGGTGTCGCACAGCGGTTTCGCCACCGCGAACTGAGTCAATGCAGTCGAGACGTTGAGCCGAATGCGCCCGCGCTGATCAGGACCGATTGTCTGGGAGAGGTTCTGCATCATCAACGGCACCAGGTCCATGAACTCGGCGAGGCCGGGTTCTTTGGCAGCCAGAGTGTCACCGAGAACTCGCACGTTGTCGGCTATGGCACCGACATCATCGCCGTGAGTCGTCATGAAACTGTTCAACTGGTCGAAGACCACCTGCAGATCCTGCAGAGGCTGTGAGATGTCCATGTTCTGGCTCGCCCATTGATCACCCAGGACGCCGAGGTCGCCGACAAGTTCGTCGAGGCTGACCTGCCGTGCGTCCAGAGCATTCATCAAAGTGTTGAGATTGTCGACAAGGGCACCGATGTCTTCCGACCGAGCGCCGACAACTCCGGTTGCCGTGCTGAGGTTGCGAATTGCGGTGTTGAATTGATCGCCCTGGCCCTGCCACCCGGCGGCGCCGCGGCTCACGAGATCGCCGAGATTGCCCCCATCCCCGGCAAATGCGTCGGCCAAAGTGCTGACGCTTCCCATCAAGCCGTCGAAATCTATGGGGGAGTGGGCACGTTCGATCGGAATCTGGTCGCCGTCTTTCAGTGTCTCTCCGCCGGTGTACGCCGGGCCGAGTTCGATGTGTCGATCGCTGATCACCGATGGATTGAGGACATAGGCCGAGGCGTCGGCGGGCAGGTCCACGGAGTCGGGCATCGACATCGCTACTCGAACAGAAGTGCCGCGAGGTTCCACCGACGTGACCGTCCCGACGCCGACTCCGAGGACGGTGACCTTGCTTCCCTCGTAGATTCCGCCGACGTAGCTGAAATCGGCGTAGACGGTCTTGGACTGATCTGTTCGTCCGAATATGTACCAACCGGGCAGGGCGATCGCCAAGGTCACTACCAGCATGGCCGTGACGGCTTTTCGTGTATTCACTTGCAGCCCTCCATGATGCCGAGCGCGCAGAGCAGATTGTCCGGGATCACGGCCGCCGGCGCGTTGACGTCGGTCCAATTGCCGGTGCCGGTTGAATCGGTGACCGAACGCAGCGCGGAAGGAAGACGAGTCAACAGCAGGTCGATCTGATCTGCGTTGTTCTTCAGCGTGGTGGTGACCGCGACGAGGTTGTCGGTCATGGCTCCGAACTCGTCCTGACGATCGACGAAAGTGGTGGAGAGCTTCGAGATGATGATTGTCAGGTTGTCGACCAGCTGAGTCAGTGCGTCCTTGCGCATCGCAAGAGTTCGAACGATCGTCTGAGCATTGGCCGCAGTACCGACGATCGAATCGGTTTGTGCCGCAGCCATGTCCGACAGCTCACGAGACATGATGAGAATCTGATCGATCTGTTCACTGTTCTGCGCGAAAGCCGCCGAGGCGCCGCTGATTCCGGCCAGAGCCCGGCCCACCTGATCGGAATCAGTGGGAATCACCTGCGAAAGGGTGTTCATCATGGACTCCATCGCCTGTAGGTCGACGCCTGTTGCCGCAGTGGTGGCATCACTGCTGACGTCGTCGAGGCTGTACGGCACGGTTGTGCGGGAGAGCGGGATGACCCGCGCCTCGGAGTCGTCGACCACTCCGGCCGGCACGATCTCCAGGTAGCGCTTGCCGAGGACCGTCTTGAGCCTGACCGTCGCCGTGCTCTGGTTTCCCAAAGGCTGGTCCTTGTCCAAGCGGAAGTTGACGACGACGTGGTCGCCGGCAAGGTCGATCGAATCCACTCGGCCCGCGGGAACCCCGGCCACGTAAACCGGATCGGTGTCGGAAAGCCCGCTGGCATTGGCTAACTCGGCTGTGTATGCCGACGTGCGTACGTTGTACCAGAGCTTCGGAATGCCCAAGGCGGCGCCGAGTCCCACCACCAGAACGAAGATTCCGAGACTGCCCAGGGCGAGAGCGGTGCCGCTACCGCTGCGACGGCGATCCCCTTTGAACAGGAAGAGCATGATGCCGACGAACACGTCGATCAGCTTGACCAGGAACATCATGAGCACACCGGCGAGTGTGTCGGACCGAAGATGTTGGCTTCCATGTCGCCTGCCTTCAGAGTGAAATTGCACAGATACAGGCTGATGAAACTTCCGTAACTTCCGATCCGGTTGGCGGCGTCGGCGAACTGGGGAAGGTTGACGAGAAGTCTGTTGAACTCGTCGGTGCTCGCAATCCAACTCCCGGTGACACTTTCGAGTTGTTGCACGGTCTGACCGAATGCACCGTTCGACCCGGCCATGATCTGAGCCAAGGACGAGACAGTGCGGTTTCCCTGATCCAAGAGCGAGACCAGTTGATCGTTCTGCCCGACGACGGAAATACTCAGATCGTTCAAACCGTCCAACAGACCGACCAATTCGGGTTGACGCTCGTCGACGGAGGTGAGAAGAGTGTTCATGTTCGTGAGTAGTTGCGCGAAGACGTCCTGACGGTCGACCAGGCCGGAACTCATGGTCGCGATCTGGTCGAGCAGGGTGGTCATTGCCTGGCCCTGGCCGTTGAAGGTTTCGACAAAACTTCGCGTGAGCGTGTTGACCTGCTCGGGCTGCAGCGCGGCGAACAACGGTTTGAACCCGTTCATCAGGGCCGTCAAGTTGATCGGCGGTGTTGTCTGCGCCAGCGGTATCGTGTCACCTGGTTCGAGCTGTCGTGCGGATACCGTTGTTGCGCTGTCGTCCTGCGTCAGTGCCAGATATCGAGCACCGAGCATGTCGCCGTAGCGCACGGCGGCACGGACATCCGACTCGAGGGAATATCGCGACTCGATTTCGACGTCGACGATCGCCTTGCTCGTCCCGCCTCCGTTGTCGGCGAACGCAACCGAGTCCACGCGGCCGATACGCACACCCGACATGGTGACCGGGTTGCCCGGGTTGAGTCCTTCGACGTCGGTGAACTCGAACGAGTACGAATCGGTGCTTCCGCGAACCGGGACCGACAACGTGTTCGCCACGAACGACGCGCAGGCGACGCCGGTGAGACAGAAGAGTGACAACCGAATTACCTGGCCAGGACGGACCTTCACGGGACGGTCACCTCGTTACCTCTGACCATCGGCCCCAACATCAGTGTTGTTGCCGGGTTGGGGGTATCCGAGGGTTCCGGCGATCCGCCCAGTAGTTGATCTTCGAGGTACCGCAGGGGGGCCGCTTCGGCTACGCCGCCCACGACCGGGGCACTGACGGGTTGTTCAGGCGTCAGGTTGGAGCCCGAACACTGTGCTCCGCGCGAGTCACCGTACTGCGGGCAATCATCACCCGTGTATGGGAGCGGTTCGGCGAACGTGGCAACTGCTGTGATGTCGAACTTTCCGGTGGCGAAGACTCGAGCGCCCGCGGCGCCGAACGTACTGGCATTGGCGAGGGTGGAACGCAGTCCTCCGGGATTGGCCGCGGTGGTTGCGAGTATCTTTCCGGCGGAATCGATCACAGTGATGATGTTTCGGTTGTTCGCCCCGACAAAATCGTCGACGGTAGCGGCGAAGACTGCGGCCGCGCCGATCGAGGACTCGAGATTCGCTCTGTTGGCGACCATGTCGTTCGAGACGGTTGTGGCGGCTGCCAAGGTATCGAGAATGTCGGGGGTCGCACGGTCCAACGCGTCGACGACCGACTTGAATTCGGGTGTCGATTCGAGGAATTGGTGTGCGGCGGGTGTCAGTACGCCGGACGCGGCACTGAGATTGTCTATCGTGGTACCGATCTCGGCTCCGTTTCCGTCGAGCGCCTGGCCCAGCGCAGTCAGGGCTGTCTGCAACTTCTCGGGCTGCATCGCAGTGAGGACGCCCACCAGCTTGGTGTACACGTCGTAGAGCGCAACGGCTTCGGGACCGTCGTCCATGTGGATCTCGTCTCCGTCCGTCAGAGTCGTCTGGCCCTGCTCATTCGGACTGTCCACGAGCTGCATGTAGATGTCGCCGAAGAACGTGCGTGGAACAACGCGAGCCACCACGTCAGCGGGAATCTTCGACGCGTCATCGGTCTGAATCTGCAACTGCACAACGGATTCGGCGGTTCCTGATTCGATTTCGCCGATTCGGCCGACGTTGACGCCGTGGTACCGAACCGGAGCTTCACCGCTGATGAGACCGGCTGTGGCTGGAACAGCGACGAAGATGTCGGTGCTCTGCTCGAGATTTCCCGAACCGCGTAGAACCATTGTCACGGCGGCGGCGACGGCTACGACTATGGCGATCGCGCCGCGAAGGGCGTACACGATCTTCGTGCGTGTAGTGAGTCTGTCCACGGCTCAGACCCCCATTCCCGGGATCTGGGGCACGAGGCCCCACAGCGCGAAAGTCATCAGTACGTCGAGGATTCCGATCGCGAGGATCGCAGTCCGGAGCGCGCGCCCGGCCGCTTGCCCGACGCCGGCCGGACCACCGGAGGCATAGTAGCCGTACGCGCAGTGAACCAGCGCGACAACAGCGGCGAACACCACGGCCTTGAGACCCGAGTACAGGAGATCCTGCGGAGAGATCGCCAGATGGAAGAAGTAGTCGTAAGTACCGGCCGATGCGCCGTTGAAGAACACGACGACCAGTCGGGTCGAGAGGTAACTGGCCAGGAGTCCGATCATGTAGATCGGGATGACACAGATCATGGCAGCGATCACCCGGGTACCCGCGAGGAAGGGGATCGATCGGATCGCCATCGAGTCCAGCGCGTCGATTTCGTCGGAGATACGCATGGCCCCGATCTGGGCGGTGAAACCCGTTCCGACCTTGGCGGCCAACGCGATCGCGACGACAACAGGGGCCAGTTCACGGGTGTTGGCAACCGCGGACAGCATGCCGGAGAGCGAGGTCATCCCGACAAGCTCGAGGCCCCGGTGGGTCTCGACGCCCAACATCATCGCCGCGGCCAGCGACATCGCGAAGACGATCCCGATGGTGCCGCCGCCGGACAACAAGGAATTCGTGCCGAAGCTGACCTCGCTGATCTGACCGAGTACATGCTTGCGGTACTTGGTGAGCGCAAAGGGGATCGATGCGATAGTGCGGACGTAGAAAGTGACGTGCTGACCGAGGGAGACGAGGCCGTCGCCCGCGGTTCGCAGGGGTCTGCTCGCTTGACGTGCTCGAACACGGAGATCGACGAGCGACATCAGAATTCACCGACTGCCGGGACGATTACGGTGTAGAGCGCGGACAACACTGTGTTCACGATGAAGACGAGCGCGAACGCGATGACCACGGCTTCGTTGACTGCGTCGGCAACGCCGCGTGGGCCACCTTTTGCATTTAGACCTTTGAAGGTGGCGACCAAAGTCGAAGCGATGCCGAAGACCGCAGCCTTCACCAAAGCCATGACGAAGTCGGAAGATCGCCCGTACTGACTGAACGTTGCCATGAACGTTCCGGCCGGAAGATGCTGGACGTAGATGTGGTACAGGTAGCACGCGATCACACCGCCGAAGGTGACCATCGAACACAGTGCAAGGGAGACGATCACTGCCGCAACCAATCTCGGTGCGACGAGGCGCTCGATCACGTCGATGCCCATCACTTCCATCGCGTCGATCTCTTCCCGGATCTTTCGTGAACCCAAATCCGTGCAGATCGCCGATCCTGCGACACCGGCCATCATCAACGCGCACACCAGCGCGGCGGCCTGACCGACGATGATGAAAGCTACGACAGCTCCGGAATATCCACCGGCTCCGATCCGGCCGGCCAGTTCACCGACCGAGACGGCGATGAATACACCGATCGGAATCATGAGAAGCAGCGACGGGCCGGTGCTGACGCGACCGATGAACAGGGTCTGAGTAACCGTCTCGTGCAATGAGAGTCGTCTGCGCAGGATTGCCGTGAACAGGCCGAAGAGTGCCTGAACCGAGAATCCGATCAGATAGCCCCCCTGTAACGCTACGTCTCGCACCGGGCCCTTCGCGGCTGGCAGCTCGTACGTCATCTAATTGAATTCCTTTGCAGATCAACAGTGTTCGGCACGGAGTTCGAACTGTTCGAGCGCTGGGGGTCGAGCGAACTGCCTGTGAAGCATCTCACACATATATGTGCCCAAGCAAGCATTATGTGAACCGAAATTCTCGTCGAACTGTCAGCCCTGTTGACCGAGTTTCCTTCATTGACGTGGAGATATCGGAACTGTTCATATCGACATCCTGTGTATGTTTACGAATATTCCGAATCTGTCAGTCGGATTGCTTCGTGGATGCGGGCTGGATGCTTCGAGCGGTGACCCTACCCACTGCTGGTGGCCACAGGCAACGTTTTGTTAACGAAGATTCTCGGTGGAAGCAACGGGGGAGGTGGCGAAGGGCGAGTGGTGTGTTCTGATCAAAGTCAGCGTTACCTGCATGTATGAAACTCTATACGCGCGATGTGCTGAAATCGGTGTACGAGTTTTCAGAATCATGCTTATGCTGATTCTCGTCTGATGAGCAGGCGGATCGAAGTGCTTTGTGCGTGAGGGCTGGAGAGTGGGGTACACGGTGAGCCTGAACGATCAGTTCGTCGACGCGCAGACGTCGAATGGGATTGTTCGGCAGCCGAGGTCCGACTCCGTCAAGAGGCGACCGAAGGACCGCAAGGCGCAGATCGCGGCTGCAGCGGCAATCGCGTTCAGTGAGCGCGGATATCCTGCTGTCAGTGTCGACGACATCGCGTCGGCGGTCGGTATTTCGGGTTCGGCGCTCTATCGGCACTTTCCGAACAAGTACGCGATGTTCCGCCACGCGGCACTGGAGTTGACCGGAGCGCTCGCCAGTGCCCTCGATGCCGTTTCGGTTGCGCCTGCGGCAACCGATGCGCAGCGGTTGCGCGAAGATCTGATTGCAGTGATACGAACGACGATCCGCAATCGGCGTACGGCCGGAATCTATCGTTGGGAGAGCCGGTTTCTCGACACCGATGATCGGAAATCCGTTCGAGCGCAAGCCAGTACGGTCAATCGCCGAGTAGCCCGGTATCTTTCGCGCTCCGAACCCGCGATGACGGCGAGGGACGAGACCCTTGTCGTGGCAGCGATGTTCAGCGTCATCGGCAGTATCACCGTCCATAACCTGTTGCTGCCCCAGCGAGCGATGGAGAAGGTTCTGCTCGACGCGTGTCTGGCGATAGATCAAGGTGAGGGTGCAATCACCGCTAGCCGCTTGGAGCAGTCCTCGTTACCTCGAACCGTGACCACGAACAAACGTGAACGTCTCTTGCAGGAAGCCGTGCGCCTCTTCGACTCTCGCGGGTATCACGACGTCAGCATCGAAGAGATCGCCGCGGCCGCCGGCTTGAACGCGTCCGGTATGTACCGCTACTTTCCCAGCAAGGCAGAGCTTCTCGGCGCCGTGTTCTATCGAGCTGCAGATCGCTTGGACTTGGCGACGGCAGCGGTCTTCGACTCCGCGACTTCGCACGAACAAGTGCTCCGGTCACTGTCGGCGATGTACGTGGAGTTGTCGTTTGCACAGCACGAATTGATGTCGGTCTACTTCTCCGAGATGAACAACCTTCTGCCGAGTCATCGAAGCGATCTGAAGAATCGCCAGAAGCTTTACGTGGTCGAATGGGCGCGAGTGCTCGGCGAGATTCGTCCTGAGCTGTCGGCAGTAGAGGCGAAGTTCGTAGTTCACGCTGCGCTCAACCTGGTCCCGGATGTCGGCCGCATGATGAAGTTCGACGCTGCCGCAGAGAACGCGGCCATGTTGCAGGTGTTCATGTCGGCAGTACTGTTCGGCCGTCGGGCTTCGGCCGCCTGAAGCGTGTCGGTGAGTGTGCGTAGTCTGGCCCACTATGAGCGAAGTCGTGTCACTGGCAGCTGCCCGTCGCATAGCGCTTGCCGCTCAGGGATTCGGCAAATCGCATCCCACGACGGTGACGCGTCGCAATCTGGTCGGCGTGATGGACCGGCTGCAGGTGCTGCAGATCGACTCGGTCAATGTCTTCGAACGCAGTCACTACCTACCCGTTTATGCGCGATTGGGCGCATACGACAAATCCAGACTCGATCAGCTTGCCTTCGCCCCCGGTTCGGGATACCTCGAATACTGGGGCCACGAAGCAACGTTCTTGCCGGTGGACATGTGGCCGTTGTTCCGTTGGCGGATGGACCAGTTTCGCGCCAAAGCGTTGAGTGACAAGGACGGGTGGGCTTCCGATCGGAGTGTCTTCCTCGATTGGTTGCGGCAGGAGTTGCGCGACAACGGTCCGATGGCGGCGAGCGAGATCGAACACGAGGCGAACACACGGCGCGGTCCGTGGTGGGGGTGGTCCGACGTGAAGGTCGGGCTGGAGACGCTGTTCCGTTGGGGCGAGGTGGTCTCGGCGGGGCGCGCCGGTTTCGAGCGTCGTTACGGCCTGGCCGAGCAGATGCTTGCACCCGAGATACTCGACGCACACGTCGAGCGGTCGGAGGCGATACGCGAACTGGTGCTGCGGGGTGTGAAGGCACACGGTCTCGGCACCCTCGACGACATCGCCGACTACTTTCGTCTGCCCAGCGCAGAAGCACGAACGGCATTGCAGGAACTCGAAGATGCCGGCAGTGTGCGCCGGGTGTCCGTCGACGGCTGGGAGCGTCGAGGCAAGGCAAGGGAGGTGTGGATCGATCCGCGAGCGAAGCGTCCCAGGTCCATCCGTGCGGATGCGCTGTTGTCACCCTTCGACCCGGTAGTGTGGGCACGCGATCGAGCGTTGCGGCTCTTCGACTTTCACTACCGGATCGAGATCTACACTCCGGCGCACAAGCGAGTTCACGGATACTACGTGCTCCCGGTGTTGATCGACGACAAGATCTGCGCCCGAGTCGATCTGAAGAACGACCGTCAGAACCGTCGACTGCTTGTCCGCGCGGCGTGGGCCGAACCCACCGCGGACGCCGACACTGCGCCGCGGTTGGCGGAACTCCTTCGGAGAACTGCGCGTTGGCAGGGCTGCGACACCGTCGAGGTGGAGAACAAAGGTACGTTGTCTCAGCAGTTGGCCGCAGCTATGACGTGAGCCTTCAGGTCGCGAGGACGATTGTCATTCGGGAACTGTTATGCGTCCGTCGGTAGCTGCCTGATTGATGGAATTTCTCAATGCGGAACAACTTCCGGATCGAATTCTCGGCGGTTCAGCATCGTCGCGGTACTCCAAACATGCCGTGCGCGAATCTGATCGCCACTGGGTCGACGTGTGATGCCAGCTGTTCTTCTCCACGAGGACGTATGTTCCGCACCGCTCGCAGTCCAGCGGTTCCATGGTCATTGCCCTACTCCTGCGGCGGCCCTGCGTGCGATGTTGTCAGCGACTTCCTGCTTCCACACTTCGATGGGTTTGCTTGTGTCCATCTCGAATTCGAAACGGTCGACCATCTCGGGCGTGACGTCGGCGACGTCCACGTAGAACTGTTCATACCACCGCCTCAGTTGGTATACCGGACCGTCCTCGGTGCAGAGCAGCGGATTGTCGATGCGGGTCTTGTTCTTCCAGATCTCGATGTCCTGCTCGAACCCGACACCGATGTATCCGATCATCGCGTCGACAAGTTGATCGGCGAACTCGGCGGGCATCTCTGCGGACTTCTGGACGGTAATGCCGTACATGAGTACGAATTTGTTCGGGCTCACCGGGTAGTGGCAGTTGATCAGCACCGAATCGGTCGTGAAGTTCTCGTAGACGTAGCGCAAGTCGTCGATCATGAACGACGGTCCGTGGTAGGCCGCTGTCGAAAGATTCGACACCAACTTCGGTACGTCGGGGTCGGTCCAGGTCACGATGTCGTCGCGGTTGATGCCGCTCTGCTCCTGGATGGCGACGTGTCCTTCGAAGACGTTCTTGAAATAGGTGGGGAACGAGAAGTGCACGTAGAAGAAGTGCGCCATGTCAACGACGTTGTCGACGATTTCTCGGCAGTTCGTATCGATGACTATCGACTTCCAGACCCAATCGGTCCACTCGTGCTCCGCAGACTTGATGATCGGTATGGCGACTTCGGCAGGAGGCGGATTGCCTTCGGGGTCGTGCCAGACGAAGAGCAGCCCGTCTTGTTCGAGCGCAGTCCAAGCGCGGGTCTTGGCAAGCGGGGGGACACGTCGAGCATAGGGAATCGCGGTGCACTTACCGTTGCCTCCCCACCTCCAGTCGTGGAAGGGGCACGCGATCGAATCGCCCTTGACCGTGCCCTGACTCAGGTCGCCGCCCATGTGACGGCAGTACGCGTCGAGGATCTTCAGTTCGCCATGCGAGTCGGAGAAGACGACCAGTTTGGTACCGAAAGCTTCGACGGAATGCGGGTTCCCGTCGCTGTAGTCCTTGGCGAGGCCGAGGCAGTGCCATCCGCGGGCAAATCGAGTGGGAGGTTCTCCCTGGTCGATGATGCGAACCTCTTCCGATTCATTGACATCCGCAATTGTCATGTTCTTCCTTTCGTGAGTGCACCCGGTGGGCTGGACCGAGCGACGTTGTACGACAGTCGAAGGGGGGTAAATCTCTGGGCAAGTCACATACGCTGCGACGAGACGTTGCCGCCGTCGACAACCAATTCCGTTGCGGTGATGTAACTTGCTTCGTCGGACAGCAGGAAGCGGACAGCGTGTGCGATTTCCTCCGGGCGACCGAGCCTGCCGAGGAGGATGCGTCGTTCGAATGCCCCGTCACCCAATGCGTCTACGGTCGGCTGAAGCAGAGGGGTCAGAATCTGTCCGGGAGAGACGCAGTTGATCCGAATGCCGTCCGGGCCCAGTCGGTCCGCCAGCGATCGGACCATCGACAACATCCCACCCTTTGCAGCGGAGTAGACAGGGTTGATTGCATTGCCCAAAGTTGCGTTGATCGAAGCGATTCCGACTATTGCCGAACCGGGATTGGCCGTGAAATCAGGCATCAACTGTTGAACCAACAGGATGAGCGGACGTAGATGGGTGTTGATACCCGTCTCCCACACGTCGAGCGTCACTCCTTCGAGGGATCCGATATCGACGACCCCGGCGGAGTGAACAAGTCCGCCGATGGAGGGAAGTGAGGAACGGGTTGTGGCCAATGCGGCCGCGTAGTCGTCCGCTCTCGTGAGATCGATTCCCACTCCGATGGCGTCGATGCCGAATTCGGAGGAGATCACGGCTGCCTGATCGACCGCTTTTGCCTCGTCGATATCCCAGAGAGCGACTGGGCGTCGGATCGCCGCGAGCGCGCGGGCGGAGGCCAATCCGATTCCGGATGCGCCGCCGGTGATGATCACGCCTGTCGACGGGGATGAAGCATTCATGTGTCCTCCTGATTTTGAAGCGTTCTGCTCGGCGCCGCATGATCTGATGGGCTCCGGTCATCACTGTGACGAGGGATGGATTCGGGCTCAACGAACATGACCGATCATCGGTATAGGTGCTGGTGAGAGCCCATGCAGATGCATCTCCCGCTGCGTGGGAAACGTACTGGCGTCGTGAGTCCACGGAAGCTCAGATGGGCGGAACGAATGTTGGCTGCCGAAGCGGCGGGCCACCGGAACGGAGACATCGATGTTGGTCGGACCGATCACCGAAGAGTCCATCCCCATGTCAACTCTCGACAGACTGTCGGTGGTGGTGGACTGCTTTCGTGACGCGCCTCGGCTGACATTGGGGGAGGTCGCGCGCCGAACCGGGATTCCGCGATCGTCCGTGCACCGGATGCTACTGAAACTCGTGAGGATGAACTGGCTACGCCGCGAAGGACTCGAGTACGAGATAGGCGACAAGCTAGGAGATCTGGGCGCGCTCTCGCTGTATCGAAACAAAGTGGATCGAGTGGTTACGCCCCTACTTCAGCAATTGCATTTCGTGACTGGACACGCCGTGCACCTCGGGGTGTTGGAGGGAAACCATGTGCGCTACATCCAGAAGATCGGGAGCCTGATGGTCCCCGACCTTCAGACTCGCGTCGGCTCACGTATCCCAGCGCAAGCGTCGACCATCGGGAAGTCACTGTTGAGCGCCGGCAACAGATCGGTGGCATCGTCGCACAACGCCAATGACGTTCGCCAACACGCAGTTGCGTTCGGAATCTGCAATTCCGGGATGGGCTGTATCGCCGCGCGAATCGGGGTGCTCGACCACATGCCAGTAGGTCTCTCGATTTGTGGGCCCTTGATTCGCGGCACGATAGACAAGAGGAACGCCGCTCCCGTACAGATGGCGGCAGCAGCGATCTCGCAGTATTTCGGAATGATCGACGGGTTCGAGCAGGAGAAGACGGGATAGTCCGACAAACGCAAAGAGTGCGCCTCCCCCCACTACGCGTAAAGCACAGTGGGGGAGACGCACTCGGATAGAGCTGTGTCAGCGAAGAGCCGCAAGCGCGTCGATACGCCCCGCGGCACCTTCCATGATGCTTTCGATCAGTTCCTTGCAGCTGGGCAGATCGTTGATCATGCCGACAACCTGACCCGAAGCAAGAACACCGGCTTCCGTGTTGCCCTCGACCAGTCCGGCCTTGAGCAACATCGGTGTGTTGGCTGCCATGATGATCTGCATCAGCGTGCGGTCACCCGACCGCTTCATTGCGAGACCGTCCTTGGCGAGGGTCGACCACTTCATGCCCGTCATGGCCTTGAACTTCGTGGCATTCTTGGCCGCGGCGATCAAACCGGTTGCATAGCTGGAACCTTCGAGGCTGTTGACCAGGTCGGTGTTGAGCACACGATGAGGCATGCCGTCGACCTTGCGGGAGACAGTCGTATCCGTCAGTCCGCGCTTGAGATACTCCTGTTTGACGGAATCGGGCACCGAAGAGTCGCTGGTGAGAAGGAATCGCGTTCCCATCGCGACACCGGCAGCGCCGTACGCCAGTGCGGCAGCCAGCCCGCGGCCGTCGAAGAATCCGCCACCGGCGATGACCGGAATATCGACCGCGTCGAGAACCGAGGGGAGAAGCAATGTCGTGGCCACACCGCCGGTATGGCCACCACCTTCGCCGCCCTGGACGATGACGGCGTCCGCGCCCCAGGATGCAACCTTGACCGCGTGCTTCGCGGCACCGATCGAGGGCACGACGACGATGCCGTGGTCCTTGAGCTTGGCGATCAGTTCCTTCTTGGGAGCCAACGCAAACGACGCGACCTTGACGCCTTCACGGATCAGCAGATCCGCGCGTTGCGGGGCGTCAGTGGCGTCGGCACGCATGTTGACGCCGAACGGCTTGTCCGTGAGCTGCTTCGTCTTCTTGATCGCGTGCTCGAGCTCGTCGTACGTCATCGTGGCCGAAGCCAGGATGCCGAGACCACCGGCGTTAGCCGTTGCCGACGTGAGAGCGGGACCGGAAACCCAGCCCATACCCGTCTGCACGATCGGGTACTCGACACCGACCAGTTCGGTCAGCGCGGTCTTCAGGGTGGGGGTCATGCCGAGACCTCACGGTCCCGGAGGTTGCGCGGATCGAGGGTTTCGCGGATGAGGTGAAGTTCTTCGACGGTGGGGTCACGGGTGATACCGGCCTCGGCGAGTCCGGCAACCTCGAACGAGGTGTTCTCGGCTACCTCTTCGGCGGTGACGCCGGGGTGAAGGCTCAACGCGCGGAAGGTGTTTCCTGGTCCGCCGAAGTCGAAGACACCGAGGTTGGTGACGACGCGGGGGATGTTCAGGTACTTGTAAGCCGGATTCTCGGGATCGATCTGGTCGTAGCCGACACCGCACACCACGTCGACCTTGTCGACGAACACTCGCTTGGAGTGCTTGGGGACGAAGTAGCTCGTCGCGTGGTTGATGGTGTTACCCGGGGCGCCGCGCACACCGAACATCTGACGCGTCGGCTGCTGAAGCGGGCCGAAGGCGGAGAGGTTCTGGTTGCCGTGGCGATCGAGCTGATTGGCGCCCATGACTACGTGACGGCGGCCGGAAGCGACGACGTCGAACACCTTGCGGAAAGGCATCCATCCTTCGACGGGGCCCTTTGTTCCGACGGCCGGAGTGTCCTCGAGAATGAGGGCTTCACCATCGGTAATCAGCAGGTCGGGTTCGGTGGTGAGTCGAGCCAGGCGAGCGCCGATGGTGGACGACGTCGACATCGGGCTGGCCATGATTTCGCCTGCACCGGAGAAGATTTCAGCGCAAGCGAGAACAACGTACTCTGCGCGGGTGACGGTGGATTCGCTCATTTTGCCTGCTCCCCTGCCTTTGATGAATCGGCAAACTTCTTTACTGCGGCTTGGTAGTCCTCTTCGCTGCCGGAGAGGAAGGTGTCGACGAACGCCTGCCACGACTCGGGGGTCTTGGCGGACTCGGCGTAGTGACGCTGGAACTTCTCGTCGCGGCCGTAGCTTTCGCCGGCCAACGTGAAGTGCGCACCATTGGGTGCCTCGACGACGGCGTCAACCATCATGCGGTTGAGCAGAAGGTTCTGCAGTGGAACGGATTTGACCAGTTCCTCGGTCTCGACAATGCGTTCGACGGAGACGTATCGCTTTTCGGCGGCCATGCAGTACAGGTCGTCGAAGTACGGGTCGACGCCGTTGTACGCGGCATTGCCGTGCTTGTCACCGAGATTGAGGTGAACGAACGACGCATCGAGGTTGAGCGCAGGCATCGCGATCAAGGTCTCGGAGCGGCCGTCGGCCTCGGGGTACGGGGAGGTGACGGTCTTGAGTTCGTCGCCCCAGAAGTTGCGGACGTCCGAACCCAGGCCGGCGCGGATCGGGAGGAAGGGAAGGCGAGCGGCAGCTGCTTCGAGGCCGCACTTGACCATGCCCTCGTCCATCTCGCGGACTTCGATGTCACCGGCGGTGCGTGCCTTGGCAAACCACGGGTCGTAGAACGGCGCGGAGTCGAGGGACACGAAACCGTAGTACGCCTTCTTGACCTTGCCGGCCGAGCACAGCAGTCCGAGATCCGGTCCGCCGTAGGTGACCACGGTCAGGTCTTTGACGTCCGAACGCAGAATCGCACGCACGAAGGCCATCGGCTTGCGGCGAGATCCCCAGCCGCCCAAGCCGATCGTCATTCCGCTGCGGAGTTCGCCGACTACCTCGTCGAGCGACTTCGTCTTGTCACGCTTGCTAGCCATGTTTGTCTCAGCCTTCCTTCTGGGTTGCGTTCTCGCGCGGCTTGCCGGTGGCGACGAACTCGTCGCGGTGTTCGTCGGACACGCCGAGGAGGTTGAGTTCGAAGGTGTAGCCCTGCTCGAGGCGGTAGCTGCCCTTGACGTCCACCGGGTCGATGCCGTTGATGGCTTCCTTGGCGCACCGGATGATGCGGGTGTCCTTGGCGGCGATCTTCGCGGCGATCTCGCGAGCGCACTCGTCGAGCTTCTCGCGCGGGACCACGTCGTAGACGCTGCCGAACTGCTTGAGTGTGTGTGCGTCGACGCTCTGTGCGGTGTAGTAGAGCGTGCGCATCATGTGCTGTGGCACCAGCCTCGAGAGGTGTGTGGCAGCGCCGAGTGCGCCGCGGTCGACCTCGGGGAGGGAGAAGATCGCGTCGTCGGAAGCGACGATCACGTCCGCGTTGCCGACGAGTCCGATGCCGCCGCCGACACAGAATCCGTTGACGGCCACGACGACGGGTACAGCACAGTCGTAGACGGCCGCGAAGGCCGCGGCGCAACCGCGGTTGGCGGCGACCAGCGCGTCGAATCCCTCGGTGGCCTGCATCTCCTTGATGTCGACGCCGGCGTTGAATCCGCGTCCCTCGGCTCGCAGGATCACCACGTGAGTGTTGAGATCCTTGCCCGCGTCGAGGATGGCGTCGGCAAGCTCGAACCATCCCTTGGACGGGATTGCATTGACCGGCGCGTAGTCGATGGTGACCGTGGTGATGCCGGTTCCGTCGGAGGAGGTGCTGATGCCCATATCGGGATTCCTTACGTCTGTGTACCAAACCAAGCGATTGCTTGGTAAGTTAGCACACAAGCGGAGCCGACAAGCCCGAGCAGAGTGCATTAGGAGACAAATATGAGTGGATTGGTCGACGGACGCGTAGTCATCATCACCGGGGCTGGCCGCGGTATCGGACGTGCGCATGCATTGGCATTTGCTGCCGAGGGCGCCAAGGTCGTCGTCAACGACATCGGTGCGGGTGCCGACGGTTCCGCGACCGGTGAGAGTCCGGCCGAGCAGGTTGTCGCGGAGATCATCGCAGCCGGTGGCCAAGCAGTGGTCAACGGAGACGACGTCGCCGACTGGGCGGGCGCCGAGAATCTGATCAAGACCGCGATCGACACCTTCGGTGGCCTGGACGTACTCGTGAACAACGCAGGCTTCCTGCGGGACCGCATGCTGGTCGGCATGAGCGAGGGCGAGTGGGACGCGGTGATCCGCGTGCACCTCAAGGGGCACTTCGCGCCGCTGCGTCACGCTGCTGCCTACTGGCGCGCCGAGGCCAAGGCGGGCAAGACCGTCGACGCACGCATCATCAACACCAGTTCGGGTGCAGGACTGCAAGGTTCGATCGGCCAGGGTAACTACGCCGCGGCGAAGGCCGGTATCGCCGAGATGACCATCCAGGCCGCCGCCGAGCTCAAGAATTACGGAGTCAGTGTCAACGCGATCGCGCCTGCTGCGCGCACACGCATGACTGTCGGCGCGGGCGGGGCGATGGCAGAAGCGATGGCAGCTCCGGAAGAGGGCTTCGACGCCATGGCTCCCGAGAACATCTCGCCGCTGGTCGTCTGGCTCGGTAGCGCCGAGTCCAAGGACGTCACGGGCCGGGTGTTCGAGGTAGAGGGCGGAAAGATCACCGTCGCGGAGGGCTGGCGTCACGGCCCGAGCGAGGACAAGGGAGATCGCTGGGACCCGAAGGAGATCGGGCCCGTCGTGGCAACGCTGTTGGAGAAGGCGGAGATTCCGACGCCGGTGTACGGGGCGTAGGGCCTCCGGCCCTGTGAGTGGTTAAGGAGTGCAGGAACTCCTCAACCACTCACAGGCGGCGTGCCGCCTACGCGGGCGCCCGAACCACCAACACGGTGCCGGGGAACTCAGCTGCGAGTTCGCGCCGCGAATGCTTCACGCAGGCGGTGCCGTAGCCCTTCTTGCGAGATTCCGGCGCGATCCAGATCGCCACGTTCACCTCTTGGCCGTCGAGTTCGCCGAATACCAGGCCGACGCTCTTCGGGCCGTCGCCGGAAACGTCCTCGGCGACGAACCAGGCAGCGCTCTCGTCGTCGATCCGACCGAGACCACCGACGCGCTCGGCTTCGATCCGATCCTCGCTCCACGGCTTGCCGTCTTCGCCGAGCTGCTCGGCCGAGCGAATCGTGAACAGTGCCTTGTCTTCTGCGCTGTCGCTGAACGGACGCAGGGTGAAGTTCTGCCCGCTGCTCGCGGGACGATCGAGCGTCGTCCATTCGAGAGTGGCGTCGAGATTCTCCAGCTCGCCCTGGATGCGATCGCGCGCTGCCTTGGTCAGTGCGCTGAACTTGAGGCTCAGAACTGCTTCGGCATTTGCTTCCGACGTGCCGAGGAGTTCCGCGACGGTGGTCAGTGCCTCCTGGTGGTCCTTGCTGTCGACCACTGCGTCCAGCACCTCGTGGCGACGCTCCAGCGCACGCACGAGGGCTGAGGTGATCTCGCGTCGGTCCAGGATTTGATCTTGAATATGCGTCGTCATATATGCGACTCCTTGCTGTGTTCGAGGCTCTGTCGAAACGCCGTGCGGACCGTACGAGTCAATAGTGCTCCAACTCGCCGGTTATGGCACGCGTTCAGCCTCCGGTGCGGCGAACGAGTCGTTCGTAGCGCTGGCGGGCGGCTTGAGTGCTTCCGAGTCCCAGTCCGAAAGCGATGTCCTGCCAGGTCATGCCCCGTTCGCGGGCAATCCCGAGGAACAGTGCTTCCAGCTGTTCCATTTCGGCTCGGGCCTTGGGGATCAGAGTCAACGCAGCCATGACGTCGGCATCGTCGACCTCGGGTTCGTTCGGCTCAGGTATGTCGGTTCCGCCCGCAAGACGAGCCACGACGCGCACCGCGCCGTAGGGCTCGAGCATCTCCGGATGAGATTGCCGCGCGCGCTGGCTTGGGGTCGCGCCGTGGCGCTCGCTGATTCGAAAGAGTCCGGCGTACTCGCGATGTGCGCGTTCGCGGCCGGAATCGATCGGTCTGAACTGGTCATCGGTCATGAACCCAGGGTGGCACGAACCCGGGTCGATGTAAACGTTTTGTTGTAAACAGTCCGTTTAATTCTTCAGTGGCTCGCACACGATGACGGGAATGACCCGGTCGGTCCAGGCCTGATAGTTGTCGAAATCCGGATACATCGCCGTCAATTTCGGCCACAGCCGAGCACGCTCGTCCTCGGTCGCGACGCGGGCTTTCATCGAGCGGATCCGAGACTTGATCTGCACCGTCACCACCGGGTCTGCCTTGATGTTGAGGTACCACATCGGGTTCTTCGGAAGACCGCCTTGCGACGCCACCAGAATCACGTTCTCGCCGTCCTCGAGGAATAGCAGCGGGCTGATCCGCTCCTCGCCGGATTTGCGACCGGTGGTGGTCAGCAGGCAGATCGGCAGCCCGCGAGGGAACGCGCTGCCGACCCGCCACTTGCTACCCAGCCGCCCGTCGGTGGCGCGATACATGGCGACGTTTGCCTTCGACATCCACTTGATGATCTTGACCGTCGCCGGAGCGTCGAGTCCCTTGGGTTTGGCTGGGGGAGTAGTCATCTCAGATACGCTCGATGATGGTTCCGGTGGCCAGTGCGCCGCCGGCGCACATCGTGATCAGAGCAGTCGAGCCGTTGCGACGCTCGAGTTCGTGCAGTGCGGTGGTGATCAAGCGAGATCCCGTGCTGCCGACCGGATGGCCGAGAGCGAGCGCGCCGCCGTTGACATTGACGTTGTCGAAGTCAGGTTCGTGAACCTGAGCCCAGGACAGTGCGACGGATGCGAATGCTTCGTTGATCTCGAACAGATCGAGGTCGCCGATCTTCATTCCGCTCTTCTCCAGGACACGGCTGGTTGCCTGCACCGGTCCGTCGAGGTGGAATTCCGGTTCCGAGCCGACCAGCGCCTGGGCGATGATGCGGGCGCGCGGCTTCAATCCGAGCGCGCGAGCCTTGTCCTCGTCCATGAGCAGGACTGCGGCCGCGCCGTCGGAGATCTGGGAAGACGTTCCGGCCGTGTGAATCCCGCCTTCGAGGACGGGCTTCAGTCGGGCAAGGGACTCCGCCGTCGTATCGCGCAGGCCCTGATCGCGATTGACGACCTTGGTCTCGCCCGTGAGGTTTCCTTCCTTGTCGACCTGGGGTGCCGAGAGTTCGAGAACCTCGCGGTCGAAACGTCCTTCCTCCCAAGCCTGCTTGGCCAGCGCCTGCGAGCGGACGCCGAGGGCTTCGACGTCGTCGCGGGTCAGTCCGCGTCGACGCGCGATGCGTTCTGCAGCTTCGAATTGGTTGGGCATGTCGATGTCCCACGTCGCGGGTCGGCGCGGTCCGGCCTGATCGCCGACGTTGGCGCCGAGGGGAACCTGGCTCATGGCTTCGATGCCGCAGGCGATACCGGCGTCGATGGCGCCGGTGGCGATCAGACCGGCGATCAGATGGTTCGCCTGCTGGGCCGAACCGCACTGGCAGTCCACGGTGGTTGCGCCGGTCTGCCACGGAAGTCCGGCGTGCAGCCAGGCCGTGCGCGTGATGTTGTTGGACTGAGCGCCGGCCTGGGTGACGCAGCCGCCGATCACCTGCTCGATCAGCAACGGGTCGATTCCCGACCGGTCGAGAACTCCCTTTTGTGCAGCTCCGAGGATCTCGGCGGCGTGCAGACCGGCGAGCCAACCTCCGCGCTTGCCGATCGGTGTACGGACAGCCTCGACGATTACTGGTGTGCCCACAGCGGGCTCCTTTCCTTGTAGTGAAAAAGTAGAACAGGTTCTCTGCGGGAAGCAAGACCTGCCGACGTTTCCTTTCCTAGTAAGCAGGCTTGTGTTTCAATGAGAGTAGAACGTGTTACACATCACGGATCCCCATCACCCCTGTGATGAAAAGGCTTAGGGCAGGAGACATCAGTGGCACAGCCCGCATTCCCCGAGGGAATCGACTTCACGGACCCCGACATCTACGCGGAACGCATGCCGTTCGAGGAGTTCGCCGAACTCCGGAAGACGGCCCCCGTGTGGTGGAATCCGCAGCCTCCGGAAATCGGTGGATTCCAGGACGAGGGCTTCTGGGTGGTCACCCGTCATGAAGAGGTCAAGGAAGTTTCGCAGCGAAGCGACATCTTCTCGACCCACGAGAACACTGCGATTCCTCGCTTCGCCGACGACATCCCGCGTGAGAACGTCGAGATGCAGCGATTCATTCTCATCAACAAGGACGCTCCGGAGCACACCAAGCTGCGCAAGCTGGTATCTCGTGGATTCACCCCGCGCGCCATCAACAGCCTGCGCGAGGAACTGACCGAGCGTGCCGAAAAGATCGTCACGACCGCGGCTGCCGGCGGTGCCGGTGACTTCGTGGTTCAGGTCGCGTCCGAACTTCCGCTGCAGGCAATCGCCGAGCTTCTCGGTGTGCCGCAGGAAGATCGAATGAAGCTCTTCGACTGGTCCAACCAGATGACGTCGTACGACGATCCCGAGTTCGACATCGACCCGCAGGCAGCCTCGATGGAGATTCTGGGATACGCGTACCAGATGGCGGATCAGCGCAAGAAGTGTCCCGCCGATGACATCGTCACCAAGCTCATCGAAGCTGACATCGACGGAAATGAGCTCTCCCCAGAGGAATTCGGCTTCTTCGTGATCCTGCTTGCGGTCGCGGGTAACGAGACCACTCGCAATGCCATCACACACGGCATGGTTGCCTTCCTCGACAATCCCGACCAGTGGGAGCTGTACAAGAAGGAACGCCCCAAGACGGCGGCCGACGAGATCGTTCGTTGGGCGACCCCGGTGACTTCCTTCCAGCGCACCGCGCTCGAAGACACCGAACTCGGCGGACAGAAGATCAAGAAGGGCGATCGCGTCGTGATGATGTACGCGTCGGCCAACTTCGACGAGGACGTCTTCGAGAACCCGACGAAGTTCGACATCATGCGTGACCCCAATCCGCACCTCGGATTCGGCGGCACCGGTGCGCACTACTGCATCGGCGCCAACTTGGCCCGTCTGGAAATCGATCTGATCTTCAATGCGATCGCCGATCACCTACCCGACATCACCAGGCTCGGGGATCCCCGACGCCTTCGCTCGGGCTGGCTCAACGGCATCAAAGAGTTTCAGGTTGATTACAAGACATCGGGCTGCCCGGTCAAACACTGATCCGGACATATACTGACCTGGTAACCGGCGAGTAGGTTCTGTGTAGGTTTTCGGGAGTTGCCTCTGCACTCTCGAACACGCAGAACTACAGTAGACGTTCCGGGGAGCCACTTGTTGGCAACCTGGAACTGCGGCGGCGTCTGCGGGATCCCTCATCTCCCGTAGGCGCCGCCGTTTGTAGTTCAATCTCCAATTCAGCCGCCGTACGGTTTGGTGATGGCTTCCAGGAAATGTCCCGACGGGTCGAGGAAGTAGACCCCACGCCCACCGTCGTTGGTGTTGAAGCCGGTACTCGACTGGCGCGGATCGGCCCAGTGATCCAGTTTCAGCGCCTGTATCCGCTGGTAGATGCCGTCGAAGTCATCCTCGGAGACGAGGAAAGCATAGTGCTGAGACGCAACCTCGGCGCCTTCTTCCACCTGTGCGAAGTCCAACGTCACGCCGTGCTCGAGTTCAACGCCGAGAAAGTAGCCGGCTTCGACCGGGCCTGGAAGGCCGAACATGTGAGTGAAGAACCACGCAGACTCTTGTCGGTCTTTTGCGGCGATGATGGTGTGATTGAACGAAATGGTCATGAGTGACCCCTTGCGGTACGACGCCTCCATGCCTGACGCAGTCCGTCATCGACACGCGACGTTGGGAACCAGGAAACCATTTCGAGCTTCTCGGTGCAAGTACGACAGGCTGATTCGAATACGACGAGCGCGGCCCCGGTCGATGACCGGGGCCGCGCTCGTACTGTGGGTTCTCAGGCTTTGCGTGCCGTCTTCATCGCACGGTCCACTTCCCAGAATGCTCGAAGCGACGCGATCTTGCCGTCGTCGTTCACCCGGTAGACGAACACGCCCTCGGCGTCGATGATCGAGCCGCCGATGGTGGTTCGGATCTTGCCGATGTTGACGTTCTCGTTGCCGCACACCAGGGAATCGTCGATCAGAAATTCGAGCTTGTCCGCGTTCGCGATCGTCATGTCGTAGAACTTGGAGATCGCTTCGCGCCCGTGATGGCCTTTGCCTTCGGGATCGAAGCCCGAAGGCCCGACCGGATCTTCCACCCAACCGTCCTCGGCGAAGAGGTCCAGCCAGGCTTCCTTGTTCTTGCCACTCGCTGCGGCGCGCGAAGCGTTACCCGCGACGCGCGCGGGGTGTTCGTCGGTCATCGCGGCTCCTCAGTTGATGTACTGCTCGGCGAATTTGCGCATCGAATCCTGCTTTGCCTCCAGTGGGGCATCGAATCCGATTCCGTCGAAAACCCAAGGCACGGTGATGATGTCCGTGACGCCGGCATCTTCGAGCTCTGCGTAACCGTCCTTGCCGAAACGGTCGATGCACACCGTCTGGATTTCGAACGGCTCGTTCTCGCGGCCGTACTCGGCGCGCAGTTCGCGTAGTCGTGCGATCACACCCACCAGGTCGTCGAACTTGATCATCGCCGAGGTCCAACCGTCGCCGACTCGCGCAGCACGCTTGAGTGCGACCTCGGTGTGGCCGCCGACGTAGAACGGAACCGGCTTGGTGGGGGCCGGGCTCATCTGCAGGCGATCGAAATCGAAGAACTCACCGTGATACTCGACCATGCCGCCGCCGAGGATCAGTTTGAGGACGTCGATCATCTCGTCCACACGTGCGCCCCGACGCTTGTACGGAGCGCCGCACCACTCGAACTCTTCCGGAGCCCAACCGATTCCGACGCCGAAGCCGAAACGGTTGTTCGTCAATGCCGCCACCGAACCGACCTGCCGCGCGAGCAGGACGGGATTGCGGCTACCCAGCTTGAGCACCTGGGTGTAGAACTCGATCTTCTCGGTCACCGCGCCCATTGCAGCCGCGGCGATGAGCGGATCGACCCAGGGGGTCTCGGCATTCCACATCCGAGACCCGTCCGGGGTGTACGGGTAATCCGCCGCCTGTGTTTCCATGAAGAACAGTGAATCGGGGAGAGCGATCGACGAGAAGCCGCATTCCTCGGCAGTTTTGGCGATACCGGCTAACTGGTCCAAGGGGTTCATGGCAACCCCGACGGTGTACTTCATCTTCGGCCTCTTCCTGATCGGCGTGTGTGCTGCTGCTTACGTGGTGGGACGTTCGGAGCCGACGACCCACATCGAGAAGTACTGCGAGCCACCGCCGTAGGCATGGCCGAGAGCCTTGCGCGCGTCGGCTACCTGGTGATCGCCGGCGCGGTGCATGACCTGCATCGCCGACTCGGCAAATCGGATCATGCCCGAGGCGCCGATCGGGTTGGAGGAGAGAACACCGCCCGAGGCATTGACCGGGAGCTTGCCGCCGATCGCGGTTTCACCCGCCTCGGTGAGCTTCCAGCCCTGGCCTTCCTCCGCGAAGCCGAGGTTCTCGAGCCACATCGGCTCGAACCACGAGAACGGGACATAGATTTCGGCGCAGTCGATCTCGTTCAGCGGATCGGTGATTCCCGCTGACTTCCACAGTGCTGCTGCAGCGTCACGGCCGGCTTGCGGATTGACCTGATCGCGTCCGGCATAGAAGGTCGGCTCGGTGCGCATGGCCGTCGCGTGGATCCACGCGACCGAACGACCCTCGGCCTCGACCTGTGCGGCCGCTTCCTCGTTGCCGATCACCAGAGCGCACGCGCCGTCCGAGGACGGGCAGGTCTCGTCGTAGCGGATCGGATCCCAGAGCATCTGAGATGCCTGTACCGATTCGAGAGTGATGTCCGGCTGCCGCAAGTGCGCATACGGATTGAGGCTGCCGTTGAGCCGATCCTTCACCGCGACGAGGTAGCCGATGTGCTCCGGTGCGCCCGATCGACGAATGTACGAACGGACGTGCGGGGCGAAGTATCCACCGGCACCGGCGCCGACCGGCATGTTGAACGGAACCGGTACGGACAGCGCCCACATGGCGTTCGACTCGGACTGCTTCTCCCAGGAAACCGTCAGAACCCGCTTGTGGACACCGGATTTGACCAGGCTGGAGGCGACGATAGCCGTCGAACCGCCCACCGATCCGGCAGTGTGAACACGCAGCAACGGCTTTCCGTTTGCGCCCAGAGCATCCGACATGGCGAGTTCGGGCATCATCGAACCCTCGAACAAATCGGGGGCCTTTCCGATGACGACGGCGTCGATGTCGTCCCAGCCGACGTTGGCGTCGAGCATCGCGGCGTCGATGGCTTCACGGACCAAGCCCGCCATCGAGACATCGTGACGCTTTGCGACGTAGTGAGTTTGGCCGGTGCCGAGCACGGCCGCGAGTTGAGGCGTTCCGGCCATCAGTTCCGTCCCTCCAAGACTGCTACCAGGTTCTGCTGCAGCACAGGGCCGCTTGTTGCATGGGCCAGAGCGCGATTCGCCTGGCCGTCAAAGATTGCCTTGGCGGCGTGGCCGATTCGTTCCAGACCACCGGCGAACAGTGGGTTGCCGCTGAGCGGACCGCCGGACGGGTTGATCGTGGTGGCGTCGGTCAGGCCGATCGCTTCCTTCAAGATCAATTCCTGGTGAGTGAACGGTGCGTGCAGTTCGGCGACGTCGATGTTGCCGACCTCGCCGCCCGTTGCCGCCTTGGCTGCCGACGTAGTAGACGGTGAGGTGGTCAGGTCACGTGCACCCAGGTTGGGGGAGTCGATGCGATGCTCGAGTCCGGTGATCCACGCCGGCCGCTCGCAGAGATCGCGGGCGCGGTTACCCGAGGCCAGGACGATTGCTGCCGCGCCGTCGGTGATGGGCGCACAATCGTGTGCGCGCAACGGATCCGCGAGGAACGGGCTGGCGAGAAGGGCCTCGATGTCGACCTCACCTGCGAGCTGAGCCTTCGGATTGCTCAGCGCGTGACGACGGCTACGAGCGGCAACCTCCGCCATGTCCTCTTGTGTCCACTTACCCGCGTCGAGTCCGAGTCGGGCTTGAAGTCCGGCGATCGAGACGGAGTCCGGCCACAGCGGAGTGACGAGGTACGGATCGAGCTGCATGGACAGGATCTTGCGCAGGTGCCCGGCGGAGGACTTGCCGAATCCGTACACCAGCGCGGTCTCGACCTCACCGGTCAAGATCTTGATCCACGCTTCGTAGAAGGCCCACGCAGCGTCCATCTCGACGTGAGATTCGTTGATCGGCGGGACCGCTCCGATGGAGTCGATGGCCGAGATGAAGGAGAACGCTCGTCCGGCCAGGTAGTCGGAAGATCCGGAGCACCAGAAGCCGATGTCTGACTTGGTGATTCCCAGATCGCTGTAGAGCTGCTGGAAGCACGGGACGAGCATCTCGACGCCGTTGGTGGTGCCGTTGGTTTCGCGGACGTGGGGTGCCTGAGCAAAGCCCACGACTGCGATGTCTGCAGAAGTCATTTCAGGAGCCTCACAGGTGGTGTTGGAAGGTGGAGTACTCGGCGTCGGGTTCACCTGTCGGCCGGAAGTATTCGATGTTCTCGAGGGTGTAACCCCACTCTTCGCGAGGCTTCCACTTGGCTTCGACGCGCATGCCCATCCGTACGTCCGCGGCATCACATTCGAGAATCAAGTGCAGGAACGGAATGTCAGCCCCGTCGAGAAGCACGTAGGCGGCCACGTAGGGCGGTTTGATTCGCTGCCCGAGGAACGGGACGTTGACGATGCAGAAGGTGGTGACAATTCCCTTGTCCGGCAGTTCGATCTGCTCGCTCGTCGGCTTCCCGTTGGTGGGATTGGCGCCGCGCGGTGGGATGTAGATCTTGTCTTCGGGTCCGCTGCGACCACCGATGAGCTTGCCTTCTGCGAGACCGCGGAGGTAGAAACTCTCCTCGGCCGAAGCGGAATGCATGAAGTGCAGGTCGACAGGCGTCGTGATCATGGTGACAGGATCGGCGATGGAATCGACTGTCGCGATTCCATTTTCGCTCTCACCTGGTTCGAAGCACTCGATGTCCTTGATCTGCCCGATCCGCTCCGACGCCCAGCGAGCACGGACCCGCAGGCCGGTGCTGATGTCGTCGGGGGAGTCGACGTCGACCGCGTGGAGCATGGACGTGTCCGCGCCGTCGAGCTTGATCAGGGCCCACGCGAAAGGCTTCGTCAGTGGTTGACCCTCGATGGGTTCGGGCATCCACGTCCAACTCACGACCGTTCCGCCGTCGGAGACTCCGACGAAGTCGGTCAGTGGCTCGGCCGTGTCCGGATCGAATTCCGGTGGCGGCACGAAGACACGACCGTTCGACCCGCGTGCGCCGATCACCTTGCGATCACGCAGGGCAGTCACGAACGCGCCGATGGTCGGTCCCGTCGATCTGGTGTAGTCGAAATGGAGATTCAATGGTGCGCTCAGGGGCTTGTCGGCCACCCCGCTCTTTCCGATGGTCACAAGATCGAGTAGAACAGGTTCTAGAGATTGTGGCAAGAGTCACTTCTGATCACCGGCAATGTGGAGGCCTGCGATGAAGCTTGGGTTGCAACTCGGATACTGGGGCGCACAGCCGCCGGCAAACGCCCCGGAACTGATCGAGGCCGCGGAAGGCGCGGGATTCGACGCGGTCTTCGCGGCGGAGTCGTGGGGCTCGGACGCTTTCACCCCGCTCGCCTGGTGGGGATCGCGCACCGAGAACGTCCGTCTCGGCACCTCCGTCGTACAGATTTCGGCGCGAACACCGACCAGCTGTGCCATGCACGCGCTCACTCTCGATCACCTCAACGGTGGGCGAACGATCCTCGGGCTCGGCGTATCCGGACCGCAGGTCGTCGAAGGTTGGTACGGCCAGCCGTTCGAGAAGCCGCTCGCGCGCACCCGCGAATACGTCTCGATCGTGCGCCAGGTCCTCGCCCGTGAAGCGCCCGTCACCAGCCCCGGCCCCCACTACCCTCTGCCGTATGCGGGACCGGGCAGTTCGGGACTTGGCAAGCCGCTCAAGCCCATTACGCACCCGCTGCGTGCGGACATCCCGATCTGGCTCGGCGCCGAAGGGCCGAAGAACGTCGCGCTCGCCGGTGAAATCGCCGACGGCTGGCTGGCGATCTACTACACCCCGCGCCTGGCCCCGATGTACAACAAGTGGCTCGACGAAGGGTTCGCGCGCGCCGGGGCCCGTCGCAGTCGCGAAGACTTCGAGGTGGCCGCCACGTGCCAGGTCATCGTGACTGACGATCGCGCCGCTGCCATCGCCGCTCTCAAGCCGATGACCGCCCTCTACGTGGGCGGAATGGGCGCCCCGGAGTTGAACTTTCACGCGCAGGTCTACAAGCGGATGGGCTACGAGAAGGAGGTCGACGAGATCGGTCGCCTCTTCATGTCGGGCCGCAAGGACGAAGCTGCTGCCGTCGTCCCCGACGAGATGGTCACCGAGACCATGATCATCGGCAACGTCGACGAGGTGCGCGCAGACGTGAAGCGTTGGGAGGAAGCCGGAGTCACGATGCTGCTGGTGACCTGCCGCGACGCCGACCATGTGCGAGAGCTCGCGGCCGCGGTGGGTGGTTGAGCGGGGCACCCCCCCATTTTCGAGCGGTACCCCCTTTTTTCGAGCGAACGGCACGTTCAGCGCATCTGAGGCGCTGAACGTACCTTTCGCTCGCCCAAAGTTATCCACAGGCGCACCGAAACCCCAGTTCGCCGCCGGGGCCCGCGCTGATGCTCGAGTCATGCTGCAACCATGCGGCGAGGAACGTGGGGCGATGATCTGGACGCGATTTACCGCGTCAGTCGAAGCGGAGTGATCCGAACGGCGGAGTTGGCGCGATTGGGCGTGTCCAACTCCGCAGTGCACACCCGGTGTCGGGTAGGTGGACCGTGGCAGCGCATATTGCCGGGGGTCATTCTGCTCAGAAACGGTCAACCGACGCCACGTCAACGCTCGATCGCTGCGCTCATGTTGAGCGGTGACGATTCCCTGCTGACGGGGCGATCAGCCATGTCGGAGTACGGATATCGAACGCACTCGGGGGATGTGCAGGTGCTCATCCCCATCGACCGTCGAGTTCAATCGGTTGGGTTCGTCACGGTGGAGCGCACTGTTCGACTGCCCGAGCCGGAGATTCGGAACGGTCTGCGCTGTGCTCCGCTGCCGCGAGCGTTACTCGACGCTGCGAGGCGGTACAAGGCGCTCGATCCCACACGGGCACTCATCGCTGAGGCTGTTCAGCGCGGCGATGTCTCGGTGCGCGAACTTGCGAAGGAACTCGAAGCGGGTAGCAGTCGGGGTTCCGCGCTACCTCGGGTCGTGTTGCGCGAAGTGAACGCGAACGTCCACTCGGTTCCGGAGGTTCACGCGCGAAAATTGTGGCAGCGGAGCGGGCTGCCGGAAATGTTGTTCAACCATGAGATCCGGGATGCCAACGGGGACTTCATCGCAGTTCCGGACGGATGGATCGATTCGGTTGCCTTCGCGTGGGACATCGACTCCTTGGAATGGCATGCCGCGCCGACGGACTACAAGCGCACGGTGGAGCGTCGGACGCGTATGCAGAATGCGGGAATCATCGTGTTGCCGACGGTGCCCAGTGCACTGCGAACGGACCCTGA
The DNA here is from genome assembly GCF_001445685.1 of Rhodococcus sp. KB6. NCBI lineage: Bacteria > Bacillati > Actinomycetota > Actinomycetes > Mycobacteriales > Nocardiaceae > Rhodococcus > Rhodococcus sp. KB6. The sequence continues at coordinate 257,330 of NZ_LNAK01000154.1, read as the reverse complement.
TCGCGTGATCGAGGACCTGCGTGCGCACTACAGATTGGCGCAGTCACGTCCCCGGCCGCAGGTGTTCGCGAGGTCGAGATGGGTGAAATTGGACGAAACCGGCTGAGCGAAAGTGCCTTTCGGCGCACTGAAGGCGCCGAAAGGTACGTTCGCTCGAAAAGGGGGTGGGTGGGACCGAGAGCGGACGGGAAAGGGGGCTCAGGCGGGGGTCGGTCAGACGGGGGTGGCTCAGACAGGGGTGGGTCAGACACCCTTGAACTGGGGCGCCCGCTTCTCACCGAAAGCCCGCGGGCCCTCCTTGGCGTCGGCGCTCATGAACACCTTCATGCCCAGCTGTGCGTCGATCTGGAAGGCCTCTTCCTCATGCATGCCCTCGGTGTCGCGGATGGTCTTGAGAATCGCCTGCACGGCGAGAGGGCCGTTTGCACTGATCAGGTCCGCGAGCTCCAGCGCCTTGTCGAGGGCCTGGCCGTCCGGGACCACGTGGCCGATGAGCCCGATCTCCTTGGCCTCCGGAGCCTTGATGTGACGACCGGTGAGCAGGATGTCCGCCGCGATCGTGTACGGAATCTGTCGCACCAGACGCACTGCGGAACCGCCGAGCGGGAAGAGCCCCCACTTGGCTTCGGAGACGCCGAACTTGGCGCTCTCACCCGCGACGCGGATGTCGGTGCCCTGCAGGATTTCGGTTCCGCCGGCGATGGCTGCACCCTCGACGGCGGCGATCAGCGGCTTGGTCAACCGACGGCCCTTGAGGAGGCCTTCGATCTTGGACATGTCGACGCCACCGCCCGCGAAGGAATCTCCCGGCGGCTTGGCGGACATGTTCTTGAGGTCGGCGCCGGCGCAGAAGTCGCCGCCCGCACCGGTGAGGATGGCGACACGGATCTCGGGGTCGTTGTCGACCTGATCCCAGGCGTCGACCATGATCGCCATCATCTCGCCGGTGATGGCGTTCTTACGCTCGGGGCGATTCATGGTCACGATGAGAACGTGGCCACGCTTCTCCACGAGGCAATGCGGCGCGGTTTCCGAAATGTCTGATTTTTCGGTCGTCGAAGTGGACACTGATGGCTCCTGGCGGGTCTGTGAGCTGGCTCTCAAATTGGGTCTTGCCAGAAACGGTAACACGTTCTACTTTGAACTCGTGGCCCTTAACATCGCAGACTTCGTAGAGCACGCAATCGACCTCGTTCCGGACCGCGTTGCGCTGGTCTCGGACAACCGCGAGATGACTTATGCACAGTTGGAGGACCGAGCAAACCGCCTCGGTCACTACCTGCGTGAACATGGCGTTCAGCCGGGTGACAAGGTCGGCATCTACTGCCGGAACGTCATCGAGGCGATCGAGGCCATGGTCGCGGTTTTCAAGATCCGGGCCGTGATGGTCAACATCAATTACCGGTACGTCGAGAACGAGTTGCAGTACATCTTCGACAACTCCGACATGGTTGCCCTCATTCACGAGCGCCGCTACTCGGACAAGGTCGCGAACGTCCTGCCGAACACTCCCAAGGTCAAGTCCGTCATCGTGGTCGAGGACGGCACCGATCTGGACTTCAGTGCTTTCGGCATCGGCTACGAGGACGCACTCGCGCAGAGTTCGGGTGAGCGTGATTTCGAAGAGCGCAGCAACGACGACATCTTCATGCTCTACACCGGCGGCACCACCGGAAGTCCCAAGGGCGTCATGTGGCGTCACGAGGACTGGTGGCGTGTTCTCGGCGGAGGCATCAACTTCGTCACCGGAGTTCCGGTCGAGGACGAGTACGAGATGGCGAAGGTCGGCGCCGCCAACCCGAGCATGATCCGCTACCCGATCCCCCCGATGATTCACGGCGGTTCGCAGTCGGCGGTATTCCACAGCCTCTTCGGCGGCGGAACCTGTTTGATGCACCCGGAATTCGACGCCCACGAGGTGTGGCAGAACATCGACAAGCACAAGGTCAACCTGATCTTCATCACGGGTGACGCGATGGGCCGTCCGATGCTCGACGCACTCATCGCCGGAAACCCGGAGACCGGTGAGCCGTACGATCTTTCGACGCTCTACGTGATGGCCAGCAGTGCTGCACTCTTCTCGCCGAGTATCCAGGAGCAGTTCCTCGAACTGTTGCCCAACCGCCTGCTGACGGACTCCATCGGAGCATCCGAGACCGGCTTCGGTGGACTCGCCGTGCTGAGCAAGGGCCAGAAGCACACTGGCGGTCCGACGGTCAAGATCGACGCCTCCACAACGGTTCTCGACGACGACGGCAACGAGGTCGAACCCGGATCGGGCAAGCGCGGCATGCTCGCTCGCAAGGGCAACATCCCGCTCGGCTACTACAAGGACGAGGTCAAGACGGCCGAAACCTTCCGCACCATCAACGGCGTTCGCTACTCGATCCCCGGCGACTATGCGCAGGTCGAAGCCGACGGCACGGTCACGATGCTCGGCCGCGGTTCGGTGTCGATCAACAGCGGCGGCGAGAAGGTGTACCCGGAAGAGGTCGAGGGCGCTTTGAAGGCGCACCCGGACATCTTCGACGTCCTGGTGGTCGGTATCCCCGACGAGCGCTTCGGTCAGCGCGTTGCCGCAGTGGTCCAGGTACGCGAAGGCACGTCGCCGACGCTGCACGACATCGCCACCGCAGCACGCAAAGAGATTGCCGGATACAAGGTTCCGCGCAGCGTGTGGTTCGTGGACCAGATCAAGCGCAACCCGGCAGGCAAGCCCGACTACCGCTGGGCGAAGGCCGAAACGGAATCGCGCGAGGCCGATGATCACAACGGAAACGGCGCTCCTGTGGCGTCCGCAAACGAAAGCGTGGAAGCCTGATGCGTTCGGATCTCGCCGACAAGTTCGGCATCGAATACCCGATTTTCGGATTCACTCCTTCCGAGCACGTCGCGGCCGCGATCAGCCGCGCGGGAGGTCTGGGCGTGCTCGGTTGCGTCCGGTTCAACGACCCGGAAGAGCTCGAAGCCGCACTGACGTGGATGGACGAGAACACCGACGGTAAGCCGTACGGCGTCGACATCGTCATGCCGGCCAAGGTGCCGACCGAGGGCGGCGCCGTCGATCTCGACAAGCTGATTCCGGAGGAGCACCGCGCCTTCGTCAACCGCACGCTCGACGAGCTCGGTGTGCCGCCGCTTTCCGACGACGTCGAGCATGCGACCGGCGTACTGGGATGGCTTCACTCGGTGGCGCGGTCACACGTCGATGTTGCTCTGGGACACCGGATTGCGTTGATTGCGAATGCGCTGGGATCACCGCCGAAGGACGTCATCGATCAGGCGCACGAGAAGGGCGTACCGGTAGCAGCGCTGGCCGGCGCCGTCGAGCATGCGCGTCGTCACGTCGAGAACGGTGTCGACATCGTGATCGCGCAGGGCTACGAGGCAGGCGGTCACACCGGCGAAATTGCGTCGATGGTTCTCGTTCCGGAAATCGTTGATGCACTGGGTGATTCAGCTGCTGTGCTGGCTGCCGGGGGTATCGGCAGCGGCCGTCAGGTGGCTGCCGCACTTGCACTCGGTGCGTCCGGAGTGTGGATGGGCTCGTACTGGCTCACCACGTCCGAATACAAACTCGGCAGTGCATCGGGCGAGGGCCCGTCCGCTATTCAGCGTGCACTGTTGGGCGCGACGTCGGCCGACACCGTTCGTTCGCGCATCTACTCGGGTAAGCCCGCTCGGTTGCTCAAGACCAAGTGGACGGAAGCCTGGTCGAACCCGGGAGCACCGGCGCCCTTGCCGATGCCGCTGCAGAACCTTCTGGTCAGCGACGCTCATCAGAGAATCGCTGCATCGGAGAACCCGGAAGTTGTGGCAATGCCCGTCGGTCAGATCGTGGGACGGATGAACGAGATCCGCCCGGTCGCCGAGGTCATGGCAGAGCTGGTATCCGGGTTCGAGGACGCGCGAACCCGACTGGATTCGATGAAGTAGTAGATGACACGTGCGTGTGCCCTCGGCCGAGTTTCGGCCGAGGGCACACGTCGTTTCAGCCGGCGAGGTCGTCCGGTCCGACGGTGTCCGACAACCATTCTCCGCGGCTGAGGGCGCCGTCGTCGCGGCGGCGTGCGATCACGAAAATGACCAGGGCGGCAGCGAGGACAACTGCGAGAACGCGCGAAGGCGTCAGGTTCGGGTTCTTCATACCCGTAATTTTGCCGGAAGAACGGGCGCGATGGTGAGCCAGCGGAGCAAAATCACGTGTTTCGAAATTACTGCGCTTCGGACGCATGGAGACTGGCGATCCGCTCGCGCAGGCCACCGAAGTGCACATCGAGAGTGTGCGCCGCCTCGACTGCATCACCCGTACGGATCGCATCGAGAATCGCACGGTGCTTCGACGCGATGTCGATCAGTGGCGTATCCGAATGCCCGATGGCCTGCTGTATCTCGCTGTACACCTGCCAGAAGACGTCCATCAACTGACCGAGGACCTGGTTGTCCAGCGGGGAGTACAGGCGGGAGTGGAAGGTCGCATCGATGTCGGAGAAGTTCTTCCCGGCAGCGGCACGGACCTCCATGCCGGTGACGAGTTCGTCGAGGTCGGCGTGGTCGGCCGACGTCATCTCGGCCATCGCCGCACCGATCAGTCCGGTCTCGAGTGCCTGACGAATGTCGACCAGTTCCATCGCCTCGTGCCCGGTGCCCTGCAAGGACAACCGGCCACGGAAGGTCAGGCCGTCGGCGAGAGCGTCGAAGTTGCTAGGGGCGACGAACATTCCGAAGCCGTGACGGATCTCGACGACGCCCAAGGCCTGCAGAACCTTGAGCGCCTCCCGGAGCGTGTTTCGGCCGATACCCAATTCCTCGGACAGTTCGGCCTCGGTGGGCATCGGGTCGCCGGGGGAGAGCCTGCGTTCGAGGATCAAGTTCATGATGTCCGTCTGAAGTGCGCGCATGCGGTTTTGCGCGCTGAAACGAGCGCCCTGTGTGCCACTCCGGACAGACATCGATTCCCCTTTTCTGATACGAACGTCCTTCATCCTATGTCCGGTCATCCGCTCCATTGGTCAACCCACGTCAACGGTGCGTTGCAGGAGGCTGGGCGCCGCACCCAGCAGTTTGGCCGTGTACGCATCGGACGGGCTGTCGAATACTTCCTGGGCCGTTCCCTGCTCGACGATCCGCCCGGCGTTCATGACGACGATGGTGTCGGAGACGTACCGCACCGTCTGTATGTCGTGCGAGATGAACACCATGCCGAGCCCCAACCGAGCCTTGATGTCGCTGAGCAGATTCAGGATCTGCGCTCGCACCGAGACGTCGAGCGCCGACGTCGGCTCGTCGGCCACGATGACGTCAGGTTCGAGCGCGAGTGCACGCGCGATCGCGACACGTTGCCGCTGACCGCCGGAGATCTGGCTCGGGATGACTTCGAGCGCAGATTGGGGGAGTCCGACCAAACCGACCAGCTCGCGAACTCGGGCGGTTCGGCTCGCGCGGTTGCCGATGCCGTGGACGTCGAGTGGATCGGTGAGGATGTCGGCCACCGTCATTCGGGGATTGAGCGCGGTAGCCGGATCCTGGAAGACGATCGAGATCGCTCGGCCGAACTCCTTGCGCACGCCGGCCGACCGGGTCAGAGCGCTTCGGCCGCGAAAGACCACGTCGCCCGACGTCGGCTTCTGCAGTCCGACCATGACTTTGGCCAGAGTGGACTTGCCACAACCCGACTCGCCCACGATGCCGATCGTCGTCCCTCGTCGTACGTCGATACTGACATCGTTGACCGCGTGAACCGTGCCCGGTTTGAACAGTGATCCCGAACGGGTCTTGTGGACGACGTGAATGTTCTTCAGTTCCAGGATGGGTGCTTCAGCTGTAGTCATCGCACGCTCTCCAATTCCGATTCTGTACGTACGGGAGTCGCGGACTGGCTGGCGAACCAATGCTCGGTCCCGTCGACCCGGACCATCTCCGGCTTTCGGAGGGGGTCGGAGTCCGGGCGAGTGGAACGCTCGGCGAAACGGTCACCCGGCGCGAAGTTTCCGGGCGAGGGAACAGTTCCCTGAATCTGATGCAGCCGCGGCGCTTCGTCCTCGATCGAGAGAACGGCCCCGAGAAGGCCCTGGGTGTATTCGTGGCGGGGATCGACGAGCAGATCACTCGTGGGCGCCGACTCGACGACCTGACCGGCGTACATCACCGTGATCTTGTGAGCGAGTGAAGCAACGAGTGCAAGATCGTGGCTCACGAAAACCATGGCAAACCCCAGCTTTTCCCGAAGGTCGTTGAGCAAGTCCACGACCTGGGCCTGGACGGTGACGTCGAGAGCGGTGGTGGGCTCGTCCGCGACGATCAACCGTGGACTGCGGGTGAGCGACATGGCGATCAGAACGCGCTGGCGCTGACCACCGGAAAGCTCGTGTGGGTAGCTGGCGAGAGTGCGCACCGGATCGAGTCCGACGAGTTCGAGCAGTTCCTCGGCTGTGCGGGTACCGCCGCGCTTGGTGAGCTGCTTGAACTGCGCGCGTATCAGCATCGCCGGGTTCAGTGAACTCAGCGCATCCTGGTAGATCATGGCCATGTCGTGTCCGCGTAGCTTGTTTCGCTCCCGGTTGTTCAGCTCGAGGACGTTGACTCCGTCGAACAGGATCTCGCCGGTCACCACTGCCGTCTTGGGTAGCAGACCCATGATCGCCAGCGACGTGAGCGACTTTCCGCAACCGGACTCGCCGACGAGCGCCATCGTCTCGTTCGGGCGGACGGTGAAGCTCACGTTGTCGACGATCGCCGTGTCTCCGTAGCGTTCCGGGAACCGGATCGTGAGATTGCGGACCTCGAGGAGTGGTGCGGCATCGCCCTCGTACACAAGACGATCGGAGCGGGACCGCTCGGTTTCCGCCAGGATCTTCAGGTGCGTTTCGAGAGGAGTCGGCTCGGCGGCCGGCTCGAGAACATCTTTCACGACGCTCGGATCGGCGAAGTCGTCTATCAACTCCGGAGTGTCGGTGACCGATGCGGCTTCGTCCTCCAGAATGAGCTCGTTGGAGGTCTCCTCCGCTGCAGCGGTCTGCGCTGCTTGGAGCGCGGAGGGCGTCTTCTTGGTCTTCTTCAGACTCGGATCGGCCATCGCGTCCGTCAGGCCCTCGGCGAGCACGTTGAGGGAGAGCACCGTCAGCAGAATGAGCAGGCCGGGGAACACCGTTGCCCACCAACCACCGAGGAGGACCATGTTCTTGCCGTCCGCGATCACCGATCCCCACGACGGGTCCGGGGGACGCACACCGGCGCCGATGAACGACAGGCTGGCTTCCAGCACGATGGCGTCGGCGACCATGACAGTGCAGAAGACGAGAACGGGCGCAGCACAGTTGGCTACGACGTGCTTGACGACGATGTGTGAAGTTCTTGCGCCGATGACCTTTTCGGCCGCGACGTAGTCCTCGCCGTACTGAGCGAGAACGTTTGCGCGAACGACGCGAGCCACCATCGGTGTGTAGAGGAACGCGATAGTGACGATCAGAACCGGGATCGAACCACCGAAGGCCGCGACGAGTACGGCAGCGAGCGCAATGCCCGGGAACGCCATGACCACGTCGAGCACACGCATGATGGTCTCGTCGACGCCTTTTCGGCTCGTTGCGGCCACCGATCCGATGAGAGCGCCGGCGCACAGTGCGAGGAAGGTGGAACCGAGACCGATGGTCAGCGACCAGCGTCCGCCGTAGAGCAAGCGGCTGAACAGATCTCGACCGAGACTGTCCTGACCGAACCAGTGCTCGGCGCTGGGGCCCGCGGTACCCACCGCCTGTTCGAGCGGGGTGTACTGCGTGATCAGCGGCGCGAAGAGGCAGGCGAGCACGATGATCGCGAGAACCGCCATCGACAGCCAGGCCGAGAGGGGGAAGCGAGAAAAGGTGATGCCGGGTCGCGAAAGCTTCTCGGTGAGTTTTCTTCTCATCATGCTGCGCTCCGAAGTCGTGGATTGACAAGCAGGTAGAGGATGTCGACGGCGAGGTTGACGACGACGAAGCCGACCGCGATGACGATGACAACACCCTGAACGACTGCGGGGTCACCGTTGGTGACGCCGTTGATCATGAGCTGACCCATGCCGGGCAGGCCGAAGATCTGCTCGATGACCACAGCGCCACCGAGGAGATAACCGACTCGTAGACCCAGGACGGTGAGCGGGTTGATCAGTGCGTTACGCAACACATTCCGTCCGATCACCACGTGATAGGGCAGGCCGCTGCCGATCGCGGTCCGGACGTAGTCTTTGTCCAACTCCTCGACCATCGACGTGCGGATGATGCGCGTGAGTTGTGCTGCGACGGGCAGTGACAGGGACAGCGCCGGGAGCGCCATGTACCAGAGCCAGTCGCTGACGGAGTCGCTCGGATTGACGTAGCCACCGGTGGGGAACCATCCGAGTTGAACAGCCAGATACTGAATCATCAGCAGTGCCAACCAGAATGACGGTGCCGCCACACCACCGAGGGAGATCACTCGGATGACCTGATCCGGCCAACGATCGCGGAACAGTGCGCTGGTGACGCCGAAGATCAGCGAGAGCACGATGGCGATCACCAGTCCGAGAACCGTGAGCTGAATGGTCAGTGGCAGAGCGGTGGAGATCGAATCCAACACCGGGGTACCGGAAATCAGACTGTCACCCATGTTGCCGCTGACCAGATCGGTCACGAAGTGAACGTATTGCAGCGGAAGCGGATCGAGCAGTCCGTTCTCTTCCTTGAACTGCTGCAACTGTTCCGCAGTCGGGTTGCCACCGTTGAACGCCGCGGTTGCGGGATCGGTGGGCGCGAACTGCATCACGATGAAGACGAACGCGATGATGCCGAGGATCAGGGGGATCAGTATCAGTAATCGCCTGATCAGCATGGGGAGGACTCTTGCCATCGGGGGATCTCTCAGTTGTGGGAAACGGCCGAGCGGGCGGGTATCAGGCCGGCTTCGCCTGAAGCAGGTTGACGCCGGGGTACGGCAGCGGAGTGACGTCGGCGATCTTCTTCGGATCCCACGCAGTCAGGAGTTCCTGATGGAGAACCGGGTAGTAGACAGCATTTTCGGCGATCTGGTTCAGGTACGACTGCACGAGGGTGCTGCGCTTTGCCGGGTCGGTCTCGCGGGTGGCTTCGTCCATGGTGGCGTAGATCTTCTGCGCTTCGGGGGTGTCGTCCCACTTGGCGTAGGTCTTCGTCCACAAGCCGCCCTTGCTGTACGTGTAGCGGACGAGAAGGTCGACGTCGCTGCCGAATGCCTGCGGGTTGGACGTACCGGCGGCGATCTGGAACTTCTGGCCGCTGTTGAGCTTGCTCACCATGGCGCTGGTGTCCTGCGGTTCGAGCGTCGTGTTGAATCCGACTGCGTCCCAAGACTCTTTGATGGTCGGCAAGCAGTCGGCCAGCCAGCTGACGTTGGTGGAGAGCAGTGTCAGGTCGAGGCCACTGACGCCGGCGGCAGCGAGGAGTGAGCGGGCCTTGTCCGGATCGTACGAGTAGACGGTGGACGCTCGCGCGTAGTCGGGGTTGCGCTCGTACAGGTAGCTCGTGGCCGGTGCTGCCTTGCCGCCGAGGGCGATCTCGATCATCTTCGGGGTGTTGATCGCGTAGAACATCGCCTGGCGAACACGAACGTCGTCGAACGGTGCCTGAGTGGTGTCGAAGAGCAGGTACATGAGGTTCATGCCCGGGTTGCCCTCGACGGTGCGCCCACCGGAGGTCAGAGTGGGGACGTTGGCGACGGGGATGTTGTCGGCGAGTTGTGCACCGGCATTGTTGCCCGAGACGCGCGCGATGCGTGAGGAGGTGTCGACGATGGAGAGCCAGTTCATGGTCGCGAAGTTGGCCGGACGCGGCCCGTTGTACGCCTCGAAGGCCTCGAAAGCTGTGTTGCTCTTGGGGGTGTGGCTCTTGAGCTTGTACGGACCGGAACCGACGACCAGCGCTCCGGACTTGGCCTCGTCCCAGTGGCCGTCGAAGACGTGCTTGGGCATGATCTTGGCGATCGAGAGACGCTGTGCGGCAGCGCTGAACGGGTAGTTGAAGTTCAGGGTCACCGTTTGGTCGTCGACCTTGGTGACGGACTGCAGCCAGGAGGAGAAGAAGGAGCGGATCAGTACGTTCTGCTGTGGATCGAGGATGCGATCGAAGGTGAAGACGACGTCGTCCGAGGTGACCGGAGTGCCGTCGTGCCAGGTTGCTCCCTCGCGGATTTTCATGGTCCAGCTCGAGGCAGTGGCGTCGGTCGGGACGGCCTGTGCGAGCGCCGCATACGTCTCACCGGTGCCTGGATCGTTTTCGAGCAGTCCCTCGTAGACGTGGTTGACCGCTGCCATGAGGAAACCGGATGCAGTCTGCATCGGGTCGAAGCTCTGGTCGTTGCCGTATCCGATGGCGGTGGTCAGATCGCCGGTGCTCGCGGAACCGCCGACAACCGAGGTCGACGACGGCCCGCCGCCACAGGCCGCGAGAGTCGCGGTGATACCTGCTGCAGCTCCCAGTAGCCCGGTGTACCGGAACAGGTCTCGGCGGGTGAACGCGGAGCTCAGCGGTCGTTCGTTCTTCAAGGCGGCCTCCAAGGCGGGGAGCGGGACATCAAGGGAGTGGATAGGGGATGTCCTATGTTCGACGTCCGATGTTGCGTAACTTACATTGTGGATCAGAAAGCGTCTAGAGAATCTTCGGAACTGGCGGCGCCGAACTTCGACGTTTCGCCGGTTTCGAGCCAAAAATAGTGCGCTCACCTGCATAGATGAAGACTGTGTTACCGGCGTCGAATTGACGAGCGATGACGCTGGCCGTATAACATAGGACATCCCTCATCCAATCTTTGGAGACTTCATGACCCGATACAAAGTCGGTGTGGTCGGTTGCGGATTCTTCGGTAGTTCCCTCGCTCGCGAGCTGGCTGCCCATCCACGTTTCGAACTGACGATGCTGTGCGACCGTGACTTCGAGCGGGCCAAGGACGTCGCCGCAGAGTTCTCGGCAACCCCGACAGACGATCACGACGCGGTGGCCGCTCACCCGGAGTTGGCCCTCGTTGTCGTCGCGACGCCCAATCACGCGCACGCCGAACCTGCCATCGCGGCGCTCGAACACGGCAAGGCAGTTTTTGTCGAGAAGCCACTCGCCGTCGAACTGGTCGATGCGCAGAACATGATCGCGAGCGCTGACGCGAGCGGTTCGCCGTTGATGGTCGGGCACATCATGCGGATGATGCCGGGTGTACGACGTCTGGCGGACCTGCTGGCGTCGGGGGAGCTCGGCGAGGTCGCTGCGATCGAAACGTCTCGCTCACGCTGGATCGACACCGACGGCGCAGATCCACAGTGGTGGAAGCTCGACAAGAGCCGAACGGGTGGAGAACTGACTCACGAGATTCACGAACTGGACCTGATGTGCTGGCTCGGCGGCGAGGTGACTGCCGTGTCGAGCATCGCCACCGCGGACGACGGCTTCCGCAACACAGTGGTGTCGTTCGCCGGCGGCGCGATCGGCAGACACACCATTTCGACGCGGTCACACACTTCGTCGTGGCAGCTGACCGTCGATGCCACCGAAGGTTCGGTCCACGCGGACTTCCACACCGGCCGGGTCAGCCGACTGCGCGGGGGACAGGTCGTAGAGTCGTGGCCGATCTTCGACGTCGACGCCGAGAACCAATCGTTGATCGACGCTGCGAGCAGGACGCAGAAGTACAACTCGGGAAACGGAGGATCCTCGCTGTGGATGCAGGCTGCGATTCGTCACGAAATCGACGAGATGGCAGCAGTTCTCGACGGCAAGGCTGATCCCGACTCGCCGTTGACGTACGCACGTGAACGCGCACTCGTCGTCGCCGAACAGGTGCGACTCGGTGGCGGCGAACCGGCAGCGCTCTCGGGAAGTGCCAAGTGACGGTGCGTGTAGCCGTCATCGGTAGCGGCGGAATCGCGCGGGACCACGTCAGCGCCTTGGCGCGCATCCCGTCGGTCGAAGTCGCCTACGTATTCGGCAGTGACTTGGACCGGGCCGCATCGGTTGCGGCGTTGGCGCCGGGCGCGAAGGCCAGTACCGATCTGGCGAAGATTCTCGCCGACCCGAGCGTGCAGGCGGTCAACGTCGTCGGGGCCACTCCCGACCACGCACCCGTGACGATAGCCGCGGGCCGCGCGGGAAAGCATGTGCACGTGGAGAAGCCGGCCGCGCTGACAGTCGCGGACTTCGACGCCATGGTCGAGGCCACCGAAGGTGTCGGCACCTCACTGATGGTCGGACAGACCGTACGATTCCAGCCGTCGATCACCTCGATCGGAAACTCGGTTGCACAAGGTGCCATCGGCGACCCCCGGTTGATCCACCTCAGTTGGTACACCGGCCATGTCTGGCCAGGGGGCTGGCGAGGCTGGCAACACGACAAGGAACGTTCGGGTGGTCACCCCGTTCACAACGGAACCCACGCACTCGATCTGGTGACGTGGCTGATCGGTCGTCGTCCGATCCGTGTGTTCGCTCGTAGTTTCCCCACCTTCGCGGCGGGGATGCCCGTGCACGACAGCTTCCATCTGACCGTTCGCTTCGAGGACGGATCGCTGGCACTCATCGAATTGGCTTACGCGCTACCACAATCGGGAAAGATGGTGCGTCGGATCGTGGTGTCGGGGACTTCCGGCACGCTCGCGCACGACACCGGCGACGACCCGGGACTGATGACGGACACGACCAACGCGCCGCCGTCGTCGATCGAGGACGCGATGTCGCATCAGATGCGTCACTGGATCGCCACTCTCGACGGTTCCGCGAGCCCGATAGTCGAGAACTGGCAGGTGCGTGCAGCTCTCGCGACTGCCATCGCTGCCCAGCAATCGCTCGACACCGGCTGTGCTGTCTCGATCGGAGAAAACCAATGACCGGCACCGGTTCGATCCGCGTCGGATTTGTCAGCGGCGTCAGGCATGCCGGATCCTATGCGGACCTGTTGCGTTCCGATCCTCGAGTGAGCCTGGTCGGGGCCTCCGACGAATCCTCGGTCCCCGATTGGATTCGTGAGGACGGGATCGCGATGGCAAAGGCCGCAGACATCGAGTGGATCGACGAACTCGGCGAGTTGCTCGACCCCGAACGGATAGACCTGGCGATCATCTGCAGTGAGCCGACCAGGCATGCACGGCTTGCGATTGCCGCATTGAACGCGGGACTCGACGTCCTGGTGGACAAGCCGGTGGGCGTCGACGAGGCGGAGGCCGCGGCGGTTCAGCAAGCCGCGCGGTCGAACGGGCGAATCTGCACGGTGGTGAACCGCACTCATTCACCTGCGCTCCGGCGACTGCGCCGATGGATCGACGCCGGAAATCTCGGACTGCCGCGCCACGTGGACATCGAGTTCCTCGCAAGCGGAACACATTTCGCGACGTCCGTCGAGCGTCCCGAACTGGTGGTGGATCCCGCGCTTTCCGGCGGGGGAGAAGTAGTGAACTTCGCCGGTTACGCCGCCGACTACCTCCGATACCTCACCGGCCTGGACGTCACCGAGGTGTACGCCGAGACGAGCACACTCTACGGCGGGGCCCACCAGCAGTTCGGAGTCGAAGACACGGCGTTGATCTCGCTCGCCCTGGAAAACGGCGTCACCGCGACGGTGACCGTCGGAAGAATCCCCGCAGCACCGGGTTTCGGCGCGAATACCGCGACGGTTCGCGTCCTCGGATCCCACGGATACGCGAGTTCCGACGACGACAAACCCGCGGTGACCCACTTCGCCGCCTCGGGAGCCGTGACCGCACTACCCATCGGCGGCTTCGGTTCCGACAACGCGGTGTCGAGCTTTCTCTCTCACGTGCTCGATCGACTTCCCACACGGACCGAACCCGACTACACCGTGGCAGACGCCCGAGCGTCGATGCGCGTGATCGACGCTGCCTATCTGTCCGCCTCGAGCGGTCAGCCGGTCTCCGTTTCTCCCTGACAGCCGCACCCACAACTCAATCCGACAACCAACATATGGAGACCCCATGAGCACGGAAACCACCACCTTCAGCGGAATCGTCCCGCCGATCGTCACACCACTGACGCTCGAGCGCGAGATCGACACCAAATCGCTCGAACGCCTACTCTCACTGCAGATCGAAGCCGGAGTCGACGGCTTGTTCGTCCTCGGATCCTCGGGCGAGGTCGGTTACCTCACCGACGCCCAGCGCGCCCAGGTGGTGCAAACGGCGATCGGTCACGTCGGTGGCCAGGTGCCGGTCCTCGTCGGAGTGAACGACATGACCACCAACCGGGTCATTGCCGTTGCCGAGCAGGCGCGTGAAGCGGGCGCGGATGCCATCGTCGCGACGGCGCCGTTCTACGCGATCACCGATGCAGCCGAGACGGCTTCGCATTTCCGCTCCATCCACGCCGCAGTGGATCTTCCGTTGTTCGCCTACGACGTTCCGGTTCGTGTCCACAGCAAGCTCAACCCGGCAATGCTGGTCGAGCTCGGCCGCGAGGGAGTCCTCGCCGGTGTGAAGGATTCGAGCGGCGACGACGTCAGTTTCCGTATGTTGCTTCGTCAGTCGGCCGGGCTCGAAAACTTCGCCGTCTTCACCGGGCACGAGGTAGTCGTCGACGGATGCCTGCTGATGGGTGCTTCGGGCGCAGTGCCCGGCCTGGCCAACGTGGACCCGCACGGCTACGTGCGACTGTGGCGCGCTGCGCAGGCAGGAGACTGGGCGGCGGCGAAGGCCGAGCAGGATCGACTCACCGATCTGTTCTCGATCGTCGAGGCGCCGACACCGGGTCGCGTCAGTGCCGGTGCCGCGGGTCTTGGCGCGTTCAAGACGGCTCTGGCCCTGCGCGGCGTCATCACCGGCAACACGATGTGCGCGCCGATGCTCTCGCTCGACGAGTCCGAGACCGCAACGATCAAGGTCGTTCTGGAACAGGCCGGGCTCCTCTGACATGACATCTGGGCAGAAGCGATGGATCGGTATCGACATCGGCGGCACCAAAGTGGCTGCTGCGGTGGTGACGTCCGACGGAGACGTGATCGACACCGTTCGTGCGGCAACACCGACGGCGGGTAGGGAAGCCGTTCTCGGGACCGCTACCGCGTTGATCGACCGTCTGAGGGCGAATCACACGGTAGCCGGAATCGGAGTCGGTGCACCGGGAATCATCGATCGGGTGCGTGGCCGCGTCGTCTTCGCCTCCGACATTCTGTCCGGATGGAGTGGCGCCGAGGTTCGCGGAGAACTCGAGGCACACTCAGGCCTACCGGTGACGGTGGACAACGACGTGCGCGCGATGGCCCACGGCGAGAACATGATCGGCGCCGGTCGCGGTCGAACCTCTGCACTGTTCGTCTCGATCGGTACCGGAATCGGTGGCGCGTTGACCGTGGGCGGTCAGCTGTACCACGGTGCCCACGGAACAGCCGGCGAGCTCGCGCATCTGTTGGTTCCGGTCTCCGGGGCGATAGGTTGCGGTTGCGGCAGAACCGATCACCTCGAGGCAGTCGCGTCTGGCCCGGCGATGGCAGCCGAGTACGCAGCGCGGGCGGGTGTGCCCACTCAACCGTTACAGGCAGTGGTGGCGCTCATGCACTCGGGCGATCCGATCGCCCGTGCCGTGGTCTCCGACGCCGGTACTCTGCTGGGCCGCGTCCTGGCCGGCGTCGCCACTGCATTCGATCCCGAGGTGATCGTCATCGGCGGCGGCGCAGCCCAGATCGGAGCCGACCTCCTGTCTCCGCTGACGTCCGCTTTCCGGGTGGAAGCGATGGGCCCCATTGCCGAAACCGCCATTCTTCCTGCCCGTTTGGGCACCGATGCACCGCTCGTCGGAGCTGCGCTCCTGGCCGCCGCAACACGAATCGAGGTAACACCGTGACTGTCGAAGAATTGCTCACGATCATCAGCGGGAAGCTGATCGTGTCCTGTCAGGCCGGGCATGGCCATGCCCTGCGCGACACCGGGACCATCGAGAGGATGGCCCGCGCTGCGGTCGACGGCGGTGCAGTGGCGATCCGCTGCGGCGGTGTGGGCGGAACCCCGGATGTCGCCGCAGTCGTATCGGCAGTGAAGGTACCGGTGATCGGTTTGACGAAGATCGGCTCGGAGGGCGTGTTCATCACGCCGACAAGGGAATCAGCCCTCGAAGTCGTGGATTCGGGTGCGCAGATCGTGGCTGCCGACGCCACGCTGCGACCTCGTCCGGATGGGCTGACCTTTGCCGACACCGTCGAAGCGGTCCATGATCGCGGCGGCCTCGTCATGGCCGACTGTGGAACACTCGAGGACGGCGTCGCTGCCGCCGCGGCGGGCGCCGACATCATCTCCAGCACACTGGCGGGATACACCGAGAACAGCCGACGGCTGGCCGGCCCGGACCTGGAGCTGATCTCGGAACTGCGGCAGGCACTTCCAGATGCAGTCCTCATTGCCGAGGGGCGATACCACAGCCCGGAGGATGCGGCACGCGCCATCGCCCTGGGTGCAGACTCGGTGGTTGTCGGAACCGCAATCACGGATCCGGCGTTCATCACGTCGAAATTTGCAGCCGCAGTATCGGGCGCCGAAAGGTCGAGGGTGTGACCCCGACGTCGAAGGCTCTGAAATCCAGGACCGCTGAACGGATTCGGCTGGAGACTTTGCTCGGCGACTTCTCGACGCCGATACGGTGGGTCTTCACCGGCGACAGCATCACTCAGGGATTGACGCACACCGATGGTCATCGAAGTTACGTCGAACACTGCGCCGAGCGCGTCCGTGGTGAACTTTCCTTGTTCAACCACGTCCTTGTCAATACCGGGGTGAGCGGCAATCGATCCTCCGATGTGCGTGCGGGTTTCGCACACCGCATCGAAGTGTTCGAACCCTCGGTGGTGTTGATCATGCTCGGTACGAATGACGCATTGGATGGCGAAGAAGGACTGGAGCGGTTTCGAGACGACCTCTCGGACACGATCTTCCGGACGCGAGCGATCGGTGCAGTGCCGATCCTGCAGACGCCGCCACCGATCGACGTCGAGAATGCGCCCACCAGAGCGGGATTGGTTCAGTACGTCGAGGTCGTGCGGCAGGTTGCCGCCTCGACGCGCGTGGTGTTCGTCGACCACTACGCGCAGTGGACGGCCCATTCTCCCGATGGTCCACCGCCGGCTCTCCTGGCTGACGCATTCCATCCGAACGAACAAGGGCACTACGTGCTCGCGGACGCCGTGCTCCGCGAGTTGTCGATCGCAGATCCCGAAGTTCCCGTTGTACCGCAGGTGATGTCGTGATACTTCGTGGACAAATTCTGCGTGGACAACTGGTGACCGGTGGGCAACTGCTTCCGGACGGGGTCGTCGAGATTTCCGGTAATCGTGTGGTGTGGGCCGGGCCCGCGTCGCAGCGAACCGACCCGTTACCCGAACGGGCAGCTGCGGGGACAACGATCATCCCGGGGTTGGTGGACGTTCACTGCCACGGCGCCGGCGGATTCGGTTTCCCCGAGGCAGACGAGTTCGGATCCACCGTGGCTGCCGATCACCACCGGACGAACGGCACGACCTCGGTGATCGGCTCGCTCGTCTCCGCGCCGCCGCAGATCCTGCGCGGTCGCATCGAGCTCCTGGCAGGACTGGTGGACGAGGGTACGCTGGCCGGAATTCACCTGGAAGGTCCATTCCTGTCGGTACTCCGTTGTGGCGCCCAGGATCCCGACAGCATTCTCGACGGCGACCCGGCTCTGCTCGAGTCGCTGCTCGAAGCCGGCCGCGGGCACATCCGCTCGATGACGATCGCTCCGGAGACAGCACACTTCGGCGAACTTGCCTCATTGCTGGAGCGTCACGGTGCCGTCGTGAGTATCGGACACACCGATGCGTCCAACCCGATTGCGACACGTTCGATCGCACACTCGGCGCATGCACCGCTCAGTGCCACTCACCTGTTCAACGGTATGGCTCCGATGCATCATCGCGCTCCCGGCGCAGTGGCGGCGTGTCTTGCCGCGGCCGCGAAAGGACAGATGGTGGTCGAGTTGATCGGGGACGGAGTACATCTCGCCGACGAGACGGTGGCGACGGTGTTCGATCTGGTCGGTCCGCATCAGATCGCGTTGGTCTCCGACGCGATGGCTGCGGCGGGAATGCCCGACGGGCGCTACCCACTCGGACCTCTCGACGTCGACGTGGTCGGTGGCGTGGCGCGGCTGGCCGGCCAGGGGGACACGGCCATTGCCGGCGGGACGAGTCGGTTGATGGACATAGTCCGCCGGGCTGTTAATCACGCCGGCGTCGATCTGCTTTCGGCTGTCATCGCAGCGACGGCAACGCCTGCTTCGCTGATGGGGCTGGCCGGAATGGTCGGCGATCTCGTGCCGGGTTGCCGCGCCGATCTGATCGTCACCGGTCCAGAACTCGAAACCCGCGCCGTCATGGCCGCTGGGAACTGGCTCATGAACTACACCGAAAGCTGAGGAATCAACCGATGGAAATTGTCATTGTCGACAGTGCGGAGGCGGCCGGCACCGTTGTTGCCGACATCTTCGAACACGCGGTGCATTCAGGTGCACGGACTTTGGGCCTGGCGACAGGATCTTCACCGCTCTCGGTGTACCGCGAACTCGCGCGCCGTCACCGCGAGGAAGGGTTGAGTTTTGCCGGCGTGCAGGCGTTCCTGTTGGACGAATACGTCGGCCTGCCGGAAGGCCACCCTGAGTCGTATGCCCAGGTTATCCGAACGGAGCTGGTGAATCACCTGGACCTGGACGCGGCAAGGGTATTCAGCCCCGACGGAACCGCGTCGGATCCATTTGCCGCCGCGGCAGCCTACGACCGGGCGATTGCGTCGAATGGTCCGGTGGACGTACAACTTCTGGGCATCGGCGGCAACGGTCACATCGGTTTCAACGAACCGACGTCCTCGCTGAATTCGAGGACCCGGGTCAAGACGCTGACGGAACAGACTCGAACCGACAACGCCCGATTCTTCGAGAGTCCGGACGACGTACCACGGCACGTGATCACCCAGGGCCTCGGAACTATCTGCGAAGCAAAGCATCTGGTGATGATCGCGACCGGCGAGCACAAGGCCGCTGCGATTGCCGCTGCCGTCGAGGGGCCGCTGGCCGCGGTGTGCCCGGCATCGGTCCTCCAACTGCATCCACACGCGACGGTGGTGATCGACGATGCAGCGGCATCACAGCTTCGGCTCACCGAGTTCTACAAAACGGTGTCGGCGCACAAACCGCTTGCTCAGCACTACTGAGATATCGGGCTAGACGGGCTCTCGCGTCTTCTCGAGGCCGAGTGCCATTTCGGGAGTGAGTAATTGGAAGTCGGATTCTCCACGCCGTCGGATCCACACCGGATCGGAGGTGTTCCAGCGTTCGGCGCTCTGCGTTCGAGTGACCACCTTGAACGTCGCCGTTCTCGGGAACTCACTGCACACTCGGATCAAGGTCGGCTTCTGCTTCGGCCCGAGTTCCGGCCGGGAATCGATGTATTCGGCTACGGCTGCCGGGTCGAAGTTGTCGACATCGCCGACTGGAATCACCGACGCCATGACGCGGTCGCCGACGTCGCTGTCGGGGACTGCGTACACGGACACCTGCGCGAAGCCCGGGTAACCGACCAGGGAGCGTTCGATGGGTGCGGCACCGATGTTCTCGCCGTCCACTCGCAGCCAACCGGAACTGCGTCCCGCGAAGTAGACGTAACCGTCGACGTCGGTGTACGCCAGATCGCCACTCCAGTACTGGCCGTTGCGCATTCGCTCGGCGTCGGCTTCCGGGTTCTTGTAGTACCCGGCGAACGTGCCTGGGCCGGTGACATTGACCAGTTCACCAGTTGCCTCGTCGGCGTTGGTGATCCGGCCGTCGGCATCGAAGACTGCAGGCGGGCATGGCGCTCCGGTCTCGGGATCGAGGATCTTGACGCCGTCCGGGAGCAGTCCGAGGGCGCCGGGCCGGGGAACCGGTGCCGCGGAGATCGAAATGCCGCCCTCGGTGGAACCGAACCCGTCGATGACGCGAGCGTCGAAGCGCCGGACGAAGGTGGCGACGGCGGGCGCCGAACCCTCGTTGCCGTACATGATCTTCAAGGTGTTGTCCCGCTCGTTCGGCACCTCGGGGGTGGAAGCGATGAAGGACAACGGCTTTCCGACGTAGTTGGAGTACGTGATTCCGTACTTGTGAACGTCGGGTAGAAAACCCGAAGCGGAGAACTTGCGTCGCATGGCAATTCCCGCACGAGCGTGCAGCGCGACCGTCCACGCCGCCATCATCGCGTTGGAATGGAACATGGGCATCGCCATGTAGACGACGTCGTCGGCGCCGAGCCCGAAACGATCGGCAAGCATGACCCCGGGAGAGGCCAACTTGTGGTGCGTGCACCGAACCGCTTTGGGATCACCGCTGGTTCCGGAAGTGAAGATGAGCATCAACAGATCGTCGGGCTGCGCCGTCGACGCGTAGGCCGGCGTATCGGCGAAGGGCGCCAACAATTCCGCCCAGGCCGGAGAATCCACGTTGATCACCCGGACGTCGCCGAGATCGATGTCGTCGAGTAGATGTGCCTGGTTGTTCTCGGTGAAGATGACCTGGCAGTCGGAGAGCGCAATGTCTCGCGCCAATGCCGGGCCGCGCCTGGTCGTGTTCAGCCCGGCGGCGACCGAACCCGAGAACGATGCCGCTCCGAGCAGCAGCGAGAACTCGGGGACGTTCTCCATCAGAAGTCCGAAATGCCTGGGGCGCGTTCGATCGAGCAGCGTGTCCAGCAGCGCTGCTCGATCGAACGAGCCTTGAACGTGCTCGCGCCAGGTGATGACCTGGTCCTCGAAACGGATACCGCGGTCGTCGATCTCGCTGACTCCGAGGAGTAGATCGGAAACAGTGGGGCTCTGACTCATAGCTGCATCATCATCGATTCGTCTCGGACCAGGTCATGGATTTCCACTCGGTGGGACGCACTCAGGCAGGGACTGCGGCAAGTACCTTGCCGAGCGCGCGAAGCTGATCCGTTGCGTTGCCGAGCAGGAACTCGTGATGCTTGGCCGCGAGGAAGTAGCGGTGAACCGGATGGTCCTCGTCCAGACCGACACCGCCGTGAACGTGAACCGCAGTGTGCCCGACACGGTGTCCCGCATCTGCAGCCCAGAACTTGGCCGTCTGTACAGCGCCGTCGGAAGGAAGTCCTTCGCTCAGACGCCACGCGGCAGCCCACAGAGTCAGACGAACACCCTTGACGTCGATGTATCCGTCTGCGAGGCGCTGGGCCACGGCCTGGAAACTACCGATCGGTCGACCGAACTGCACACGCTCGGTGGCATATTCGGCGGTCAGCTTCAACGCTTGATCGAGCACTCCGTACTGGTAGGCGGTCGAACCGAGCTGAATTCGCTCGACGATCCACGCCGCGATGTCCGATCCCTGGGCAACCGAGCCGAGAACACGATCGGCCGGGATCTGCACCGAATCGAATTCGACGAGACCCGCGCTCGAGAAATCTGTGGTCGATTGCCTGGTAATGCTCACGCCCGCGTCCGACGGTTCGACGAGGAAGACCGCGACGCCGTCCTCGGTGATGGCGGGGACGAGGAACAGATCTGCGAGCGGTGCACTGTCGACGGTGATCTTGGCTCCGTCGATGCGCCAACCTTCGGCGGTCTTCTCGGCACGCGTGATCGGGTGCGCCGGGTCGTCGTTGTATTCCTCGGCGAGGGCCGCGGTGAGTATCTTCTCACCGGCAGCGGCAGCGCTTGCCCAGTCGTCGCGCTGCTTGTCCGAGCCGAATTCGGCTATCGCTGCGGCGGACCCGACGATGGACGTCAGGAACGGAACAGCTGCGACGCCGCGGCCAAGTTCGGCCAGGATGCTGCACTGCTCGAGGACACCGAATCCGTCGCCGCCCACCGATTCCGGAAGGGCCGCACCGAGGACGCCGGCCGAAGCCAGCGCATTCCACAAGATGGCGTCGAAGCGGTCTTCCGCGGCGTCGAGTTCACGAAGGCGATCGTTGGTGACCAGTTCGGTGACTACGGATCGTGTCAGGCCGGACAGGTCCTGCTGGGCCTCGGTAAGGGTGAATTCCATGATCGTGGGTCCTTATCGCTTCGATGCGGGAAGCCGCAGAGCTGTCATTCCGATGATGTCGCGTTGCACTTCGTTGGTACCGCCGCCGAACGTCAGGATCAGCGAAGAACGATGCATACGTTCGATGCGGCCGCGCAGAAGAGCGCCGGGGGAGTTCTGCCTGATCGTGGCGGAGGATCCGAGGATCTCCATCAGCAAGCGGTAAGCCTCGGTGGCGAATTCGGTACCGAACACCTTGTTGGCCGACGCAGCTTCGGGGCCGGGAGCGTGATCGGTTGCGGAGGCGATTTCCCAGTTCATCAACTTCAGGTACTCGGCCTTGGCATGCACGCGAGCCAGATTGATCTGCACCCATTCCTGGTCGATCATGCGTCGGCCGTCGGGCAGCTTGGTGTTCTGTGCCCACTCGCGGACCTCACGCTGCGCGGTCAGAATCGGTCCGGCCGAGGTGAGGGCAACACGCTCGTGGTTGAGCTGATTGGTGATCAGTGCCCAGCCGCCGTGTTCCTGGCCGACTATCGACGACGCCGGGACCCGTACGTCCTGGTAGTAAGTGGCGCTGGTGTCGGGGCCGGCCATGGTGTGAACCGGGGTGTAGGAGAAGCCTTCTGCGGTGGTCGGGACGATCAGCATGCTGATTCCCTTGTGCTTCTTGGCTTCCGGATCGGTGCGGCACGCCAACCACACGTAGTCGGCGTACTGGATCAGGCTCGTCCACATCTTCTGCCCGTTGATGACGTAATCGTCACCGTCACGGACGGCCGACGTGCGCAGAGACGCCAGGTCGGTGCCGGCCTCGGGCTCGGAGTAACCGATCGCGAAGTGGAGCTCACCGCGGGAGATCTTGGGCAGGAAGAAGGCCTTCTGCTCGTCCGTCCCGAAATGCATGATTGTCGGCGCTACGGAATTGATCGTCAGGAACGGCACGGGCGCACCGGCAATGGCAGCTTCGTCGGTGAAGATCAGCTGGTCCATCGCGGAGCGTTCCTGTCCGCCGTACTCTTTCGGCCAACCCAGCGTGAGCCAGCCGTCCTGGCCCATCTGCGCGACGACTTCGCGGTACACATTGCCTTCGCCGTACTCACCCGTCGTGGCAGCGAGTGCTTCACGCCGCTCGGGAGTCATCAGTTGTGCGAAGTAGGCACGCAACTCCTCCTGGAGCTGTTGCTGCTCAGGGGTGTAGGTGATGTGCATGGTTACCTCTCCATAGAGATACGAATCAAAGCGTCAACCATTCGATTGACACAGGTTCTATCGATGCGTACATCGGCGACAAGGGACGCTCTCGCCGTCTCCGGCGGATCGTTCGACGTCCGTTCTCGGTACTTTTTCGAATCATTGCACACGACTGAAACAGGTTCTAGTGTTATCGCCAGGAACGGCGTGCGGCACAGCCCTGCGGCACTCGTTTCGTATCCGTGTTCGTGTGAGCAGTTGTGAGTAGAGAAGAGGAATCGCCATGGAGGTCAGGGTTGATCTGGACCGTTGCGAGGCAAACGGTGTGTGCGTCGGGATCGCGCCCGATATTTTCGACCTCGACGACAACGAGGAGCTCGTGATCAGTTCTGTGCGCCCACCGGAGGATCGCTGGGAGGATGTCCGTTCCGCGATCGCTCAGTGCCCGCGTGCGGCACTGACCGAACATCCGTGACGATGGTTGCCCAAAACAAGAACACGTTCTAAAGTTGCGAACTCGTGGGTCACGGCAATCGAGCCGGGTAACTCGACACACGACCGCAGAGAACCGGGAGAGCGCTTCGATGAATGCTGTGAACAGCCCAGAAACCAGTCTCGAAGGCAAGGTCGCCATCGTGACCGGTGCCGGATCGGGGCTTGGAAAGTTCGAGGCCATCGGTCTGGCGAAGGCCGGTGCGTCGTTGGTCGTCAACGATCTGGCCCCGAACGAGGCCGTCGAAGCGACGCTCGAGGAAATCCGTGGTCTCGGCGCCAAGGTCGAATTCGTGGCAGGCAACGTCGGTGAGCGTTCTACCGCCGACGCTCTGATGGAAGCAGCGCAGGGGCAGTTCGGCAGTGTCGATATCGTCGTCAACAATGCCGGCGTCGTACGCGACCGGATGCTGTTCAACATGTCCGACGAAGACTGGGATCTGGTACTCGAAGTTCATCTTCGCGGCCATTTCCTCCTGTGCCGCAACGCCGCTGCCTACTGGCGGGCGAAATCCAAGGAAGCCGGGGCGCCGGTGTACGGGCGCATCGTCAACACTTCTTCGGAGGCGGGCCTTCTCGGACCGGAAGGGCAGCCCAACTACGGCGCTGCAAAAGCCGGAATCACGGCGCTGACGTTGTCGGCCGCACGTGGGCTCTCGCGCTACGGCGTTCGGGCCAACGCGATCTGCCCGCGGGCACGGACGTCGATGACCGAAGGTGTGTTCGGTGACGCGCCGGCCGACGGCATCGATCCGCTCTCGCCCGAGCATGTGGCATCGCTCGTCTCGTACCTGGCGTCACCGGCGGCCGACGCCGTCAACGGTCAGGTATTCGTGGTGTACGGACCGATGGTTGCGCTGATGGCGGCGCCCGTCGTCGAGCAGCGGTTCGACGCCGAGGGAGATTCTTGGTCGCCGGAAACGCTGTCCGCGGTGATGGGTGACTACTTCGCTGACCGTGACCCGGCAAAGATGTTCTCGGCATCGGCGGCCCTGCGCGTGTTGGGCTGATCGACGGGTCTGATTCTCGGGTGCGCGACACGTAGAACCGTTGTTCACACTCAGACGGTCTACGTGTCCACTTCCTGGTAGAAATAGCGTGTTCACGAGTCGGTGGGCGCGGCAGTTTGCCTGCGTTCTGTAACGAGACCAACGGTCTCGAAAAAACTGGACTGTGTTCCAATTTTGCATTCCTGCGAACGATGCGATATTCGATCGGCGTGCCCAGTCAAGGCTCTCGCATGGCTGAATTTCGAACCTGGCGCCGAAAGGCGCCGATCATTCAAAAGTATTAATTTCCAGGATATTTCGGCGAAAATCGCATCGAAAAGGGATGCTTCCCATGTCTCCGATCTTCCGGTTTCGGATCGGCGCCGTGAGGCTACTCCTTAGAGTTGGACACTTGTTTTTGACAGGTGAACACGTTCTAGTTAATATGACCTGAGTCACAAGCTGTCGGGGGCTGGACTATGAGAACAGACAGTACTGCGGCAACCAAGGACGAGGAGGGCGAATGGTAGACCTCGTCGAGGTGCCATTACGAGCGGTCGGTGGCTTCTTTCAGATGTCCGCCCAAACCTTGAGGGCAGTCTTCTCCCGCCCTTTCCAGCGGCAAGAGTTCATCGATCAGGCCTGGTTCGTGGCCCGAGTCTCGATGGTGCCGACGGTGCTGGTCGCAATCCCGTTCACTGTGCTGGTCAGCTTCACCATCAACATTCTCTTGCGCGAGATCGGTGCAGCCGACCTCAGTGGTGCCGGAGCTGCCCTCGGCACCGTCACGCAGGTCGGCCCCATCGTCACCGTGCTGATCGTCGCCGGCGCCGGCGCAACCGCCATCTGCGCGGATCTTTCGGCCCGAACCATCCGCGAAGAGATCGACGCCATGAAGGTGCTCGGGATCAATCCCATCCACCGGTTGGTCGTTCCCCGGGTGCTCGCGTCGACGGGAGTGGCGCTGCTCCTCAACGGACTGGTCTGCACCATCGGCATCCTCGGCGGTTTCGTCTTCTCCGTGTTCATCCAGGACGTGAACCCCGGCGCCTTCGTCAACGGCATCACACTGCTCACCGGATTCGGTGAGCTCATGCTCTCCATGGTCAAAGCAGGGCTGTTCGGCATGATCGCCGGCCTGGTTGCGGCCTACCTCGGACTCAACGTCAAAGGCGGCGCCAAGAGCGTCGGTGACGCGGTCAACCAGACCGTCGTGTTCGCGTTCATGGCGCTCTTCGTCGTCAACGTGCTCATCACGACCATCGGTATCAAGTTGACGGCCGGATGAGGCCCACGGCAGTCGGAGAGATCGAAGTGGACAGAACGACAAACGACAGACGGGAGGAGATCTGATGGCGTTGGCCGCAGCGGGACGCTTCCCGCGCACACGTCGACAGATCGGCTCGATCTCTCGCAGTATCGACAGCATCGGTGATCAAGCGCTGTTCTTCGCGAAGGCTCTCGGTCACGCTCCCAAGGCGCTGATGCGCTATCCACGTGAAACTCTGCGACTGATCGCCGAGATCAGCATGGGCACCGGTGCGCTCGCCGTCATCGGTGGCACCGTCGTGATCGTCGGATTCCTGACACTGTTCACCGGTGGCACCATCGCCGTTCAGGGCTACAGCTCGCTGGGCAACATCGGCGTCGAAGCACTGACGGGCTTCTTCGCCGCCTTCATCAACGTTCGCATCGCAGCGCCGGTCATCGCCGGAATCGGCCTCGCCGCGACCATCGGCGCCGGCTCCACCGCGCAGCTCGGTGCGATGCGCGTCTCCGAAGAGATCGACGCGCTGGAGACGATGGCGATCCCGTCGATTCCGTATCTGGTCAGCACCCGCGTCATGGCCGGCATGATCGCGATCATCCCGCTGTACTCACTGGCGGTGATCGCGTCGTTCGTCGCCAGCCGCTTTGCGACGGTGTTCCTCTACAACCAGTCCGGCGGCGTGTACGACCACTACTTCACTACCTTCCTGATACCCACGGACATACTGTGGTCGTTCGCCCAGGCGATAGTCATGGCGCTGGCCGTCATGCTCATCCACACCTACTACGGCTTCAACGCAACCGGTGGCCCGGTCGGCGTCGGTGTCGCGGTGGGTAACGCAGTGCGCGCCTCGTTGATCGCGGTCGTCACGGTCACCCTGCTCATCTCACTCGCCATCTACGGCGGGTCCGGCAACTTCAACCTGTCGGGATAGGCGGGCAAGCGATGACCGTACCCAGATGGCACAAGAAGTTGGCCGCAGCCGGCCTGGTCCTCGGACTCGTGGCGATCGTCGCCGTTGCTCTCACCATGTTCTCGGGTGGGTTCACCAAGAGCACGCCCATCACCGTGACGTCCACGCGTGCCGGCCTCGTCATGGAACCCAATGCCAAGGTGAAGTTGCGCGGAGTGCAGGTCGGCCGCGTCGAATCGATCTCCCTCGACGGGGACCAGGCAAACCTGAAGTTGGCGATGGACCCGGGCCAGATGTCGAAGATTCCGTCGAATGCCCGGGTGGAGATCAAGACCACCACGGTGTTCGGTGCGAAGTACGTCAACATCGTGATTCCCGACGATCCGTCGACCCAGCCGATCCAGGAGGGTGCTGTCATCGCTTCGGACAGCGTCACCGTCGAGTTCAACAGTGTCTTCGAACATCTTTCGGACGTACTCGCGAAGATCGAACCGGAAAAGCTCAACGCCACACTCGGCGCGATCTCCACCGCACTCAACGGGCGCGGCGAGTCGCTGGGTGAGGTTCTCGAGCTCGGTGACACCTATCTGAAGAAGATGAATCCGGTTCTGCCGCAGCTCCAGGAAGACTTGGTCGGCGCCGCCGATGTCACCAATCTGTACGCCGACGTGGCACCGGATCTGATGCGCATTCTCGACAATGCCACCGCGACAAGCGGATCGATCGTGGCCGAGCAGGCAAACCTCGACTTGCTGTTGCTCAACGTCACCGGCCTCGCGGACACCGGCAACGCGTTGTTGACCGACAACGAGCAGAACCTGACCACCGCCCTCGACACTCTGACCGCGACGACGACCCTGCTCGACAAGTACTCGTCGGGTCTGACGTGCTTCATCGTCGGGTTGAACGACGGCCGGATCAAGTTCGAGCCACTGGCAGGCACCGGTGACAAAGCGGCACTGATGCTGAGTGCGAGCTTCATGTACGGCGCCGAGGCGTACCAGAATCCGCAATCTCTCCCCAAGGTCGCGGCCTCCGGCGGACCCAATTGTTATGGTCTGCCCGAATTCGATCCGAAGGTCGACGGGCATGCACCGTTCGCAGTCACCAACACCGGCAACGTGCCCTTCGTTCCCAACACCGAACTGCGCGTTACCGTGCCGACCATTTTCCAGTATCTCTTCGGTGACTCCTACGAGCAGGAAGACGGGAAGTGATGAGACCGACCACGGTCAAGCTGCTGATTTTCACCGTCGTCATGGCGGTCATCTTCGCCGGACTGGCGATCGTCTTCAGTCAGGTGCGCTTCAGCAGCAGCAACGGATTTCACGCCACCTTCTCGGACGTCTCGGGACTCAAGTCCGGCGACAAGGTCCGCATCGCCGGTGTTCCGGTCGGGTCGGTCACCGGAGTGTCCATCGGTGACTCCAACCAGGCCGAGGTCGAGTTCGACGTCGACACCAAGTACTCGCTGATGAAGAGCACCAAAGCGACTGTGCGCTACGAGAACCTGGTGGGCGATCGCTACATGGAACTGCTCGAGGGCGCCGGTTCCACCGAGACGCTTCCGTCGGGAGGATCCATTCCGGTCGATCAGACGTCGCCCGCTCTCGATCTGGATCTGCTGCTCGGCGGATTCAAGCCGCTGCTTCGTTCGCTCGACCCGCAGCAGGTCAACGACCTCTCCGGGGCCCTGCTGCAGGTACTCCAGGGGCAGGGCGGAACGCTGGTTTCGTTGCTGGGAAACACCAGTTCGTTCACCAGCACGTTGGCGGACCGAGACCAGCTGATCGGGGACGTCATCACCAATCTCAACGACGTACTCGGCACCATCAACGACAAGGGCGATCAGTTCTCCACCACGATCGATCAGCTCCAGCAGTTGGTCAGTGGATTGGCGAAGGACAGTGGCCCGATCGGTAATTCGATCACCGAGATCGCCGGTGCCACGGGAGATCTCGCGTCGTTGCTGCAGGCGACACGTCCGGACATCCAGACGCTGATCGGGGAGACCAACCGAACGATGACGCAGCTGGACCTGGGCAAGGACGACATCAACACCGCTCTCGATCGTCTGCCGTCCGACTACCGGAAGCTGATCCGAGTGGGCACGTACGGAGCATTCTTCCAGTTCTATCTGTGCGCCAACACTTTCAAGTTCTCCGGACCCGACGGGACGACGATCATCTTGCCCACGGCAGTTCAGGACACGGGAAGGTGCGCAAAAGTCTCATGACCCCAACCCGTGAACGTAATCCGGTACAGATCGGTGTCATCGGTCTCGTCCTGGCGGTGGCAACCGTCGGTGCCGCGCTTCAATACGATCAACTCCAGTTCATCAACGGTGGCATTCGCTACTCGGCGTACTTCCAAGATGCCGGCGGCCTGGTCACCGGCGACGACGTGACCATGGCCGGCGTGAAGGTCGGCAAGGTCAGCGACGTCGAACTCGACGACCAGAAGGTGTTGGTCACCTTCACCGTTCAGGACGGTGTCGCCCTGGGCGAGCAGACAGCGGCCGACATCAAGACCAACACGGTTCTCGGGCGAAAGTCGTTGGCGGTACGGCCGGAAGGATCCGGACTGCTGCGGACGGACACGCCGATTCCTATCGAGCGCACCAACTCCCCGTACTCGCTCAACGACGCTCTGGGTGACCTCGGGACAACGGTGTCCGAACTCGACACGGAACAGATCAACGATTCGCTCAACGCGATCTCGGACACGCTGGCCGATACTCCGCCCGAACTGCGCACCGCGTTGGACGGAATGACGCGGCTTTCGCAGAGCATCAACTCACGCGACGAGAGCCTGCTCCAATTGCTCTCGCGGGCCGAAGATGTCACCAAGATCCTCTCCGACAGAAGCGGTCAGATCGATTCGTTGCTGGTCGACGGCAACAAGCTGTTTGCCGAACTGAGCTTGCGGCGTGACGCGATCAGCGAACTGATCGTCAACACCGGCGCAGTCTCACGTCAACTGTCAGCGCTGGTGCAGGAGAACGAGGCTCAGATGGGGCCGACCCTCGAGAAGCTGAATTCGGTCGCCGAGGTTCTCCAGCAGAACAAGGACAACATCGCGGGAGCGCTCGACGGACTCGGACCGTACATCACCGCGCTCGGTGAGACCGTGGCCAGCGGCCCGTTCTTCGACGCCTTCATCATCAACATTCTGCCGAGCAACTGGTGGAAGACCCTGGTGGACACCAGCGTCGCGCCCGAGCAGGTTCCGGGCGACCTGGAAGACTTCTTCCCCGGTATTCCACCGACGATCAGGGGGCCGGGAGAATGACCGAGACCATGACTTCACAGGATCCACAGGGCTCCACCAACCCACGCAAGAAGTGGGTGCTGATCGGAGCGGGTGTGCTGGTCGCGCTGCTCGTCGCCGGTGCGGCCTACCTCTTCATCCCAGGCCTGGGCAAGACCAAGATCTCCGCGCACTTCGTCTCGACCACCGGTCTCTACGAGGGCGATGTCGTGCGAGTGCTCGGTGTCAACGTCGGCAAGGTGACCAAGATCGAACCGCGTGATCGGGACACCTACGTCGAGATGAAGATCGATTCGAGCGTCGACGTTCCGGCAGATGCCAAGGCGCTCATCGTTGCTCAAAGCCTCGTGTCCGCACGCTTCGTGCAATTGACCCCCGTGTACTCCGGCGGGGAACAGATGCCCAACGGCGGCGAGATCCCGATCGAGCGCACCGCCGTTCCGGTGGAGTGGGACGAGATCAAGACCGAACTGACCAAACTGTCGGACGCACTCGGACCGGAGGGTCTGGACGATCAGGGTTCCCTCGGTCGATTCATCGACACCGTGGGAACGAACCTCGACGGTAACGGTGAGTCGATTCGGTCGACGCTGCGCGAACTCTCGGCCACGATGCACACGCTGTCCGAAGGCCGGACCGATTTGTTCTCCACCATTCGGAACCTGCAGGCGTTTGTCACTGCGTTGTCCTCGAGCAACGAGCAGATCGTGCAGTTCAGCGGTCACCTCGCTTCGGTGACAAGCGTTCTCGCAAGCAGCTCCGACGAGTTGGGTACAGCCCTCAGTGATCTCGACCTGGCCGTCGGCGACGTCCAGCGGTTCGTCAAGGACAACAGCGAGGGACTGAGCGAATCGGTTGCGCGTCTCGCCGATGCCACTCAGGTACTGACTGACAAGCGCCCGGAGATCGAGCAGGTTCTGCACTCCGGACCGACGTCGCTTGCCAACTTCTATCAGATCTACAAGCCGGCTCAGGGCAGTATGACCGGCGCAATTGCACTGAGTAACTTCAAGAATCCGATCCAGTGGATCTGTGGTTCCATCGAAGGTATCGAGAGTGGTAACTCCCAGAACAGTGCCGACCTGTGTAAGCAGTACCTCGGGCCGGTGCTCAGCACGATGATCGGCAACTACCCCGGATTCCTGTTCAACCCGGTCGCGGGCGTGCAGGCTTTCCCGGATCAGATCGTCTACACCGAGCCGGGATTGGAAGCGGCAAGTCAGAATCAGCCGGAAACCGTCGCAGGACCGATGTCAGGTGCTCCCATGACGAGTGTTCCCAAGGATCTCGCCGAACTCTTCAACATGGGCGGAGGGAACTGATGCGGGTAGCTCGCAAGACCACGGTTGCCGTGTTGGCCACGGCAGTGGCTCTCGGCGCCAGCGGTTGTGAATGGAACGGTCTCAACTCGGTGCCGATGCCAGGCACTCAAGGCCGGGGCGAAGGCGCATACGAGGTTCAGATCGAGATGCCGAACGTGACTACGCTGTCGCAGAATTCGCCCGTCCGGGTGGATGACGTGGCAGTGGGAAGCGTTTCGAACATCGAGGTTCAAGGCTGGCACGCTCTGGTGACGGTGTCGCTGAATCCCGAGGTTCAGTTGCCGGCCAACGCGACGGCAAAAATCGGTCAGACCAGCTTGCTCGGCTCTCAGCACATCGAGTTGGCGCCGCCGGTAGGGGAGGAGCCCGAGGGCCGACTCGAAGCCGGTGACCTGATTCCGATCGAGCGGGCGGGCGCTTACCCGACGACGGAACAGACGCTGTCGTCGCTGTCGGTTGTTCTCAACGGCGGCGGTCTCGCTCAGGTTCAGGACATCACGAAGGAACTCAACGCCGCTCTCGGTGGGCGTGAAGATTCGGTTCGCGACCTCCTGCCTCAGCTCGATCAGCTGGTCGGCAGTCTGGACAAGCAACGGGGCGACATCGTTTCGGCGATGGAGGGACTCGATCGACTGTCCTCGACGGTCCAGGCCCAGCACGACACCCTGAACAAAGCGCTCGAAGGTATTCCGCCGGCACTCGAGGTTCTTGTCGCTCAGCGTCAGGACATCACCAACGCCTTGACCTCCCTCGGTGGTCTCAGCGAGGTGGCCAGTCGCGTCATCCAGGAGAGCGGTGACGATTTCGCGACCAACGTTCGCGCGCTGTCGCCGACTCTGAAAGCGTTGGCGGATTCGGGCAACGCTCTCACGCAGGTTCTCGGAGTCCTCTTGACGTTCCCGTTCCCACAGAACGGAATCGACAACGTCATTCGCGGTGACTACGCCAACTTGGCGATGACCATCGACATCTCGCTGCCCCGACTGGACGCGAACTTCCTCACCGGAACTCCGTTGGCCGGAACGCTCTCCGGACCGGAAGGCGTGTTGGGTAAGCAGGCCGGGCTGGCCGGACAGACAGGCAACCCGTTGAGCGATCCGCTCAAGCCTGCCGCACCGCCCGCACAGGCCCCTGCCGGACAGGCTCCCGCAGGACAGGCTCCGGCAGCGGATCCGAATACCATTCAGATTCCGGGACTTCCGCCGATCAACATTCCAGGACTTCCTCAGGGGGCACCGGCACCATGATGCTCACAAAGTTCGTCCGCATCCAGCTCATCATCTTCGCCGTCTTGACGGTCGTCGGTTTGATAGTGATGGCCACTCAGTACGTGCGTGTTCCCGCTATGGTCGGTATCGGCCGATACGACGTCACCGTCGAATTGCCTGCCACCGGTGGGCTGTACAAGAACTCGAACGTCACCTACCGCGGTCAGACCATCGGCGTCGTGAACGCGGTGGAGTTGTCGGAAACGGGCGTGAATGCGCGTCTGTCTCTCGAGAGCGGCGTCAAGGTGCCCTCGGACGTCGACGCTGCGGTCAAGAGTGTGTCGGCGATCGGCGAGCAGTTCGTCGATCTGATTCCGCACACCGACAGCTCCGGAGCGATCGTGGTCGACGGGCATCTGGAAAACGGATCGGTGATTCCCGAAGACCGAACCAGCATTCCGCAGGATGTCGGCGCGATGCTCGATCAGGCAGATGTGTTGCTGCAGAGCATTTCCGACACCAAGCTCAAGACTGTCATCGACGAATCCTTCAAGGCGTTCAACGGTGCCGGCCCGGATCTGCAGAAGCTGATCGACTCGGCTCGGCTGTTCGTCGAGGAGGCGAACAACAACTCCGACGCGACCAAGACCCTGATCGAGCAGGCCGGTCCACTCCTGGACACCCAGGTGGTCAGCAGCGACGCCATCCGTTCCTGGACAAGCAATCTGGTGACGTTCACCGATCAGCTCCGAGCCAGCGACCCTGATCTGCGTGCCGTCATCCAGAAGGGGCCGGCGGCAGCGGCGGAGGCGAATGCTCTTCTGCAAGACATGCATCCGACATTGCCGATTCTTCTGGCGAACCTCGTGTCCGTCGGACAGGTCGGCGTGATCTACAACAACGCGATCGAGCAGATTCTGGTCATCTACCCGCCGCTGGCCGCAGCGCTGGTCACGGTGGCAGGCTCCGGCCCGGCTGCGGATGGTGCACTGGTGGACTTCCACATGGAGGTCAACGACCCGCCGCCGTGCACTACAGGATTCCTGCCCGCAGAGCAGTGGCGCAGTCCGAAGGACGAATCACCGATCGAGACGCCGTCGGATCTCTTCTGTCAGGTTGCCCAGGATTCGCCGATCGCCGTGCGCGGCGCGAGAAACCTTCCCTGCGAGGAGTATCCGGGACGTCGTGCGCCGACGGTCGAACAGTGCCGTTCCGGCTACGTACCGATGGGCACGAACCCGCAATCCGGGCCTCCGGAACCGATTACCGCGACTCCGAGCTCGTACACGTCGACGCCTTCGGTCTCGGCTCGTCGGTACGATCCGATTACAGGCACGTACATCGGGCCGGACGGAAGGACGTACTCGCAACCGAACCTCGGTGGCGGCGACGTCAGTCTCGAACAGTTCATGAAGGGTCAGCAGGGTTGATGACAGACGAAGATCCACAGGCCGGGCAGCGGGTGCGCCGTCGCGCGTCCCGCAGCGCCGGACCCACGGGTGCGGATGCAGACGCTGCCGCGGTAGTAGTGCCCACCGAAAAGAAGTCGGCCGAACAGAAGCCAGCCGAGCAGAAGCCGGCCGAGCAGAAGCCAGCTGAGCAGAAGGCGGCGGCGCCAGTTGCTTTGGGCAAGCCCGATACTCCACCTGAGAAGGTCGTCAGCGGTGATCAGGTCGCGACCAAGGCTGAGCCGACCGGTACCGCCGAAACCCCCGCAGAAACTGCTGTGGACACCCCTGTTCGTTCGAAGCCCAAGGCCGGGTTGGTAGTCGGGATCGCCATTGCTTCGGTGATCGCCATCGCTCTCGCAGCCCTGACGGTGTTTCTTCTCGTCGACCGGAACAAGGCGTCCAATGCCGACGAGGACCGAGCCCGCTACGTGGCCGGTGCCCGGACCACCGCACTGAATCTGACGACACTGCACGCGGATACGGCGGCTGCCGACCTCGACAAGTTCCTCGCCGGCACCACCGACGAGTTCAAGTCGCAGTTCGACGGACGCAAGGATTCGTTTGTCAACGTCCTCGGGCAGGCCGGAGTTCAGACCGACGGCGAGGTGCTCGAAGCCGGGTTCGAGAAATCCGACGGCGATTGCGGGACTTCATTGGTCGCGGTGCGTGCGATGCAGAAGAACGGCGACGAAGCGCCCGCTGAACGCAACTACCGACTCCGAATCACCATGTGCGACGTCGACGGGCAGTTGCTTGCCTCGAATGTGGAGTTTGTGCCATGACCCCAGAAGTGAACCCCGAGACGTCCAAGCAAGTTTCGCCGAAGCCGAAGCGCGCCTCACCGCTCGCCATCATCCTGTGCGTCATCAGTGCAGTGGCCATCGCGTTGGCGGCAGTGTCGGCGTATCTCTACTTCGGTCCGGACGGAACGCGTGACACCGCAGCGATCGATCAGACCAGAGACGAAGTGGCACAGGCCTCTTCCGATCAGGCGGTAGCGATGTTCCAGTACGACTACAACAACGTCGACCAGCAGTTGCATGCAGCCACAGACGGTTTGACGGGCGATTTTCAAGGCACGTTCACCAACCTGATCGAATCGGTGATCATTCCGGGAGCCAAGGAAAAGTCGCTGACCGTTCAGGTCGTCGTCCAGGGCGCCGCGGTTCTCGACGCCGAGGCGGACAGCGCGACGACGATGCTGTTCCTCAATCAGATCACGACGTCTTCGGAATCGCCCGAAGCCGTTGCCAGTGGCAGTCGCGTGAAGATGAGTCTGGAGAAGCAGGACGGGCGTTGGCTCGTGAACAACGTCCAACCCTTCTGATCAAACACACGAAGGCTGGAGTCGGGTACGAAAGAGGCTGGGGCCGCGGAGATTCACTCTCCGCGGCCTCAGCCTTTGTGCACTGTCCTCAGTGGTCTTGTGCTTCGGCCGGGGCGATCAGCGCCGGGCCTGCGGCACCGCCGTGTGCGAGCGCGTCGAGGAACGAGCGCGCCCAGCGGTCGACATCGTGCGTCAGGACCTGACGACGTAGCGCACGCATGTGGCGCCGGCCGTCCTCGCGCGGTTGATTGAGGGCCTTCTCCATCGAATCCTTGACGTCGTCGAGGTCGTGGGGATTGCACAGAAATGCCTGGCGGAGTTCTGCTGCGGCACCGGTGAATTCGCTGAGCAGCAATGCACCACCCAGATCGCTTCGGCAGGCGACGTACTCCTTGGCGACGAGGTTCATGCCGTCACGCAGCGGCGTGACGAGCATGAGATCGGCGGCGACGAAGAACGCGACCAGTTCGTCGCGTGGGATCGGCCGATGGATGTAATGGACGACGGGGCGGCCGACTTCGCTGAACTCGCCGTTGATTCGGGAGACCTTCTGCTCGATGTCTCCGCGCATCTGTACGTAGCTTTCGACGCGTTCGCGGCTCGGGGTCGCCAACTGCACCATGACGGTGTCGGCGGGGTCGATGCGCTTCTCCATGAGAAGTTCGTGGAGCGCAGCGAGCCTGACGTCGATGCCTTTGGTGTAGTCGAGGCGGTCGACGCCCAGCATGATGTGCTTGGGGTTTCCGAGTTCTTTGCGAATCTGCTTGGCGCGGTCTCGAATTGCCTTGGTGCGCGAGAGCTCGTCGAGCTTGCCGGAGTCGATGGAGATAGGGAAGGCGCCGACGCGGACGCTACGGAAACCTACTTGCACCACACCGAGTTTGGAGCGGACGCCGACGGTTCCACGTGAAGTCTGTTGCCCGGCAAGGCGTCTGGCCAGGTACAGGAAGTTCTGTGCGCCACCCGGAAGGTGGAAGCCGATGAGGTCGGCGCCGAGGAGGCCTTCGACGATCTCGGTGCGCCACGGCATCTGCATGAACAGCTCGACCGGGGGAAACGGAATGTGCAGGAAGAAGCCGATGGTCAGGTCGGGGCGCAGCATCCGCAGCATCTTCGGTACCAACTGCAGCTGGTAGTCCTGGATCCAGACTGTCGCGCCCTGTGCCGCTGCCTTGGAGGTGGCTTCGGCGAATCGCCGGTTCACCTCGACGTAGGCGTTCCACCATTCGCGGTGGTACTCGGGTTTGACGATGACGTCGTGATAGAGCGGCCAGAGGGTGGCGTTGGAGAATCCCTCGTAGTACTCGTTGATCTCCTCGGCGCTCAGCGGCACGGGGTAGAGCTCGAGTCCGTCTTCGACGATGGGGTCGAGCTCGGCGTCCGCCACCCCCGCCCAGCCCACCCACGCGCCCTGATTGCTGCGCAGGATCGGCTCGAGAGCGGTGACCAGTCCGCCGGGGCTTCGCTTCCAGCGGGTGGTGCCGTCGGGAAGCCGTTCCAAGTCGACGGGCAGGCGGTTCGCTACGACAACGAACTCAGCCTGCCCGGACACGGCTTCACCGGTCGAAGAAGCAGGTGCGCTGTCAGAAAGGGTTGAACTGGTCGAATCCGGACTGACAGGCACGTGGTTCCTTCTCGGTCGGTGAGGGAAAGATTCAGTCGAGCTTGGCGGCGGGGGAGATACCGAGCATCGAGAGCAGCATCCTGCACTCGTCGGCATCTTCCGCGTAGGCAGCGACGACGCGCTGTGCCTGACGAGCAGTTTCGTCCGCTACGGGCTCGAGGTCCTCGTCCGCGATCTCGGTTTCGACGGTCGTGTTCTCAGCCATCATGTTCCTCTCGTGCTTGCCTGCACGGCGCAAGCAATGGTTCTTACTCGCGACTCTATGAGAACTGGGCGTGTCGACGCTAGTTGCTCATGTATTAGGGTCGACTTACTTATCTCTGTACTCAACTTTATCGCTTCCATCGATGCTTGGAGTTCCATGAGTTCGACCCCCTCGAGTGTGACCGTCGACTCGGACGAGCCGGATAGTGGCAATCACAGCGGTGCTGCGATTTTGCGACGTGTCCTCGTCCGTAACCGTGGCCCGCTCGCCATCGGCACGGTTCTGGTCTGTCTGCACCAACTGACCGAGACGGCGGTGCCGATCTCCATCGGTGTGATCATCGACCGTGCGGTGGAGACTTCGGACACCACGGCCCTGATCGTCTCCATCGTCGGTCTCGCGGCTCTGTTTCTCGTTCTGACGGCCGCGTGGCGCTTCGGCGCACGCTTCATCGTCACCGCGATGCAGCAGGAGGCTCATCGCCTCCGGCTCGAGGTGGCGCACCGCGTCCTCGATCCGCGTGGGGTGCGCACCGATCTGCGTTCGGGTGAATTGCTGACAGTCTCGACATCCGATGCCGAGCAGACTTCGTGGATCGCGGACATCGTCCCGCGCGCCGCTGCGGCCCTGACAGCTGCGGTGGCGTCGGCGGTGGCGTTGGTGTGGATCGACCTCTGGCTGGGGCTGGCCGTTCTGATCGGAACGCCGGTCATTCTCGGTCTGCTGCAATTGGCGGCGCCTCTCATCACGTCGAGGGCCACCGGTCAGCAGGCGTCGATCGCTCGGGCGTCGGCGATGGCTACGGATCTGGTCAGCGGATTGCGTCCGCTGCGCGGTATCGGCGGCGAGAAGACCGCGTCGGCGCGCTACCGCACGGTCAGCCGTCAAGCGCTCGCATCGACGATCGGCACGGCCAAGGCGACCGGTATCTACACCGGCGTTGCCGCGACCATCAGTGCGTTGCTCGCGGTCGGTGTTGCGGGGTTCGCGGGATACTTCGCGTTGCAGGGCCGGATCACGGTCGGTGAACTGATCACCGTGGTGGGGCTTGCGCAGTTCATCATCGAACCGCTCGGATTGCTTGCGTCCATTCCCGGATACTTCGCGGTGGCGCGAGCGTCGTCGGATCGACTGGCACTGGTCTTGGACGCGGAGCCACTGCGTGGCGCGGGTTCGCAGACCGAACTCGAAGGCACCGACCTGACTCTCGACAGAGTCGAGTACAAGTCACTCAAGGGCATCGACCTGCATCTGCCTGCCGGAGAACTGCTGGGCGTCGTGGCTTACCAGCCGCAGGACGCCGACGCTCTTGTCGCGGTCCTGTCCGGTCAGCTGGCGCAGGACGCGTATCGCGGAGTGGTGAGGGTTGGCGGAATCAGCCTGTCCGACATGGACTTGCGATTGGCACGTCGGACGGTGTTGGTGGAGCCGCACATCACCGATCTGTTCTCCGGGTCGCTTGCGTCGAACGTCACCGCGGGCGCCGGTGATGCCGCTGCTCTCGACATCCAGAGTGCTCTGGTGGCGTCGGCAGCGGCGGATGTCGTCGACGCACATCCGGACGGTCTCGACCTCGAAGTGACCGATCGGGGCGCCAGTTTGTCGGGAGGCCAGCGGCAACGCGTCGCCCTCGCGCGCGCCTTGGTGGCACAGGCACCCGTGATGGTCCTGCACGATCCGACGACGGCGGTGGACGCGGTTACCGAGGCATCGATCGCCGAAGGAATCGCAGAACTGCGGCACGAGGGTGCCGGTGGCATCCACACGACGGTATTGATCACCAGCAGCCCCGCCTTGCTGGCCGTGACGGATCGGGTGATCGTGTTGAACGACGGAGTGATCGCCTCGACGGGCACACATTCCGAACTCTCTCGCGGCGACGCGAACTACCGAGGAGCGGTGCTGCGGTGACGGCCACGGACACGACAACCGAAATGCCGGCCGGGGAGAACGCAGAGAAGGTGACAGAGCGCGAGTTGTTGCCGATCGCGAGTGGTCGCCAGACCTGGAAGTGGTTGCGGGCGGCGCTGACCGAACACCGGATGCAGAGCCTGCTGGTCCTGATCGTCGCGGCTTCGGCGTCGGCGATGGCCTTGGTGCCGATTTACGTCTTCGGCGTCCTGGTCGACCGGGTCCGGGACAACGCGCCCACGTCGACGATCGTCGGGGTGGTCGTGATCATCGCCGCTGCCGCAATCGTGGGCGGTGTGTTCACCGGTGTGGCTGCCTATCTGATCAAGCGGCTCGGTGAGACGATCCTGGCGGATCTGCGAGAGCGGACCGTGGACCGGGCACTGCGACTGCCGATCCAGACCGTCGAGAAGGTCGGCAAGGGCGATCTGCTCTCGCGTGTCGGCGACGACGTGTCGGTGATCGCCAAGGCCGTGTCCGACGTGGTTCCCGGCATGATCGCGGCGGTTCTGCTCGTGGCTCTGAGCATGGTGACCATGCTCGGACTCGACTGGCGACTCGGTCTGGCCGGAATGGTCGCGCTGCCGATGTACGCGCTGGCGCTCAAGTGGTACCTGCCACGCTCGGCTCCCGTTTACGCAGCCGAGCGGGTAGCGATGGGCGCTCGTTCACAAGCGCTGATCAGCAGTCTCCAGGGTGCGAAGACGGTCCGTGCGTACAGCCTCGAGAAGGAACACCTCGGGCAGATCGATGCGGCGTCGGCAAAAGCGCGCGATCTGGCAGTCGGAGTGTTCGGCCTGTTCACGAGGTTCGCCGGTCGAGGTAACCGCGCCGAATTCGTGGGCCTGTCCATGATTCTCGTCGTCGGATTCCTGCTGGTCCGTGAGGACGTCGTGACAGTCGGCCAGACGACGACTGCTGCCCTGCTGTTCCACCGCCTGTTCAACCCGATCGGCTCACTGCTCTACACCTTCGACGAAGTGCAGTCGGCCGGCGCCAGCCTCGCGCGACTGGTCGGCGTCGTCGAGATCGAGGAAACGGAGCCTTCGACGGATGCAGGTTCCGTTCCGGCCGACGGTTCGCTGCGTCTGGATGACATTCGGCACAGCTACGACGGTGGTCATGAGGTTCTCCACGGAGTGAGCCTCACACTGCGAGCGGGGGAGCGCGTGGCGCTCGTCGGTTCGACCGGAGCCGGAAAGACGACGCTCGCGGCGATCGCTGCCGGTTCGATCACTCCGACGTCGGGCCGGGTGTCGATCGGCGGTGTCCCGCTTGCCGACCTCGACGACCTACGACGCCACATCGCGATCGTGAGTCAGGAGGTCCATGTCTTTGCCGGACCCCTGATCGAGGATCTGAGATTGGCGGCTCCCGAATCCTCGGACGAGGACGTTGCCGCGGCACTGCGGACGGTCGGCGCGTACGAGTGGGTGGAGGCTCTCGACGAGGGAATGCTGACCGTAGTCGGCGAAGGCGGGCACGAGATGACGGCGGCGCAGGCGCAGCAGTTGGCTTTGGCGAGACTGGTGTTGGCCGATCCCGCCGTCGCCGTACTGGACGAGGCAACAGCGGAGGCGGGCAGCGCCGGAGCGCGGGAACTGGAAGCGACTGCCGACGCCGCTACGGAGGGCCGCACCACTCTGGTTGTCGCACACCGGCTTACCCAGGCCGCGGGCGCCGACCGAGTGATCGTGCTCGAACACGGACAGATCGTAGAAGAAGGCCCGCACCGCGAACTGGTGTCCGCGGGCGGGCGTTACGCACAACTGTGGGCGGCCTGGGAAGGTCGCGACTGAGGGGTTTGTACTGGGTTTTGTACTGAGGGGGTCTGATCCGGCGATCAGGTGAGGTACCCGCCGCCGTGGGGGAAGAACTCGGCGGCGGTGTACTCGCTGCCGTCGTCGAGTCGGACGCGCTCGATCCGCAGTCCCTTGTTCTTGCCCGACCACGCGTCGGGGCCCGCGACGATCACCATGCCGTCGTCTTCCTGGATGAACACTCGGCCGGGGGTTCCGCCGTA
The DNA here is from genome assembly GCF_001445685.1 of Rhodococcus sp. KB6. Lineage (NCBI taxonomy): Bacteria > Bacillati > Actinomycetota > Actinomycetes > Mycobacteriales > Nocardiaceae > Rhodococcus > Rhodococcus sp. KB6. Next base: position 216,139 of record NZ_LNAK01000154.1, on the reverse strand, counting down.
GTGCCCGCGTGAGACGGACGCCTTCAGGATGCGGATGCGCTGGCCCTTGAACTCGGCGAAAGCGTTGGGGTACGGATCGGACTGTGCCCGGACGAAACGCTCGATGACCTCGGCGGGCCAGGACCAGTCGACGTGGCTGTCCTGCGGTGCGCGCTTGTGGAAGAACGTGGCCTGCGATCGGTCCTGCGGCGTCCAGTCGGTACGGCCGGACGCGATCAGATCCAGGGCGTCGAGTGTGATGGGGCCGATCATGTCGATCGTGCGGTGGAACAGATCGGTGACGGTGTCGGTCGGGCCGACCGTCGTCGAACGCTGCAGCACGATGTCGCCCGCATCGAGTTCCTCGTCCATCAGGTGCGCCGTGAGCCCGACTTCTTCTTCGCCGTTGATCAGAGCCCAGATGAGCGGGGAGAATCCCGTGTACTTGGGCAGCAGCGAATCGTGGATGTTGAGGGTGCCGTACTTGGGTGCGTCGAAGACCTCCGCAGGCAACCAGGTACGCCAGTTGTTGGCGACGATGATGTCGGGAGCTGCTTCGGCCAGCGCGGCTTTGAAGGCGTCGTCAGGCTTGTTCGCCACGTGAACGGGTACACCGTTCTCGGCCGCCAGATCTGCAACCGAGTCCGCCCACATCTGTTCGTAGACGTGTTCGCTCTTCGGGTGTGTGATTGCCAGCACGACCTCGTGATCGGAGTCGATCAAGGCCTGCAGGGTACGGTGGCCCCAGGTTTGGTATCCGAGCGTAGCGACTCTCAACGGGGGTCCTCCTGGACGAGCATGGGCTGGGGTTGCGGTCACACGACCGCCCATCAGCTTAGGCTATCCAACCAAAATTGTTGATCACACGTACGAGGAGGAAGGCTGACATGACGGTCGCCACAATCAACGGAATCCCCATCAATTACCAGGTCAAGGGTGATGGAGATCTGGTGGTGCTCATCATGGGGACCGGCAGCCCCGGCCGCGTCTGGGATCTGCACCAGACCCCGGCGCTGGTGGCCGCCGGCTACCGAGTCTGCACCTTCGACAACCGCGGAATCGCACCGTCCGGCGAGAGCCTCGGCGGCATCACGATGCCCGACATGGTCGCAGACACCGCCGGACTGATCGAGCACCTCGGTGGCGGTCCGGCCCATGTCATCGGCACCTCGATGGGCGCCCGGGTGGCGCAGGAACTGACGCTCGCCAGGCCCGATCTGGTTCGCAAAGCAGTGTTCCTCGCCGGCCACGCCCGGATGGATCATTTCCAGCAGGTCCTGACCGAGGGCGAGCGCCAGTTGTTCGACAGTGGCGTCGCTCTGCCGGCCAAGTACCGTGCCGCAGTGACCGCGGTGATGAACCTTTCGCCGGCCACGCTGGCAGACGATCACTCGGCGCGCGACTGGATGGATATCTTCGAGTTCACCGGCGGCGCAACGTCACCGGGTGTTCGCGCACAGCTCGGTATGGACCGCGCCTTCGATCGACGGGGTGCGTACAAGTCGATCATGCGCCCGTGCCTGTCCGTCGCTTTCGCCGACGACCGCATGATCCCGCCCTACCTCTCCCGCGAGGTGGCGGACTGCATCGCGACGGCGTCGTACGAAGAGATTCCCGACGCCGGGCACTACGGCTACCTCGAGCGTCCGGAGGCCGTGAACAAGGTGCTGATCGACTTCCTGGCGAAGTAGTTTTCCGCACGCGAGAAAGGGCCTGACCTGCTAACTGCAGGTCAGGCCCTTCTCATGTTTCAGGCCAGTGCCAGGAACAGCTTCTCGAGTTCGGCCTCGGTCATCGGTTCCTGACCTTCCGCGCTGTCACCGCTCAGGCATTCACGCAGCCCGGAAGCGACGATCTTGAACCCTGCTCGGTCCAGCGCCTTGGACACGGCGGCGAGTTGCGTGACGACGTCCTTGCAGTCGCGGCCGTTCTCGATCATCGAGATGACCCCGGCAAGTTGGCCGTGGGCACGACGCAGTCTGTTCAATACGAGCGCAATGCTCTCTTCGTCGCCGGTCATGGTGGCCCCTTCTCGAGTGTTCGTGCTGCGGTCAAGGGTACCCCTGGGGGCATGTCACTGCTTGATTCAGTGTTTGATCCGACTGCGGTGTCAGATCAGCGAGTCGACGGCCGCGCGCAACTTGACGGCTGCGTCGGCTGCCACGGACTCGAGGCCGGGTTCGCCGGAAACCTGAACCATGAGAGCAGGGTTCATCGCTTCGACGAAGAACGAATTCTCGGTAGTCGTATCTTCGCGGACGACGACGTTGCACGGCAGCAGGAGGCCGATCTGACGATCCACCGAAACTGCCCGATGGGCCAACGGCGGGTTACAGGCACCCAGGATCAGGTACTTTTCCATGTCCTCGTCCAGCTTCGCCTTGAGTGTTGCCTGCATGTCGATCTCGGTCAGGATGCCGAAGCCCTGCTCGGCGAGAGCGCCACGCGTGCGGGTGACGACGTCGTCGAAGGTTCCGGTGACCTTGGTTGCGATCGCTATCGGTTCTGTGGGTGTTGTCATTGCGCACTCCTCGTCGTGGGCTGTCACTGTCGCCGACTTTGATTTCTCTTGTCCCCATCATACCCCTGGGGGTATCAGTAGGACAGTGATGTCGGGTACACGATCAGCCATGCGAGAAGCTGATGTTCGGCAGGACGCGACGCAGCCATGCCGGCGCCCACCAGGCTGCCCGGCCGGTGAGGCGTAGGAGAACGGGCAGCAGTACCAAGCGGACGAGCACTGCGTCCAGGAGGACAGCTACGCCGAGAATGATGCCCATTTCCTTGGGTGGCAAGGGATCTGCGAGCGCAAAAGTGAAGAAGACCGCAACCATCACCGCTGCTGCCGCCGCAATGACCCGACCTGAATGCGCGAGGCCGTCGATGTGTGCGATCGCGGGGTCGCCTGTGCGTTCGTAGTGCTCCTTGGCACTCGAAAGCAGGAACACGGTGTAGTCCATCGCGATCGCAAAGATCATGGCGAAGAAGAAGACCGGACCCCACCCGTTGAGGAAACCCTGGGGGGTGAAGCCGAGTAGGCCTGCTCCGTGACCGTCCTGGAAGATCAGCTTCGCGATTCCGAATGCGGCCCCAGTGGACAGCAGGCTGACCAGCGTGCCGATCAAGGCGATCAAAGGCGCCTGGAGGGCGATCAGCAGCAACAGGAATCCGAGCGTCAGAATCACGACCACGACGATGGGAAGGTAGTCGTCGAGTGCCTGCTGAAGGTCGAGATTTTCGGCCGGAGCGCCGCCGACGAGCGCCGATTCCGGCAGTTGCGACCGAAGGTCGGCAAGGATGGTTTCCATCGCAGGATCTGACGGGTCGACGGTGGGAACTGCTTGCAGCATAACAAGATCGGACCCGTCGGCAGCTTGTTGCGCTGGGGTGACCATGGCCACGCCGTCAACGCTCATGGTAAGACGTGAGGTGTCGGCTGCATCGTCGGCGGACGTGACGATCTGCAACATCCCCGGGGCGCCGTCCCCGAATTGCTGCTGCACCAGTTCATAGCCCTGGCGAACCGGGGCGTCCTCGGGAACCACGGCGATGGAGGGCATTGCCACCTTCAGTCCGAAGACCGGAACAACGAGTGCGATCAGGATGAGTAAGGCGCCGAAGCCGAATGGCCACGGGTGCTTGTGCAGCAATGATGCCCAACCTGCGAACATCGGGGAGCGGTGCTGCTGGCGCTTTGCATACGGTAGAGAACCGCCGTTGACCTTCGCGCCGATCCTGCCGAGCGCGGCAGGCAACAGGGTGAGTGTTGCGGCGAGAACGAAGATCACAGCGAGCATGATTCCGACAGCCATCGTGCGTACGGCCGGGGCTGGAACGATGAGAACCGCAGACAAACTGACCAGAACTGTGAGGCCGGAAAGGACCACAGCCTTGCCGGCGGTGTCCATGGTTTGAGCCACGGCGGCCCTTGGATCCGGATCGGCTCGCAATGCATCCCGGAACCTGGCGACGAGGAAGAGTGCGTAGTCGATGCCCAGCGCGAGAGCGAACATCATCGCGAAGTTCATGGCCCACACGGAAATCGGCGTGATCTCGTTGAGGATTACAAGCCCGCCCGCCGAAGCGACCAGGCCCGCAAGCGTCAGCAGTAGTGGTAGACCCGCGGCAACCAGGGAGCCGAAGGCCAACACCATGATCGCGAGAGTGACGGGCCACGACATCATTTCGGCTTTGATCATGGCTTCGTGATTGGCCTTGTTGAAATCGCTCCACAACGCCGACGCACCCGTCGGGTACACCTCGATCGTGTCGGTGGACAAGCCCGTGAGCTTCTTGCCGAGTTCGTCTACCGCGCTGACCATCTCGTCGGTACTCGCGTTGGCGCCCGCGACCATGATGCCGGTATGTCCGTCCGGGCTGATGGTCATACCGGGCTGCGGGGCGATCACTTCGCCGAAGCGAGGGTCCGCGGAAAAGATTTCCGTTGCCGCGGCCAGGGTTTGCTGCATCGACGGATCCGTGATGGGTAGAGAATCCGAGTGAACGACCACTTGTACTGCGGCGGAGGAATTTCCACCGAAATGCTGCTCGGCCAACTCGCGAACTTGCACGGATTCGGATCCGTTTGCCTGCCAACCCGCGCCGGCCAGGGAGGTGAAGACGCTGGGTGCTGCGGCGCCGAGTGCGATCAACGCGATCAACCAGACGCCGACGACGAGGCGGGTGTGAGTCGCCATCGATCGACCGAGACGCGCAAGTATGCCGTCGGCTCGGGTGGGTGGGTCCGCGGTGACTGTTCTGGTCGCTGACATCTTCACTCCTGATACGGGTGGGGGTATTCCTGTCCGTCACCTGTATACCCCCAGGGGTATCGATCTGTCACATTCGAGGGTTCTCTATGCTGCTGGGGGCACCGTCCGATCTGAAACGGTGAAACGGTGAAACGGATATGGGAGAGCAATCATGGACGCACGCGACTGGGACGAGCGATACCGAGCGGTGACGGAGCCATGGGGAGTCGACCCGGCGGGAACCGTCGCAACAAGAATTTCCGATCTGAGACCGGGCACCGCGATCGATCTGGCCTGCGGCGACGGCCGTCACGCGCGGTGGATGGCTGGGCAAGGTTGGTCGGTGACTGCGGTCGACTACTCGTCGGTGGCGATCGATCTGGCACGGGCGAGTGACGGGGACAAGGCTGTCGACTGGCAGGTCGGCGACGCGACCGAGTGGCAGCCGGAAGGGCTGGTCGACCTGGTGTTGGTCAGCTTTCTTCACCTCGAGGTCGACCATCTGGCCGCAACCTTGAAGCGCGTCGGGGAGTGGCTGACGCCCGGCGGACGGGTCCTCTATTTGGGGCATTCCATCGAGAACTTCCATCGTGGTGTGGGCGGTCCACCCGAACCGACCATTCTGCCCGGTATTTCCGATCTCGCTCGCGCTGCGGAGCGATCGAGGGTCTATGCCCTCGAACATGTCGTTCGGCCGCAGGACGGTAAGACAGCAATTGACGTTTTGCTCGAATTCGGTCCGTGGGAACAGGTCTGACCAGGGCGGGAGCGCACCTTCACGTTCCTGGGTAGCCTACCCTAAACTTGCGAGGGTGTTCGTCGTTCGATGAGCATGAACGACGATGATCGGATTCTTGATGTCTGACCACTCTCAGGTAGCTCACCCGGCGGTATCGGGCGGTGCCGATCTGGACGCAGCGCTCCCGGCGACGGCCGCTCAGCGTGAGGTGTGGGTTGCTCAGAACGTCGATCCGAGCAGTCCGGTCTACAACATCGGACTTGTCGTCGAGGTCGACGGCACGATCGACATCGAGCGCGCGGCAGCGGCGATCGAGGCCAGCGTCGGACGCGTCGAAGCGCTGTTCGTGCACTTCGAGGTCGATGCCGACAACCAGCTGATCCAGGTGCCGATTCCGGATGCGCGCTGGGACGTGGAAATTCTCGACCTTCGGGCCGAGGCGGATCCCGATTCGACTGCGCAGTCGTGGATGGACACCGACATGGCTCGGGTCTTCGGTCCGGACGATCTGCTGTTCCGCCAGGTGCTTCTGCTGACCGCTGACGACCGAGTCATCTGGTATCAGCGCTATCACCACAGCGTGATCGACGGGTACGGCATCTCGCTCATCGTCGCCGACGTCGCCGAGCGATACGACGATCCGAATCTCGGGACTGCCGCGCCGCAGTGGTCACTCGACGCCGTGGTTGCAGCCGATCTGGATTACCGGAACTCTCCGCGATTCCAGACCGACCGTCAGTACTGGGTCGAACGCGTTGAATCGGGACCGGAAGCGACGCGGATTCTGCATGGGCAGGTGGATGATTCGCTGCCGCCGATCTCAGCGATACTCACGCTCGACGCTGATCGCGCGGCACAGCTCTACCGCTATGCGGCCGACGCCGGGATTCGACGAACTCGCCTGCCCATGGCCGCGCTGATCGCGTACATCGCACGAACCACCGGAAAGCACGACGTTGTCGTCTCGGTACCGATGGCCGCTCGGGTGGGGCGCGACATGCGTCGCACTCCTTCGATGGCGTCGACGATTTTGCCGCTGAGTATTCGGGTAGAACGCTCGGAAACCATCGGCCAGTTGGCAACTCGTCTCGACACCGCCCTGGTCTCGATTCTCAAGCACGGGCGGTACCGAGGTGAGGATCTCGCTCGCGACATTCGGGCGATCGATCCCGACCGTCAGGTCTTCGGCCCCGGCATCAACTCGATGATGTTCGAACACACACTCACCTTCGGCGGATGCCCGGTGCGCGTGCGTAATTCGGTAACCGGTCGAGTCAGTGACCTGGATCTGAGTGTGCGCGGTGGTCAGGACGGGGAACCGATCGAGATCGACGTCCGCGCCCCGGCCGGATTCGACAGGGAGTTGGCCGATCACACCGCCAGAATCGAACAGTTCCTCGATCGATTCGTAGCCGAGCCGCAGCTTCCGATCTCGGCACTCGACCCCATGTCGCTCGCGGAGAGAGAACTCGTGCTCCACGGGTGGAACGACACCGCAGAGCCGCAGCCCGTGACGACGGTGCCGGATTTGTTGCGCAGCAGCTTCTCTGCCGATCGGGGCGCCGTCGCCGTGGTCGACGGCGATATCCGGCTGACCTACGGCGAACTCGAAAGTCGGGTATCACAGCTCGCCGCGCACTTGATCTCTCGCGGTGTCGCGACCGAAACCGTTGTGGCGATCGGCCTTCCGAGATCCGCCGAGATGGTGGTGGGGTTGTTGGCCGTCATGTGCGCCGGCGGTGCCTTCGTTCCGCTGGATCCGTCATGGCCCGCAGAGCGCCGCGAATCGGTACTCACCGATGCCGGTGCCACACTGGTGCTCACCTCGGACGGTGTAGACGACTCCGTTCCGGTCGATCTCTCCGCGTGGGCGTACGAGGACGGGCCCTCGGACCTGTCCGAGACAATGACCTCCGACATTCGTATTCACGGTGCCCAACTCGCATACGTCATCTTCACGTCCGGTTCGACCGGACGTCCGAAGGGCGCCATGATCCGCCACGAGGCAATCTGCGCAAGGTTGCTGTGGCAACGGGAGCGGATTCTCGGGTTCGGGTCCGGCGATGCCTCCTTGTTCAAAGCCCCACTCTCGTTCGACATCTCGATCAACGAGATCCTGCTCCCGCTCGTCTCCGGCGGTCGATTGGTGATCGCGAAGCCCGAGGGGGAACGCGACCCGCAATACCTGCTCGACCTGGTCGCCGGAGAATCGGTCACCTTCGTCTACCTGGTCTCGTCCATGCTCGACATACTGCTGGACCTGGCGAACGAGACCGATCAGCTCGATTCGTTGAAGCACGTGTGGTGCGGCGGTGAGGTTCTCACGCCTGAACTCTTCGACCGGTTCCGTGCCCAACTGTCCACGACGCTGTATCACGGCTACGGGCCGGCAGAAGCGACCATCGGTGTCTCCCATGTGATCTACCGAGAGGACGCGGAACGAATCGCGACCTCCATCGGGCGGCCGAACCCCAACACTCGCCTGTACGTGTTGGACGGCGACCTGCAGCCGGTTCCGATCGGCACCGGCGGCGAACTCTACGCCGCGGGCTTCCTGCTGGGACGCGGATACGTCGGCGCGTCGGCGCTGACCGCATCTCGCTTTGTCGCGGATCCCTTCGTCTCAGGTGATCTGGCCGGATCCCGGATGTACCGCACCGGTGACTTGGCCCGATGGGCCCCGGACGGCACCCTCGACTTCCTCGGACGCACGGACAATCAGGTGAAGATCCGTGGCATGCGCCTGGAACTCGAGGATGTCGAAGCCGCCGTGATTTCGCACCCCGCAGTGCGTCACGTGGCAGTTCGGGTGCGCCAAGCACCAACCGGTGCAAAGTATCTCGCCGCCTACGTGAGCGCAGCGTCGGGGACGAACCTCGCGATCGACTCACGTGAGCTTCGCGAGTGGGCTGCGAGCAAGCTGCCCGACTACATGGTCCCGACCACCGTCACCGTCCTCGACAAGTTTCCGCTCACGGCAAACGGCAAACTCGACCGTCGCGCGCTACCCGAGCCCGATCTCGCCGAACTGAGTGCACATGTCGCTGCGAGAAACGAAGTCGAACAACAGTTCTGCACGTTGATCGCGTCGGCAGTCGGCCTCGATTCGGTCGGCGTTACCGACGACTTCTTTGCACTGGGCGGCGACAGCATCGTCGCGATCGCACTCGTGACCGCGGCTCGTGCTGCCGGTTTGTCGATCAGTCCTCGCGAGGTGTTCCAACTGCGCACCGCCGAGGCTATGGCGCGTGCCCAGTCCTTCCGAGTGGCTGAGATCGTCGACCACGCGGACCAACCGATCGGCCACGTAGCCACGACGCCGATTGCCGCCAGGGTTCTCGGGGTGTCGGACGCAGTACGAACCTTCCACCAGCGTGCGCTGATTCAGACGCCGTCAGCCTTGACGTCCGAGCATGTCCAGGCGGCGCTCGACGCCCTGGTGGCGCGCCACGATGCACTTCGTGCGACGTTGACGCCCGAAGGAAGACTGCTCGTCCCGGAGACAAACGAAGTGGCTGTGGTCTTCGAGACCCGTGCACTACCGGCACCGCTCGAAGAATGCGGACCGTTGATCGTCGCCGAGACCGAGCGAGCTGTCGGCCGTCTGAATCCAGCCGACGGCAGGATGGTCAGCGCTGTTCTGTTCCGCCCTGTGACCGGTCCCGGACGGCTGTTGCTGGTCATCCACCACGTGGTGGTCGACGGCGTCTCGTGGCGCATCATCCTCGAGGACCTCGCGCGCGCCGGCATCGCAGCGATGAATGGCGACGAACCCGCACTCGCTCCGGTCGGCACGTCGGTGCGAAGGTACGCCGAACTCGTCTCGGATGCGGTCGGAGCCGGGCGACTGGACTCGGAGATCGAGTTCTGGGACTCGGTGACGTCCGCACAAGGGGCATCTCTCGGCCGTCGGGCACTCGATCCGGCAGTTGACCTCGCGCGCACCGCTGCGGCGCGGTCGATCACCCTACCTCCAGAACTTGCAGATCAGCTGTTGGGCAGTGTCCCACGGGCGTTCGGAGCCGATGTGAGCGAAGTGCTGGTCACCGCACTTGCCGTGGCGCTGACCCGTTGGAGCGGTGCCGGATCGGTGACGATCGACCTGGAGGGGCACGGACGCGACGAGGACATCGTTCGCGGTGACGGCGCTGCGCACGTCGACCTGACTCGTACCGTCGGATGGTTCACCACAGTGTTCCCGGTGGCGCTCGAGATCGGTACAGCCGCTCCGGATCTCGACGCGAGCGGCGAGTTGGCGGGGGTTCTCAAGAGCGTAAAGGAGCAACTTCGACGGGTCCCGAACGCCGGCTTCGGGTACGGAGCATTGCGATACCTCGGCGGCTCGGATCAGTTGCGTAGTTTCGCAGCGCCGGAGGTGGTGCTCAACTATCTGGGACGCACTGCCGCAGCGGAGGGGGACTGGTTCCCGGTGTCGATGGACGGTGCTGCCGATCCGTCCATGCCGATGGGTCACGCGTTGTCTGTCGACGTCGTAGCCGAGGACGCCGCCGGTGGACCACGACTGCGAGCCACCCTGACCTGGGCGTCGAACATCTTCCTGCGTAGCGATATCGACAAGTTTGCGCGGTTGTGGCTGGACTCGCTCGAGGCCGTGTCCGGGCTCGCAGCCTTCGGCGGAGCCACACCCTCGGACTACCCTCTGGTGGCGCTCGCTCAGGCAGACGTGGACGGGTTACCGAAGGCTGAAGAGATTCTCCCACTCACTCCGCTGCAGGAAGGGATCTACTTCCATTCGGCGTTTGCCGATCCGGGGGCCGATCAGTATGTCGTGCAACAGGTTGTGGAACTGACCGGAGCCGTGGACAGTGCGGCGCTGCACCGCGCGCTGCAATCCGTCGTCGATCGGCATGAGGCGCTGCGCACCGGATTCTCGGTCCTGGGTGACGGCCGGGTCGTGCAGGTGGTGCACCCGAGCGCTGTCGTGGAGATGGCGGTAGTCGAGGTGGCCGGCGCCGATGTCGATGAACTGCTTTCCGCCGACCGCGCGCGCGGGTTCGACCTGGCGCAACCGCCGCTCGTCCGTTACACGCTTGTCCGTGCCTCTTCGGAGAAGTACCTTCTGCTGCAGTCGATTCACCATGCGGTCGCAGACGGATGGTCGGTTCCGGTGATGCTGCGGGAGCTGATGGCGTCGTACAGCGTTGGCGACTCCGGCGTGGTGCTCCCGACTCCGGCGCCGTACCGCAGCTATCTCGAATGGTTGGCCCGCCACGATCACGAGGCCTCGGCAGCGGTGTGGAGAGAAGCGCTGAACTCTCCCGGGCCCGCGGTCGAACTTCCCGCGCCGAGCGCGGGCAGCAGCGGCGTCTGTGCCACCCGAGTCGAGCTGTCCGACAGTGATACTCGCGCACTGGCGATCAACGGACGCTCCCATGGCCTGACGCTGAGTACGCTCGTGCACGGCGCCTGGGGGCTGGTGCTCGGCCGAATGACCGGCCGAACAGACGTGCTGTTCGGATCGACCGTATCGGGACGCGGTGGAGACCTGCCCGGCATCGAGTCCATGGTGGGCTTGTTCATCAACACCGTGCCGGCTCGGTTGCGGTTCGATCCGGCAGAGACAGCCGCGCAAGCGCTTTCCCGTTGGCAGAGGGAACAATCGGAACTACTCGACCATCAGTACCTGGGGTTACCCGAACTGCGACGGACCGGCGGACTGGAGCAGGACTTCGAATCACTCGTCGTGTTCGAGAACTATCCACTCGGTGACACGGCAATCGCTGATCCGACGAACTCGGTGCGACTGACGGGAATTCGATTCGACGAGCGACCGGCCTACCCGTTGACCCTGATCGTCGTCCCCGGCGATCGATTGGCGTTGGAGCTCAAGTACGACGCTGCTCAGGTGGACGGCGATGCCGCTGCGTCGCTGGCCGAAACTCTCGCAGTCGTACTCACCGAGCTCTCGCGCGATCTCGATCAGGTCATCGGCCGGATCGCGCTGGCACCCGCACAGCCGGGGAGCGTCGGCACGGCCTTGGATCGGCCGCGCGCAACGCTGACCGAGCTGCTGAAGGATCAAGCCGGGCGTACGCCCGAAGCCACCGCAGTGATCTTCCGTGAAGAGTCGTTGACCTACGCCGAACTTCACTCTCGTGCTGATCGTTTTGCGCATCTGCTGCGCGAACGTGGCGTCGGACGCGAATCGTTGGTAGCGGTTGCCTTGCCTCGCTCTCTTGATCTGATGGTCGCGATACTCGGCATCGGAAAGGCCGGGGGAGCATACGTTCCCCTCGACACCGGCTACCCGGCGGAGCGGCTGACGTACATGCTGGGTGACGCCGATCCTGTGTGCGTCGTGGTGTCGGAAGACTCTTCACTCGATTCGGGTTCGGTTCCGCGGGTGACGGTATCGGAGTCGGCGCAGTTCCCCGCCGATCCGCTGAGTGTGCCAGGATCGCCCGCGGATGCCGCGTACATGATCTACACTTCGGGTTCGACCGGTCGCCCCAAAGGCGTTGTGGTCAACCACGAGGGTGTGGTCAACCGATTGCTCTGGGCACAGCAGATACGTCCGATGGACGTCTCCGACCGGATGCTGCAGAAGACCCCGTCGAGCTTCGACGTCTCCATTCCCGAATTCTTCTGGCCGTTCCTGGTGGGGGCAACTCTCGTGATGGCCGAGCCGGACGGGCACAAGGACCCTGGCTATCTGGCCGACGTCATCGTCGAACATTCCGTGACCCGAGTGCATTTTGTTCCGTCGATGCTCGACGTGTTTCTCGCGGAGCCGAAAGCAGCACTGTGCTCTTCGCTCGAGATCGTCAACTGCAGCGGTGAGGCACTGCCCGTTCACGTTGCACGCAAGGTCTCCGAGATCCTGCCGAATACTCTGGTGGACAACCTCTACGGCCCCACCGAGGCCGCCGTCGACGTCAGTTGGCAGCCGTCGGTGCAGGAAACTCCGGCAGACGCCGTCAGCGTCCCGATCGGCGCACCTGCCGCCAACACCGGCCTGTTGGTTCTCGATCCCTACCTGCAGAACGTCCCGGCCGGTGCCACCGGTGAGCTCTATCTGGCAGGGCCACAACTGGCACGTGGTTACCACGGACGTGGGGGATTGACCTCCGAACGATTCGTGGCGAATCCGTACAGCGACGGCGGCTCGCGGATGTACCGGACCGGTGACATCGTGCGGTGGAATGCCGACGGCGTTCTCGAGTACCTCGGCCGTGCCGACGAGCAGGTGAAGGTTCGTGGATTCCGAATCGAACTCGGCGAAATCGACGCGCAATTGGCGCTGTGCCCCGGAGTCACGGCAAGTGCCGTGATCGTCCGAACCGACGGTCCGAGCAACCGCGCGCAGGTGGTCGCCTACCTGGTCGGAGATGCTGATGATGTTGCGGTTCGAGCTCAGTTGTTGTCAGTGCTACCGGAGTTCATGGTGCCAAGTGCCTTCGTGCGGCTCGAGTCGCTGCCGCTGAGCCCGAGTGGCAAGCTCGACCGAAAAGCACTACCTGCACCGGATTTTGCGGCACAGGTGGGCGACTTGACGGGAGTGGTTTCCTCGGGCGTTGCAGACCTCCTCGCCGGGCATTTCGCGACGGTTCTCGGACTGCCCCGTGTCGGGGTGCGCGACGATTTCTTCACTCTCGGCGGCGACAGTATCCTGGCGATCCGACTGGTCAACCTGGCTCGTCGTGATTCGGTAGTGCTGACCCCGCGTCAGATCTTCGAATTGCGCACTCCCGCTGCGATCGCTGCAGCGGTGGGTGATGTCGCCACCTCGGATGCCACCGTCACGGCCGACATCGGCGTGGGTGAGCTGGTTCCGCTGCCGGTGGTTCACCGCTTGTCCGAATGGACGGGTGGTACCGACCGCTTCAACCAGGCAGTTCTGATCCACTCTCCGGCAACATCTCTCGGTTCGATCACCGGCGCATTGCAGGCCGTGCTCGATCACCACGACGGACTTCGCCAAACCTTGATCCGACATGACCGCGGGATGTGGTCGGCGCGGATCGAGGAACCCGGTAGTGTCCGGGCAGCGAACCTGGTCGAACGCGTTGATGCTCGGGGACTGGATGACTCCGAGTTGCGAAGACTCGTCACTGAGCACTCTGACACTGCGACCAGTCGATTGGATCCGTCTGCAGGGCGGATGGTCTCGGTGGTCTGGTTCGATTGCGGCGCTGAGAGTCTGGGCAGACTCGCGATAGTCGCGCACCACCTGGTCGTGGACGGGGTTTCCTGGGGAACCGTGCTCGAGGATCTCGCGATGGCCTGGGTGGCAGTCGAAGCCGGAGAGCCCGCCGCACTGGATGCCGTCGGAACTTCGCTCCGTACCTTCTCCCGTACGGTGGCCGAACACGCATACAGTGCTCATCGATTCGCCGAACTCGATCACTGGCTGACCGTGACCGCTCCGGGCGCGCAGTTGATCCCCGACGCCGCGGGCGATGCCGTCGTATCCGGAGGCTCGAGGCGCACGGTCACGGTGGACGGAGCAATCTCCGAGGCAGCACTTGGATCGGTTGCGGCAATGGTGGGTGCCGAGGGAACGGATGTTCTGTTGGCAGCGCTGACGATGTCCGTCGATCGCTGGCGCCGCTCCACCGGCCGCAGTGAGCACGAATTGCTGGTCGATCTGGAAAGGCACGGCCGGGAGGAGTTGGTGGCGGGCATCGATCTGTCGCGAACAGTCGGCTGGTTCACCACGATTGCCCCGATGCGACTGCACGGCGGAATCGACCCGGTGGACACGCTACGCGAGGTGAAGGAGAGCCTGCGGGCGGCTCCGGACGGCGGTATCGGCTACGGGATGCTGCGATACGTGAATGCCCGCACGGCATCGACATTGGCGGGGCGCTCCGAATCTCAGATCCTGTTCAACTATCTCGGACGTACGACGACAGCTGGATCGACAGCATGGTCCTTGGCAGCGGAATCCGAAGCCTTGTCCACCGATCCCGACGCAGACATGGGAGGCCCGTACCGACTGATCGTGAATGTCGTCAGCGTGGATTCGGGGCTCCGCGCCGAGTTTGCCTGGGCAAGTGAAGATTTGTCCGAGGAGGACGCGCAGTCACTCTCCGACGGCTGGGTTTCGGCCCTCGGCGATCTGGCGGCTGCGGCCGCGCGTCACGCCGGGCCTCCCATTCTGACCCCGTCCGATGTGACGTTGCTCGACCTGAGTCAGACCGAGATCGACGCGATAGCCGATGCGAGTCCGGCAGGTGTCAGCAGCATCCTCCCACTCTCACCGTTGCAGGAAGGCCTGTACTTCCAAGCCGGCTACGCGGGCAGCAGCGACAGCAGCAGTGGTGGGGACATCTACACGGCACAGTTCTCGATGGACTTCGGGCACACCCTCGATGTCGACAGGTTGGCTGCGGCCGCCCGGACACTTCAACGACGAAATCCCACGTTGCGAGCGGGTTTCGTGAGCGAAGGGCTGAACGAGCCGGTGCAGTTCTTCAGCGCTGGACTCGATGTTCCGGTCGTCGTCCACGATCTCCGTGAACTCGACGACTCGGTTGCTCGTGAGCGTGCCGAGGCCGTCGCCGCCCAAGACCGAGTGACGCCATTCGACCTGACCGCGCCGCCGCTGTGGCGTATGAGTGTGCTGCATCTGCCCGGCGGCCAGGATCGTCTGGTGATCAACAGGCAGTTCCTGCTGTGGGACGGCTGGTCCAACGGCCTTGTCGTCAGTCAGCTTCTGGCGCTTTACGATACCGGCGGCGACGACAGCGCATTCGGCGAACCCGAGGGGTCGTTCGAGACATACCTCGCCTGGTTGGCCGATCGCGACGGTGCAGCCGCCGACGAGGGGTGGCGCGGAGCGCTCGCAGGACTCGAGGAGCCGACGCTTGTTGCCGAGCCGATGCCCGGCGTCGAAGTTCAGCTTCCGGATCGCCGCGATGCGGTTCTGTCGGAAACGCTTTCGCGTGTGTTGCGTGAGCGCGCTGCCGCGTCCGGCGTCACGTTCAACACGGTACTGAATGCAGCGCTGGCCCTCGTGTTGGCGTCGGCCACCGGTCGACAGGACGTCGTCTTCGGCTCCACGGTTGCCGGACGGCCGCCGGAGGTACCGGGAATCGACACCGTGGTGGGCATGTTCCTCAACACCGTTCCCGTTCGGCTGCAACTGGATCCGAACGAGAGCGTCGAGGAACTTCTTCGTCGGACACAGGCGGATCGACTTTCGCTGATGCCGTTCGACTACCTCGGTTTGGCATCGATCCAGCGTGTTTCCGAGCATCGTCAACTCTTCGACGTGCTGATGGTCCTGCAGAACTTCGTGGACGAGAAGCAAGTCCACGCGCTCAACGCCGCTCACGACGTGAGTGGAAGCGACAGTATCGATCACACGCACTATCCGCTGACCGTCGTGGTCACACCGGGTGCCACCGTCAACGTCAAGTTCGAGTTCCATCCGCATCTGGTGACCGCGCGCCGGGCCGAGGACCTACTGGGTCACTTCGTCGACCTGCTGCAGAGTTGGTCGCAGGACATGACGGGATCGGTTGTTGCGTCTCCGGTTCCCGCAGTAGCGCAGCAGACGCAGATCCGGGAGTTGCCGGAGCGCACCATTGCCGACCTGTTCGAAGAAGTCGCGTCGGCGCAACCGAACGACACGGCACTCGTGTTCGGGAAGCGCCGGATGACCTACGCCGATCTCGACGGCGAGATCAACCGGATGGCGCGGTTGCTGATCAATTGCGGCGCCGGCCCGGAAAAGATTGTCGCTCTTGGCCTACCACGTTCTGTGGACATGGTCGTCGCGCTCTTCGCGGTATTGCGCACGGGTGCTGCCTACCTACCCCTCGAACTCGACCATCCGGCCGAACGGTTGGCCGTGATGATCGACGACGCGGATCCTGTCGTGTTGCTGACAACCGTTTCGGCCTCACCGAGGTTCGAAGGTGCGGACGTCCGCACTATCGTGATCGACGAACCCGATACAGCAGCAAGGAGACTGACGATCTCGGCGCGGGCGCTCTCCGCGTCGGAACTCGGAGCATTCGCTCCGGGGGCACCGCATCGACTCGACCACCCCGCGTACGTCATCTACACCTCCGGTTCGACCGGCAAGCCCAAGGGCGTGGTCACCGGTTACCGTGGCTTGACGAACATGCAGTTCAACCACCGCGAGGCGATTTTCGAACCAGTGATCGCCGCGGCGGGCCGGCGCCTGCGGATCGCGCACACCGTGTCCTTCGCCTTCGACATGTCGTGGGAGGAACTTCTGTGGCTCGTGGAAGGCCACGAGGTGCACATTTGCGACGAGGATCTGCGTCGTGATGCCGAGGCACTCGTTGCATACTGCGACGCACTGGACATCGACGTCGTCAACGTGACACCGACCTACGCGACGCACCTGATCGACAGCGGGCTTCTCGACGACGGTGTGGGACACCACCGCCCGCCGTTGGTCCTGCTCGGCGGTGAAGCCGTTCCGGATTCGGTGTGGAACAGGCTGCGCGACACCGAGGGAACCGTGGGGTACAACCTCTACGGTCCGACAGAATACACGATCAACACGCTCGGTGGCGGAACGTTCGACAGTGACACCCCGACCGTCGGCAAACCGATCTGGAACACCGCCGCGCATATTCTCGACGGCTGGCTGCGTCCGGTCCCCGATGGAGTTGCCGGCGAACTGTACATTGCCGGAGCCGGTTTGGCTCGCGGCTACCTCGGACGCTTCGCGCTCACGTCCGAGCGCTTCGTCGCAGATCCGGCTGGGACCGGAGAACGTATGTACCGCACCGGGGATCTCGTGCGGCGACGCGGTGACGGCAACCTGGACTTCCTCGGCCGCACCGACGATCAGGTGAAGATCAGAGGTCACCGCATCGAGCCGAGCGAAATCGTCTCCGTTCTCGAATCCGACGAACATGTGCGGCAAGCGGCAGTGGTGGTCGACGTCGGGGCAGGTGGAGTCAAGAGGCTCGTCGGCTACGTGACGCCCGTGCGACTCGGCGCCGGGCACGACTACCGCGCGCAGGCGCGAGTTCTCCTACCCGACTACATGGTTCCGGCCGTGGTGATCGAGGTGGAGACGCTACCGATGACCGTCAACGGCAAGCTCGACGTCAAGGCACTGCCCACCGCTGATTCGGTGCTGGGGGAGCGGAGTGGGGAGTCGATCGCACCGCGTAACCACACGGAAGAGGTCCTCTGCGACCTCTTCTCCGACGTACTCGATGTGGGCGATATCGGGGTCGACGACAACTTCTTCGACCTCGGTGGGCACTCGCTTCTGGCCACCAAGCTGATCAGTCGAGCTCGGATCGCCATTCCGAACAGTCTGACCATGCGTGATCTCTTCGAAGCGCCGACGGTGGCGGAACTTGCGGAACGTATTGTGGCCGAGCAGGGATCGACGCGACCGGTGCTGGTAGCGAAGCCGCGGCCGGACCACCTTCCTCTTTCTGCCGCTCAACAGCGATTGTGGCTGATCGGACAGATGGAGGAGAACTCCGCGGCCTACAATTTCCCGATCGTGCTCCGTTTGGACGGCGCACTGGACGCGGACGTCTTCGCCGCGGCGCTCGGCGACGTCGTGGAACGACACGAATCCCTGCGTACGGTGTTCCGGTTGGTGGACGGATCGCCGGAGCAGATAATTCTCGAATCGGCGACGATTCCGGTCGAGACAGTTCATCGAGACGAATCCGGTGTCGCCGGTGAAATTGCCGTGGCAGTGGGTCGTCCGTTCGACCTGTCTGACGAGATTCCGATCCGCGCACGTCTGATCCGGGTGGACGGCGACGAGGTGGACGGTGCCGTAGTGGTCGTGATCGTCCTGCATCACATCACTACGGACGAATGGTCCGATCGGCCATTCCTGCGCGATCTGATGTCGGCCTACTCCTCTCGGATCCAGGGCGAAGATCCAATTTTCGAACCGCTTCCGGTTCAGTACGCGGATTACACTCTGTGGCAACGGGAATTGTTGGGCAGCCCTGACGATCCGTCGAGCATCCTGAGCACGCAGTTGGACTTCTGGGCGAAGAGTTTGGACGGAGCCCCCGAAGAACTGCTGCTTCCCGCCGACCGGAGTCGACCGGCCAGACCGAGTTTCTCCGGTGGTGCAGTGGTGACACGGTTGGGCGTGGAGACAACTGCTGCACTGCGAGATCTGGCGCGCGAGAGCCGGAGTTCGATGTTCATGGTTCTGCACGCGGCGTCGGCGGCGTTGCTGACTGCGCTCGGAGCGGGTGAGGACCTTCCCCTCGGCGCTCCCGTCGCCGGACGTAGTGAGCAGGGACTCGACGAACTGGTCGGCTTCTTCGTCAATACGATTGTGCTGCGCACGGATACGTCAGGTAATCCGACGTTCCGGGAGTTGGTGGATCGCGTTCGCGAGGGAGATCTCGAGGCCTTCGCCAACGCTGACGTTCCCTTCGAAACGGTGGTGGAGCGCCTCAATCCGTCGCGTACTTTGGCACGTAATCCGCTGTTCCAGGTCATGGTCGGCTATCACAGCCGGGAGGAGACGGGCGGCGATTCGTTCGAACTCGAGGAGTACACGGCCAAGTTCGATCTGGTGTTCAACTTCACCGAGTACCTCGGCGACGAAGGCTGCATCGACGTCCGGCTCGAGTACGGCAGCGACCTCTTCGATCGCGAAACGGCACAGCGAATTTCGAACCGATTGGAATCGGTGATCGCGGCCGTCGTGGAATCGGCCGACATCGAGATCGGTGATATCGACATCTTCTTGCCAGGCGAACTCGAACAGGTTGTCACCTCGTTCAACGACACCGCCGTCGACGTGCCGGAAGAGACGTTCTACGACGCTTTCGCGCGTGGAGTCGTTGCTACGCCCGAGGCGATTGCGGTGCGCGACGAGGCGGGGCAGGCCACGTACCGCGAACTCTCCGAGCAGTGTGATCGGATCGCCGGCGTGCTGTATCGCCGCGGAGTGTCGGTCGAAGACGTGGTGGGGCTTGCCGTCCCGCGCTCGGTGGAAATGGTCGCGTCGGTCCTCGCCGTGCTCAAGCTGGGGGCCGCGTATCTACCCCTGGATTTGAGTCACCCGAGCGAGCGCATCACATACATGCTCACCGATTCCCGCGCCTCGGTACTTCTGTCCACTGCGGAGGAAAGCTCGCGGATCGAGGATGTGGTCGGCGTCGAGCGAATTCTCCTGGACGATCCGCTGATCCGTGCGGAACTGGACGAGGCAGTGATCGTCGAAACTCCCCGGCCACCAGTTGGCGTCAGCCACGCTGCCTATGTCATCTACACCTCGGGATCGACCGGCAAGCCGAAGGGAGCCGTCCTCTCCCATGACGGTATTCCGAGTCTTGTTGCCACAGCTGAGGTTCGGATGCGACTGGTACCGGGTTCGGTGGTGATGCAGTTCGCTTCGGTCGGCTTCGACGTCGCGGTATTCGAGCTGGCGATGGCACTGTGCACGAGCAGCACCCTGGTGATCGTGCCGCAGAATGCACGAGTTGCCGGTCCGGCGCTGACCGATTTCATGACGAGCAATCGTGTCACCCACGCGATCATCCCTCCCTCGTTGCTGGCCGCTCTGCCGGCAGGATGTGAAGTGCCGCAGGGCTGCACCGTGTTGGTCGGAACCGAGACGGTGCCACCGGAGCTGATCGGGCGATGGGCGGAGCGGCTGAATTTGCTTGCCGCGTACGGACTCACCGAAGCCACGGTGAACAACACACTGTGGCAGGCGGAACCCGGTTGGAACGGTCCCGTGCCCATCGGAATCCCTGACCCCAACGAACAGGCGTACGTGCTCGACGATCAACTCCGTCCGGTTCCGCCGGGAGTATCCGGCGAGCTGTACATCGCGGGACGCGGCCTGGCGAGAGGCTATCTGGGCCGATTCGATCTGACGGCACAGAGATTCATCGCCGATCCCTTCACCGCGGGCGATCGCATGTATCGCACCGGGGACCGCGCGCGGTGGCGCGCTGACGGGAACATCGACTTCCTCGGCCGCGTCGACGATCAGGTCAAGATCCGCGGTTTCCGAATCGAGTTGGGCGAAATCATCGGAGCTCTCAGTGCCCATCCTTCGGTGAAGCAGGCAACGGTCGTCGCGGATCGGCAGGGCGAAATCACGCGCCTGGTCGGTTACGTGTCACCGGAACCCGGTGTCGTCGTCGACACGACGGCAGTGCGGAACCTCGCGACAGTGTCGTTGCCCGACTACATGGTTCCGACCATGGTTGTCGCCCTTGACGGTCCGCTGCCGTTGACGCCCAACGGAAAGCTCGACCGCAAGTCGTTGCCCACTCCGGACTGGTCGGAGCTGGCGGGTGATGTTGCTCCTCGCACGGCAGTGGAGTCCACGGTTGCGGCTGCGTTCGCGGAAATCCTGCAACTCCCGAGTGTCGGAGTCCACGACAGTTTCTTCGAACTCGGCGGCCATTCGATGGCTTCGATGAAACTGGTCGGTCGCATTCGTGAAGCGTTCGGCGTGGACGTCAGTATTCGAGACGTATTCGACGCGCCGAGTGTTGCGGAGTTGGCGGCCGTCGTCGCGCGTTCGGAAGGTGGGCGTCCGATCCTGGCGCCGGCGGTGAAACGTCCCGAGACGATGGGTCTGTCTGCGCCGCAACGTCGTCAATGGGAGTTGTTCCGCGCGTCCGGCGCGCAACCGCAAGCAAGCCACGCTCTGGCGCTGACCCTGAAATCGAAGATCGATCCGGAGGTTCTCGGGCACGCCTTGGACGATGTGACTTCGCGGCACGAACCCCTGCGGACCACCTTCGTCGAGGTCGACGGCATCGTCGTGGCAAGAGAATCGGTGCGTCCGACTGTCGATGTGGTCGATGTCGGCGCCGGCGATGTGGGTCGAGTGGTGTTCGAACTGGCTCAACTTCCGATGGATCTGCGTGAGCAATCACCGTTGCGGGTTCATCTGGTGCTCGGTGAAGACGGCTCTAGGACACTGCTTCTCGTCATGCACTACATCGCCGTCGACGAGTGGTCAGTAGTGCCGCTGCTGGGAGATCTGGTCTCTGCTTATGCAGCCCGGTCGCAGGGAGATCAACCGGTTTGGGACGAGCTTGCATTGACGTACGCCGATTACACCGTGTGGTCGGACGAGCTGTTGGGAGACCCCCGAGACGTCGACAGCCGTGCGTCGAAGCAACTTGCATATTGGCGGGATGCGCTCGACGGAATACCGACCAGTGTGAATCTTCCGTTGCCGGAAGGTGACTCGGAGCCTCGAGGTGACGTGATCGCCGTCGACATCGACGCGGGTCTGCACGCCGGAATCGACGCCCTGGCTGCGCGCACCGGCACGAGTATGTTCATGGTCCTGCAGGCCGCACTGGCCAGCGTTCTCACGAAGGCCGGCGCGGGTACTGATCTTCCCATCGGTTCATTGGTTGCGGGCAGGTCGGATCCCCGTCTCGAACCGATGATCGGATCGTTCTTCAATGTTGTTCTCCTGCGCACGGATACGTCCGGTAGTCCGACGTTTGCAGAATTGCTGGCTCGCATCCGGGAAAACAATCTGGAAGCGCTGAGCAATCAGGACGTCTCATATGTGTATGTCGAGCAGGCGCTGGGTAATCCGGCGTCCATGAGACCTCAGGTGATGGTGATCCATCACCAGCAGGCGGATTTGGACGGGCTCGGCGACTTCGGTTCTCTCGTACCGATTCCGGTGGGAGTGCCCGATGCGGATGTGACGTTGAGTTTTTACGAGCCGGTAGGCGATGGGCCTGTCTTTGCAACTCTCGGGTTCCGTGCCGACCGCGTCGATGCGGGTGCAGTCCGCGTATGGGCAGGTCAGTTGGTCGACGTGATCGAGGCTGCAGTCGCCGCCGAAGGGGATGACGCGAGCGAGGGGGCGAAACTATGACATACGTCGCATCGCTCCGTGGGGTCGACCGCTATACGGGGGCTCACAGTGTTGATACCCTCACCTCATTAAGGGTAGCCTTTGCTACTTACTTCGGGACATCGATTGGCGGCCGTACCAGGTCGTTCCGTCGGGGATGGACTACCTGTAATGAGTGAATCACCAAGAGACTCCAGCGCCGAACCTGCCATTGTCGACATCGTCGGCGTCGGGTTCGGTCCGGCCAACCTCGCGTTGGCCATTGCTGTCGAAGAACACAATGCAAATTGTGCGGCCGTTGATCGGGTGAACGCGCGGTTCTTCGAAAAGCAGTCTCAGTTCGCGTGGCATCCCGGGATGCTGCTCGACGGTGCCACCATGCAGATCGCGTTTCCGAAGGATCTGGTGACGTTCCGGAATCCACAGAGCGGATACAGCTTCTTCTCGTATCTGTTCGAGCAGGGTCGACTGGTCGACTTCGTCAACCACCAGACCTTCTTCCCCACGCGCCACGAATTCAACGACTACCTGTGCTGGGCAGCTCGACGAGTCGACGCGGACGTGCAGTTCGGTACAACCGTCGACGGGGTCGAGGGCATCAAGAACTCCGACGGCGTTGTCGATCGCTTTGCGGTTCGCACCGCCGACGGTGAAACGGTGATCGCGCGCAACATCGTTGTCGGAGCCGGACTGAAAGAGCGGATCCCGGAGTGGGCGACGCCTTCGTCGCGGTGCTTCCACAATCACCAGTTCCTCTTCCATCTCGAAGCAATGCCGGAGCCCGTACACAACCGGTTCGTCGTTCTCGGCGCCGGCCAGAGTGCCGCGGAGATCGTGGACTACCTGCACGCGAACTACCCGAACGCCGAAGTTCACAGTGTTTTTGCCCGTTACGGCTACAGCCCGGCAGACGACAGCCCGTACGCGAACCGCATCTTCGATCCCGAAGCCGTCGATCAGCTGCACGGTGCAGACGCCGCGGAACGACGCCGACTGCTCGATCTGCACCGCAGTACCAATTACTCGGTCGTCGACATCGAACTGATCAACAAGCTGTATGCCACCGAATATCAGGAGATGGTTCGTGGGCCGCGGCGACTGTTCATGCGTCGGGCCTCGGAGATCACGAGTGCCGTGGAGACCGAATCCGGCATCGAACTGGCTGTCCGTAGCAATCTCGACGGCTTGACCGACACGCTGGCGTGCGACGCACTCATTCTGGCCACGGGTTTCACCCCGGCACCTCTGGACGATTTGTTGGGTGAACTCGTGCCGGATTCGTCCGTTCCGCGTAACGTCAGTCGGGATTATCGACTGGCTGTAAC
Organism: Rhodococcus sp. KB6; assembly: GCF_001445685.1. Lineage (NCBI taxonomy): Bacteria > Bacillati > Actinomycetota > Actinomycetes > Mycobacteriales > Nocardiaceae > Rhodococcus > Rhodococcus sp. KB6. The sequence goes on along the minus strand of NZ_LNAK01000154.1, from coordinate 192,553 downwards.
GGAGGACGTGACAGGCGGTATCTATCTGCAGGGTGGGACAGAACAGACTCACGGATTGACGTCGTCGCTGCTGTCGAACGTGGCAGTGCGGGCGGGGGAGATTCTGGCGTCGGTGCTGAGCCACCAGAACCGAACTGGTGCGCTTGCTAGTCTGGGCGCACAAGACACGTACGTAACGAGTGAGGCGAGATGAGCACTAACCCTTTCGATGACGAAGACGGCCGCTTCTACGTGCTGGTGAACGACGAGGACCAGCACTCGCTGTGGCCCACGTTTTCCGAGGTCCCCGCCGGCTGGCGAGTGGTGTTCGGTGAAGACAGCCGCAAGGCGTGCCTCGAATACGTCGAGGCCAACTGGACCGACATGCGTCCGAAGAGCCTGCGCGAGGCCATGGAAGCCGATCAGGCTGCCGGTGGAAAGCACGCAGTCGAGAGCTGATTCTCTCACCGCTCGGAACCCCCGAGTGAACAGAAAAGAGCTGGGCACCGTCAGGTGCCCAGCTCTTTCTGCTTGAACGACGCCTACTTCTCGGTGACGGGAACTCGACGCCTGCGCTTGCGGACCATCGGGCGACGTAGCGAGTCCACGCGCATCAGAATCCGTGGACGACGCAGCGTGCGCGCTCCCCATTCGCCGAGCGTGACGCCCGCGGCCAGGGCACAGCCGATGCCGAAGGCCGACAGCAAGGCAGTCAACCCGATCAGTACCTGGTCGTTGAGCAGCGCGTACAGGCCTCGGTACAGCGACAGACCGGGGAGCAGCGGAGTGATGCCTGCGACCGCGACAACCAGCGGAGGCGTCAGTGCGCGGCGAGCCATCAAACCACCGGCAAGACCGACCACGGTTGCGGCGATTGCGGCGGCGATCACGGGACCGACGTCGAGTGTCTGCACGAAGATCGACACACCACTGCCTGCCGCACCGCCCAGGAACGCCGCGGTGAGTGCACGCCGCTCGGCGTAGCAGGCGAGCGCGTAGAACACCGACGCACACGCACCGGAGAGCATGAGGATCGGCAACTGCGTGATGGTGGAGACTTCCACATTGATCGGTGGAAGCGTCGAACCCAACATCCCGGTCATTCGCAACGAGATTGCGACGCCCGCGATGATGCCGCCCGTCATCATCACCACTTCGAAGAATCGCGCGACAGCTGTAATGGGTGCACCCATGATCGCGTCCTGGACCGAGCCCACCAACGACAGCCCGGACAGTAGAACGACCACTCCGGCCGCGATGACCAACGACGGCCGGATACTGATCCCCAGCTGGTCCTGAAATGTATAGAGCGTGGCGGCGGGCGCAGCCGCGATGAGACCACCGACAACCTGCTGGAAGAAGAACGGTAATCCGAACCGGTTCAGTACGCGGTTGACTCGATCGATGACCATCGTCGTCAGAAACGCGACTGTAGCAACGAGGAACCCGCCGCCGAGCAGGACGGAGACCGAAGCCGCCATCGCAGCCCAGGCCATGGTCGCGGTCCATCGGTTGTACGGGTGCGGCGCCGTCGTGATGGCTGTGAGCGCGTCGTGCGCTTGGTCCGGTGTGATCGCCTCACGGCGGATACGACGTGTCAGACGGTCGACGGCCGCCAGCCGCGTGAAGTCCATCGAGCGGTAGTGGACGATGCGCATCGTGCTCGCCGGCGGTCGCGTCGGGCCGCGATAGGCAGAGAGCACAATCGAGTTGTAAGTGACGTCGACGTCACACTGGGCAAGGCCGTACGTGGCGGCGATGAACTGCACCTGCTCAGCGGTGTCCATGGCCGCGGTTCCGGATGCGAGGAGGACTTCGCCCACCCGAACCGCGAGGTCCAGGACCTCTGCGACGACGGCGTCGTCTGTCAGGTCGATCGGTTGAAGCGGTGCGGGAGCTGACGTGACCGTGTCGACGGTGGCTTGCCGGTTTCCCGTCAGGCGTGTGAGTACTTCGGTGAATTTCGCCATCAGGGGGCGGAGTGGGAGTTGCGCATGGGGCCCACGCTATCTAACGTGACCCGCGCGCGGCCACCGCGACGGCTTGGATATGATGGCTCCGCAAAGTCAGTCGCGGCAACGCGTCGGTCTTCGCCTCCTTAGCTCAGTGGTAGAGCACTCGCCTTGTAAGCGAAAGGTCGTCGGTTCAATCCCGACAGGAGGCTCCGAAAGAGGAGGCACTCACCAATGTGGTGGGTGCCTCTGTATTTGCTGAGGTGCCGATAGGCGCCCGGTTCAGTTGGTCTCGGGCTTGTTCGTAGCCTGGCGCGGGTCGATCGCGCCGTCGATGTACTGCTGGGCGATCACTCGCAGTTTGACGTTGCTGCGCTGCGAGTCCTGGATGAGAATGCGGAAGGCTCGGTCGGCGTCGACGTGGTGGGTGCCCATGATGATGCCCTTGGCCTGTTCGATGACGCCTCGCGATTCGAGTGCTCGCTCGAGGTCCATTGCGTGCTTTCTGGCGATGTCGAGGCGCTGCGAGCTGTGCAGCGCGTAGGCCGAGGTCACGGCGAACAGTTGGAGCAATGCCACGTCGGCGCCGGTGAAACCTCGGAGGTCGTGGCTGTAGAGATTGAGGGTTCCGAGCGGGCGTTCCCGGCCAGGCAGTGGCATGGACAAGAAGCTGACGGCGCCGACTGCCTTTGCCGCGCTTGCGAATTGAGGCCACCGGCTGTGGGCTTCGCTGGCATGTGCGCGGACAACGGTTCCCGTGCGTGACGACGTCACACTCGGTCCGTAGTCCAGTCGGAATTGGATCGAGTCGACGGTGCGAACAAGTTGGTGGGTGGCGGCGACGGTTCGGAATGTCGTGTCCGAACCGCCGATGGTAATTCCGGCCATGTCGGCGTCGGCGATGAGATCGACGGCATGCCTGCAGACTTGTTCGAGAAATTGCTCGGCCTGGGCATGTGGATCGAGGTGCGCGTACAGCGATTGCAGGGCGTCCGAGGCGGCGTCCAGGCTGTCCTGCGACGCGGAATTTCGGCCCCCGGTGGGGCCGCGGTGTCCTCTGGCGATGCGCGGCGCCGTCATTGTCTCAACCACCCTTCCCCATCACGTCGCAGGCATGTCCGATTCGTCTCATTGTTGCACCGGACTAACTGTTGTGCACTCTGTTTCGGTGGACAAGTGTCTGATGGGGCGGACGGTTATGTGAAGTGGTCTGCGTATGCCCAATCGTGATGTTTGATTCGGCCGTTAGCGGGTAGTGCGCCGATCTTGGAATTATGTTGTCCTGCAACAGTTAACGTGGAAACTGCGACCGGGGTACAAGTTTTCTCCGCAATGGCGCGCAGGTCACGAACTTGGCCTATTGTCAGCGCCAGCGCACAATCTTGTACGCGTAACCCGTAGACAGTGAAGGGGATACGACGATGAACGGACTGATCGCGGCTCTGAACAGTGGAATGACCGTTGGCTTGGCCAACACGATCCTGACTTTCGGCGGAATCATCATCAACCTCAATATCGTGATCAACAACTGACCGCGTAATCGGGGAGTAACCGTTTGTTATGCCGATTCGATCGGAAGGTCAGGCCCTGGGCGGTCGCTCTTGCTCTTGAGCCACCGATTGGGAAGTTTGCCGGCAAGTTCTCCGAGTGGACCGACTGCAGCGCTGAGGATTCCGACGGTTTCCTGAAGGACCTCGATGCTCGCGCTCATCCGCTCGAGGTTGGGGGCGAGGGAAGTCAAGGTGTCGGACAGTGCAACGATCTGGTCAAGCGGGCCGCCTTCGGCGATGAGCCGTTCGAAGGCCCCGTTCTCTGCCAGGAGTGTTTCGAGGATGCCGTTCTCGGCCAGTGCGCGATCGATGACACCGTCCTTGGCAGTCAGGCGTTCGACGGCACCGTCTTGCGCTGTCAGGCGTTCCAGCGGACCGTCCTCCGCCATCATTCGGTCGAGGAGACCGTCCGGCGCGAGCAAGCGTTCCAATGCGCCGTTCTCGGCGAGCACCCTATCCAGCGGTCCGCCGGGGGCAAGAAGTCTTTCGAGTGGTCCGCCGGGAGCGAGTAGTCGTTCGAGAGTGCCGTCGGGTGCAGTCAGTTTGTCGACCGGGCCGCCGGGAGAGAGAAGTCGATCGAGTGGCCCACCGGGGGCCAAGGCCTGCCCGATGGGCCGATCGTCAGCGGTGAGCGATGACAACTGCTGGATCATCTGCATGGGTCCGCGGGGGCTTGCCAAGCCGGCAGCACCCGCCGTCACGGCGCCGGTATTACCGACGGCGATACGAACTGTCGTGACCGTCAGCTCGGCGATTCCCAAACTGATCTCTGCGGCTGCAATGCCCGCGCGTAGGGGAAGCGTGAGCATCTCCAGCAGTTTCATGCGTTAACTGTAACCGGTAACACACAAACACTCACCAGGATCGCCGGTCAGTGAAGGACCTTCAGACCGACGACACAGCCGACGATGCCCAGGATCAGCAGTATCTTGACGATCGACGTGGACTCCGCGCCGGTGATCATCGCATATCCCACGGTCAGGGCGGCGCCGATGCCGACCCAGACCGCGTACGCAGTTCCGATGGGAAGGGTGCGCATTGCATACGCGAGGCCGGCCATACTGACGATCAGGCCGAGGATGAAGACAACGGTGGGTGACATCTTGCTGAATCCGTCGGACTTACCGAGTGCGGTAGCCCAGACAGCTTCGAAAAGTCCGGAAATGACGAGCACGATCCATGCCATGGTGAACAACTCCCAAGGCACCGTCTTTTCGCTGGCCGGGTACGGTGCGCTCGTCCGGATGTCGTCGTTGACCACCCAACCATAGCAACAGAATTCTGCGTTCCGACCCGATCAGCTGGCGATTTAGGTCACCACCGCCGTTCGAACTCTCTTCAGATGGATGGTCGACACGGACACCACGATCGTCGCCGTCGCAGCGAGAACAGTCAGAGGAATCGGCGTGTTCACGGCGGCCGGTCCGTGTTCGACGAGCACACCGGTAGACCACCCGAATTCCCGCGAGCCCGGGTCCAAGAAGGTCGGTGAAACCGAGAACAACGTGAAAGCGACGGGCAGCATCGCCCCGCTCGAGACTGCTTCGACGGCAACAGGCATGCATGACGTGACGGCCAGTCCCAGCGCAAGCGGGAGGATGAGGACGTAGGCAACCGTGGTCGGGGCGGCATCCAGCAATCCCGAGAGTGCAGTCACGGCAAGGAGTCCCAGCCCGAGTTGCGGCATCGGTCTTCTCCAGCCGACGACGACGCCCAACGCCAGGGCAGCAGCTCCCGCGGGCATCGCCCAGGTCCAGTCGGATGGAAAGGAAATCGAGCTGACCGAAACCGCGCTGACTGCCAGTCCGACGAGTACGAAACGACCGTCGTGTGGCGGCAACCGCCAAGCCAGTGCGACGGTAACGGCAACCGCCAATACCACCGCGATCACCCATGACCCAGGTGATGTCGTCGAGCCCAACCACACATAGAGAGCCGTGAATACCAGGGGCAGAACAACTCCCAGCTTCACCAGGCGTGCGTCGATGTCGCCCGGCTCCTGATTCGGTCGTGCGAGTGCGGCGACTCCACCCACGAGAAGAGTTGCGGCGAGCAGAATCCAGACGGGAACCGTGGACGGCACGGGGTAGGAATCGCCCGGAAGTGTGAGCGACCACCTGGGGACGCGATCGCGCCATAAGTCCGCTGCGCCGAAGTACAGGGTCGTCGTGGTTACGCCGAGTCCGAGAGCGGTTTGTGCTCCGCGGTGACCCTTCGTCGGAAATGCCGCTGCCGCGAGGAAAGCGCCTGCTCCGATTGCGTTCAGAGTCACCGAAATCTGGGCGGAGACGGGGACGAATGCAGGTAGCGCGATGGCGAGGGCGCCGACTACAGCGAAGACACTCGCGAGACCGCCACGTCCCCAGCGATGCAGTAGCGCTACGCCGACGGCCGCAACCACAGCGGCAGTTGCTCCCGCCCACTGCGGCGTGATCACCACCGAGATAACGCCGGCGTCGGAGAAGGAGAAGTCGTCAACTCGGGACTCGGCCACTGCGTACGCGGCTACCACACCGCCGACCAGCGCGGACGCCACAGGACCGTAGAGCTGAGCGATTTGAACTGGGCTACGTTGCTGCATAATTCGTCGAATTTTTGCACAACTCGCCGATACGACTTATCGTCGCATCGCCGTGCGGATCAATCCACACCGGTTCCCCGTCTCGAAGTCGAGGAACCAGCAGATGGCGTCCTCGACTCGGCCACTGAACGAAGTCGTAGCCGGCCAAATTTGTCTGAACTGCGTCGGCGACCCACACCGCAGCGTCCGCGAATGCAGTCTCCATCGACAGTGCGTTGAAGTAGCTGAATCCGCTGATGTCACGTGTGCCTTGCCAGCCGATCGTGACGTTGTAGTCGCTGTTGATCGAAAATTCCCAGATCAAACGGTCGACAACAACTTCAGGTCCGAATCGCAGGCAACGCAGATCTTGGGCAACACCTGCGAGGGCCTGTGCCCAAGACTCCGGTGGCGCGAAGCCGGGATCCTCGCCGGTATCGGAGTTGTTGGTGAACAGAGGAATACGCCAGGTCAAGCACTCCATGTTCCACAGTGGGGGTAGTGACATGCCGCATCCTTCCGATTCGTGGGCCTGCACCCCAGCTTTTCAGCTGCACCCGGCTTTTCACCTGTACCTAGTCCATCACATGCACTCGGCCGTTCACAGGAAGCTCCCAGGGAACATACAGCGGGAATCCAGTGGCAGGGGAGAAGATGGTTCTCGTGACCGACAAGACCCCCGAAGCCCGCATCCTCGTTGTCGACGACGAACCCACCATCGTGGAGTTGCTCTCCGTGAGCCTCCGATTCCAGGGTTTCGAGGTGGCAACTGCTTCGAGCGGCGCCCAAGGCCTGGACGTCGCACGGACATTCCGTCCCGACGCGATCGTTCTCGACGTCATGATGCCCGGGATGGACGGCTTCGGTCTGCTTCGACGCCTGCGCGCCGACGGTGTGGACGCGCCCGTCCTGTTTCTGACGGCGAAGGATTCGCTCGACGACAAGATCAGCGGCCTGACCCTCGGCGCGGACGACTACGTGACCAAGCCGTTCAGCCTCGAAGAAGTCGTGACGCGGTTGCGGGTCATCCTGCGCCGCGCCGGTCGCGGGGTCGCGCCGGAGCAGTCGCCGCGGGTGAAGTTCGCCGACATCGAACTCGACGACGACACCCGCGAGGTCTGGAAGAAGGGCGAGTTGGTTGCACTCTCGCCCACCGAGTTCACACTGCTCCGATACTTCATGGTCAACGCCGGGACGGTTCTCAGCAAACCGCGGATTCTCGACCACGTCTGGAATTACGACTTCGGTGGGGAGGTCGGAGTTGTCGAGTCCTACGTTTCCTACCTGCGGCGCAAGGTGGACACGGGGGAGACACCGCTGATTCACACATTGCGTGGGGTCGGCTACGTGATGCGTGAACCGCGGCAATGATCGCCGCCGCGGAAAACGATCAGCTTCCGAAGCGGGGTCGTTTCCGTCTCCATTCACTGCCGCTGCGCTTCACCCTGGTTGCGGCCTTGCTGGTGTTGGCCGCGCTGGGTCTGTTGGCGTCGGGTGTAGCGGTCACTTCTGCTCTCGAGAACTCACTGACCCAGCGAACCGACAAAACGCTGTACGAAGCGGTCGACGGTTGGGCAAAGCCGCACAGCAGAGACCTGCAGCCGCCCAGTGACGTCGGCCCGGGCACCCGCCCACCCAGCCCCTTCTTCGTTCGGACCGTGACCCCGGACGGACGGGTGATCATCCTGAACGACAAGTCGACGACGACCGAACCCGACCTGTCGAAAGATTCCACCAACGGCCCGATCACCGTCGGATCGAGCGACGGTTCGGACGTGAACTGGCGGGTTCTCACGACGGTCCGCGACGGCACGACCACGACTATCGGTGTGCGACTGACGGATAACGAGCAGACCGTCGACGACTTGGTCGGCCTGCAACTCGGCATCGGTCTGGTTGTCCTGCTGATCCTCGGCGGCGCAGCGTATTTCGTGGTTCGTCGGAGCCTCCGTCCGCTGGTAGAGGTGGAGGAGACTGCCGCTGCCATTGCCGCCGGCGACCTTCATCGACGTGTTCCGGAGCGCGATGACCGCACCGAGGTCGGTCGACTGTCCGTGGCGCTCAACGGAATGCTCGCGCAGATTCAACACGCATTTGCCGCGACCGAGGCTTCGGAGGAATCGGCACGGCGTTCCGAGGAGAAGATGCGTAGGTTTGTCGGCGACGCGAGCCACGAGTTGCGCACACCCTTGACGACTATTCGTGGGTTCGCCGAGTTGTATCGCCAAGGCGCCATGACTGATACGGAAACGCTGATGAACCGGATCGAGGGCGAGGCGTCGAGGATGGGACTTCTGGTCGAAGATCTGCTCATGCTGGCAAGACTCGACGAACAGCGTCCACTCGAGAACAAGCCTGTGGATCTGCTTGCAGTTGCGGCGGATTCGGTACAGGCGGCACGAGCGATCGCACCGGATCGAACTGTCGAACTTCAGATGACCGGCGGCCCAGGCCTGCCCGAAGTGCATGGTGACGAGGCCAGGCTGCGTCAGGTAGTCGCCAATCTGGTGGGCAACGCGATCAAACACACGCCGCCGGATGCGCAGGTCACCGTTCGTGTCGGTACGACCGAGAACTCCGCGGTGGTCGAGGTTTCGGATACCGGTCAGGGTTTGAGTGACGAGGATGCCGCGCGGATCTTCGAGCGTTTCTACCGCGCCGACACCTCTCGCACCCGTGAGACCGGGGGCGCCGGTCTCGGCCTGTCCATCGTTTCGGCTTTGGTTGCAGCGCACGACGGAACCGTCAGCGTCGAGACCTCCCTCGGGCAGGGGACGACGTTCTGCGTCGAATTGCCGCGTGACCCGAAGGACGACTGACGCCGGATTACCGCAACCGGCCCCTCAGAAGTAGGTGTGCACCGTACCGACGACGCGGTAATCCGAATCGACCTCGGGAATCAGTGACCACTTGTCGAATGTGGTGCAGGGATGCGAGATTCCGCAACCGAGCAGATCGCCGACCTTCACGTCGAAGTCAGCCGGAACGTCGACGTACGCGTGCTGGTCGTTGAGTGCGGTGATCGTCAGCTCTCGTGCTGATCGGTTGGATCCGTCGCGTCGGCGCCACAGGACTATGGGAAAGCCTGCGTCGGAACCGACATCGCGGCGGCCGAAGCCCAGGATCACCCGTCCGGGTTCAGGTATGGAGAGCACTACACCCCAGACCTCTGCGGCTCCCTGCAGAGTTCGCGGACCGTCAGCCCACGGCGAAGTTTCGGCATAGAGACCGTGATCATGGGTGATATAGCAACCGCTGCGCAGCACGATGCGTACACCGTTGTCGAGTGCCCACCGGCCGGCCAGCTCGCGTACGACCAGATCGTGAAACGCACTGCCGCCGAAAGTGACCAGTGGCCGGGGAGCCTTCGCGGAGTTGTTCTCGAACAGGTTCTCGGCAACACAGATTTCCGTGAAAACCCGCGCGGATTTGAGATACGAATCGACGGAGATACGGCGGGCTGCTACCGAGGCTCCGGGCATCATGCCCTCGAACCCCTCGACTCCGGTGAGAATCAACGAAGGTGCCTGCGATGCTGCGCGTGCGACGTCGAGTGCTTGCTCGACAGTGCGAGCGCCCGCGCGTCCGCTGTCGTAGCCGAGTTCAACGAGAACCCGGATACGGCTGGCCGGTGAGACTTTCGCGATCAACTGTTCCATCAGGCGGACGCTCTCGACCGAGTCCACGAGGGTGGTGACGAAGAAATCGGGGTCGGTGGCCTGGGCGTCGCAGATCCACCGAATACCGGCGGGATCGAGAACCTGGCTGGCGATGATGATGGTGTCCACACCGAACTCACGCAGAATGCGTGCCTGCGCAACGGTTGCCGCCGTCATCGCCCAAGCCCCGGCGTCGAGTTGCCGTCGAACCAGTTCGGGGCTCATCGTGGTCTTCGCGTGAGGCGCCAGATCCACATCGTGGTCGGAGCAGAACTGCGCCATGAGGTCGACATTGTGCGCGATCGCTGCACGGTTGAGTGTCATCACGGGTAGCAGGAGGTTGCCGTCGAGTGCCGAGATCCCCAGCGGCTCGAGGTCGGAACCGTCGCGACCTTCGAGGTCGGTGCCGAAGGCCTTGTGCTGCCAACCGATCGGGGGGTTCGCGAAATCCGTCATGGCATCGATTGTGCCGTTGATTGCAGACGATGTGTTCATGTGTGGTGACTTTCTGTCAGAACTATGCAGGTCAGAATGAGATCCGGCTACGAGCGGCGTACCGGGCGACCAGGCAACGCGTCCTGGACCACGACACCGTCTTCGACGACGGGTACTCCGCCGACCAGCACGCGGCTGATACCGGTGGAGGGGCGGGTGCCGTCGATGTACGTGGCGTTGTCGGTAATTCGCTCGGGGTCGAAAACGAGGATGTCCGCGTCGCTACCGGGGCTGATCCGACCTTTCGTCGCCATCGAGGGAACCGACTCCTCCAGAATCTGCGCAGGGATCAACGAGCAGCGCGCGATTATCTCCGACAGCGACAGCAGTCGACGCTCGCGGTACAGCGTACGAATCGCACGTGCATAGGTGCCTGCGCCGCGGGGGTGGCCGAGTGCCTTCTCCGGCAGTGGCCACTGCAATGAGTCGGCAGGCGAACGGCCGGGCCAGGTCAGTGGCATCGCGTCGCTCGCGATGGCGGCGCGATCGAAAGTCATCGCCCGTTCGAGGAATTCGCGCTGCACGGTGTCGTTCTCGTCGAGGAACTCCACCAGCACCAGTCCACCGGGGTCGGTGGCCCGAAGATGTTCCAGCTGCTTGCGGTCCGCGATACGTTCACCGGTGGGTACGAATGTCAGCGACCGTGGTGTCAGATTCATCAGGTGCAGCTTGTCGGGATCGAGAAATGCAGCTCCGACGGCCGTCGACCCGGAACCGTACGGATACGCCTCCGTCGTGACGCGCGATCCGGCTGCCTGAACCTGTGCCACCACCGACAGCGCGTGGTCGACGTGCATTCCCGAGGTGCTGTTGACGTGGCAGTAGTGCATGTGTGCGCCGGTTTCGGCTGCTGCACGGGCGATTTCGACGGCACCATCCACCGGGCTCGACGGATCGGCCGAGATGAGAGGGCGCGCATGGGTATAGGTGGGAACACCGGCTCGCGCCGCGAGATCCGCCACCTGTAGGTACTCCACCGGATCGGATTTCGGCGCGTACCCGACCACCACGCCGATGCCGAGAGCGCCTGCGGCCAGATCGTTTTCGAGGAGTTCGAGAATGTGGGCGCGCTGAGAGGCGGTGGGCTCGCCCTGCCAGCTCGGGGAACCGAGATGGTGCAGGAGCGTTCTGATGTCGCCGTCGGGATCGGCCCCTGAGAGTTCGATCATTCGGGCGTGCGCCCACGACGTCGCGTAGCCGTAGTTGATCGGGCGGCCCTCGGCGCCGGCCCGGGCATATGCCTTTGCAACAGGAATGACGCCGGCTTCCAGTTCGAGGGCCGTCGTGACTCCGTCCAATGCCTGAAGTCGCTGCTCGGCGATTTCCTGTCCGTGGCTGTGCAGGTCGATGAATCCGGGGCAGATGACCTGACCGGTCACGTCGATCGTCTGCCGGGCTTCGATCGCGTCGCGACCCCACGCCGAGACCTTGCCGTCGGTGATCGCGATGCCCCGTACCTCGTCTGTCCCCGATGCGGGATCGACGACACGGCCGCCGGTGAACACGATGTCGTGGACCTGCATCAGCGCTGCACTCCTGTCGTTGGTCGAACCGCCTGGCCCGGCGAATGTCCCGATGGTTTCACGGCTCGGGTATCGGATTCTGGTGTGAACGTCCCAAATGGAGGCCGACTCACCGTTCGAGCGGACAAGAAACGGATGCGCTCGAGTGTGAAGGTGAAAGCGAAGTTATCAATTCAGCCGATTGAGATCGATGGAGGACAGGAATGCACGTCTATATTTCGGTGGACATGGAGGGTATCGCGGGTATCGCGACGCTCGATCAGACGATCCGCGGCGGTGGCGGCTACCACCGTGCGCAGATGCTCATGACCGCCGAGACCAATGCCGCGATCGCCGGTGCGTTCGACGCCGGTGCGACGAGCGTCCTGGTCAACGACAGCCACGGAACGATGGACAATCTGCTTCACGCCGACCTGGATCCACGGGCGCGTCTGATCTTCGGAACACCGAAGATGCAGTGCATGGCGGAGGGACTGACGTCCGATCACGACGTCGCGCTGTTTGTCGGCTATCACGCACCCGCCGGTGGGCCCGGCGTCCTGGCGCACACGTTCTCGAGCTTGTTCGCCGACGTCCGCCTCGACGGCAAGTCCGTCTCGGAGACCGACGTCAACACCCTCTACGCTGCCACCCAGGGCGTTCCCGTCGGCCTGGTGACGGGTGACGACATCATCTGCGGCTTGGTCGACGCGGCCTCGCCGACAACCGAGACCGTCGAGGTCAAGAAGGCACATGGATGGTCGGCAACCAATTCGCTGCCGCCGTCGCTGGCGTGCGAGCAGATCCGAGCAGGAGCCGAGCGCGCAGTGCGTAAGGCCGACACACTGAAGCCGGTCGAGCTGCGTGACGAATGGACCCTCGAGATCGTTCACCCCACCACCACGGGAGCTGAACTCGCCGAGGCTGTTCCCGGCTCGCGACGGATTTCGGATCGTACGATTTCGCACACACTCGGCAGCGTCGACGACATTCTCGGTCTGATCACTGTCAATGCCCGGCTTGCAGCCGCAGGCGTCTCGACGATCGTGGCAGTCGCCAATCGCACGTAGTGAAGTAGCGACTCCATCGCGAAATGCCGCCGACGCCGTGTGCGCCGGCGGCATTTGTCATCTCTTGGGGCAGAACATGTTCCGACCGACCAATCGTTGCTTCGGCTATTGGTGAAACGGACCAATGCGGTAGACGTGTTCGCTGTCACACTTCATCAGTCTTTTCAATGTTCCAGTCCATGCGGCACAAGACAATTCGGGAGGCTTGATGAAGGCGGAACGCGTCACAGTGGAAGGACCGTCGCGGGCGAGCGACGGTCCGGTTCGAAATATGATGGACAACAGGTCGATTCGTCGTACGACCACCGTTACGGTGGGGCTGCTCAGTACCATCTGGTTGATCGACATGGTGGATCGCGTCATGATCGGGCTTGCGCTTCCGATGATCGGCGACGAATTCTCGCTCAGCAGTACGCAGTTGGGTGGCGTGGTCTCGGTATTCGCGATCTTCTACATGCTCGGGCAGGTCCCCGGCGGAATGTTGGCCGACCGCTTCGGACCCAGGCCCCTGTTGATCGTTGCTTTGATCCTGTGGTCGGTGTTCACAGCGTTGACAGGGTTCGCGTGGGGTCTCGTCTCGCTGATGGTCATGCGTGCGATGTTCGGCATCAGCCAGGGGCTCTTTCCAGCGGCGTCGTTCAAGGCTTTGGCTGAGCGGACGCGTCCGAAAACCAGAGCGACCGCGATGGGTTTCATGCTCGGCGCCAACAACCTCGGCCCCGGCATCGCACCGCTGATCATCGCGCCGGTCCTCATGGCCGTGGGGTGGCGTGACGCGTTCTGGCTGGTGGCGATCGTCGGCGCAGTGATCGGCACGGTGGTGTGGTTGGTGCTGCCCGCACCGCTGGACACGGAAATCTCGGAAGATCCCGAGGCAGCCTTGCAACCTCTGGCGAGCGAGCACTCTCGCGCCGCGGTGTTCAAGTCCGCGTCGGTGTGGAAGTTCGCGATTCTGTTCTGCCTGGCCAACATGTCCGCGTACGGGCTGATGACCTGGGTGCCGAGTTATCTGCTCAACGACAAGGGACTCTCGCTGATCGACACGGGAATCTTTGCCGCAATTCCCTTCATCGTCACGGCGCTGGCCACGATTGTGGGCGGGCGGTTGGTGGACAAGTACTTCCACGACCGGGCCAGGATCCTTCTGGTTCCGTGTATGGCCACGTCGGCAGTCCTTTTGTTCCTGATGACCACCGCTGACACCGTCGCGATGTTCACGTTCTACGAGACGTTGGCTCTAGGCATCAGCGGTCTGTGTTCGATGTCGATCTTCGCGATGCCGTTGCGGGCACTTCCGGCCGAATTCCTCGGTTCCGGAATGGGTTTGATCAACGGTTGTGGTCAGTTCGCCGGTTTCATCACCCCGCTCGTGATGGGATGGATGGTGGACCAGTTCTCGTACATGGCTGCATTCGGAGTCCTGGTCGGAGCGACGAGCGCTGCCGCATTGGTGGCCATGATCGTTCCGCAGACCCCGGCGAAATTCTGACAAGGAGACCGAAGATGTCGGCAACGGACGGCACACGAAAGATCGAAGACGACGTCGTCACCGATTTCTCCGGGAAGATGAGTTACGGGGCCTACCTCGGACTCGATACCCTCCTGGATTCGCAGCACCCGGTGAGCGAGCCGGAACACCACGACGAACTCTTGTTCATCATTCAGCACCAGACCAGCGAGTTGTGGCTCAAGCTGTTTCTCCACGAGATTCGGGCGGCCAGAGCAGCGATCGCTGCCGACGACATTCGGGTCGCGTTCAAGCGGATCGCACGTGTCAAACACATTCAGGCCACCTTGACCGAGCAGTGGTCGGTGCTGGCGACACTGACGCCGGCGGAGTATGCGGAGTTCAGGGGCGTTCTCGGCAACTCGTCGGGGTTCCAGTCGTACCAGTACCGCGCCGTGGAATTCGTGCTCGGAAACAAGAACGCGGGCATGCTGAAGGTGTTCGAATCGGATCCGTCCGCCCATCGATTGTTGGAGACCCTGCTCGGGGAGCCGACACTGTACGACGAGTTCTGGCGGTACCTGTCCAGGCAGGGGTACGACGTTCCGGCGTCGGCTCTCGAACGAGACGTCAGCGCGCCCTACGTGCGAAACGACGAACTGATTCCGCTGGTCAAAGCAATCTACGAGAACGTCGAACAGCACTGGACGGCGTACGAGGCGTTCGAGGAGTTGGTCGACCTCGAGGAGAGCTTTCAGCTGTGGCGGTTCCGGCACCTTCGGACCGTGCTGCGGGTGATCGGCATGAAGAAGGGGACCGGCGGTTCGAGTGGTGGTGCCGGCTTCCTGCAACGTGCGCTGGAGTTGAGCTTCTTTCCCGAGCTGTTTGCCGCCCGAACAGAGATCGGTACCTGACACACCTGCTTGATGACACCCAGCTGTTCGTGACACACGACGAATCCGAGCACGAAGGACAGGAGTCTTGGACAAGATCCGACAGGGTCGCTTCGACCAAGCTTGACTGCGAAGTTGCAAGTCGGTGACAGGAGAGCGTCGGAGTGGACAAGAAATCAATGGTGGCAGACCTGGCGGCGTTGGTAACCGCCGAGTCGCCCAGTTCCGATCTCGGCGCAGTCGATGCATGTGCGGACGTGGTGGCCGAAATCGGCGAACGCCACCTCGGAAGCACCCCCGAACGTATCCGCATCGACGGGCGCCAGCACTTGCGTTGGTCGTTCGGCGCGGAGCCGAAGGTGATGCTCCTGGGCCATTTCGACACCGTCTGGCCTCTCGGAACGCTCGCGGAGTTGCCCTGGTCTGTCACCGACAACATCGCCACCGGACCCGGAGTCTTCGACATGAAGGCCGGCATCGTCCAGCTCTTCCACGCGCTCGCATCGCTTCCGTCGCTCGACGGGGTGGTCGTGCTCCTCAATTCCGACGAGGAAATCGGCTCCCCGACCTCGCGCGCACTGATCGAGGAGCAAGCACGTCAGGTCGACGCGGTGCTGGTCCTCGAAGCCGCAGCCGACGGCGCAGTGAAGACCGCGCGCAAGGGTATGTCGCTGTACTGCGTCGACATCGAGGGACGCGCTGCACACGCCGGACTGGAACCGGAACGAGGTGTGAACGCTGTAGTGGAGCTCGCACACCAGATTCAGGCCGTGGTGGAGCTCGCGGACCCGGTGGCGGGAACGTCGGTGGTGCCGTCCGTGATCAGTGGCGGCACGACCACCAATACTGTTGCAGCGCAAGCGCAACTGTGGTGTGACGTTCGCATGTGGTCGGCGAAGGAACAGGAACGCATCGACCGTTCGATCCGTGCACTGACACCGGCGCTGGCCGAAAGTCGAATTTCGGTGTCCGGAGGCCCCAACCGTGGACCACTTGAATCAGTGTCTTCGGAGAAGCTGTACTTTCTCGCTCACCAGGTCAGCAGTGAGAGCGGCTTGGGGATGCTGCGCGACTGCGCCGTCGGCGGTGCATCGGACGGAAATTTCACTGCCGCAGTAGGAACTCCCACGTTGGACGGCCTCGGTGCCGTCGGCGGTGGTGCCCACGCAGCGACAGAACACGTAGAGATAGATCAGATGATCCCGCGCGCCACCTTGTTGGCCGGTCTGGTGACTCGAATCCTGGAGGGAGGACTGTGACGATGACGTCGCCGAACAATGTCCAACGCAAGACCGTTCAACCATTCGGAGGTGTATCGCCTTCACGGATGCGGCAGGCAATCAGCCAGGCCGAGCAGGCCGCTCTGCTTGCATGTGTGACTATCGAAACCGTCACCGGGCATGCCGAGTTGGAACAGGTATTCGGTCTGTTCGAGAAGGTATGGCAGCCGGAGAGCGGTAACCCTCCCGTCCATCGGGACATGATGAAGGCGCTCGCACACTCCGGTAACTACGTCGCCGGCGCGTTTCGTGGCGGGGATCTGATCGGCGGCTCGGTTGCATTCTTCGAGGAACCGCAACACCGTTCGTTGCATTCGCACATCACGGGGATCCTCCCGAACGTGCAGAACGGGCACATCGGCCTCGCGTTGAAACTGTTCCAGCGTGCGTGGGCACTGGAACGGGGAATTCTCCACGTGCGGTGGACTTTCGACCCGCTCGTCGCACGCAATGCCTACTTCAACGTCTCGAAACTCGGTGCGTTCCCGATCCAGTATCTGCCGCGTTTCTACGCGCCGATGAACGACAGCCTCAACGGCGGCGCAGACAGCGACCGGTTGTTGATCGACTGGGAAATCGGTAGTAGCAAGGTTGCCGACGTCGTCGCCGGTTCGGGAGAAGTCCCGACTCCCGAGTCCTTGGGGGCGAGCGAACTGCTGTCCGTCTCCGAAGCCGGCCTGCCCGTGTTGAAGTCGACCAAGAATCGATTCGTCACGGTGGCTACACCGAATGACGTGTACACACTGCGTAAGTCGGACCCGACGGCAGCGAACGACTGGCGCCTGGCAGTCCGCGAGACTCTCGGTGGTGTGCTCGCCGAGAACGGAGTGGTTCTCGCAGTTACCAGAACCGGAAAGTACGTGCTGGACCGTGCGCCGGGAACACAGGCAGGCAGGACAACAGCGGAGGTTACATCGTGAAGATCGAAGGAGTTGAATTACGCCGGGCGGCAATGCCGTTGAAAGCGCCGTTCCGTACCTCGTTCGGCACCGAGACCACCAAGGACGTGTTGTTCGTCAAGGTCGTCACCTCGGAGTCGGAGGGCTGGGGCGAGTGCGTGGCGATGTCCGAGCCTCGCTACTGCTCCGAATACACGGACGGCGCCGCCGAAGTCCTTCGTAAGTTCCTGATTCCGTCTCTGGGTGAACTCACCGATCCCGACGTGCACGCACTGAGCGCGACGATGGAACAGTTCGCCGGGCACCCCATGGCCAAAGCGGCATTGGAAACCGCATTTCTCGACGCCGAGTTACGGGCTGCCGGGACGAGCATGTCTTCGTACCTGGGTGCAGTAGTCGATCGCGTACCCGCGGGTGTCTCGGTGGGTATCAAGAATTCGATCGATGAGCTGCTAGAGGAGGTAGGCGGGTTCCTCGATGCCGGATACCTGCGCATCAAACTGAAGATCGAACCGGGCTGGGACATCGAGCCGGTTCGCGCAGTCCGCGAGAGGTTCGGCGACGACGTACTCCTCCAGGTCGACGCGAACACCGCGTACACCCTGGCTGACGCCCGCCATCTCCAGCGGCTCGACGACTTCGACCTCCTGCTGATCGAGCAGCCGCTTCCCGAAGAGGAACTGCGCGGCCACGCCAGGCTGGCCGAGATGATGCGGACGCCGGTCTGCCTCGACGAGTCGATCACCTCCGCGAAGGTCACCGCCGACGCGCTGGCAATCGGTGCGTGCAGCGTGGTGAACATCAAACCGGGACGTGTGGGCGGTTATCTGGAATCGCGTCGTATCCACGACGTCTGCAAGGCCAACGGAATTGCCGTGTGGTGCGGCGGAATGCTCGAGACCGGAATCGGCAGGGCCGCCAACGTCGCGCTTGCCGCGCTCCCCGGATTTGTCCTACCAGGCGATACATCGGCTTCCGACCGGTACTTCGCCGAAGACATCACCGAGCCGTTCGTACTCGACAACGGTTACGTGAAGGTTCCGGAAGGACCGGGTATCGGCGTCGAACCGATCCCCGACCTGCTCGAAGCAATTACCACGTCGGTCGAATGGATCGGCATGGATCGGCTTTGACGAATCACTATGACACACTTCGTTCACCGGACGAAGGAGTGATAGACGTGGGCACCGTACGACCTCGCATCAGTTTGGTGCGGCTTCTCGAAGACGTGGGAACTACGGTGCTGAATCCGGTTGTCGGCGACCCGGAGGCGGTCCAGGAGATCGCCTCGGTGGTCATTCACGACCCCGACGACGACTCACCCTCGACACCGGACTCCATGGTGCTGCTCGTCGGCGTCACCGGAGGCGAACGTATCGCGGAGTCCGTGGCCGGCCTGGCCGAGCGCGGAGTACGCGTGGTGGTCGCGCGAGTGACCGCCGAGGTCAGCGATGCGGACCGCGAATCCGTCATCGCCTCGGGCGTCGTGCTGTTGGCCTTGGCGCGTGGAGTCTCGTGGGTTCAGCTGACAAGCCTGCTTCATTCGGTGCTCTCGGCCCGAAACGAAGTCGGGCACATCCACTCACGCGGAGGTGGCCCGGCCGGCGATCTGTTCGCCTTCGCCAACGCTGTCAGCGCACTTCTCGATGCGCCGATCACGATCGAGGACCGAAGCTCACGGGTCATCGCCTTCTCCGGCCGCCAGGAAGAAGGAGACGGTCCACGTATCGCGACCGTTCTGGAGCGGCAAGTTCCTGACCAGTACATTCGAGTGCTCGAAGAGGCCGGGGTCTTCGACCGGCTCTATCGCAGCGACGATCCGGTGTGGGTCTCGGCCGAGACCCTCGGTACCAAAATGGGTCGTATCGCCGTGTCCATCAGAGCCGGCGACGAGTTCCTCGGCTCCATGTGGGTGGCAACCGGTGAGCCGATGTCCGACGACCGGATGCGTGCTCTGCGCGATTCAGCCGGGTTGATCGCGCTGCAGATGTTGCGGTTGCGCGGCGGCGCCGACGCCGAGCGCCGACTGCGCGCAGACCTGATCGCAACCCTTCTCGACGGTGGGTCAGGTGCGGTCGACGCGATGAATCGCCTCGGCCTCGGGACCGGCCCCGCACTCGTGATGGCTTTGGGTCGTAGGTCTTTCGAAGGATCGTCGAAGCCGGACGATGCCGCCCACGTGGTGCGACTGACCGACGCTCTGGCCATGCACCTCGGCGCCGTCCACTCGCAGTCGGCGGCAGCCTTGGTCAACGGAACCGGCTACGCGGTGCTGTCTGTACGAGGGCATTCCCCGGCCGAAGCCGAGTTGCAGGCGTTCCGTGTGGCCTCGGACTTCCTGGACCGCACCGGAGCGTCCGGCGACACGATCATCGGGATCGGCCGGGTCGTGACCAGACCGGCGCAGCTGAGCCGATCGAAGCGCGACGCCGAACATGCCCTCGAAGTGTTGTTGGCGGGACGAGCGTCGGGCAGCGTCGCCACCTTCAGTAGCGTCCACGTCGATGCCATCCTGTTGGAGATCGCGTCGGAAGCTGCAGCCGAAGGGTTCTCGGACCTCGGACCGATCGAGGCGATCGCCAGCCACGACGCCGCTCATGCGACCTCGTTCGTGGACACTCTCGATGCGTGGCTCAACGCGTTCGGTGATGTCGGTGACGCCGCGGCGTCATTGCACGTGCACCCCAACACCTTTCGATATCGCCTCAGCAAGTTGAAGGGTATGGCCGCGTTGGATCTCGACGACCCCAACGTCCGCTTCCGGTTGATGGTGCATCTTCGTCTGCGCGGTCCACGCTAGCTCGAAAGCCGAAAAATGCGGGTCGCACTGATTTCTCAGCGCGACCCGCATTCTTTGTCAGTGGGTTCGGATCAGCTGTTGTTGCGAAGTGCTTCGACAGCGATGCGGCCGACGGTTCCGATGGAGGCGTCGATCTTCGGGGCGCGGTGGGTGAGCTCGTGGGACTTGGTGAAGACACCGACGGCGTAACGCTTGCCGTCCGGGTACGCCACGACGCCGGCCTCGTTTCGTACCAGTCCCAGCGTTCCGGTCTTGGCGGCGACAGTGACCTCGTCGGGGAAACCGGACGAAAGGCGGTGCGGCCAGACCTGCTTGCTCATGATGGTTCGGACCTCTTCACAAGCCGATGCGGGGCCGGCTTCGTCCCTCCAGATTGCAGCCAGCAACATTGTGATCTCACGAGGAGTACTGGAATTGGAGCGGGCGGGATCCATGACGGAAATTGTCCGAAGAATTTCGATGGGGGGCATTTCCAGCAAGGTGCCCTTGTCGACGCCGAGGTCGTCGTAGACCGTCTTGAAGAGGCCTCGGCAGTCACGGACCAAGTTGGTCTTCTCCAAACCGAGCCCGCGCAGCGTTGCGACGATGTTGTCGAGTCCGAGACGCTCGTACAAGAAATCCGTGGCGGCGTTGTCGCTGAAGCTCATCATGAGCAGAGCGAGGTCTCGCCAGCTTGCAGTCACGTCGTCGGCGCAGCCGCCGATACCGATGCCGCCGGAGCGGAACTCGGCGGTCACCGTGGCGTGCTCGGTCGGATCAAGGGTGCCTGCCGCTACTTCACGGGCGTACTGAAGCACAACAGGAATCTTGAAAACGGAGGCGAGGATGACACCTTCGTCCGCGCCGTAGCCGAACTCTTCGCCGGAATCGATGTCGCGTGCGTGGACGTAGGCATCGGTCTTCGCTTCGGCAAGTACAGCAGCGATCTCCTGCTGTGCGCTCTCAACGTACGTGGCGGTTTCGGTCATTCGAGAAGCCCTTTCGTCGGTATCCATGTATCTGGGTTATTCGTGGATCTGACGATAGTGAGTCGACGACGGGGGGTCTTGTACGAATCGACGAAGGTTGGCGCACGGTTCGGTGCTGATGCGCCGAATCATCCGGGCGTCGGGGTGTTCTCCGGATCAGGACGCATAAGTTTCGAGGCGACATCCGACCAGTTCGGCGACGGCGCTGCGTCGCTTGTCGGAGACCACGCCTGCCAACAGGAGGGTGAACAATTCGTCGATACGGTCGTTCAAATCGCTTCGTCTGGTGAGAACGTTCGAAACCAGTTGAACGCCGGTGAATGCCGAGATCACCACGCGACCCACCGATTCCGGCTCCACATCGTCGCGGATGTCGCCTTCGAGCTTCGCGGCCTCGGCCAGTTTTCGAAGCTCGCGGATCCACGCGACGTACGGGCCTTGCGAACCGTCGGCAGAGGCCAACTCGAGGGTAAGTCGGATTCCCGCACGAACAATAGGCTCTGCGACGAGTTGGCGGCCCATCTCGTGGCACACCATGACGAGCTGTTCCAGTGCCGGTGCGCCTGTGGCTGCAACTGCGGTGAAGGCACTGATCGAGATCTGGTGCTGTTCTTCGATCACCGCCTGAGCCAGTTCGTCTTTGGACGAGAAGTGAAAATAGACCGCGCCCTTGGTCATCTGCGCCGCGGACACGATGTCATTCATGCTCGTGCTGCCGTACCCCGTGACTTCGAACCGATCAGCAGCACCTTGAAGAATCTGTCGGCGACTGATCTTGGCACGTTCCTGCATTGCTCCCTTGTCCTCCGACTGTTAACACGTGAACCAGTTTTAGGGCCCTAGGTCCCGGACCAGCGACCCACGGTAGCAGCGAATCTCGTGCTCGCGCGACAGCGCGAAACGGACTGTTCGGTGTGCAATCGCAGGTCACGGTCGGTAGGAGCGACAAATGCGACCGCCGCAACCTCCGTTGGAGGCTGCGGCGGGGAGTCCAGTTATCGGCCAGCGAAATTCGGTCGAAGGTATGCGATCAACGAGCCGAGACAGTTGCCTCGAAGCCGAGGTCGCGTAGCGCCGACTTGAGTTTGGTCTGTGCCTCGTCGAGAGATTCGGGTGACGGCGAGGTGTCGGCGCCACTGATGTCGAAGTTCCCCATGTCGTATGCGGGGAAAACATGAACGTGAAGATGCGGAACTTCCAGACCTGCGATGAGGAGACCCGCCCGAGGCGCGTCGAACGCCTTCCGCACGGCTTGGCCGAGGTTGCGGGCAACAGCGGTGACCTTGGCAAAGAGTTCAGGATCCACGTCCTGCCACTGATCGACCTCGGCTCGCGGAACCACAAGCACGTGGCCCTGCGTTACCGGCGCGATGGTCAAGAACGCGACGACGTCCTCGTCCTCCCACACGAAACGTCCTGGTAGATCCCCGTTGATGATGGCACTGAAGACTGAAGGCATACCCCGAGATTAGCCCGCGTCCGGTTGCCAGGAAACTCCCAGGCTGGACGCAGGTTCGTCGGAGCCGGCCCGACAAATCTAGGACGCATGACGACAGAAGCCATGCAGACCGCGGGCAGCACGGACGCAGAGGAGGTCTCCGCGACGACTGTAGTGCTGGACGTGGTCGTCCCGGTATACAACGAAGAGGCAGGCCTCGAGACGTGCGTGCGGCGCCTGCGCCGGCATTTACGCACGCAGGTGCCATTCTCTGCACGAATTACCATCGCGGACAACGCCAGTGTCGACGGCACGTTGGCACTCGCCCGTTCCCTCGCCGAAGAATTCGACGACGTCCGGGTCGTCCACCTGGATGCGAAGGGTCGTGGTCGAGCACTGCGGCAGGTATGGAGCGACTCCGATGCCGACGTGGTCGCGTACATGGACGTCGACCTCTCGACCGACCTCAACGCCCTGATGCCGTTGATTGCTCCGTTGCTCTCCGGACACTCGGACATCGCCATCGGTTCCCGGCTGGCACGATCGTCCCGCGTGGTGCGCGGCCCCAAGCGTGAGTTCATCTCACGTAGCTACAACCTCATCCTCCGAAGCGCACTGCATGCTCGCTTCTCCGACGCCCAGTGCGGATTCAAAGCCATGCGCGTCGATGTTGCACGGCAACTACTTCCGCTGGTGGAGGACACCGGGTGGTTCTTCGATACCGAATTGCTGGTGCTGGCCGAGCGAGCGGGCATGCGGATTCACGAGGTCCCTGTCGACTGGGTGGACGACCCGGACAGTCGGGTGGACATCATTGCCACGGCAGTTGCCGACCTCAAAGGTGTGGTCCGTGTCGGGCGAGCACTGTCTACCGGTTCCCTTCCATTGGCCGAGCTCAGGGCAAGTTTCGGACGTGAACCGTTGGTTCCCGGAGTTCCACGAGGAATGGTCGGGCAGCTCTCACGCTTTGCCGTGGTGGGAGTCATTTCGACGCTCGCGTACGCGCTGCTCTACCTCGCTCTGCACTCGATCATGGGTGCGCAGTGGGCCAACGCCGTCGCATTGCTGGTGACCGCGGTATTCAACACCGCCGCCAACCGGGCCTTCACCTTCGGGATCCGAGGGTCGGAAGGATCCGCTCGTCACCAGATGCAGGGACTGCTCGTGTTCGGGTTCGGTCTACTGCTCACCAGCGGATCATTGTTCGTGCTCGACGTCATGGCGCCCGATGCTTCCAAGCACGTGGAGCTTGCCGTACTCGTCATCGCCAATCTTGTTGCCACAGTCAGTCGATTCATCGCACTGCGCTGGGTGTTTCGCACCGCACAATCCGTAGGAGCCAATCGATGACCGCCACTGCAGAGACACTCGCCGCGCCGCTGCCAGCGCCGGAACCGCAACGTCAGGTGCGCTGGGAACCGTGGGCGCTGGGAGTGTTGTTAGTGGGCACCGGAGTTGCCTACATCTGGGGCCTGGGCGCGTCCGGATGGGCCAACTCGTTCTATGCCGCTGCGGTACAGGCAGGTTCGGTGTCGTGGAAGGCTTTCTTCTTCGGCTCCTCGGACGCTGCAAACTCGATCACCGTCGACAAGCCGCCCATGTCCCTGTGGTTGATGTCGCTGTCGGTTCGCATCTTCGGACTCAATTCCTGGGCGATGTTGGTGCCGCAGGCACTCCTCGGGGTCGGATCGGTTGCACTGTTGTGGGGAACGGTTCGACGGTATTTCGGTGCGGCCGCCGGCCTCCTCGCGGGCCTGGTACTTGCGCTCACACCCGTAGCGGCGCTGATGTTCCGGTTCAACAACCCGGATGCTCTGCTGGTGCTCCTGATGATCGCAGCAGTGTGGGCGATGATGCGCGCCGTGCAGGACGGCCACACCCGCTGGCTCGTGTTGGTCGGTATCTTCTGCGGATTCGGTTTCCTGACAAAGCAATTACAGGTCATGTTGGTGGTTCCACCGCTGGCGCTCACCTATCTGATCGCCGGACCGCCGAAACTGGGTAAGCGCGTACTCCAACTGTTCGCGGCACTGGGCGGACTGATCGTTTCCGCCGGATGGTGGTTGGCAATCGTCGAACTGTGGCCGGCCGACTCGCGTCCGTGGATCGGTGGTTCACAGAACAATTCGATTCTCGAACTGACGCTCGGCTACAACGGGCTCGGGCGCTTGAGCGGCAACGAGACCGGAAGCGTCGGCGGCGGCGGAATGCGCGGTGCTGGTGATGCCGCGGCCGGCGCTGCTGCGGGCGGTTTCCCCGGCATGGGCGAGGCCGCAGGTGGTATGGCCGGGGGAGGTATGGCACCAGGTGGTGGGGCCGGCGGTGGTATGTGGGGGAGTACCGGCATTACCCGACTGTTCGAATCGGCCCAGGGCGGACAGATCGCCTGGTTGATTCCTGCTGCACTGATCCTTCTGGCGGCTGGAATCGTGCTGCGAGGCAGGGCACCCCGCGCTGATACACAGCGCGCGTCATTCATCGTCTGGGGACTGTGGCTGTTGGTGACCGGACTGACCTTCAGTTTCATGGCGGGAATCTTCCACGCCTACTACACCGTTGCGCTGGCGCCGGCGATCGCCGCGCTGATCGGTTCAGGATCGGTAGTGGCGTGGCGTCATCGTGACGTCCTCTGGGTTCGCATCATTCTGGCGGTGTCCTTGGCCGCAACCGTCGCGATGGCGTGGGTACTGCTCGGACGCTCGCCTTCGTTCGTACCGTGGCTTCGCTGGACCATTCTGGTGGTCGGCATCGTCAGTGCCGTGGCAGTGCTGATTCCGGCAGTGACGCGAGGTCGATCGGCTGTGGCAGTGATTCTCGCAGCGATCTTCACCGGTCTGGCAGGTCCGACTGCATACGCGATCGACACGATCAACACTCCGCATACCGGTTCCATAGTTTCGGCCGGACCGAGCGTCGAAGGTGGAATGGGTGGGCCCGGCGGTGGCCGCGGAGGCTTCGGTGGATTCGGTGGCACGGCTGATGGCGGTAACCGTCGGACTGACGGGGCTGGGACCGGAATGCCGGGCACGCCCCCTGTAGGAATGGGTCAGATGCCCGGTGGTGCAACAGTTCCGGGCGGTACCACGCCGACCACCGACGGAACGCGGGGCGCAATGGGAGGCGGTGCCGGTGGTCTACTGCAGGGCAGCACGCCGGGAGCCGCTGTTGTGTCCACACTCGAAGAGAACTCCGACCAGTTCACGTGGGTAGCCGCGGCAATCGGGTCCAACAGCGCCTCGGGTTATCAGCTTGCGACGCAGTCACCGGTCATGGCTATCGGAGGGTTCAACGGGAGCGATCCGTCGCCGACGCTCGCGCAGTTCCAGCAGTACGTGGCAGAGGGCAAGATTCACTTCTTCATCGCAGGCGGTGGGATGGGTGGCGGTATGAACGCCGAAGGCACCGCTACCGCTATCTCGACGTGGGTGACCGAAAACTTCACCGCCACAACGGTAGACGGAGTAACCCTCTACGACTTGACGGTTGCAGGCTGACCATAATGAACGCACGCCAGGTCCGCATCGGAGGTGCTTCCTTCGATGCGGACCTGGCGTGAAGTTGTATGCCTGAGGTTCGTCCTCAGGTTTTGAAGGTGGTGTTCGCCGGCCGCGGGTGCTGCTGCGGGTCGATCGAGGGTGGCGGGATGAACCAGGGTTTGTTGTCGACTCCTATTCGGATTTCCCATTTGCCGACGAACCCGGATTTTCGGTGCATCAGTCGGTGGTGTGAACGGCACAGCAGGACCAGGTTGTTCATCACCGTCGGGCCGCCGTTCGCCCAGTGCCGGATATGGTGCGCATCCGTCCAGGCGGGTACGCACGTGCAGCCGGGGAACGCGCAGCCTCTGTCGCGGGCAATCAACGCAGTCCGTTGTTCGGCGGTGACCAACCTCTTTCCTGGTTGCGCATCCAAGGGCGCGCCGTGATCGTCGAGCAGCACGGTCGAGAGGAAACAATCACACCCGAGAAGCCTTGTCTGCGAAACGGACAGCGGTCCGAGCCACGGCATGTGCCCGACATCAAGATCAGACACAGCCACTCCACCACCATCAGTTGGTGTGGCGGCGCAGTCCCGATGCTCCGCCAGATCCCGAGCGTTGATGTGCACGTTTACATGCGGACGCTGACCACCATCGGTACCGGTCTTGGCGCAATCGAGATAGCGGCGGATCAGTTCGGTGAACCCGTCCGCGGTCCGTTTCGCCGCCGACCGGGCATCCGGCGTCCCGTCCGGTGCCGGGGTGGGCATCGTCAGATTCGACAACGCCGACAGCAACATCTCACCGGTGAGGGCGTCGAAATCACCACGCACCACCACCCGACCGTTCAAGGTCGACGCGATCCGCAACTCGTTGAGATCGACATCCTCGGCGGGCGGGATCTCATCGGACTCGAACAACCGCTCCAACGTCGCGATCACGTTCCGCACCTTCGTCGTCGTCGCCTCCACACCCGACGCAGCAGCCAACAACAAATCGATACAGCGCGGGAGTGCCTCCTCCGGCATCCCCTTCGGCGGTGACTCACAGAACGCCACGATCAACACGGCATGATCGAACGAGCAATCCCCGTCATCGAACCGAGCAGCCACCGCCGGAAACGGCCGCAACGCTGAACCTAACGCGGCGATCTTTTTCCCGTCCCGAACCTGCAGCATCGTGTTGGCCGCCAACCACGCACCCACCCCGCGGCTCGTGATCACCTGATCATCCGGGCGCATCGACAACTCGTCGACCACGGCCACCCGCACGGCCTCGAGGCGCAGAATCTCCGCACTCGCCTCGACAGCAGCCTCACGCAACTCCGCAGCAGTCAACTGCCACAGGCGTCCGCGCAAACCCACCGCAGAACCAGACACCACATCCGACAACAAGACACTCATTGAATCCCCCGATCCCCTGCCCAAATCATACTCGAACATACGTTCGGGTCAAGGGTCGATTTCGCAGGGGCTAAGCGCTGATACTGTCGAGGTCGTGGACCACGTCGCAGCAGGCGCCGAGTAATTCGCGATCATGGCTGATGAGTAATACACCGACGCCGGTTTCGGCGGCGCGACTCTCGATCAACCGAATGAGCGCTGCCGTCGTGGCGGCGTCGAGCATCGCCGTCGCCTCGTCACAGATGAGGTATTTCGGTTGTTGCGCCAGCGATCTCGCCAGGCAGGCGCGCTGTAGTTGGCCGTCGCTCACCTGGTGTGGTCTGCGCGACAAGAGATCGGGAGTGAGGCCCACTTCTGCTGCCAGCGCGGCCACATCGATTGACCTACTGGCAATGTCACCGGGTTGGCCGATGATCGAGGCGAGCGTCTGCCGAGGGTCGGTCGATGCGCGAGGTGACTGAAACAGCATGGACACCGTGCCGCGTAGTGCCGCGGGTACCGAGAATTTGGTACCCACAACGGGTGATCCGTCGATCCGCACTTCGCCTGACCACGGTGCATCCAGCGAAGCGAGAATCCTTGCAAGTGTTGATTTTCCGGTGCCCGAAGGCCCGGTCAGGCCGATCAGCTTTCCCGACGGAATCTCGAGCGAGACGTTCTCGAGAACTGGCCGGTTGCGACGGTAACCGCTGGTGATTCCCAGAGCTTGCAGACTCATGTCAGCCCACCTTCCGCAGCGTTCGGTACGTGCGGTCACCCAATGTGACGAGTTCGGTCGGGCCACCGGATTGTTTCGACTCCGGGCGTCGTAGGTGATAGACGCACTCCTTGGGGAGATCGGTGAGTTGCGGTGGCGATCCCGGCATGGGAGTCAAACCTCTGGAAGGTAAGGCGCCGAGAAGGTCTCGGGTGTAATCGTGAAGCGGATCTTTGAACACCAGCGCGGCCGGACCGGTCTCCATGATGCGTGATGCGTACATGACGGCAAGTCGATCAGCGACACCGCTGCGGGTGAGGGATGCCAGGTCATGGGTGATGAGCAGGACCGCCGCTCCGGCGTCCGCGCACTCTCGAAGTAATCCCATGACGTGGTCGGTGAGTTCGCGGTCGAGGTTGGCGGTGGGTTCGTCTGCGACGATCACCGACGGATTCCCGGCCAGCGCACCGGCAATGGCCACGCGTTGCGCCATGCCGCCCGACAGTTCGTGCGGGTAGCAGTCCAGGGCCGACGGTTCGAGTCCGACGCGAAGTGCCAAGGCATCGCAAGTGTGATCGCTGCCGAGTGCGTCGATCGTCTCCTGTAGCTGCGATCGCGCAGTGCGGACGGGGGTGAGATGTGTTGCGGCGGATTGTGGAACGAGAGCCACGTGCCGCCCACGGAACGCGGCGCCGGAGAAGACGTCGATCTCGAGGTCCGGTGTTCCGACGGTGACCGTTCCGGTTCGAGAAGCATTCGGCGGCAACATGTTCATGACCGAGGTGGCGATGATCGACTTGCCACACCCCGATTCCCCGACAAGTGCGGTCACCGTGCCAGCTTGAACGTCGAGGTCGATGTCGCTCGCAGCGTGAACTACCGATCCTCCGAGTAGAGGGATCCTGACGGTGAGAGATTCGATGCGCAGGCCGTGGTTCACAGTCGCAACTCCGAAGGTCGAGGGGGCGTGAGCATCGACCGCAGGGCCGAACCGGCGACGGCAACTGCGACGGTGGCGATCACGAGAACTGCGGCGGGGAATACCAGCGTCCACCAACCGCCGAGGAGCAGAGAACCGCGTGCCTCTTCGAGAAGCGTCCCGAGACTGGGCTTGTGCGGGGGAAGGCCGAATCCCAGGAAGGACAACGTCGATTCGTGCCAGACGGCGTGGGGCAGCAGGAGAACGACTGCGATCAAAGCCTGTGGCGCCGTCGCCGGCACGAGGTGGCGCATGATCACGTGACGTCGACTGGCTCCCGCGAGAATGGCGGCGTCGATGTAGGGACGGTCGCGCAGACTCAAGATCTCGGAGCGGATGATCCGGGCCACTTGGGTCCAGTGGGTCAGTGCGATCGAAAGCACGATGGCGGCAATGCTTCCACGGAACATCGCGACGATGACGATGCCGAGCAACAGGTGGGGGAGTGCGTTGACGGCATCGGTGCCGCGCATGACGAACCTGTCCACCCAGCCGCCGACCAGTCCGGCCGTAGTGCCAACGGCGACGCCGATCACCGTGGCGAGCAGCGCGCAGGCGAGTGCGATCAGAAGTGAGGTTCTGATGCCTGCAGCTATGCGCACGAATAGATCTCGGCCCGCCGAGTCAGTTCCGAACGGGTGATCGAACGACGGAGCCAGGCGAGCCGCCGAGAAGTCTGTGACTCGGTCGTCGACGTCGGCCAACCATGGGACCAACGCCGCGTACAGCGCCACGAGGATCAGCACGCCGACGGCGATCTTGAAGCGTCGTTCAGCCATCGGTACTCACTCTCGGGTCGAGTACTGCAACGAGGACGTCGGCAATCAGTGAGCCGAGCATGACCGTCAATGTCGTACCGACGGTGAGGAACGCGAGCAGTGCCATGTCGAGGTCACGGGCTGACGAGACGATGGCGCCGGCGATCCCTGGCCAACTGAAGACCTCTTCCACCAGCACTGCCCCGACTATCAGCTCGGGCAGTCGCACGCCGACGATGTTCACGAAAGGCGCCAGTGAGGTCGGCAGTATGTGGCGTTTCGTGATGGTCGGCGTCGGGATTCCGCGTGCTACGGCGCCCGCGACAAATCCCTCACTTTTCGAACCCACGACGGATTCTCGGACCGCGAGTAGGAGCCACGGCATCTGCGAGATGGAGAGGACCGTCACCGGTAGGACCAAGTGCCGGATCACCTGTCCCGGTGTGGGATCGGCACCCCCGTCGGTCAACCCGGCGACCGGGAGCCAGCCGAGAGTCAACGCGAAGAGCGCGATGGCACCCAGCGACAAGACAAACGGCGGAAGTCCTTGGACCACGACGCTCAGCCCGGACACGGTCTTGTCCAAGAATCCTCCACTGCGGATTCCGGCGAGAACACCGAGTGTCAGCGAGGCGAGAATCGCGATGAGGAGTGAGATACCGACCAGCAGCAGGGTCCATGGCAGACGCTCGGAGATAACTTGGGAAACAGGCTGATTGAACGATCTGGAGATCCCGAGATCACCGGTGAACACGCCCTGGAGCCAATTCCAGTACGTGCTGTACCAGGGGTTGTCGAAACCCATCTGATCGGCGATCAACGCTTTGTCCGCGTCGCTGGTCGTCATGTATCGCGTGCCCAGGTAGCCGACAAGTGGATCGAACGGTGAGATCGCGGCGGCGGCAAAGAGTCCCGCGGACACCACGGCGATCACCGGCACGATGAACAACGCCCGCCGACCGACCATCGTGAGGATGGCCTTTCGGCGGGAGTTGCCACGGTGGTCGAGCGATTGCCTCGCGTCTACCCGAACGTCGACCGCTGTCATTGCCCTCTGGCCCACGTCTGCAGTGACCACCACGGGCCCCAGGTCACACCGTGTGAGTGTGGCTCGAGTACAGGTCCGGACATCTGCCAGTCGGAATCCTTCGAAACGTACGTATGGTCGAGGAATACGAGGATGACAAATCCGGGATCCTCGACGTACGCCTGCTGCACGTCGCGATACGCGGCGTCACGCGTTGCCTGATCCAGGCTGCGGCGTCCTACTTCCAAGCCTGCGTCGACTGCTGGATTGGAGTAGTCGCTGGCGTTGTCGTAGATGCTGCCGACCCCGGGCGCTATGTACTTCGAGTTCAGCGCGTCGTACGCCTGCGTGTCTGGATCGAAAGGTTCGTCTCCACCACCGAGAAGCGTCGAATCCTGGTTGATTCGAGGGTCTATGCGGTCCCAGGAGAGCGCTTCGAGATCCACCTCGATGCCGACAGCGAGAGCATCGGAGGCAAATGCCTGAGCGAGATCACGTCGAACGGTGTCGACGGAGTTGTACATGATCGTGAACTGCGCCCGCTGACCGTCTTTCGAACGGATTCCGTCGGAACCTTCGATCCAGCCCGCTTCGGTGAGAATTCGCTCGGCCTCGGCCGGGTCGTAGGCGAAGGTTGCGTTCGGGTTGTACGAATCGCCGTAGACCTCGGGGATCGGGGTGGCGGCGACGCGGCCGTGTCCGCCCAGGACGTTGTCGATCATCGACTGGCGATCGGCGGCGAGGTTGAGCGCCATCCGTACGGCTTTGTCGCCTGCCACGGGATTGTTCGTCGGAAGTGAGAGACCGCGCCAGTCCGCTGACTGATGGGCAGTCACCGACATGTTGTCTTTGCCCGAGAACGTATTGGCAAGCAGTGGAGGGAGATTGGTTCCGTCGATCTCGCCGGATACCATACGTTGGGCGCGGGTGTTGTCGTCCGGAACGTAGAGGAGAGTGAGCTTCTTGATCTCCGGTGCACCGTCCCAGTAGTTCTCGTTCGCCTCGAAGACCGCTCGATCCGGTGAGAGATCGACGAGTGTGTACGGACCCGTACCGACAGGTGCGGTGTTCAACGGCGATTCGGCGGCCAGTCCGGGTGTCGCGAGGGATTCCGACGGGACCATGCCGATCAGCATCTTCGTCAGCAGGGGCGCATACGAGTAGGCGAGACGAAACTCGACTGTGCTGTCGTCGACGGCCACGACGTCGCTGATCATGTCGTACGACGACCGCGCTTCGGAGGCGGAAGCCGGATCGAGGATCGCCTTGTACGTGGCAACCACGTCGTCGGCGTCGAAGGTCGACCCGTCGGAGAAGGTGACGCCGTCACGTAGCTTGACCGTCCAGACTGTCGCGTCGGCATTGGCAGTGGGCATCTCCGCGGCCAGAGACGGCTCGAATCCCGGCATGCCGGTCCCTCCGGTGAGCCGGACGAGGCCGTCGTACATCTTGGCCTCACCGGCAGCGCCGAAGCCTGCGACCGGGTTGTAGCCGCCCAGCTCGTAGCCGTCGGCCAAGACCAGGCCGTCGTTGTTGCCCGAGGAGTCGGTGCCAGTCGGGCTACTGCACGACGTGATCAGAAGTGCGCCGATTGCGGCGGTTGCGGTGAGCGTCAGAACGCCTGGTTTGTGGAGTTTCACGGGTGTCCTTTCCTTGGTGGACAGGTGTACGAAAACATCTGTTCACCTATTCAGGTATTCATATGATCTCATCTCGAAACGGATATTTCGCACAAAGGCCGAACGCTGGGACCTTGGCCCCGCCAGTGGCACTCCGAGAGCCCTGTTATCGCAGGCCGTAGTCTGTTCACCGTGCGCGTACTAGTAATCGGCTCCGGAGCCCGTGAACATGCCCTCCTTCTCTCTCTTGCTCGCGATCCAGGTGTCACGGCCCTGATCTGCGCGCCTGGCAATGCCGGGATCGCAAAAATCGCCGAGCAGCACCCCATCGACGTCGCTTCGGGTGACGCGGTTACCGCGCTGGCCCAGAAGGTCGAAGCCGACCTCGTCGTCATCGGACCCGAGGTTCCGCTGGTCCTCGGTGTCGCAGACGCGGTGCGCGCAGCAGGTATCGCCTGCTTCGGGCCTTCGGCCGACGCCGCCCGCATCGAGGGATCGAAGGCTTTCGCCAAGGACGTGATGGCTGTCGCCGGCGTCAAGACCGCTCACAGCGAGATCGTCGACAATCCGGCCAAGCTCGACGAAGCACTCGACCGCTTCGGTCCCAACTGGGTGGTCAAGGACGACGGACTGGCCGCGGGTAAGGGCGTAGTCGTCACGACGGATCGTCTCGCCGCGCGCGATCATGCCGCAGAACTGCTCGAGACCGGACACCCGGTTCTCCTCGAGTCCTTCCTCGACGGTCCGGAAGTTTCGCTCTTCTGCCTCGTCGACGGCGAAACCGTGATCCCGCTGCTCCCGGCTCAGGACCACAAGCGAGTAGGCGACGGAGACTCCGGACCCAACACCGGCGGCATGGGCGCGTACACCCCATTGCCGTGGCTGCCCGACGAGATGGTCATGCAGATCGTCGACGACGTCGTCAAGCCTGTCGCTGCCGAGTTGGTCGCGCGCGGTAGCAGTTTCTCCGGCCTTCTCTACGCCGGTCTGGCGATCGGTGTCGACGGCCCGGCCGTCGTCGAATTCAACTGCCGGTTCGGTGACCCCGAAACTCAGGCCGTGCTTGCTCTCCTCGAAACGCCGCTGGGCGGTCTACTCAATGCGGCCTCGACCGGAACACTCGATTCGGTCGGTCCGTTGCAGTGGCGCGACGGTTCCGCTGTCACGGTCGTGATTGCCGCGGAGAACTACCCGTCAACCCCACGCACCGGCGACGTGATCACCGGAGCCGACGCCGACGGAGTCCTGCACGCCGGTACCAAGAAGCGTGAAGACGGTGCCGTCGTCTCGGCCGGCGGGCGTGTGCTGAGTGTTGTCGGAGTGGGCAAGGATCTGACCGAAGCTCGCGACGACGCCTACGCAAAGATCGCCGACGTCAAGCTTCCCGGCGGTCATTTCCGCAAGGACATCGGGCTCGGCGCCGTCGAAGGTCGCATCTCAATTCCCTGACTCGTTCTTTCGGAGGGCCGGTGAACTTTCTGTTCATCGGCCCTTTTCATGGAAAATCAACGGTTCCTCGAAGTTACCCACGAGTATGGACTTCTCGTTCGGTTTCTCCCGGTATATCTCAGCGCGGGGGTCACGGAAAGAGAAGGGCACACTTGAGCATTCGCGCTGGATCCAACGAACGGCACGCACGTACCAATTCCACGCTCTCGCGTAGAAACTTCTTGGCAGCAACAGGATTAGCTGTGGGGGCCGCCGCACTCTCGTCCTCGTGGACCACGGCGGCCGCTGCGCCCAGACGAGCATTGAACGACGGTGACCGTGTCCCCGCGCTCGTGATCGGCAGTGGATACGGCGGTGCCGTTGCGGCACTTCGCCTGACACAGGCCGGTATCGACACGCACATGGTCGAGATGGGGAAGTCGTGGACCACACCAGGGTCCGACGGCAAGATCTTCTGCCCGATGCTCTCGCCCGACGGTCGGTCCTTCTGGCTCAGAGACCGTACAGTTCAACCGGTTTCACACTTCTCCGGCGGCTCGGTGGACAAGAACATCAGCCGCTACGTCGGTGTTCTCGACGCCGAGGACTTCGGCGGGATCAAGGTCTACCAGGGCCGAGGGGTCGGCGGTGGGTCGCTGGTCAACGGCGGTATGGCCGTCACACCCAAGCGTAACTACTTCGAAGAGATCCTGCCCGGTGTCGATTCCAACGAGATGTACTCGACGTATTTCCCGCGCGCGAACGCTGCGCTCGGAGTCAACAACATCGACCCGGCCTGGTTCGAATCGACCGAGTACTACAAGTTCGCGCGGACGGGGCGAAAGACCGCTGAGAGATCCGGTTACACAACAACGTTCGTGCCGAATGTCTACGACTTCAACTACATGAAGCAGGAAGCTGCCGGCCAGGTCACCAAGTCTGCTCTGGTCAGTGAGGTCATCTACGGCAACAATGCCGGAAAGAAATCTCTGGACAAGACGTACCTCGCTGCGGCATCCGCCACCGGCAAGCTCACCATTTCAGCTCTGCACGTCGTGACCTCGGTTGCCCCGGCCGCGACCGGCGGTGGCTATCAAGTGGTGATGAACCAGATCAACGAGCAGGGCAATACCGTCGGCACCAAGACAGTGACGGCGGACAAGGTCTTCTTCGCGGCCGGCAGTATCGGGACCAGCAAGCTCCTGGTCGCGATGAAAGCGCAAGGGCAGCTGGCGAATTTGCCGGGTGCAGTTGGACAGGAATGGGGTCACAACGGCAACGTGATGGTGGGCCGCGCCAATCACATGTGGGACGCCACCGGTGCGAAGCAGTCCGCGATCCCCGTGATGGGTATCGACAACTGGGCCGACACATCCGCTCCCGTCTTTGCGGAAATCGCACCCTTCCCGGCCGGTACCGAACTGTGGGTCAGCCTGTACTTGGCGATTGCCAAGAATCCGCAACGTGCTCAGTTCCAATTCAACTCGGCAACAGGCAAAGTCGGATTGAACTGGCAGCGCTCGCAGAACCAGCCGTCGATCGACATGGCGAAGAAGCTCTTCGACAAGATCAACAAGAAGGAAGGCACGATCTACCGGACCGACCTCTTCGGCCCGACGCAGACGTGGGGCGATCAGTTGACGTACCACCCCCTCGGCGGTTGTGTGCTCGGCAAGGCGACCGACGGCTACGGTCGTCTGCCGGAGTACCCGGGTCTGTACGTCATGGACGGATCCCTCGTACCGGGCAATGTGGGAGTCAATCCGTTCGTCACCATCACCGCTCTGGCCGAACGGAATATCGAGAACATCATTGCGAACGACATGAACTAGGGCGGTAACTCGTCAGCAGGTGCGGTGCGGTGCGGCAGGTGCTGCACCGCACCGCTTCTGTATGTCCCGGAGTGTCACCGCGGTGCGTGATCTCGCAATGATCGATTGACTCGGTCGAGGATACCGACGGCAGTGGTCAATGTGTCGAGGTCGCCCTCGTCGAGGGACGCCAATTCTTCGGCGAGGACACCGATGCGTAGTTCGGATCGACGGTCCCGTCGTGCGCTTCGCTCGTCCTTCACGAAAAGTGTGCTCACTCGGCCGTCCGTGGGATCGGGTCGCCGTTCGATCAGGTCTTTGTCGGAGAGTGTGCGCACCAGCGTGCTGACGGTGTTCGGGCGTCTGGAGAGGCGATCGGCCACGGCCCCGATGCGAGTGCCCGGATGGTGTGCGACATCGTGAAGTACTTCGGATTGTGCCTCTGGCAGAGTCGCGTCGGTACCCGACGTATCCATGTATTCCCGCAGCGCTCGACGCAATTCGAACGCCGCAGCGATGAGTGATCTCGATGCTTCTTCCGCGGTGGGCACGCGATCGGAGTAGCGATCGACCTCGTGTGATCCACGCCCTGGAACTGTATCTGACACAGATATAGTTTACAGTTCTTCAAAGGGTAGGGTCACCTAACCATGACGGAAGATGAAGCTGTCATGCTTCACGACGTACGGGACACGATCATGAATTTTCGAAAGAAGTCACGCAGTGTAATGCTGATCGGCGCACTGACATTGGTGGCAGCTCTCAGTGGCTGCTCGAGCGAGGACGCGTCGCCCACAGATGCCGAGATCAGTGCGTCGGCTCCGGCGGACTCTGCGTTTGTCGCTCCGCGAGAAGTCCTGGTTGGAATGGGGAGCGGAAAGTCGGACGGCGAGTTCCCTCGTACCGTCTCACACTTCAAAGGGGACACCACGATCGAATCGCAGCCCGAAAAGGTTGTCGTCATCTCGACCGGGCAAGCAGATGCTCTCCTGTCGCTCGGTGTCGTGCCCGCAGGTTCGACGCGTGGTGACGGTGCGGACCTGGTGCCTCCGTACTTGTTGTCTGCATACCCCGAATTCCGTACTCAGCTAAGTGATGTCGTTGACGCAGGTGGACGCTTCACACCGAATTTCGAAGCGATCGTCACGCTCGATCCTGACCTGATCTTGATGAATGTTGCAGGAAAGGACGCTGATTCGCTGTACGACCAGCTTTCTGCCATCGCACCCACGGTGGCAACACAGGGAACCGGCGTCTACTGGAAGCAGGACTTCCTGCTGGTTGCCGACGGGGTAGGTAAGACGCAGCAGGCGACGGTACTGCTGGATACCTTCAATACCGATGCCGCGGCCCTCGGTGCTTCCCTCTCGTCGCCGCCGACGGTGTCGTTCACGCGCCAGAACGGAAATCGTCTGCGCATCTTCGGTATTCCTTCGTTCACCGGCAGTATCGCCGAGGATGCCGGCTTGACCCGTCCGCAGTCGCAGCAGTTCGACGACACTTCCCGAGACATCAGTGAAGAAGAGTTGAACGTGGCGGACGCCGACTGGATCTTCTACGGCGTGCAGGGCGGGGACCCGGCGACATTGACGAACGCGCCGTTGTGGGCGCAGTTACGTGGTGTGGTCGCCAACCACGCCGTCGCTGTTGACGATGACGTCTTTTACCTCAATACCGGGCCGACTGCGGCTCGTGAAGTGCTGAAGGTTCTGCAGAGCGCATTGCAGCAGTAGTCGATTCAGCTTGGTTGTGAGTGCCGACGAATCGGAAGAGGGCTCCACCCACCGTGACTGCAAGCGTCGCGAGAATGGCTCCGGCGATGACGTCGGTGAGCCAGTGCGCACCCAAGTAGAGGCGAGTCAGCGCGACGACGACGGTGACCGTCACGGCGAGGAGCATCAGAAGGCGTTTGACGGCCGGTGTTCGGTCGACGCTCACAACGAGAACGGCAATGCCGAACAGCGCTGCTGTGCCCGTCACGTGACCGGAGGGGAACGAGTGGCCGGTCTCGAGAAGAACCTGGATGTTGGTCGGCGGACGTTCGCGACCGACGAGCGCTTTGATTACCGTGCTGGCGACCGCCGCCCCGCCAACGGTTCCGATCACGATCAAGCCCGGAACGACCGAACGCGCACGCCATGAGATGAGCACTCCGCAGGTGATCCCGAGTAGCGCGGTGGCGACCGGGCTACCGAGATCTGTGACGGCGACCGCGATCTGGTTCAGGGCGCCGCTCCGATGATCGACCATCCAGTCGGTCACCGGCCCGTCGAAGCTCGTCAACCACCCGCTTCCATACACCTGGATCGACAGCGTCACCAGTGCAAGCACGAGTCCGCACGTGCGAAGGGCTGTAGACCGAACGCCGGAAGCTCGGTAGATCGAACCGAACGCGAACAGAGCTGCGGCCACCACGATTGCGGCGACCGCGATCTCTGCGGTGGTGCTCTCGGTCAGGACTTCGGTGACCACGTTTCGCACGGTCGACACAGTTGCAGGCATGAATGCAGTGTGACGAGCCGAAGCTGAAGAAACGCTGAACGGAACTCGGCTCTGGGTCTACCGTCTGCTCTACTGGGTGCATCCGAACAACTGCGTGGCGACGAAACGGGGCCGGTGGTGCGAGTACTGGTGGTCGAAGACGAAGTGCGCCTGGCCGAGACGATCCGGCGGGGATTGGTGGCCGAGGGATTCGTGACCGCCGTCGAACTCAACGGTGACGACGGATTCGCGACTGCGTGC
The DNA here is from genome assembly GCF_001445685.1 of Rhodococcus sp. KB6. Lineage (NCBI taxonomy): Bacteria > Bacillati > Actinomycetota > Actinomycetes > Mycobacteriales > Nocardiaceae > Rhodococcus > Rhodococcus sp. KB6. The sequence goes on along the minus strand of NZ_LNAK01000154.1, from coordinate 154,119 downwards.
AGTGACGAATTCGACGTGATCGTTCTCGACATCATGTTGCCGGGCAAACACGGGTACGACATCGTGCGGGATCTACGCGCCCGGGAGATCTGGACGCCGATCCTCATGCTCTCGGCAAAGGACGGCGAATACGACCTGGCTGATGCATTCGATCTCGGCGCCGACGACTACCTGGTCAAGCCATTCTCGTTTGTCGTGCTTCTCGCTCGGCTGCGCGCACTGGTGCGTCGCGGCGCTCCACAACGTCCGGCGATACTCTCCGTTGGAGACCTGTCCCTCGACCCGGCCAAACATCAGGTGAGCAGAGCGGGAATCGAATTGACCCTGACGCCAAGGGAGTACAGCGTTCTCGAATTCTTGATGCGCAACAATGGTGTGGTGGTCACGAAGACCGAGATCGTTCGCTCTGTCTGGGACACCAACTACGAAGGTGACGAGAACATCGTCGAGGTGTATATCGGTTACCTTCGTAAGAAGCTCGACCTCCCGTTCGGAACTCAGAGCATCGAAACGGTCCGAGGCGTCGGGTACCGCTTTGTCGGCACTGCCTGATCGTCAGTCGTTCGGTACCGGAATCGTCACCTCGAATCGACTTCCACCGCCCGCCCTCTCGCTGACGGAAATGGTTCCGTGGTGCGCCGCAACTATTTCCGACGCGATGGCGAGTCCAAGTCCGGACCCGCCTCCCTGCCTCGACCGCGGCTGGTCCAGGCGGACGAAGCGTCCGAAGATTCGTTCGCGTTCTGCTGCAGGGATTCCGGGCCCGTCGTCCTCGATCACTATGTGGGCTTCGTTTCCGGCTTCGGAGCACTCGAGATACACGAGGGTCTCCGCATGCCGCACTGCATTGTCCACGAGGTTTCGCACCATCCGCGTCAATGCTCTCGGGTCTCCGGAGACCCGAACCGGAGCCACGGCAGCGGCGACCGTAACTGCGGAGATACCGTCGATCCTTTTCTGCTCGGCGAACAAGATGTCATCGAGGTCGACGTCGACGACGATGCCGAACTTTTCGAGTTCGCTTTCGTCAGAGCGCGCGAGAATCAACAGGTCTTCGATCAACTGCCGCATCCGGCGCGCCTCGGGAAGTAGTGCGTCTTCGATCAGCGCGTTGTCGAGGAGATCCGGGCGTCGGTGTGCCAGTTCGAGGGCCGTCGTGATCGTGGACAGCGGACTGCGTAACTCGTGTGAGGCATCGCTGACAAATCGTTGCTGGGCCAGCGCACCTTCGTCGAGGCGCGCCAGCATGTCGTTCATTGTTGTTGCCAGTCGGGCTATCTCGTCGTTCCCTGACGGGACAGGCACTCGTTCACCTTGACGCCCACTCGAAATCGATGCTACCCGAGCGCGGATGCGTTCGACGGGAGCGAGGGCCGAACCGACGAGGCGGTAGGTGGCAAACGCTGCCAGCCCCAGGACCAGAGGTCCGACGATGGCCAGCAGAACGGCAACGGTCGTCACCACGGTTTCAACCGGTTCGCGGTCGGCGCCGACGAAGACGGTGACTGGTCCGGTCGCCGTCTGAGCGCCTCGCCCGATCAGCCAGTAGTCCTCGTCGTCGGACTTCTTGACCCTTCCGAGAGCGTCCGACTCGTCAGGGCCGAGAAAACGTTCGGACAGGAGGTCGCTGTCGGTTCCAGGTGATTGGGCGACTATTCGGTGATCGGCGTCGACGATCTGCACGATTCCGATCTGACTGTCTGTGGACAGAAGCGAAGGGTCGAGATCGGCCGGGTTTTTTCCGTTGAGCTGCTGGACCAATTGCGTGGCGCGAGCGTCGGAGCTGTTCAGCGCGGACAGATGCAGGGAGTTTGCCAGCACGAAAACCAGTGCAAGCCCGGCGATCACCAGGCAGAAGGCGATCACGAGTGTCGAAGCCACGGTCGACCGCGCGCGCACGCTCCACCGGGACGGGTGCAGAATCGACGAGGCAAGATGCTCCATGACGTCCAGTCTGTACTCTCCGGCGCAATCGCGGCGAACGTTCTCAGCTTCCCTTCAACAACCAGGTGCCACGCTGGCCGACATGGCGTTCACGCGTGAAATGGCGAGCAAGGTCCCAGAGGTCACACTGTACTTCTGGCTGATCAAGATTCTGGGCACGACGGTGGGGGAGACTGCCGCGGATTCACTCGACGCGGATCTAGGTATCGGACTGATCGGCACCGCTGCGTTGACTTCGGTGTTCTTGGTCGTCGCGCTGATCATCCAGTTCACGCGGAAACAGTATGTACCGTGGATTTATTGGCTGGTGGTAGTTCTGATCAGCGTAGTCGGAACGCTCATCACCGACATTCTGACCGACGATCTCGGTGTACCGCTCGAAGTGAGTACGGGAGTCTTTGCGGTTGCCCTGGCCGCTACGTTCGGGATCTGGTTTGCCAGTGAACGGACGTTGTCCATCCACAGTATTCGCACGCCGAAGCGCGAAGCGTTCTACTGGTTCGCCATCCTGTTCACATTTTCACTGGGAACGGCGGCAGGAGACTTGATTGCCGAACAGGTGGACCTGGGGTATGCGAAGTCTGCTGTGTTGTTCGGCGTCGTGATCGCCGTAGTGGCCGCCGCGCACTTCGGCCTGAAACTCAATGCTGTACTTGCATTTTGGATCGCTTATGTTGTCACTCGTCCATTGGGAGCGTCCATCGGTGACCTGTTGACCCAAGACCGAGATGAGGGCGGCTTGGGATTCGGGCCGACGGTGGTGAGCATTGTCTTCACGATCGTGATCGTCGCGCTGGTCGCCTTTCTCACTGGCACCAAAGTCGATGTTCTGCCAGAACCGAGCAATGAACGGCAGCCCGCAGACGCAAAAACGGGTGACGCGGTCCGGTGAGATCGGCGAGTTCGATCGCACTTGTTCGGACCGCGTCACCCGTCTAGAGGATCAAGCCACTCGCTTGGCGGTGCGGCCGCCGAATTCGAGCATCACGGCGCGACCGGTGTCGTCGGTGACGAAGCGTCCCAACGCCCGGGTGGTGTCGGCGCGCGCAGCGAAGTCACGGTCGTTGAGGAAGGCGATCGGGATTGCCGGCGGCCAGACGATGTCCTCGTATTCACCGAGATCCTGCGCGCTGCCCATCCGGATGCCGATTCCCTCGTCACCGGGGGCGACGGTCATCGTCAGTGAGCCGGCCTGATACTTGCCCAGGACTGCGTCGACGGCAGCGGGTTCGGGCTCGACCACGTCGAGGGATGCCGGCGTGGGTAGTTCAGTGAGGTTGGCCATGCACCAGTCGACGATCTTCTTGCCGATTCCGCCGCCGAGGGCGTTGGTCAGCACGGTGACGGCGAAGTTCTTCTCGGGCACTGTCATGAACTCGGAGACCTGGAGGTTGCTCACGTTTCCGCCGTGCCGCACTACCTGTGTGGTTCCGTATCGAGTCAACAGCCATCCCAGGCCGACTTCTTCGAACATCATCGCGGCGGGACGCTGCGGCTTCTGCATCAACAACCGGGTGGACTCGTCGAGCGGTTGTCCTTCGCCGGGGTGTTCGCCAGACAGTGCGTAACGTGCCCAGACGAGTTGGTCTCGCACCGAGGACCACATTCCGCCGCAAGGGATCATGCCGCGGTCCAGCCCGGTTTCGTTGGACACGAACGGCACACCGTCGCGGATGTAGTGACCGAGTGCGAACCGGTGGGTCATCACGTCCCAGGGCAGGAAGGCCGAGTTCTTCATGTCGAGGGGGTCGAGCACGCGCTGCTTGACCAGCTCTTCGAAGGTCAGTCCGCTGATCTTGGCCACGACATGTCCGGCGAGAACGAATCCGGAGTTGCTGTAGGAGAAGACTTCTCCGACGGGAAATTCTTGTCGCAGTTCGTTCAGCCGTGAAACCGAGCGTCCCAGGGCGTCTTCGCCCCAGCCTGCCGAGAGGCCCGCGTCGCCGGTGAATCCGCCGGTGTGGGTGAGGAGGTGACGCATCGTGACTGTGCGCGTGGCTGTTTCGTCGGCGAAGGTCAGTTCGGGGACGTACTCGACCAACGGGGTGTCGAGATCGAGTAGGCCGTCCTCGACGAGTGCCATCGCGGCTGTTGCGGCGAACACCTTTGTGGTGGAGCCGATCATGAACATCGTCTTGTCGGTGACCGGGAGTTGGGTTTCGACGCTCTCGATGCCACTGGTGACGACGATGTCCTTGTCGCCGTGCACGATGCCGACCGAGACGCCGGGGATGTTTGCCTCGACCCTCCACTGATCGACGAGTTCTTGAAGCTGTTCTTGCATCTTTGATTCCTCGAGTTCGCTGGCGTTCTGTGTTTCGGCGTTCTGTGTTTCCGTCATCGTATGTGTATCGGTCATCGTCACGCGTTAACCCGTGGTAGGAAGCGGAATCCGACGTACACTCCGTCTCGGTGCGGCCGTACCGTCGTCCAACCGGCGGCCCCGGGTTGACGGGTGGTCCAGGTCCCCGGGATCTGCGACGGTACGAGAGTGGCTACCGTTGCAGGCTTCTTCGGAGCTGTTTCGTCTTCCTCGGGATTCGGGATTACGTCGCCGATGACGGTGATCACGGCCTCGTCAGCGGACTCTCCACGACGGAACTCGATTGCTATCCCGCCCGAGCTGTACTTTCCCAGAACCGAATCCGGAATCGACTCCACACTCGCGGGGTTCGGGGCGAGGGCTTGCGGAGGTTCGAGTCCGACCAACGCGGCCGCGGCTTCGGTGAAGAGATCACGGTAGAGGCCGTCGGCCTTGCCGCCGCTGGTCAGCAGTGCGATCGCGACATTGTGGCGGGGGAAGATACGCAGATATGCGTGCTGCCCGATGGTGCTGCCGTCGTGCCCGAAAATCTCTTCGCCCGACCAGGTTTCGTGGAACCAGCCCAAGCCCCAACCCGACTTGTCCGGGAACAGTTCGCTGATGTCGATTTCGGGTGTGCGCATCGCGGCGGCTGACTTTTCCGACACGATCCGTGCGCCGTCGACGCTCTGTCCTTCGAGAAGACCGAGTTCCGCGAACGTGAGTAGATCTCCGATGCTGGCAGTGATGCAACCCGCGGGCCCCATCGAGCGCGTGATCGGCCAGACGGGCATCACGACGGAGTTCCCCGTATGACCCGCTGCCACAGAGTATCTCGGTGTATCTCCGGTCAACGTGAGTGTGTGCGCGAGGCCGAGCGGATCGATGATCCGCTCCTTGAGGATGTCGTCCCAGATGCCGCCGCGAAGAACCTCGACGATACGAGCTGCAAGGACGTACGCGGAGTTCGAGTACGCGAAGCCGTCCTCGAGTGGATGAACCTGACGGAAGTCACGCAGGCCCTCGACGTAGCGTTCGACGACGTCGTCGCCGCGACCCTTGTCGATGAACAGGTCACCGTCGATTCCGTTGCGATGGTTCAGAAGTGCGCGAACCGTGATGCGGGCAGCTGTTTCCTCGTCCTGCAGTGCGAAATCGGGCAGAATCGACCGGACGGTCGCGTCCAGGTCGAGCAAGCCTTCGTCGACAAGCTGCATGACCAGCATCGCGGTCCATACCTTGGTGATGGATCCGATCTGGAACAGGGAGTCGGTGGATACCTCGACCCCGGTGTCTGCATTGATCACGCCGGAAGCCACCGTCGTACGGGTGATTTCCTTGCCGTTGGAATCGAGTGTGAGAATACCGAATTGAGCACCGGTGACGCCGTAACGCTCACACAGTACGTCCAGCGAACGCTTCCACGCGTCGGCTCCGGCAGACGCGTTGGCCAGGCCGGTCTTGGGCAGCTTCGCGGAGGTGTATCGCTTGACCCATTCGATGAGTCGTGTGCTGTAGTCGATTCGGTGCGAGATCGAGCCGTTGACGAGGAACCCGTGGCTTGCACCGGGATACGCCACCAGACGGGTGGGTACGTGCTGCTGGCGCAGTGCGGCGAACCAGGCCTCGGCTTGACCCAGCGGGCACCGCTCGTCCGACTTTCCGTGCAGGATCAGCGTCGGGGTCACCACGTTCTTCACGGCGGCGAGCGGTGAGGCTGCCAGGAGCCCCGCGGAGTTCTCGGGAACAGTCGTGCCGGTGGCGAGTGACGCGAGGTGCGGACCGAAATCGCAGACTCCGGCCATGGCGTTGAAATCGCAGATCAGCCCGCCGGCAACCGCAGCGGCAAAACGATCCGTCGCGGACGTCAGGTGACACGTACTGTATCCGCCGTAGCTGTACCCGGTGATCGCCAGACGGTCCCCGTCGACAAGTCCCTCGGCGACAAGCGCGTCGATCGGCTCGAGGAAGTCGGCTTGGTCGGAGGTACCCCAGGCGCCGTTGACGGCGTACATGAAGTCTGCGCCGTACCCGTCCGACCCACGTGGATTGAGGGTCAGGATGCGCCAACCCTGGGCGGCGAGAACCTGGTGGGCGGGGTGATAGGTATCTGCAACGCCGGTCCACGCGTTGTGCGGTCCGCCGTGAATGTCGAGCAGAAGAGGTGCAGCGCCACTGGTTTCGGGAGCGGACAGCAACCAACCATGCACGGTGCGGCCGTCGGAGATGGTGAACTCGCGTTCCTCGGCGGCAAACAGTGTCACCTCGGGGAGTGCTTCTGCGGTGAATTTCGTCAGCGTGGTGACCGCGCCGCTGTCGAGATCGACGAGTGCGACCTCGCCGAAGGACTGCTGCGTGGTGACGATGACGGAGGCGACGCGGGCGTCACGGGCAACGGAGAGCGCCGAGACGACCTCGTTGGGATTGGCGACGAGGGATCGAGAGGTGCCGGTTTCGATGTCGGCCGCGTACAGATGCGTCCATCCACGATCGCGTAGGCAGAACACGATTTCGTCGCGAGTATTCGACAGTGCCGGTGTGCCGCCGGGGTAACCGGGTGCACCGGGCATCACGTTGCGATCGAGATGAGCTGTGAGGGTGACGTCGACCGGTGTCTCGGTTGGGCCGGGGACGGACAGCCGGATCAGGTCTGCAGTTCCGACACGGACCTCGGGAGTGCCGATGGCGACGACCGAATCTCCCTGCGGATGCCACAGTGTGGAGCCCTGCACTCCGGTGGCATGACCGAGTCGCTGCGGGGGAACCGACAGATCGTCGACGAGGATGCGGTAGGCGCTGAACGTGAGGTTCAGATCGCTGTCCGGTTCGAGATTCGCGGTGAAGGCAAGGGCCGTGCCGTCGGGTGACCAGGACGGAACGTCTGCATTCCAATCACCGTCGGTGAGCCGTCGAACTGCCTTCGTCTCCAGATCGACGGTGTGCAGGTGGCGCCGGAAGGTGCCGAGCCAACCGGCACCGTCCACCTTGTATCCGAGTCGGTCGGTGACGATGGGAGCATTCGGATCGGTGGAGTCCGAACGTGAGACCACAGCGGCGAACGCGATGGCATTTCCGTCCGGGCTCCAGGCCGCTGCACCGGCGCCGAGGGGGAGTGATGCTGCTGTGGTGAGAGTTTCGGCCTCGCCACCGGCGAGCGGGATCAGGTGCAACTGCGCGGAGTCGCCGACCTTACGCAGGAAGGCAATCGACGTTCCGTCCGGAGAGAACCGCGGGGCCGAATCGGCGGGCCCTGCGGTGAGGCGACGAGCCTGGGAATCGCGGGACACCGCCCAGAGCGATGTAGTTGCCTTTCCGGCAACAATTTCCGAGCGAACGAAGACGACCACGGCGCCGTCGGGAGAGATTGAGGTCTCAGTGGGTGTGACCACACGGTGGAGGTCGTCGAGAACAAATGGACGGTCAGTCATGTAGATCCTTCGAATCGGAGAAATAGATGCAGACGTAAAGCTTTGTCTTCCGGCTTATTTCAGAACGCGAATGCCAGGGCCGGCCAGGGTGCCGCCAACTGGTGCATACAGGGCCGTTGCGCCGTTGAAGAACATGAAGTTCGGCGACGTGGACACCGGAATGACGTCGGACGAGGTGAACAGTGCTTGTTCCGCTTCCTTCCACACCGAGCAGGATTCCTGCCCGGGCAGAACCGAGGCCTTCGCCGCCAGTTCGGCGTACTTTTGATTGTCGATCGATGCGAAGTTGACACCCGACGGTGGGGTGGGGCCGGCGAAGTACGGAACGAAGATGCTGGGGGTATCGCTCTGGACGGTCAGTCCGATCGAGATCGACCATGACGTCAGGTCTTTCGCTGCGAATGTGTTGGAAATGATGAAGTTGTTGTCACCACCACGAAGCTCTACCTTCGCACCGAGCTCCTGCCACTGCTTCATCGCGTATTCTGCTGCTGCAGAGGTAGTGTCGCGGTAGTTCGCAAAGATGACCGTCAATTGCAGCGCTTGACCGTCCTTGGTCAGGACACCGTCGGATCCGGGCTTCCAACCGGCGTCCGCAAGAGTCTTTTTCGCAGCGGCCATGTCGAACTTCGGAACTACACCGGTGACGCTGTCGAAGTCACACGCCCGCGGATCGACTACTGCCAGTGCCGTAGCTCGTGAGCCTTTGCCACCGGTGTTGATGTCCGTGTAATCGTCGAGATCGATCGCTTGCACGAGTGCGGTGCGTACGGCTTCGTCCTTGGTGGGGAGAGCCGCATTGTGGTTGAAGATGAACTGTCCGCTCAGGGTGTTGGACGTCATCGACTCGAGGCCTGAAGCTTCCACACGTTCGATATCCGCGCCGGCAACCGGGGCCGCGTTGACCGTTCCGGTGAGGACAAGATTCGCCGTCGTCGCGGCGTCGGTCACGACCTTGATCGTGACCGTCTTGGGCACTCCGAGCGTGTCCGACGTGGTTTCGCCGTTCGGCCCCCAGTTGTATCCGTCGCGGCGTTCGAGCGTGACGTGATCGTTGGCCACTACTTCGGTGATCTTGAACAGTCCGGTTCCGTTGCTGCTGCCTCGAACACTGGCAGGGTCGTCGAGGGCTGCCTGGCACGCCATCTTGAGAGCGCCGATGCGCTCGAGGAGGAAGGGCGCGGGTTCCGTTGTCTTGATCGTGAGCTCGTCACCATCAGCGGTTGCTACCGCAGTTTCGGGTACGGATGCTCCCAACCACGGCGAGCCGTTGGTCGTGTCGACGACCCAGTTGATGTTGTTTGCCGCTGTCTGGGCAGTGAAGGTCGTGCCGTCTTCACACGTGATCCCCTTTTTGAGGGTGAAGTTCAGCGAAGTTCCGTTCTCGCTCCATTTTTCGGCCAGATACGAGCCCGCTGCGCGGGTTTTGGGGTCGATGGCCAACAACGAGTCGTTCGTATAGCTGTTGATCGCCTGCGTGGCAGTCAGATTGGTGATCAGGGGATGAAGGTTGCCGGGATCGGTGTTCACGATCGTGGTGAAACTGCCGTCCTTCGCGTAGTCGCCGGAAGAATTGCCGCCAGGATCAGAGGTGCTTCCGCACGAGGCAACCGTGAGAACGCCGATCGTGACCAGAGCCGCAGTGGGCACTGAGCGAGCTTTCATCTGATGCACCTTTTGATCGAAGGAAGTCGTTGATCAATGTTGCGCGAGGGACGTGGCCCAGGTCTCGTTGAATCGACTCATGCTGAGCGCCTGAATCTGTCGGATCGTCACAATGGGTGGTCGTCGTTTCTTGCCGCACCACGGTTCGACTACCGTCGGAGTGTGCGCTCAGAATCTCGTCGATCAGATATCCAGACCTTCCATGTCATGGATGTATGGAAGGCCGCGACCGAACGTCAGCGGACACATGGTGACGTCCTGACCTTGGCGGCAGGTCAACCGTCGACGCCCGCGCCGGCACCGGTGCTACGTGCGACGCGAGAGATTCTGGGCACCGAACTACTCGGGTATACCGAGACTTTCGGGATCCTGCAGCTACGCGAGGCTATTGCGCGCTACCACAGCGAGCGATCGGGAATCGCCGTCGACGCCGAAGACGTGGTGGTGACGACCGGTTCGTCCGGGGCGTTCACCTTGCTCTTCCTGGCCGCGTTCGACGAGGGCGACACCGTGGTGGTTGCTCGACCCGGATATCCCGCGTACCGCAATACCCTTGCCGCTCTCGGCTGCAACGTCGTCGAACTCGACTGCGGGCCGGCAACTCGATACCAGCCGACAGTGGAAATGCTCGAGGCTTTGCCGTCGCCGCCTGCCGGTCTGATCGTCGCGAGCCCGGCAAATCCCACGGGCACGGTGATCTCGCCCGAGGAGCTCGCTGCATTGGCGACGTGGTGCGAGCAGCACGGAACTCTTCTGATCTCGGACGAGATCTACCACGGCATCGGATACGGCGATCAGCACACGTCGAGCGCCTGGGAGACCTCACGCGAATCCGTCGTGATCGGCTCGGTGTCCAAGTACTTCTCGATGACGGGTTGGCGACTCGGGTGGATGTTGGTGCCGACCTATCTTCGGCGCCCGCTGCAGAGACTCGCGTCGAACATGACCGTGTGTCCGCCCGCGATCTCTCAGTACGCCGCCGTCGAGGCATTCTCGGACGAGGCGAAGGTCGAGTTGGACGGGCACGTTCAGCGGTACGCCGTCAATCGTGAACTGTTGTTGACCGGGTTGCCGAAACTGGGCATCACCGAGTTGGCTCCCGCCGACGGTGCGTTCTACGTCTACGCGGACATCGGCCATCTGTGTGGCGACGAGGGCGCCACCGCGTGGTGTGCCCGGTTGCTGACAGATACCGGGGTCGCGCTGGCACCCGGAATCGATTTCGACACCGTCCACGGAAACCGGATGGTCAGACTCTCGTTCGCGGGTGCGACAGCAGACATCCAGGAGGCACTGGCCCGCCTCGAGAAGTGGCTCGGGTAACAAACAGCAGGGTCTTCGAGCTGTTTCGCCATGCGGAGGTGCCCTCTGCTGGCACGATGTCGTGGTGTCTTCTGCAGCTACGCCCAAGGGCGAACGACGTCGCCAAGCTCTGGTGGCGTCCGCTGCTGAACTTTTGCTGGAGGGCGGGTTCGACGCCGTTCGTCACCGAGCGGTGGCAACCAGAGCTGACCTTCCACTGGCTTCGACGACCTATTACTTCGACTCACTCGACGATCTGATCGCGTGTGCCGTCGAGCTCAACGGCAACGCCGACATGGAAGCGATGCGCGCCAGAGTGGCTGCGGTGACCCAACGTCGGCGGGGCGCGGAATCAACCGTCGAACTGTTGGTCGAGCTGCTGCTCGGAGACGAAGAGAAGCGGCCGGAGAGCCGCGAGCGTTTGATCTCGCGCTACGAACGATTCGTCGCGTGTGCCCGTCATCCCGCACTTCGTGACGTGCAGTTGCGCCTACGAGCCCAGCTCGACGACCTGTTGACCGATGCGCTTCGACGCTCGGGCCGCTCCGCTCCCGAGGGGCAATTGCGCCGTCTCGTCGCGATGGTCGACGGTGCGATGATCACGGCTCTGGGGGAGTACGACCCGGACCCACGGGGGTTGGCCAGGGGAATGCTCTTGGAATCGATCGACGTGATGGCGCCGCCGGTCTAGCTCGGTCTCTATCGGGGGTAACGGCACTGCTCGGCCACCGTTAGACTGAGGCCTCGTGAGCCGCATCCCGAATGTCCTTGCCAACCGCTACGCCAGCCCGGAGCTTGTTGCTCTGTGGTCTCCCGAGTACAAGATCGTGCTCGAGCGTCAATTGTGGGTGGCGGTGTTGCGTGCGCAGGCAGAGCTGGGCATCGACATTCCGGCCGACGCCATCGACGACTACGAGCGTGTCATCGACAACGTCGACCTCGAGTCCATCGCGGACCGCGAGCGGGTCACCCGCCACGACGTGAAGGCACGCATCGAGGAATTCAACGCACTTGCCGGGCACGAGCAGGTCCACAAGGGCATGACCAGCCGCGACCTCACCGAGAACGTCGAGCAGCTGCAGATCGTGCGTTCTCTCGAACACGTCTACAGCCACGGCATCGCCGTCGCCGCCCGTCTGGGTGAGCGCGCTGCCGAGTACTCGTCCATCGTTATGGCCGGCCGCTCGCACAACGTCGCAGCTCAGGCCACCACCTTGGGCAAGCGTTTCGCTTCGGCCGCCGACGAGCTGCTGGTTGCACTGACGCGTCTGCGCCAGCTGATCGACCGGTACCCGCTTCGTGGGATCAAGGGCCCGATGGGGACCGCTCAGGACATGCTCGACCTCCTCGACGGCGATGCGGCCAAACTCGAGCAGCTCGAAGCGAAGGTTGCGGAGCACCTCGGATTCGCTCACGTGTTGACCAGCGTCGGCCAGGTGTACCCGCGTTCCCTCGACCACGACGTCATCTCCGCGCTCGTTCAGGTCGGCGCGGGCCCGTCGTCGTTTGCACACACGATCCGCCTGATGGCCGGCCACGAGTTGGTCACCGAAGGCTTCCAGCCCGGCCAGGTCGGCAGCTCGGCGATGCCGCACAAGATGAACACCCGCTCGTGCGAGCGAGTCAACGGACTTCAGGTGATCCTGCGCGGATACGGCTCCATGGCAGCCGAGCTTGCGGGTGCGCAGTGGAACGAGGGCGACGTCTTCTGCTCCGTCGTGCGCCGCGTCGCGCTTCCGGACGCGTTCTTCGCGATCGACGGCATGTTCGAGACCTTCCTGACCGTGCTGATCGAGATGGGCGCGTACCCGGCCGTCATCGAGAAGGAACTGACCAGGTATCTGCCGTTCCTCGCCACGACGCGCGTGCTCATGGCCGCCGTCCGCGCCGGCGTCGGACGCGAGACCGCACACGAGGCGATCAAGGAGAATGCCGTCGCAGTTGCGCTGGCGATGCGTGAAGAGGGCAAGGAGCCCGACCTGCTCGATCGCCTTGCCGCCGACGACCGTTTGCCGCTCGACCGCGTTGCACTCGACGAGGCCCTGGCCGACAAGGCTGCTTTTGTCGGTGCCGCTTCGGCTCAGGTCGATGCCGTTGTCGCCGAGGTGCAGAAACTTGTCGACGCCAACCCCGAAGCTGCGGCGTACGCGCCGTCGCCGATTCTGTAAGGGCTACGCCCCGTGCGCCTTTTCGGTGGTCACCACTACCGAAAAGGCGCACAGGGGCCGGAGACCATGGACTGCATCTTCTGTTCCATCATCGCCGGTGAGGCCGAGGCCAGCGTCGTCTACGACGACGCGAATGTCCTTGCCTTCATGGATATTCGGCCGTTCACATCCGGCCATCTCCTGGTCGTGCCGAAGCGCCACGCCAGTGGATTGTCCACGCTCGATCCCGACGACGGTGCCAGGATCTTCGCCGTCGCGCAGAAGATCGCCGCGGCGATGCGTACCGGATCTCTCCCCGTCGACGGAGTGAATCTGCACCTCTCCGACGGAGCTGTTGCGGGGCAGGAAGTCTTCCATGTTCATCTGCATGTCATTCCGCGAAATCGCGGCGACGGCTTCGGCCTGCGCGCCCTACCTCGCACGCCCAATCGGACAATCCTCGACAGCACGGCTGCCGTCATTCGAGGCGCACTGAACTAGAGGTTCACCCGGTGTGGGTGATTCGCGCCGAGGTTTCTCCCAGCACCATCTGGGTATGGCCGACATCGAACTGACGTATTCCTCCGGACTTGTCCCGAGGGACGGAGAGCTTCCCGCTCGCGAAACCATCGCAACGGTCTTCGACGAGCTCGACTTCCAAACAGCAGTGCAGGCGTACTTGTGGGCCATACCCATCGTGTCCTGGGCTCAGTGGATGGACGTGCATACCAACATCTTCGGAGCAACTGCCTCCGATATCGTCGTCTACCGCTCATATCGTGACCGACTAGGCCTGATCACCGCCAACGCGACGACTCCGTACATCTTGAACTTTTTCGATCTCGGTGCAACGGGGCCGTTGGTGATCGAATTGCCGCCAGGGCCGACCGCCGGGGGCATCGCAGATTTCTGGCAACGAGAATTCGCGGTGCTCGGTGAGATGGGCCCCGATGCAGGCAAGGGTGGCAAGACCCTGGTAGTCGGCCCAGGTCAGAGTGTCGAGGACACAGGTGATTACACCGTTGTCCACTCCCCGATGATGCACATCATGTTCGGCTTCCGCACGCTCGATCCCGACCCGGCGCGCTCGGACGCGTTGGTCGACGCCGTCCGGGTGTACCCATACTCCGATCGTGAGAATCCGACTCCGACGCGTCTGGTCTCACCGGACGGCAAGCCCTGGAGCGGAATTCAGCCGCGAGACCTTCGATACTGGGAACTCCTGCACGACATCGTGCAGGACGAACCTGTCGAAGAGCGCGACCGCTTCCCGATGGCGTGGCTTCGGCAGCTGGGGATTGAGAAGGGCAAGCCCTTCGCCCCGGATGATCGAGTGAGAAAGATCTTGCAACGGGCCGTCGAAGTGGGGGAGGTGTTCGCCCAGGCGAATGCGTTCGTCAAACGCTTCCCCGGTTCGCGCTACTGGCCGGATCGCCAGTGGGACTTGGCGATTGTCCTGGACAACTCAGCTCAGCGAGGGGACAACTACGACGAGTTCTACGAACGCGCGTCGTGGTTCTACGAGGCGGTCACCTTCTCCGAGGCGATGAAGAGTACGACGCCCGGACTCGGGCAGGCGTATCTGGGTAGCTACGCCGACGCCGAGGGGCACTGGTTGGACGGAGGAAAGAGTTACACACTCCACGTACCCGCCGATGTCCCGGCAAAGTTGTTCTGGTCCGCGACGGTCTACTCGGTCGACACACGCTGCCTTGTCGACAACCAGCAGGGCCGAGGCGACCGTGGCTCGCGAGATCCCGATCTTGTTGTCAACGAGGACGGTTCGGTGGATCTCTACTACGGACCTACAACTCCGGTAGGGAAGGAACCCAATTGGGTTCAGACCATTGCGGGTCAGCACTGGTTCTCGTACTTCCGCTTCTACGGACCGCTCGAACCGTATTTCGATCGGACTTGGAAGCTTGGTGACATCGAGCCGGCCTAGAGCGTGGTCTGTCTCACGGACTGCCGATCAGTTCGACAACGGAGTCCAGAAGGACACTGCGCCAGCACAACCAGTCGTGGCCGCCGTCGAAGATCCGACACGACACTTGCGCTCCTGCGGCCTCCAGCGCCTGTGCGACCGCTGCGCTGTGCCCGACCATGTCGGACTCGTGCTTACCTACTTCGAGGACAACGCGTAAACCGTCCGGTACGCCGTCGCGCTCGATCCGTGCGGCTATGTCTCCACCCGGCGGGCCGTCTTCCCCGCGCTTCAAGCCGGTTGGCCACCAGAACGAACCGGACCCGCTGGCGACCAGCGCGAAGTGTTCGGGGAATTCGAGTGCTGCGAACATCGAAGCCAGGCCGCCGAAGCTCTGCCCCGAGACCACCGTTCGCGTTCGATCAGACGAGAAAGGTGTGACGGCGCGCACCTGCGGAAGCAGTTCGTCGACGACTGCACTCCAGTAGTCGCGGTTGCACGGCAATTCCTGCGAACGGCGTTGATTGTCAACGGAATCGATGGCCAGCAGAACGCAGGATTTCAGTTTGCCGGTCTGGACCGCACGATCGAAGGCGGCGCCTGCCGGCATGACCTCGGCCCAGTGACGCCCGTCGAGAAGTATCACGAGCGGCCGTTCTTCGAGCGGTGTCAATCCGTCGTCCACGGTCTCGTAGATCCACACCGGCCGCTCGAAGTCCAAAGTCGAACTAGCCCAGGTGAGCTGTACCGACTTCCTGAAAACTGGAGCATCCCAACCGAACTGGACCGGCGCCAAGGGCATCTCGGCGACGGAACGCCTTGTGTCCACACCTGCGGAAAGCGGATTGAGTGGGTCGGCAATTCGGTGCTCGAGCAACCCCAACCAGCGTGTGCGGCGGATCGAGTCTTCCTTGCCTGCTCCCGGATAGTCGAACTCGTCGACTACGGACTTCGGTACCGGGATGATGCTGTAACTGCTACGCCAGGTGTTCGAGACTTCGGCGGTGTAGAACCACACCGGACTGTCGCCGAGTCGCTGCATCACGCTGAGTTGTTCTGCGTGATGGTCGGTCAGCGAATTTGCATCCAGGTAAACGCGCTCGACCTCGGTCTCCTCGGGCTGACGCCAGAGGAACGTAACTCGAACAGTCTGTGTATCAACGCTTTCGATGATCGGCGTTCCTTGTTGCACTATCCGATTCCAGGACGTCTCGATGTCGGGCGAGGCTGCGAGGGTAGCGGACAATTCGGTCACCGCCTGAGTTAGCATGAGCACAGCCTAACCTAATTTGATGGGCTTTTGAATTCGAGGAGTGGTCCGCCAGTGGGCGTCACAATGAAAAAATCACGCACCCTGAAGGTGCTCTCCGCAGTCTTGGTAGCAGGGTTCGCCCTCGTCGGTTGTAGTTCTGCGGATGCCGATTCCGATGCTGACTCAGCTGCATCGCAGGGTAATTGGCCGCGTACCGTGGAAACGCCGAAGGGGCCGGTGGAGATCACGTCGAAGCCGGAGAGGATCGTCTCGACCAGTGTGACGCTGACGGGCACGCTGTTGTCGATCGACGCTCCGGTGGTGGCTACCGCATCGACGGGACCGAACACCGACGTCTCGGATGCGCAGGGGTTGTTCACACAGTGGGGCGACATAGCAGAAGAACGCGGACTTGCAGTGTTGCCGATGGGCGGTGCGAACGCGGAATCCGTTCTGGCGCAGAACCCGGACCTGATCGTCGTCTCGGCAACTGGAGGTGACTCCGTCGTCGATCTGTACGAACAGTTCACGGCCATCGCGCCGACAATCGTGGTGGACTACGGCGGAAGTAGTTGGCAGGAAGTCGCCGCTGTGCTGGGTAAGGCGACAGGTCTCGAAGACAACGCGGCGGCCACGGTCGCGAAGTTCGACAGCGCAGTAGAGGCCGCGAAGGCCAAGATCACACTTCCCCCGCAGCCGACCACCGCGCTCGTCTACTACGAGGACGGCAGCGGCGCCAATATCTGGACGCACGAGTCCGGGCAGGCGAAGTTGCTCACGGCGATGGGTTTCACGGTCGCCGACATTCCCGAGTCCGCGAAGAGCAGTGAATCCATGGGTAAGCGCAAGGACATCATTCAGGTCTCGGCGGAGAACCTCTACGACGGTATCGCGGGCAACACCCTGATCCTGGTCAGCGCCGACGACGGTGCGGTGAAAGCGGTCGAGGCACTTCCCCTGTTGGCCCAGCATCCTGCAATTCGTGACCACCATGTCTATGCCGTGGGTCTGGACACCTTCCGTCTCGACTACTACAGCGCAACCAACATGGTGAACCGGTTGGTCGAGCAGTTCAGCTGAGCCATAAGTACTAGGCCTTTCACCTTCAACTAGTGCTTTGGTAGGAGCCGGGAATCGAACATTCCCTTCACGTTCGCCGAATGTGGGACCAAGTGGTGCGCGCATGCCACCATGAACGTCAATCATCGGATGCGGAATGGGGAGTGGATGTTCGACTCGGCTGGTCAGAATGCCCCGGGGCAAGCCCTGGCATCGCGAGGGTGGGGACGTTTCAACCTGAACAACCCGGCCACGGCGGCCGTGATCGTCGGCCTGCTGAGTGTGCCGTGGGTGTTCGGTCTCGCCAGTCTCAAGACTGAACCCGAGACGAGCAATCGAGTGCTGAGCGATCCGGGAACCGTCGTCGGCATCATGGGTTTCCTGACGGTGTTGACCGTTGTGGCGTGTGCGCGCCGGCGGTACCCGATCGCGTACTACCTCCTGACGTTGGCAGGATCCGGCGGATTGATGCTCTTCCTCGGCAGTCGATCGCTGGGGGCCACGCCGCTTTTCTGGTTCGCGATCATGGCAGTGTCCATCCGAGTGACAGGCATGCGCCTGGTCGGACTGCTGGTCCTCGGAATGGCGATGGACGTGATCTTGGCGATGTATCTCACCGAACGGGACGGGCTGACGGTCGCCGAGGTTCAGGTGGGGGAGTTGCCTCACTTGTTCCTCGAACCGGCGGCAAACACCGTCACGAGTTTCCTGGTCGTCGCAGCCATGGGAAAGATTGTCGCGCGCCTGCGAAAACAAGCAGTGGAGAACAGTCAGGCAGTAGCGGATCTGCACCGGGACCGCGAACGCAAGATCGCGAATGCCGTTGTCGCCGAACGGCAGGACATGGCACGTGAACTGCACGACGTCGCTGCCCACCACATGACCGGCATGATCATCCAGGCTCGTGCCGCCGACAAGTTCTTCTCGAGCAATCCCGAACAAGCACAAGCCCTTCTGGGGGGCGTCATCGAGCAGGGTCAGCGGGCCCTCAACAGCTTGCGGCAGATCGTGGGGATACTTCGCCTGGGTGAGGAAGACCCCGATTTCCCGACGCCCATGGTCTCCGACATCGACGAGTTGGTGGACGACTGCAAGCGCACCATCTCGTCGATCTCGTTGGAGAAGGTCGGCCGCTTCGACGACCTGGACAGCGGAGTCCAGTTGACGTGTTACCGCATCGTGCAGGAGGCGTTGTCGAACGTCCTTCGCCATGCGCCGGGTAGCGAGTCCAAGGTGTGTCTGAGTCGAGAAGCCGGTGCGGTGAGGGTACGGGTGGTCAATACTCTCGGGAATGCTCGCCCGGCCTCCGACGGGCAAAACCTCGGAATTGTGGGAATGCGCGAACGCGCGACGCTCATGGGTGGTCAACTGGACGCCGGACCGAATTCGGAAGGTGAGTGGGCTGTGCAGGCACTGGTGCCGGTGAACGGGAGGATCAACGCATGATCGATGTCCTTATTGCAGACGACCAGCAGGTGGTACGGCAGGGGTTCGAGCTGTTTCTCTCCGGTCACCCCGAGATTCGCGTCGTCGGGCATGCCAAGACGGGAGTCGAGGCGTACGAGCAGGTGCGTGCACTGCGTCCGGACGTCGTGCTGATGGATATCCGAATGCCGCACGGCGACGGGTTGACTGCGACCCGGGAGGTCCTTGCCGAGTTTCCCGGGACCCGCGTCATCGTGATCACCACGTTCGATCTCGACGAGTACGTTTTCGAGGCGCTCGACAGCGGTGCCGCAGGGTTCTTGCTCAAAGACGCCGATCCCGAAGAGCTCTCGTCGGCAGTGTTGACCGTGGCCGAAGGTGGCTCGGTGCTCTCGCCGAGATTGACGTCGAGACTGATCGTGGAGTTCGCGAGGCGTAAGCCGGCACCGATGTCCACGGCGCGCTCCGGATCGGATCACGGTCTCAGTGCGCGTGAAATGGATGTGGTGCAGTTGCTGTCACAAGGCTTGGGAAACAACGACATCGCAGATTCCCTCAGCCTCGAACAGAGCACGGTGAAGTCGCACATCAGCAACATCTGCAAGAAGCTGCAGGTGCGTACCCGTGTGCAGATCGTCATCTGGGCGTACCGAAACAACGTGATCGCCGTATCGCGCTGACGCACGGGACGCTGCGGCGCATCCGCCGCGGCACGGGCAGAGAAGTACACGTGCCCCGGGTCCGATCCCTCGTCGAACCCGGGGCATCCGTGCCACTCAGCCCAGCAGTTTGGCTTTGAGCGTCATGACAGTCGCCGGGCTCAGACCCAGGCCCTCGGTCAGGTACCGATCGACCGACCCGTAGGTCTGGTCCAACTGGGCGAGACCGGCATCGAGATAGCTTGCCTCGACACCCAACAGAGGCTCCATGTTGACGGCCATCTGTTCGCCCAGGCTCGCCGCGATGCCCGCGCGCGTGGCCTTCATGCCTTCGGCTGTGTACTCGTTGGTCAGCAAGTAGTCGTTCATGATCACCGAGCGGTCGACACCGGCGATACTCAGCAGCAGAAACGACGTCCAGCCGGTGCGGTCTTTGCCTGCGGTGCAGTGGAAGACCTGTGCACCTTCGGTTTCCGCGAGACCCGTGAGCAACTGCGCGAACCCGGCTCGCTCCGTCGCTCCGGTGACGAAGGCGCGGTTCATGTCCTGCATCATCGATCGTGAGTCCTCGGGGGACTTGATCTTCGCGATCATCTCGGCGATGTTCCCGGACAGGATCGGAATGTTCTCGTACGCAACCCCGCCGGGCAAGACATCGGGCTTACTGGCGATCTCGGGTTCAGTGCGCAGATCGTAAACCTTTGTCAGTCCCAGCTTTTCGAGATTGCTCATGTCATCGCCCTTGGGCGTGATCGCGTTCGCGCGGTAGAAGACTCCCTTGTTCACGGGCAGGCCGAAAGTCCCCGAGTATCCGGCGCCGGTGCCTGCGACGTCGCGGAAATTGTCGATCCCGGTCAGCCGCGGCGCATCTGGGGTCTGCTCGGAACTGCCGAGGTTGCTGGATCCGAAATCCAGCGAGCCGAACAGCGGAGCCGAGGGGCCAGGTTCGGCCTGCGCGATCGAGGCGCCGAAACCGGTGATGAGAAAGCTACTGGTCAACGCAATGGCCGCGGCAGACCGTAGTGAGCAGGTACGGGTGGATCGGGACATGTGTGAGCCCTTCGTCGAGCGGAGAGAGTGGCGAGTCGATGATGTATCGCGAAGGCAAGGTAGCGAGTTCGCGTGTCCGATTCGAGAGGAATCTTGCTTTGCTCCCTCTCAGTGGGAGGCGTGCTGCTGTGAGAGTGGGCGGCTCGGGAGGCGCAGTTCATTCCTCGGGACCGTTGTTTGTGTAAAGGTCCAGTGCCCTGATATTGGTTAGCCTCACCAAATCAATTCCGGAGCAGTCCGGTGCGTTCAGATGGAGTTCAACATGCGGGTTCAAGGTCTGTCGCGGTTTCGCCGCGCAGTGGTGATCGGCGCAGCAGCTGCGCTGGCGGTCGGCGTCGCCGGCTGCAGCAACTCCGAGGAGGCGTCGTCCGAATCGTCGACGACAGCCGCGAGCTCGCCGACCCGTGTCTTCGAGGCGCAGAACGGATCCATCGAGATCCCGAGCGACCCGCAGCGGATCGTGGCCTGCGGATACGCAGTTCTGCCGCTGATTCAGGCGGGAGCGAACCTGGCAGCAGTATGCGAGTGGACCCGTGAACTCGGCAACATGGACGACAAGACCAAGGCCGCTTACGAAGCTCTGCCGAAGGTCGCGCCCGACGGCAACGTCTCCCAGCTCAACTACGAGGGAATCGTCGCTGCCGAGCCCGATCTGATCATCATGGGTGTTCCCGCTCGAGTCGAAAGCCAGCTGGACATGGCGCAGCTCGAGGCGGCCGCTCCCGTCGTCTTCCTGGGACCGACGGTTCCTGCTGATTGGCGAGTGCTGGGCGAGCAGTTCGCCGATGCCGCGAATGTCTCCGACAACTACGGCGAGTTCAAGGACGACTACGACGCCAAAACCGCCGAACTGGCCGCGAAGTACAAGGACAAGCTCGGCTCGCTGACCTTCGGCGGCGTGTGCAACGTCTGCAAGCCGGAAGCCGGCACCTTCTCACGCGAGTACGCGTCCTCGTACACGACCAATCTCTTCGACGGACTCGGACTGCAGTTCCCCGGCACCCCCGCAGACCCTGCCGACATCCACGTCGAACAGGTATCCATCGAGAAGATCGGTGAAAATCTCGGAAATGTCGACGTGATCGTCTACGGCCTCAATGCCGACGGCTCGATGTCGCCCCAGTTGCAGGAGCTGGTCAATTCCGAGCTGTGGAAGGAATTGCCCGCAGTGAAGGCCGGCAACGTCGTCCAGGTCCAGCATTCGCTGGCCGCGACCTATCAGACGGCCCTTCTGACGCTGGATTCGATCGACGAGGGCCTGTCGAAGCTGCCCGCAAACCAGTAGTTCATCGACTGTGACGGTGGCCTCTCGCCTGATGGCGAGGGGCCACCTGCATATCCGGATGAGCAGGGCGGACAGCTCTCCGAACGGCGAGGACGCTTACCTGTCCCGGCTACCGGGGTTCTGTACGAACTGCGAACGCCCGATAGGGTGACCGGGTGCGTCCTACACTTGATTCCTACACTCATCTGGCCGGTGGCAAGGTCCGTGACCTTTACACGATCGACGACGAGCATCTGCTGCTTGTCGCGAGTGATCGGATCTCGGCCTACGACCACGTGCTCAGCACACCGATCCCGGACAAGGGGCGCGTGCTCACCGCGATGAGCGTGTTCTTCTTCAACGTCCTCGGTGGCACCAACCACCTGGCCGGCGAGCCCGACGACGATCGTATCCCGGAAGAGGTTCTCGGCCGCGCTCTCGTGGTGCGCTCCCTCGACATGGTTCCCGTCGAATGCGTCGTTCGTGGCTTCCTCACCGGCTCCGGCTTGGTCGACTACAACAACACCGGCGCAGTGTGCGGCGTCGCGTTGCCCGAGGGCCTCGTCGAGGCGTCGCGTCTGCCCGACCCGATCTTCACCCCGGCGTCCAAGGCGGCTCTCGGGGATCACGACGAGAACATCAGCTTCGATCAGGTAGTGGAGAAGGTCGGCCAGAAGCTGGCAGTGCAGCTTCGTGAGGACACTCTCGACGTCTATGCCCGCGCCTCCAACTTCGCAGCGGATCGCGGAATCATCCTTGCCGACACCAAGCTCGAATTCGGTCTCGACTCCGCTGGAAACCTCGTGCTCGCCGACGAGGTGCTCACCCCCGACTCGTCGCGCTACTGGCCTCTCGAAGGCTACGAAGCGGGCAAGGTGCAGCCCAGTTTCGACAAGCAGTTCGTGCGCGACTGGCTCACGAGCCCTGAATCCGGCTGGGACCGTAGCTCGGACACGACACCGCCGCCGTTGCCGCAGGAGATCGTCGACGCGACCCGGGCACGCTACATCGAGGCGTACGAGCGCATTTCCGGTCTGTCCTTCGACGATTGGGTCGGTCCCAGCGCATGAGCCTGATCCCGCCGGTCGCAAAGAAGGTCCCCGCCGAACGTACCCATCACGGACATACGTTCGTCGATGACTACGAGTGGCTGCGGGACAAGGACAACGCCGAGGTAGTCGCATACCTCGAAGCCGAAAACGCGTACACCGACGAGCAGACGGCCGCGCTCGAGCCCTTGCGCGAGAAGATCTTCCAGGAGATCAAGTCGCGGACGCAGGAAACCGACATGTCGGTGCCCACGCGCATGGGTAAGTGGTGGTACTACTCGCGCAGCGTGGAAGGCAAGTCGTACACCGTCCAGTGCCGGTGCCCCATCGCCGGTGAAGATGACTGGACTCCGCCCGACCTGACGCCCGGCGTCGAGCTGGCCGACGAGCAGATCCTCATGGACGGTAACGTCGAAGCCGAAGGGCACGAGTTCTTTTCGCTCGGCGCGTTCTCCATCAGCGAGGACGGCACGTTGCTCGCGTACTCGGTGGACATCGTCGGCGACGAGCGGTACACCTTGCGGTTCAAGAACCTCGAGACCGGTGAGATGCTCGCCGACGAGATTCCCGATACCGCGCCTGGCGCCACCTGGGCGATCGACCACAGTCACGTCTTCTACATGACGGTCGACGACTCCTGGCGTCCGGACACGGTGTGGCGTCACAAGCTGGGAACGCCGCAGAGTCAAGATGTTTCGGTGTTCCACGAGCCCGACGAACGGTACTGGGTTTCGGTGGGGTCCACCCGCAGCGAGAAGTACCTGATGATCTGGGTCGGTTCCAAGGTGACCAGCGAAGGCTGGATGCTGGAATCGGCGAACCCGGAAGGCGACTTCCGCGTCATCATCCCGCGTCGCGAGGGCGTCGAGTACGGGGCCGAGCACGCCGTGATCGGGGGAGAGGACCGCTTCCTGATCCTCCACAACGACGTCGTCGACGGCATCAAGGCAGAGAACTTCGTGTTGGTGGAAGCTCCCGTGTCGGATCCGACGAACATGACGACGCTGATCGAGCACAGCGCAGACGTTCGTCTGGAAGAAGCCGAAGCCTTCGCCGGACACCTCGTCCTGAGTTACCGCCGCGAGGCGCTCACTCGGGTTGCCGTGTGGCCGTTGACGGATGACGGCTACGGCGAACGCCACGAAATCGACTTCGACGAAGAACTCTTCAGCATCGGCATGGGGTCCAACCCGGAATGGGCGCAGCCCACCATCCGGCTCGGATTCACCTCATTCATCACTCCCGGGCAGGTGTACGACTACTACGTCGCCAGTGGTGAACTGGCACTGCGTAAGTCGCAGCCCGTTCTCGGAGACTTCGATGCGAGTAACTACGAGCAGCGTCGCGACTGGGCAGTAGCCGACGACGGAACCCGCATTCCGCTCTCGATCGTGAGGCGCGTAGGTGCGCCGGAAGGTCCCGCGCCGCTGCTGTTGTACGGCTACGGTTCCTACGAGGCGAGCATCGACCCGTCGTTCTCGGTTGCCCGCTTGTCGTTGCTCGATCGCGGTGTCGTCTTCGTCGTCGCACACGTGCGCGGCGGCGGCGAGATGGGCCGTCACTGGTACGAAAACGGCAAGACGCTCACCAAGAAGAACACCTTCACCGATTTTGTCTCTTGCGCAAAGCATTTGATCGACACCGGTGTCACGTCGGCCGACCGGATGGTTGCCGACGGCGGTAGTGCGGGTGGACTGCTGATGGGCGCTGTCGCCAACCTCGCTCCGGAACTGTTTGCCGGCATTCTCGCCAATGTTCCGTTTGTCGACCCGTTGACGTCGATTCTCGATCCGTCGCTGCCGTTGACGGTCATCGAGTGGGACGAATGGGGAGATCCGCTGCACAACAAGGACGTCTACGACTACATGCGCTCGTACAGCCCGTACGAGAACGTGGAAGCCAAGGACTATCCCGCCATTCTTGCGATCACGAGCATCAACGACACCCGTGTTCTGTACGTGGAGCCGGCCAAGTGGGTCGCAAAACTGCGCGCCACCAAGACCGGTGATGCTCCGCTACTTCTCAAGACCGAGATGAGCGCCGGACACGGCGGTGTCAGCGGTCGCTACGAGAAGTGGAAAGAGGTCGCGTTCGAGTTCGCCTGGGTGCTGGACACCGTGGGTGCGAACTAGCTCCGGTGTCAATCGGGTTCGGTGACTGTCAGGTTCTGTGTCAATCAGGTTCTGCGGTAACGAACCTGAGGGCGCCCAGCGCGCCCGTACTCGGTCTCCCGGGTGAGCATGCCGTCGTCTGCCAGCTTTTCCAGGTAGCGCCAGGCTGTCACCCGGGACACGCCGACCGAGGCTGCCACCTCTGCAGCGGTCACGGGTCCCTCAGAATCCCGGACAGACGCTGCGACGAGTCCGAGTGTTTGAGACGCAAAGCCTTTCGGTGCCGCTGCTCGATCGTCGGACGTTCGTAGCGCAGACATCGCGCGGTCGATGTCGTGTTGACTGACCGCAGACTCTCCAGCGGGAAGCGCTGCACGATATTCGAGGTAGCGCTCGAGCTTGTCGCGGAATGCTGCGAAAGTGAACGGCTTGAGAAGATAGAGGACGATCCCGCGAGCCACGGCGCTTCGGACCACCTCCAGATCGCGCGCCGAGGTAACCGCGATGATGTCCGGACTGGGCCGCAAACCGCCCAGGGCGGAAGCCACGTCGAGACCGCTGGCGTCGGGCAACCCGATGTCGAGCAGGACCAGGTCGATGGGCTGGTCGGTGGCGTTGGCCGCCGTAACTGCACGCACGGCGGCGTTCCCGGAATGAACCACGCCGTGGACCACGAACTCCGGCACTCGCTCGACGTAGGAACGGTGCGCCTGCGCGATCAACGGTTCGTCGTCGACTATCAGTACACGGATCATCGCGGCGCTTCCGCCTCGCGCAGCGGGATGCGGACCACCAGCATGGAGCCCATCGCCGGTTCGCTGGTGAGCGTGCCGCCGTGCCGTTTCACCACTTGAGAGACGAGTGCGAGACCGAGTCCACGAGAGCCGGATTTTGTGGAGTAGCCACGGCCCTTGGCCTTTTCGAGTGCTTCGGGTGTCATTCCCGGGCCGCTGTCGGCGACGGCAACAACCATCATCGAATCCTCTTCCATTACCGTCACTTCCACCCACGGAGACTCGCTCGCGCGCGATGCGTCAATAGCATTGTCCACGAGATTGCCGACCAGCGTGACCAACTCGCGTGCATTGAGCGAAGGAACCGGACCGAGCGCGGTGTCTTCGGTGATGGTCAGGTCGACCCCGCGTTCGGTCGCTTCACTCATTTTCCCGAGCAGCAGTGCGGCGAGCGCCGGTTCGTGGACCGCATTCATCAGACGATCTATCAACTGTTGGGACACTCGCAATTCATTGGTGGCGAAGGCCACTGCGTCTTCGTTCCGGCCCAACTCGACCATCGTGATGATCGTGTGCAGACGATTTGCACTCTCGTGGGCTTGCGATCGAAGCGACTCGGCAAAACTGCGTACCGAATCCAATTCCCCGAGTACGTTCTGCAATTCGGTGTGATCGCGAATTGTCAGCACGGTGCCAATTCTGTTGCCCTCCCACTCAACCGGGTGTTGGTTGACCACCAGCACACGCTTGTCGGTGAGGTGCACTTGATCCTTCGCGGGAGAGGCGTCGTCGACTCGCATGGTCTCGGGGATGGACGAAAGTGGCACGGGCCCGTCCGGTAGATCGAGGAGGCGACGCGCTTCGTCGTTGACGATATCCACTCGCGCATCTCTGCTTCGGCCTCGCCCGATCACCACCAGACCCTCACCGATGCTGTGCAGGACGGCGTCGTGGTGTTCGTACATGGTGCGCAGTTCATCCGGCGCCATCCCCAGGGTCTGTCGCCGGATACGCCGACTCACCAGAAGTGAACTCAGGAGGGCGGCAAGAAGACCGCCGCCGGCAACGAACAGGATGACCGGAACACTTTGGGCGAACTGCTTGGTGATCTGCTCGCGGGTGACACCGGCAGAAACCAGACCGACCAAGGTTCCGCCGGAATCGTAGACAGGAGTGACTGCGCGGATCGACGGCCCCAGCGACCCGGCGTACGTCTCTGTGAAGGTCACGCCGGCAAGTGCGCGGTCGATGTTCCCGGTGAAGAGTTGACCGATCAGCTCCGGGCTCGTGTGGGTGAACCGAGTGCGATCAGGCGCCATCACCACGATGAAATCGACGCCGGTTGCCTGTCGGATCTTCTCGGTCTGTGGTTGCAGAATCGCGGTCGGGTCCGGACTCGTCAGGGCTGCCGCCGTCGAATCCGACAGGGCGAGAGTCTGCGCTATCGAGCTCACCTGCCTGCGGATCGCGTCGTCGCTGTCTCGGCGTTCGTCGACAACTGCGAGCGCGGCCCCCACACCGATGACCAGCGCCAACAACGCCAATTGCAGGAGCAGGATCTGCCTGGCGACGCTCATACGTCGGCCGGTCTTTCGTTCGACCATCGAGCGCCTCCTGAACGTAATGAACACAAACTTCCGGGCCCACCTGTTTGCAACAAGAATTCTCCACGACTCGAAGTGATCCCGATCACTTCACAGATATCCGATCCAAAGGACACCCCATGAGCAGCACGGCAACAGGGACAGTAGACGGTTCCCCACAGCCCGAGGGCACCAAGGCAAAGCGCGACAAGACGCATTGGCTCTACATGAGCGTCATCGTCGCGGTCATCGGCGGCATCCTCGTCGGTTGGCTCGCACCCGAGTTCGGTAAGTCCGTCGGTGTACTCGGCACGTTGTTCGTCAGCCTGATCAAGATGATGATCAGCCCGGTCATCTTCTGCACCATCGTGCTCGGCATCGGCTCGGTTCGAGCGGCGGCCAAGGTCGGCAAGGTCGGCGGCCTCGCACTCGCCTACTTCATCGGGATGTCCACCATCGCACTCGCGATCGGCCTGGGCGTCGGCAACCTGCTCAACCCGGGCAGTGGCCTGAACATCACGCCCAATGCGGCCTCCGTGGCCAAGCTTGCAGATCAGGCCCACAGCGCGGGCGGTACCTGGGACTTCATCGCGTCCATCATTCCGACGTCGATGCTGTCCTCCCTCACAGCCGGCAGCGTGCTGCAGACTCTGTTCGTCGCCCTTCTGGTCGGCTTCGCGATCCAGTCGCTCGGCAAGTCGGGTGAACCGATCCTCAAGGCCGTCGGATACATCCAGAAGCTCGTGTTCAAGATCCTGACGATGATCCTCTGGCTCGCCCCGATCGGTGCTTTCGGTGCCATCGCCAGCGTCGTCGGCCAGACCGGTTTGAACGCCGTCGTCCAGCTCGGCACGCTGATGATCGGCTTCTACCTGACCTGCCTGATTTTCGTCTTCGGTGTTCTCGGAACGCTGCTGCGCGCCGTCACCGGATTCAACATCTTCAAGCTGGTCAAGTACTTGGCCCGTGAGTACCTGCTCATCTTCGCCACGTCGTCCTCCGAATCGGCACTGCCGCGTCTGATCGCCAAGATGGAGCACGTAGGCGTCGAGCGCACCACGGTGGGCATCGTCGTTCCCACGGGCTACTCGTTCAATCTCGACGGCACCGCGATCTACCTGACGATGGCCTCGATCTTCATCGCCGACGCCATGGGACAGCCACTCGGTTTCGGTGAACAGCTCTCGCTGCTGGTGTTCATGATCATCGCCTCCAAGGGCGCTGCCGGAGTCAGCGGCGCCGGTCTGGCCACGCTGGCAGGCGGACTGCAGAGCCATCGCCCCGAGCTTCTCGACGGCGTCGGACTCATCGTCGGAATCGACCGCTTCATGTCGGAAGCGCGAGCGATCACCAACTTCTCGGGCAATGCGGTTGCGACTCTCCTGGTCGGCGCCTGGACCAAGACGATCGACAAGGAACGCGTCGTCGAGGTACTCGACGGGAAGATTCCGTTCAACGAAGCCACGATGCTCGACGACGAGGACGAAGAAGAGCAGCACAAGCTCGAAACGGCTCCGACCGGCACCAAACAGTCGTTCGTGAGCCATCACTAGAAACGTCCGCTCTGCTGAACGTTTGACTGCGCTGCAGGCGCGGAACCCGATCTACGATCAGTGATCCTGGTCGTAACGATGAAAGAGACCGCCGCACCAACCGTGCGACGGTCTCCTTCTGTTCGTGGCTAGGTGTACCAGGTCGGTTCGGGAATCTCGCCGGTCAGAAAACGACTACCGACTTCACGGCGCTTGTACGCGAGCGGATCGTGAAGGGTATGCGTCCGGATGTTGCGCCAGTAGATGTCCAGGCCGACGTCGTTGGACGTGGCTCGGGCACCGGTCAGTTCGAAGATCTTGTTGCTGATCTCCAAGGAGACGTCGGCGGCGCGAAGTTTTGCGGCCGCAATGCGTACGGCGAGGTCGCCGCGAGCCTGCTCGGTGAGGTTTTCGCGAGCGTCGTGGAGCACTGCGTCGGCCTCACGGCTGACCTGATCCACGAAGGCCTCCGCTGCCCACAGCTTGGATTGCAAGTCGCCGTAGCCCTCACGGAGGTACCACTCGTCGGTTGCGATTTCGCGGTTGTCACCGCCGTACGGCCATGGACGCGTACGGGTTCGGGTGTACTCGGCGGCAGTGTCCAGTGCGCCACGAGCGATCCCGAGGTAGAAGTTGGCGAACACGATCTCGATCGCCGGGAAGTTCAGGGTGTTGTAGACCAGAGGTTGGAATTCCTTGTCGACAAAGCCTGCCGCACTTGCCCAGTCGACCTCGACGTCGTTGATCTCGACACTGCCGGAATCGGTGAGGCGCTGCCCGAGATTGTCCCAATCACCGCGGAAGACTATGCCGTCCTGAGCAGTCGGCACGATTGCGAACACATGCGTCGCAGTTCCGTCGATGATTCCTTCGAGCACCGTGAGGTCGGTGACTCGGCCGCCGGTGGAAAACGACTTCACACCGTTGAACACCAGGGTGTCTCCGCGGTCCGCGACGGTGAGGTCGGTGTCTCGAGGGTTGACCGCGCCGCCGAAGAAGAATCGGTTGCTCGTGTACAGCTCCTCGACAGCGGAGATCTGCGGATCGGTTCCGACCAATCTGGCTGCCCATGCCCACAGATAGTGGTATCCGAGCAGTTGTCCGATGGAGCCGTCGGCGCGGGCGATCTCCCGAACCACCTTGTAGGCGGTCTCCCATCGCTGCCCGCCGCCGCCGAACTCGACCGGGCCCAGGAGCGTCACAAGACCACTGTCCTTGAGCAGCTGAACTTCTCGGAACGGTGGTTCGCCGGCTCGGTCGCGGGCGAGTGCGTCGGCGGCAAGGATGTTGCTCACCTCGCGAGCCCGGTCGATCCAGCCCTCGGATGTGTCGGGAACGCCGACGAAGACTTCGGTTTCACTGGTCACGGTCATGCCTGTTCATCCTTTTCGGTCGGTGCGGTCCCGATGGCCCACACGTAAATCGGTTCGGTTCCGTTGATTTCGTAGTCGCCGACAACTTTGGATTTGAAGACGACCGGATTGTGGCTGGCGACGGTGCGGGCGTTGCGCCAGAATCGATCGAGATCGAGGTCGCGGCTGACTCCGGAAGCACCGAGTGCGTCGAAGATCTTGGCCGTGGCCGGCACGACGAGTCCGATCGAGGCGACTTGCCCTCGCCCCGAATCGATTTCGGCTGCGATGTTGGCGGCCTTCTCTTCCTCCGGCGAGCCGGAGAATGCGGCTTCGTAAGCCCATTGGGACGACTGTGCTGCGTGCAGTGCAACGGCCTCGGCTGCAAAGGCTGCAGAGGACACCTCGCCGACAACTTGCTGGATCTGCGAATCCTGCGCGTATCTCGGAGCGTTGCCGTGACTGAAGGTTCGAGTGCGAGAGGCAACTCGACGAGAGATCTCGATCGTAGCAGCCTTGGCGATGCCGGCGAGAGTGGCGAGGTGGAACAATTGGTAGAACGCGGTCTGGTATTTGAATCGTGTCGAGAAGTCGAAGATGTTCTCCGGCTGTACAATTGCGTCCTCGTAGACGGACGAACCGGAGCCAGTCGTCTGCTGACCGAACCCGTTCCAATCGTCACTGTGTGTGACACCGGGTTGTCTCGCCTCGGCCGCCGCGATCACGAATGCGCCGGTGTCGGTGCGCTGCGAGTACAGGTCGATCCAGTCGGCGAAGATGGAACCCGTGCTGTAGAACTTTGCCCCGTTCGCCAGGAAATGGTCGGCATCGGGTGCGGGCGAGACCTTGGTATTGGCTTCGCCCAATGCAACGTCGCCGATTTCGGTCCACGCGTTGCCGACCAACTGTCCCTCCGCGAAGCGTCGGAGCCAGATGTCACGCTCCGGGCCTGGGTCGGCGACCAGTCGGTCTTCGACAAATGCGAAATGTCCGCGCAGGGCCT
Source organism: Rhodococcus sp. KB6 (assembly GCF_001445685.1). Lineage (NCBI taxonomy): Bacteria > Bacillati > Actinomycetota > Actinomycetes > Mycobacteriales > Nocardiaceae > Rhodococcus > Rhodococcus sp. KB6. The sequence goes on along the minus strand of NZ_LNAK01000154.1, from coordinate 123,334 downwards.
GGGTGATATTGGAATCGGCGCTCGACAGCTCGACTAGTAAGCGGATCAATTGCGGGATGCTCGCACCGGATCCACCGTGTGTTGTCGGCACCCGAACGGCGCCGAAGCCTGCATTCTTGAGTGCGTCGATCTGTTGGAAGGGAAGTACGTGATCGCGTTCGCGTTCGACGACGCCTTGTGCGATGTCCGCGAAGATCGGACGGAATTTCTCTGCCAGTGTTTCGTAGTCGACCTCACTTTTGATCGGATCAGCAGACCGGGGTACGGCATTCGGCGTCAGTGCGGTGGTCATGGGAAGAATGCAAGCTGTAAACACCAGGGGCGTCGATCCTTCATCGCGACCTGATTCGAAGTGTTGTCAGTCCGCGCAAATCTCGGTTCGATGGCCTGCCGGGCACTCTTGTCGAAATCGAGTGGTCAGTGGGGTTGCTCGTGAACGTGCTCGACGGTCCATCCGCTCCATTCGACGGTCCCTCCGGCACCACAATCATGTCGGAACGGCAGCCCTGGAGGACCGGAGCGAACGACGACGCGAAAGTCTCTCCCCTCCAACCGAAGATCGACAGTCGTGTGTTCTCCGTCGACACTCTCGCTGATGCTCTCGAGTGCGTCCGTGGCGACGATGTCGGTGGCGCGTCGGACAGCATGTTCGGCTGCCTGAGCGGCCTGTGACAGTGCCGCCCGGCCGCGCAGGTGCAGCAGCTCCAATTCTCCGGCTAGGTATTTCTCGGCAGCATCGATTGCGGAGTTGCCGTCCAGTCGGCTGAAATAGACTGCGGCAGGCCACGCAATCATGTTGGCCGCGAAACGATCTCCGCCGATGTGACTGCATTCCCACACATCTGCGATCTGTGCCGCGTTCAGCGCCGAAACGACCGGGCGGCCGAGTTCCGCGCAGCACGCATCCTTCTTTCCATGCGTGCAGACTGCGAAGAGCGGTTCCGTGCGGGAGCGGCCGAAGTCGGGTTCCGCTCCGGTGGCCATCGATTCGAACGGCAGTACCGACAGGTCCTCGTATCGGTCGACCGCCCCTTCCCGCATCCATTGGCGTGTGCCGTCCGTCCAGGCGAGTACACACGTCGGGGTGAGCACCCGGCGGTTGCGGGTCCGCCGGATCACCACGACACGGATACGGCCCTGCGCTGCGTAGATCTTTTCGGTGAGCGCGACGGGGAGAACGTCGTCAGGGGCGGACGCCGGCCAGGGGCCGGGATGCTCGATCAATACCCACAGATGTGTCATTCCGGCGCGACCGACCATAGGTTCGCCGGCGGTCGACGACTGCCGTGTACAGGCGTGAGGGCGTCGACTGGTTTGCGGATTGGCGACAAATTCCGAAAGGCACTGCATAGATCCTTTCCCCAGGACACCGTCGCTGTGGCAGGGGAGGGAAGACATGATGAGGCTCCAGTCTCGTAGGTTAGGCTCACCAGACTATTGGATGGTGAATCCTTTGCTCAGCCGCGGTGAATGCACGTGGCTGTGACGGTCGGAAGCAGTCGGTAACAGGAGTTTGTGAATGAAACGCAGTAACTCGCGGACGAAGTACATGCTGGGTGGTTTTGTCCTCGCCGCCATAGTGGCAACGACAACGGCGTGTGGCAGTGACGACAAGACGGATACCGGCAGTCAGTCTGCCGACACCGTGCACGCGGTCACCCACGCCCGTGGAACTACCGACGTACCGACGGATCCGCAGCGAGTTGTCGTGCTCGAGCCGGTTCAGCTCGACACGTCGGTAGCGCTGGGCGTGATTCCCGTGGGCACCGCGGTACTCAGCGAGACGACCGGCGTTCCGGCGTACCTCGGTGAGAAGGCGGCGGAGATCGAGATGGTCGGAACCGTCGCGGCACCGAACCTCGAGAAGATCGTCGCACTGAGCCCGGACCTGATCATCGGAACGGAATCGCGGCACGGTGATCTGTACGAGCAGCTCGCTGCCATCGCACCGACCGTCTACATGGCAACTCAGACCGATCCGTGGCAGGACAACGTCCAGTTCGTCGCAGAGGCGTTGAACAAGACCGATCAGGCAGGTGAACTGCTCGGTGACTACACGGCACGCTGCGAGGAAGTGGCGAGCAAGCACAGCACCGAGGGCAAGACCGCTCAGCTGATCCGCCCACGCGACGACGTTCTGACGCTGTACGGACCCACGTCGTTTGCCGGAAGCACTCTCGAATGTGCTGGACTCACGATTCCCGCACGCGACTGGGAGAACTCGATCTCGGTGGACCTCTCCCCGGAATTCGTCTCCGGAGCCAACGCCGACCTCATCCTGGTCACCTCCGCGAAACCGGCCGATGCCGGCACGATGCCGAAGGCCGTGGCCGACAACGCCGGATTCTTCCCGAACCCGCATCTGGTGGACATGTCCTACTGGATCACCGGCGTCGGACCGCTCGGCGGCCTCACCGTTCTGGACGACCTCGATCGCATTCTCGGAGCGTCGAATTAGCAGTGCGCGAAGGAGCAGTGCGTGAGAGAGTCGCTAAGTTGGAGCCTATGACAACTCCAGTACAGAACATCGCGATCAACACCCTCGGTGGCGTGCCCACCTCTTTGGGTGAATACGACGGCCGCGCCGTCCTCGTGGTCAACGTCGCGTCCAAGTGTGGACTGACCCCGCAGTACTCGGCGCTCGAGAAGCTGGCCAGCGAGTACGCCGATCGCGGTCTGACCGTGATCGGTATCCCGTGCAACCAGTTCATGGGGCAGGAACCGGGTACCGCCGAAGAGATCGAGACGTTCTGCTCCACTACCTACGGCGTCACGTTCCCGCTTCTCGAGAAGATCGAGGTGAACGGCGAAAACCAGCATCCGCTGTACGCCGAGCTCACCAAGGCGGCCGACGCCGAAGGCGCTGCGGGAGACATTCAGTGGAACTTCGAGAAGTTCCTGATCGGACCGGACGGCACCGTCGTCAACCGCTTCCGTCCGCGGACCGAGCCTGACGCACCCGAGGTTGTCGCCGCGATCGAAGCTGCGCTTCCCAAGAACTAGAGGTTTCCAAGAACCAGTAGGTGCGCTGAAAACTGCCGCCGGATGATCATCCGGCGGCAGTGTGCTGTTCACCCACAGCTGCCACTATCGGAGTATGTCCGCAGAACTGATCGTGTCGGTATCCGGAATCAGAGACGAGACATGTTATCTCGCTGCCGGATTCGCAGACGAGATGGACACTCGAGGTGTCCGCTTGTCGCTCCTGGTGGCGCCGCGACTGAAGGACAAATACCGACTGGCCGACGACGCGGTGACGACGGCTTGGCTGCGTGAGCGTCGCGAGCACGGCGATGCCATCGTTCTGCACGGCTACGACCAGGCCGCGACCAAGCGTCGCCGAGCCGAGTTCGCCACTCTGTCGAAGCACGAAGCGAAACTGCGACTACTCGCTGCGGACCGCGTTCTCGAGCATGCAGGCCTTCGGACCCGGGTGTTCGCACCGCCGCGCTGGGTGGCATCGCCCGGTGCCATGTCGGTGTTGCCGGAGACGGGCTTTCGCACGATGGCAGGCCTCGGGGCAGTACATGATCTGACCCGCGGAACCTTGCAACGGGGAAGGGTTTTCGGGATCGGCGAAGGCTTCAAGGCCGAGCCGTGGTGGTGTCGCGCATTGGTTCTCGGAGCCGGGCGTGCCGCCAAACGTGGGGGACTGGTCAGATTGTCGATCACGGCCAAGCAGTTGGGAAACGAGGGCCCACGTCAGGCCGTCCTCGACGCCGTCGACCTTGCCCTCTTCCACGAAGCCGACTCGCAGGTGTATCGGTGGAACTCCCCGTCTCAGGAGCTCGGCGCTGCCTGAATTCGGCAGTTGGCAACTATTTGATAGCTACGAGAACATGTCGTCTGTCCGGGTTGTCCGAGCGGGCAGACTCTTCGCGTTTCTCCACTTCCTTGCTGGTAGTAGTGCAGAGTGGGTCAAAATCGCATAAAACGGACGATTAATTAGAGCGCTGGGTCAGCCAACTCTCCCACTGCTAGAGTGCGTGCAGTTAATCTGCCGCTAGTAGATGGGATTGGGATCTCGCCATGCGCACGAGAGTGTTCTCCAAGTCGGTCGAGGGTCTTGTCGCCGTGGCTGTGGGCGCAGTCGTCTGTGCTGCGTTCGTTCCGGCGCTCGCGTCTGCCGCTCCGACCGGCGCGGTTCACATGCTGCCGACGGGCAGTGTCGACGGCGGGTCGAGCGGATCGAGCGGATCGAGCGATGGCGTCCGCACCGCAACCGTCGACGATGAAGGTGAGCAACTCACACTGCGCCTTCACAAGATGAACCTGCGGGGATCCGAGTTCTCGATGGCTGTGCAAGACAGCGACGGAGAGCTGACCGACGCGGTGATCCCGGCGCCCCGTTCGTACATCGGCAGCGTGGAAGGGCGTCCGGACGCAATCGTCTCGGCCATCGTCGACTCCGCCGGAACACTGCGCGGGCAGGTGATTTTCGATCGTGGTGTTTCGATAGAGTTCGTCGGATCCGAGGTGGTCGGTCGCAGCACGGCGCCGATCGACGCAAAACCCAAGTGGCCCACCGCGGCCATTGCGCCGGCCTCGGCCGCAAGGGTCGGCAAGACGGTCAAGCAGTTCGTGGTCGGACTGGACCTCAGTGGCGAGTGGTACTCCGCGCACGGCGCAGGCAGTGCCGCCGTCGCTCTGGATCGGGCCGAGGAATCAATGGCCCGCACCGCTGCCATCTGGATCAGAGACGTCGGGATTCGGCCGGTCCTCGGTCGAGTTGTCCTGCGGGCAGATTCCGCCGATGATCCGTACTCGAGCAGTTGTGAAAATCTCGAGCAGTTGGAAGATCTGTGGTCCGATCAGGTCGGGTCGAGTGTCGATCAGGCAACCGTCGTGTGCGCATCCGGTGGCGGAAATGCCTACTACTCGAAGTTCGAACTCGACCACAGCTACGCGCATGTCGGTGCCGAGTCCGACGGCAACTTCAGCCGCGTTCTCCGCCACGAGTTGGGCCACAACTTCTATGCCGACGACTACCACGGCGGCGGCGCCGAGGGATCGACCATCATGAACGGTAACGACCTCTCGCGCTTCGACGGCACCGAATTCGCTGCCATCGTCGATGCGGCGGAGGTTGCCTCGGCTCGACTCGACGACGTCGGTCGGTACACGGCAAGCCCGATCCCGCCGTACGCCGCACTCGACACCGCGCGGGTCCGCTCAGGCGGCACAGTCACCGTCGACGCCGTCGCGAATGATCATGACAGCAACGGAGATTCGATCAAAGTGACCGGCGTCGGGGCGACGTCACTTCTCGGTGGCACCGTGAAGCTCGAAAACGGCGAAGTGGTGTTCGAAGCCGGAACGAAGGCAGGCACCGACAGGATTCTCTACACACTCACCGACGCAGCCGGTGGCACGAGCACCGGCTGGATCATCGTCGATGTGAGTGCGTGAGAACCGAATCAGGCGACTTCGACGCTCGACTCCTCGTCGAGAACTCGGAACTCGGTGCCGTCGGCAGCCATTTCCGAGTAGCGACCGTAGAAGATGCCCGCGGCCTCGTCGCGGATGATCGCTTGATGAATGGGAACCGCAACGCGCGGCGCCACCGCGCGGAGGTAGTCGATGGCCTCCGAGATCTTGAGCCACGGTGCGGCGGCGGGGAGGGCGAGAACGTCGATCTTTTGTTCGGGGACGTAGAGGGAATCGCCGGGATGCATGAACCGTGCCGGGTTGGTGGCGTCACCGAGGAGGAACGCGGTGTTGTCGATCATCGGTAGGTCCGGATGGATGATTGCGTGCTCTCCGCCCGTTCCGGTCACCTCGACGTCGCCGATGCTGAACCGGTCGCCCGGCCGGACGCCGGTCCAGCGCCCACCGAGCTTTTCAGCCGTCTGCGGATCGCTGTAGAGCACGGCGTCGGGATTCGCTTCGGCCAGTTCGGGCAGCCGCGCAGGGTCGGCGTGATCGGGGTGTTGATGTGTCACGAGGATGGCGTCGAGGCCGGTGATGCCTTCGAATCCGTGCGAGAAGTTGCCGGGATCGAAGAGGATCTTCGAGCCGTTCAACTCCACGAGCACACAGGAATGGCCAAAATGTGTCAGTCGCATGATTTCGAGTATGCGCCGCCCCGAAGGGACTCGCAGGCGGGTTTCACAGGTGGTCGCCGTCACGCCCCGATCACTCGATGCGAACCATCTCGGGTCCGCCCGGTAAACTGGCCATCACCCGAGCGTTTCACTCCGGGTTCGCGCACTAGTACCGAGGAGCAGCACGTGGCCCGTGTCGTCGTCGAAGTCATGCCCAAGGCCGAGATTCTCGACCCCCAGGGACAGGCAATTGTCGGGGCACTGTCTCGCCTGGGCTTTGCAGGAGTATCCGATGTCCGTCAGGGCAAGCGGTTCGAGTTGGAGATCGACGGCAGTGTCGAAGACGCCGAACTCGAGAAGATCGCCGAAGGCCTGCTGGCCAACACGGTGATCGAGGATTGGACCGTCAGGCGAGTCGAGGCATGAGCGCACGTATCGGAGTAATCACTTTCCCCGGCACGCTCGACGACATCGACGCGGCGCGGGCAGTGAACCTGGCCGGCGGTGAAGCTGTCGAACTCTGGCACGGCGATGCAGACCTCAAGGGTGTCGACGCGGTCATCGTTCCCGGCGGATTCTCGTACGGCGATTACCTTCGTTGCGGCGCGATCGCACGTTTTGCTCCCGCGATGGGCAAGGTTGTGGAAGCAGCCAAGGGCGGCATGCCGGTCCTGGGCATCTGCAACGGTTTCCAGATCCTCTGCGAAGCAGGATTGCTGCCCGGTGCTCTGACCCGTAACCAGGGTCTGCACTTCATCTGCCGCGACGAGTGGTTGACGGTCGAAGCCAACAACACGGCGTGGTCCTCGCGATACGAGGCCGGCGCGCAGATCCTCATCCCCCTCAAGTCGGGTGAAGGTCGCTTCCAGGCGTCCGAGAAGGTTCTCGACGAACTCGAGGGCGAAGGCCGCGTCGTCTTCCGTTACTCGGAGGAGAACCCCAACGGCTCGCAGCGTCGTATCGCCGGCATCTCCTCGGCCAACGGCCGGGTCGTCGGTTTGATGCCGCACCCCGAGCACGCCACCGAGGCTCTCACCGGTCCCAGTGACGACGGATTGGGCTTGTTCTACTCGGCCCTCGACGCGATCGTCACTGCCTGATCGCCTGCTGATTTTCACCACTGAACGCCGACCGGAAATCCGGTCGGCGTTCAGTCGTATGTGGGCCCGGTACCCAGGGCTACTGGCTGTAGGAACTGAGGAAGTTGCCGAGTCGCTCGAGTGCCGTCGAGAGATCGTCGGTGTTGGGGAGAGTCACCAACCGGAAGTGATCGGGTTCGATCCAATTGAACGCGCGACCGTGGCTGACAAGAATCTTCTCCGATTCCAGTAGATCGAGAACGAACCTCTCGTCGTCGACGATGCCGAACTTGTCGACGTCGAGCTTGGGGAACAGGTACAGCGCCCCGTCGGCCTGTTGGCAACTGATCCCGTCGATGCTGTTGAGCGTGGTGTGTGCGAGATCGCGCTGGGCCGTCAGCCGACCTTGTGGAAGCAACAGGTCCTCGATGGACTGGCGTCCGCCGAGTGCAGTCTGGATAGCGTGCTGCGCCGGCACGTTGGCACACATTCGCATGTTGGCCAGCAATTTGATGCCTTCGATGAAGCTCGACGCCCGCTCGAGTGGTCCGGTGATGGCCAGCCATCCGGCTCGGAATCCGCACACGCGGTAGGCCTTGGACAGTCCCGAATACGTCAGACACAGAACGTCTCGCCCGGTCATCGTCGCAAGGTTTGTCATGGATCGGCCGTCGTAGACGATCTTTTCGTAGATCTCGTCGGCGAAGAGCATCAGATCGTGTTTGCGCGCTAGATCCACGAAGCGTTGCAGCACCTCCGTCGAGTAGACGGCGCCCGTCGGATTGTTGGGATTGATGACGACAATCCCTCGGGTGCGCGGCGTGATCCGAGCTTCCAGATCGTCGAAGTCCGGTGCCCAGCCTTGGCTTTCATCGGTGAGGTAGTGGACGGGCGTGCCGCCGGCAAGTGAAACCGAAGCCGTCCACAAGGGATAGTCGGGAGCGGGAATCAGGATCTCGTCCTCTGGATTGCAGAGGGCCTGCATCGTCAGGGTGATCAGTTCGGACACACCGTTTCCGAGATAGATCTCGTCGACGGTGACGTCGGTGATACCCCGCGTCTGGTAGTACTGGACCACCGCAGTGCGCGCCGAATACAGTCCGCGAGAATCGCAATATCCCTGCGCGGTAGGGAGATTGCGGATCATGGCCATCATGATTTCGTCCGGAGCTTCGAACCCGAAGGGGGCCGGATTGCCGACGTTGAGTCGCAGGATCGTGTGTCCCTGATCCTCGAGTTCTTCGGTCTTGTCGAGAATTCGCCCTCTGATGTCGTACCTGACATTCTCGAGCTTGCGGGCCTGATCGATGGGTGTGTTCACGCGGTTACGTACCTCCGGTTCGGGTGGGCGAGTTGTGTTTCAGATGAGAAGGGCGCCTCAGGGTTCGGTCTGGAAACGGACATTGATTCGCGATAGCGCTAGCGGCGAAAGAGGAGTAGCGCTACTATGATTCGACATGTCCAATGATAGCAGTTCGAGGATTGTCGCAGCCTTGCGTGAGTGGATCGCGACGGCTCCTCCAGGCGCGAAGCTTCCGTCCACTCGGTCGCTCGTCAGCCTGCACGGGGCGAGTCCGGTCACCGTGCAGAAGGCGCTGCGAACACTGGTATCTCAGGGGGTTGTGGAGGCTCGTCCCGGTGTGGGGACCTTCGTGCGCGCGGCGCGCGTCGTGCGACCCAACGACTACGGGTGGCAGACAGCGGCGCTTGGATCGCCGAACTATCGTCTGCAGCTGCCCATGGCGCTGCAGTCCACCTCCAACGACGTGATCGCGCTGCATTCCGGCTATCCGGCCCGAGAGCTGTTGCCGGAAGGTCTGGTTCGTGCAGCCTTCACCAGGGCGACGCGAACCGACGCCGTGTTCAATCGGCCCCTCGCTGCCGGGCTTCCGGAACTGCAGTCCTGGTTTGCCTCCGAATTGGGTTCCGCCACTCCTGCCGGGATCACTCCGCCGGGGCCGAACGACGTGGTTGTACTTCCGGGCAGTCAGGGTGGGCTTGCGACGTCCTTTCGCGCGTTGGTGGGGGAGGGACGTCCGTTGCTCATGGAATCGCCGACCTACTGGGGAGCGATCCTGGCCGCCGCGCAGGCTGGAGTCACGGTCATTCCGATTTCCAGCGGCGCCAACGGGCCTGATCCTGAAGAGCTTTCGCGTGCATTCGAACAGACCGGTGCCCGTGCGTTCTACGCACAACCGAGCTTCGCGAGTCCGACGGGAGCGCTGTGGTCGCCGTCGTTGGCTGACAAGGTTCTCGACACCGTCCGTCGGCACGGCGCATTCCTCATCGAGGACAGTTCGGCGCTCGACTTCGGAATCACCGCAGATCCCAGCCCCATCGCTGCACGAGACGACAGCGGTCACGTCGTCTACCTTCGTGCGCTGACCAAGAGCGTGTCCCCATCGGTGCGAGTTGCCGGATTGATCGCTCGGGGGCCGGCGTACGAGCGGATTCTGGCTGATACACAGGCAGATTCGATGTATGTCAGCGGGATGCTGCAAGCGGTAGCGCTCGACGTCGTGACCCAACCGGCCTGGCGAACGCACTTGCGCAGGCTTCGTCACCAACTGGAGGCCAGACGCGACCTCCTCGTGTCGAGTCTGCGCGAGCACGCGCCGGACGCTCACCTCGACGCCGTACCGAAAGGCGGACTCAACCTCTGGCTTCGGCTCCCGGACACCACGAACGTCGAACGCGTGGTGCAGGACTGCCGGTCGGCCGGCGTCATCGTCGGGGCCGGTGACGATTGGTTCCCGGCAGAACCGACTGGAAAGTTCTTGCGGCTCAACTACGCCGGACCGAACCCGGGTGAGTTCCCCGACGCCGCCCGCATTATCGGCCGAGCAATCACGCAACATATGTAGAACTTCATCTCGCTGGTGGTTGACCTGAACTTCCGTTGAGGTTTTATCGTCGTGTGCATGAACAAACAAGCGATGCAGCCACCGGCCAACCAGCCGATCGGATTCTGGACCGCGCGAGCCGGTGAAGCGATTCGCACGCGCACGCGCGGAGCACTCGAAGCGATCGGCGTCACCCAGCCGGGGTGGTGGGTCCTGCACCAACTTTCGCTGCACCCTGAAGGGGTGGAGCGCGCTGTCCTCTTGCGGACGATCGGTCCGAACGAATCCACCGACGTGATCGATGACGCCGTCGACTCTGCCCTCGAACTGGGGTGGGCGCGCGAAGACGGGTCTGTCCTTCGCCCGACTGATGCGGGCTCCGAGCAGTTCGATCGCGCCGCGCGGGTACAGCAGATGCTGCAGGAAGAGCGGATGCAGGGAATCACCGAAGAGGAGTTTGTCACCACCATCACTGTGCTGCAGCGAACCATCAAGAACGTGGGCGGCGACGCCTGGCACTGGTAGCAGACATTATCCGGGCCCGCTGCCGGGTAGAGCGGCTTCGATCAATTCGACGGCACGGGACACACCGCCCGCCGCTGCGAGTTCTTCTGCCAACTCCGCGCTGCGTCGGCGGAACTCGTCGGCGCTCACCAGAGTCAGCGCCTCACGAAGCTCTACTGCCGTGACGGTAGCGCTGTCGACGCGTACTGCGACACCGGCGTCGACGAGCGAGTCGGCGTTGCCGAACTGATCGACGGCTTGCGGCACTGCGATCATTGGTGTCCCGGTCACCAGTCCCTCGCTGGATCCGCCCATACCCGCGTGGGTCACGAACGCGTCGGCCTGCTGCAGAATTGCGAACTGCGGTACCCAACGGTGTATTTCGACGTTGTCGGGCAATGGCCCGAGATCTGAGATCTGCACCTGCTTTCCGATCTGGAGGACGACGTGCCAGCCGTCCATCTGGCCGAAAGCCTCGACGCAGGTGCGGTAGAAATCCGGATGATCGGTGAATGCTGAACCCAGCGAGATCAACAAGAGCTTGCGTTCGGGATCCGGGTTCACCCAAGGTTGACTGCTCGGTTCGAGTGCGGGGCCGACGAACGTGTAGACGTCGCGGTTCACGCGATCGGCGTTGGGCTGCATCGATTCTGCGATCAGCACGATTGCACGGGGTGGGCGTCCGGTGAACTCACGTGGATCGACCTCGACGCCTTCGGCGCGGAAGAACCGGGTCTCCCGATCGAGCAGGTCGACGCCTCTCGGATCGGAACGAATTTCGTCGTACATCGGTGCGGCGTCGGCTTCGTAACCGTCCCAGGCAACGTACGTCGGCGACAACTGGATGATGGGAACGCCCCACTGCTGAGCCAGTATTCGTGCCGGAATGCCGGCGATGTCGTAGAGAAAGAGGTCAGGGCGATCGTCTTCGTAGATTCGGCGTAGCTGCGGCAGCATCGACTCGTAATCATCTTGGAAAATCGTCAACTGATCGATCAGATCCCCGTCCCAGCTCTTCTCGGGTTCGGCGCCGTCGGGAGAAGGGACGAGGCTGGGCAGCGTGGAGACGTACGGTGCGAATTCGGCCCCGGTCGCCTCGATGATCTCACGCATCGACTCGTCGTTGGCATAGGTGACGCGGTGACCGGCGGCGACGAGACGCGCGATGATCGCCAGGCTCGGATTGACGTGGCCCGGTGCCGGAATGCTCACCATGGCTATATGTCTGCGGGTCATCGATCACTCCTGCCGTCTGACTGTTCTGGAACAACTCCGGATACGGGACCGAGACTATCCACCAGGATGGGTGACGGCATCTGATTTTTGCCGGGGAAGTACCGTGCGCACTCGAGTAGGACTACGCATCCGAGTGCCGGGATGGGCGAGCAGACTTCGAAGCATGAGCACACCGACAACACCCTCGAAGACCACTGCAGCCTTCTATCTTCAGGCCGGAATAGCCTTTGCCGTCAGTTTTGTCGGCACCCTCCTCGGAATTGCGTATCTTCCGATCGATGCGTGGCAACGCGGATTTCTCGGAATGTCCTTGCTGTTCTTGGTCACCAGTACGTTCACGTTGGCCAAGGTGATTCGTGATCAGCAGGAGGCATCCACAGTCAGGGTTCGAGTGGACGAGGCTCGACTCGAGAAGCTGATCGCCGAGCACGATCCGTTCAAAGCGGCAGCCTGAAACCTGTCGGCAAGGTGAGGATCAGCGTGCTGCCGAGAGGTTGCTCGTTTCGGAGCGCCGACAGATCGCCGCCGTGTGCGAGCGCGAGGCTGCGCGCAATCGTGAGCCCCAAACCGGAACCGTCGGATCGATCACCGCGATGGAAACGGTCGAAGACTGATTCGAGTTGGTCTGCGGGAATTCCGTCACCGGTGTCGGTGACGGACACCGAGAGGTGGTCACCTTCCCGTGCGAGTGTCACCGTCACCGAACCTCCGCTCGGAGTGTGCCGCAACGCGTTTTCGAGCAGATTGGCGAGGATCTGTTCGATTCGTTGGCGATCGACCTCGGCCGTGATCGGTTGCGGAGGTAGCGCGGTCGTCAATTCGACTCCACGATCGGCGAAACGTGGCGCCGCTGCTGCCGTTGCGCTGCAAACGATGTCGTCGATCTTCTCGTCTCGGCGATCGAGTTCGAGAGCGTGTTCGTCGGCCGCGGAGACGTCCGCCAGATCGCAAGAGAGCCGACGCAGTCTTTCGAGTTGATCGCGCATGACCGACCATGAAGAGTTGTCCGTGGGGAGGACGCCATCCTCGATGCCGTCCACGTACGCAGCCAAAGTCGATACCGGAGTGCGTAATTCGTGGGCAAGATCGGCAAGCAGGCGTTTGCGGACCCGATCCGAATGATCAAGGCGTGCCGCCATGTCGGCAAAGGCAGTTTCGAGACGCGTGAAATCGGCATCTACGTCGGACCTGCCGATAGTCACGTCGAAGTTCCCGTCTGCGACGCTTTGCGCCGCCTCCGCCAGCGTTGAGATCGGGGCCGTGATGCGTCGGACGATGTAGACCGCGGCGATGCCTGCGCCTACCAGTGCGACCGCGATCCCGCACAACAGTGCAATGGTCATGGTCTGAGCGAATGCCTCTTCGGTGTGGGTACGGGCATTCGAGTCTTCGATGCCGGCCATCATGAGGTGGTTGTGAAAGAGCGGGGCAGCGACGGCAATGGCGACTGCGGCGATGGCGAGGCAGGAGACGAACAGGACGACAAGCTGCGCCAGCAGCAGTTTTCCGCGTAGCCCGAGTTTCTTCATGACGACCCCGTTCATGACGACCGCGTTCATGACGACCTCAGGGAGTATCCGACGCCCCTGACGGTTCTGATGAACCGAGGATCGGTCGCGTCGTCGCCGAGTTTGCGGCGTAATGCACGCACATGGACGTCGACGATGTGCTGGTCCCCGAACCAGGACGAGCCCCACACCGAGGCGATGATCTCGGCCCGACTCCAGGCAGCGTCGGGTCGGGATGCAAGCGCGGAGAGCAACGCGAACTCGGTGGGAGTGAGATCGACAGGGTGGTTGTCGACATGCACGGTGCGGGCGAGGACGTCGATGTCGAGACCGGGAGGCGTCGGCAGCACTTTTGGCAGCAAACTCGACGCGCGTGGCCGTCTGAGCAGTGCTTTCACTCGCGCAACCAGTTCGCGGGGGCCGAAGGGTTTGACCACGTAGTCGTCTGCGCCGGCCGCCAGACCCGTCACCTTGTCCGACTCTTCACCGCGGGCGGACAGCATCAGGATGTACGCATCAGAGAAGGTACGGATTCGTCGGCAGACTTCCATGCCGTCGAAGCCCGGGAGCATTAGATCGAGCACTATCAGCGCGGGCTCGAATTCGCGCACCGAACGTACCGCGCTCGGCCCGTCGTGGGCGAGGCGCACGGTGAATCCTTCGCGTGTCAGATAGTTGGCGACAACCTTGGCGAGGGCAGTCTCGTCGTCGACGACAAGAACGCGCCCCGGTTCCTCGCCAGGTCGTAGTTCGGCGCTCATCAGACCGAGGTTAGTCGACTGCGTGTCTGCATTGCTGGCGCGTGGTGGTTTCCACTCGACTGTGAAGATTCGATGAAGGAAGCCTGTTCGAGCCGGTTATCGGGCTTCGCGGTGGATTTTCGCCGGTAACGTGGCAACTGTGCATGTGCAGCACTCTTGTCAAATCAATTGTGGTGCAGTGCATATCGAACAGAATCAATTCTCGGGAGTGAATACATGTCTTTGACGGTCAGGAAGAGCGCCGCGCGGTTCGTTCCGGTTGTGGCAGCGGCAGCACTGTTGATTGCCGGATGCTCGGACAACTCCGGGGAGAGCATCAACCATTCCTCCGAAACAACCAGTGTTGCAGCACAGTCGGAGATTCCTTCGGGTGTCAATGCTGCCGACATCGAGTTTCTCGAAGGGATGTACCCGCATCACGCGCAGGCATTGGACATGGCCAGAATGGTCGACGGTCGAACCGACAATGCCGAACTTCTCTCTCTTGCAGCGCAGATAGAGGCAGCGCAAGGCCCGGAGATGGCTCAGATGACCGAATTGTTGACGGAGTGGGGACGCCCCGAGCCTTCGTCGAGTTCGATGGAGGGCATGGATGAGTCGGCGCACGCGGGACACGGCGTCGGGATGGCCGAGATGCCGGGAATGATGTCGGCCGACGACATGACCGCCCTCACCGATGCCAGTGGCGCGGAGTTCGACAAGTTGTGGCTGACGATGATGATCGAGCACCACAAGGGTGCCATCACCATGTCCCAGACCGAACTCGACAACGGGCTCGACCCGTCGGCGGAGAAGATGGCAGAAGCGATCATTGCCGGTCAGCAGGCGGAAATCACTCAGATGGAAGCGATGTTGAAGGGGAGTTGAACAGGAGGCCTTGGCCGCGTGACCTTGCTCGGGTGGCTACCTGGGCATACGTTCGAGGCTGATGGCTTGACCGGTGCTGTGCTGCAATCACACGCGAGGGGATGACCGCCACATGGATCACAGTCAGATGGACCATGGCCAGATGGACCATAGCGAGATGAGCCATGGCCAGATGGAGCATGGGGCACACGGTGGTCACGGGGATCACGTCGCACAGTTCCGGACGTTGTTTGCAGTCATGCTGGTCATCGCGGTTCCGGTCGTTGCGGCAGACGCGATGTTCGCTGATCTGGTCGGGTACACACTGCCGGAAAACTCTCTGGTGGAATGGATCTCACCGGTACTCGGCACGGTGATGTACTTCTGGGGTGGCAAGCCGTTCCTCGCCGGCGCTGTTGCCGAAATCCGTTCTCGGCAGCCGGGAATGATGCTGTTGATCGCGCTCGCGATCACCGTGGCTTTCTTCGCGTCATGGTCTGCGAGTCTGCACTGGGTGGATCACACTCTCGATTTCTGGTGGGAGCTCGCGCTTCTGATCGTGATCATGTTGTTGGGCCACTGGATCGAGATGCGTTCGCTCAGTCAGACATCGAGCGCCTTGGATTCACTTGCCGCTTTGCTGCCCGACGAGGCAGAACGGGTGGTGGGGGAATCGGTGGAAACCGTGCCCACCGCAGCTCTGGCGACCGGCGACCTGGTGATAGTTCGTCCCGGGGCCCGTGTTCCCTCGGACGGAACGGTGGTCGAGGGAAGCGCCGACATGGACGAATCCATGATTACAGGCGAGTCGAAGACCGTCCGCCGGACTGTCGGAGATCAGGTGGTGGCCGGCACGGTAGCCACCGACTCGGCACTTCGGCTTCGAGTCACCGCCGTGGGAGAAGACACCGCGCTCGCCGGTATCCGGCGCCTGGTCGAACAAGCCCAGAACTCGTCGAGTCGCGCGCAGGTGTTGGCGGACAAGGCCGCTGCTCTGCTGTTCTGGTACGCACTGGGCGCGGCAGTGCTGACCGCGATCGCCTGGAGTATCTGGGGCACCCCGGAGAGCGCAGTCACCCGGACGATCACCGTTCTGGTGATCGCCTGCCCGCACGCGCTCGGGTTGGCGATTCCACTGGTCGTCTCGATCGCGACGGAACGGGCGGCTCGGGCTGGGATCTTGATCACCGACCGCATGGCCCTCGAGGCGATGCGTAACGTAGACACCGTTCTCTTCGACAAGACCGGCACTCTCACCAAGGGGGAGCCCGCAGTGGTCGGTGTACGCGGTGTCGACGGGTATTCCGATGACGACGTTCTCAGCGCAGCGGCTGCCGTCGAGTTCGACAGCGAACATCCACTCGGGCGCGCCGTCGTCGCGGCGGCGCGGGAGTTGTCGCTCGAATTCACTTCGGGTTCCGACTTTCAGGCGCACAACGGGATCGGGGTTGCTGCGGACGTCGCCGGTGCACGCGTCGGTGTCGGCGGACCGGGGATGCTGCGATCGGTCGGGGCCACCGCGATCCCGGGGACCGAAGAGTGGCTCAGTGACGGGTCGACCGTCCTGCATGTAGTGCGTGACGAGAAGGTAATCGGCGCATTGGCATTGGCCGACGAGATTCGCCCGGAATCAGCATTGGCCGTCGACGCCCTCCATGCTCGCGGTGTGCGGGTGGCCATGGTCACCGGAGACGCGGAGGCCGTGGCCCATTCGGTGGCTCGCAGGCTCGGGATCGACGAAGTTTTCGCCGAAGTGCTTCCGCAGGACAAGGGAGCGCAGGTATCTCGGCTTCAGGCTGCGGGCCACCGCGTGGCGATGGTCGGTGACGGGGTCAACGATGCGCCGGCACTCGCCCAGGCGGATGTTGGCATCGCGATCGGTGCCGGAACCGACGTGGCGATCGCGTCGGCGGGAGTTGTTCTGGCCAGCGATGATCCGCGTTCGGTGAGCTCGGTCATCGAGCTCTCCCGCGCCACCTACCGCAAGATGGTTCAGAACCTTTGGTGGGCAGCGGGATACAACGCGATCTCGGTTCCCCTCGCTGCGGGAGTACTGGCGCCCGTCGGGTTCGTGCTGCCGATGGAGGTCGGAGCAATCCTGATGTCGGTATCCACTGTGGTCGTTGCCGCGAATGCCCAGTTGTTGAGGCGCTTGGACTTGCGGCAACCACCGGTGACCGCGTTGGAGTCGAGAGTGCTCACATCGCAGTAGCGAGAGGTTGAAGGCGGACTACTGTCGGCTCAGGAACGGAATGAGCGCACGCAGTACAGCATCGGAGTCTGCGACTGCGCTTGCGTGGTCAGCCCCTTCGATCACAGTCAAGGCACTGTCCGGGATCAGCGACGCGAGATGCTCGGTATCCGGCAGGCGCTCGCGATCTCTCGATCCGACGAACAACAACGCCGGTGTGGTGATCCGTTGCAGCACGGCGTCGTCGATGCCGTGCTCCTTCTCTGCGCGGCGCATGTAGGCAGCGAGCGCGATGGCATCATTGATTCGGAAGGCAGTCGCAGTCTGAGGATCCACCGGTTTGCCGCGCCTCACGCCCCAACCGGTCAGAAATCCCTCGATACCGCCGCTTTCGAGTACGTCGATGCAACCCGGGAAGAACAATGCGTCGAACGCGCCCGTCATCGGTCGGCTGCTACCGCCCCCGACGGTCAGCGATCGCACCCGTTCGGAGTGCTCGACTGTCAGCGACATCACCGAACGTCCGCCGAACGAGTATCCGAGGACGTGTGCCGGCTCGAACGGAGACTCCGTGTCGAGGATCTCCAGGAGATCGCCGACCACCAGATCCATTGCATACGAATCGGAGTCGTGTGGTTTGTCACTGCGTCCGTGACCCCGCATGTCGACGAGGATCAGACGATATTGCTCCTGAAGTGCCTTGACGTACCCGAAGCCACGCCAGATGGAGCGCGACAACGCTGTGCCGTGCACCATCAACAGGGGTGGGCCATCGCCCACGATCTGATAGGTGATCCGCGCACCGTCCACCGGATTTCTCACGTCGTGCAACACCCGTCCAGTATGGGTGCCAGTTGCTACGCACGTGAACTCGAGTAGTCGTCCGGACCCATTCGACGGATGGCGTGGACTCTCACGAACAGTCGGGCCGTCAACTCGGCCTCCCTCAGAGCTACCGGTCACTGCCCGGCGGGGCAGTACCCACTGTTCCAAGCAATGCATCGGTTGAGGGGTCTGCAGTGCTGACGCCTGCGGCTATGCCCCGAATCAGAGCCTCGAAATCAGCGGCGACGATGGTGACCTCCTCGAACTCCGGCTCTCCTCCACGGACAACCTGACCGTCGGGTGCGAGCGCCAAGTACTCGTACCCATTGCGCACCGACAGCAGGACCGGGAGGTGAGTGGACCAGAAGGCGTTGATCGCCGCGCGCTCCGCCGGCCCGGAAGCGACCGCCAGGCTCTCGTGCCGGAACGCATTCCAGGGAAACGCCTCATCGCTGACGCCAACGCCACCGGCATAGTTCTCCGCCGAGAGAAACCACACCTGGTCGTCGGAACTGGCAAGTACGGAGAAGGAACTCGCCCACACTACGAGTTGGTCACAACCGCCGACCAGTGGTTGCGGAACTGGGGCAGAGGCCGATCGAGTAGGTTCTTCGCGAACCCAACCTGCGAGCGACAGCGCGGCGGTTGCGTCGAGGTGAAGGCACATCGCCCCACGGTAGGCCAGACCGTCGAGCACCGACAGCGTCAACCGTCGGCCTACTCGGGATCGATGTCTCGAATACCAGTCTCGTCCATGCTGATCCACCGCGTTATGCCGATGTCGCGCAGAAACGGCAGATCGTGACTCACCACCACCATGGCACCGCGGAAATCGGAAAGTGCCTGCGTGAGGTGAGCGAGACTCGGTAAGTCCAGGTTGTTTGTCGGCTCGTCGAGAAGAAGCAGCTGGGGCGCGGGTTCGGCCAGAAGGATCGTCGCTAGCGCCGCGCGCAATCGTTCACCGCCGGAGAGCGCAGATGCCGATACGTCGGAATCCGTTCCCCGGAAAAGGAACCGTGCCAACTGCCCACGAATTGCCTCGGCTGTCGCGTGTGGCGCGGCCAAAGCGACGTTGTCCGCCACCGAGAGGTCCTCGTCGAACACGTCGAGACGTTGGGGGAGCGCACGAGAGGCTACGAACGGAGTCGACGCGGCGAGTGCATCGAGCAACGTCGTCTTGCCGATTCCGTTGCGTCCCACTATCGCAATCCGCTCCGGTCCGGTGATCTGGAGCGATACCACTTGGCCGCTCTGCAACGTCACCTCGTCGAGCCGCGCAACCTGCTGCCCCGGATGAACCTCTGTAGCAGGCAGATCCAGACGAATCTCGCGATCGTCTCGAAGGAGTTCCTCTGCCTCCGACAGGACAGACTTGGCCTCGTCCACCTTCCCGATATGGTTGAGGGCCAGCTTTCCCGCCGAAACTTGGGCCTGACGTTTTCGTGTCTGCGCGATGATCGGCGGCATCCGCTTGTTCTCGAACATCTTCTGCCCATAGCGCTTACGCCGGTCCAGTTTCGTTCGAGCGTCGATCAGCTCGCGGCTCTGCTTTGCCAGATCGGCCTTGGCGTCGCGAACGGTGGCGAGTGCGTTTTCCTGCTCAGCGGTCACGACCTCCTGGTAGTGCGAGTAGTTGCCGCCGAACACGCGTAGATCCCCCCGACGTAGTTCGATCGTGTACTCCGCGGTGTCGAGCAGTTCCCGGTCGTGGCTGACGATCAGCACGGTTCCCGGAAACTGTTGGACTGCAGCATGAACTCGTGATCGAGCGTCGCGATCCAGGTTGTTGGTCGGCTCGTCCAGGAGCAGTACCTGTGGATTCTTCAGCAGCGTTGCGGTCAGACCGAGTAGGACGGTCTCTCCGCCGGAGAGGGTGCCGACAGTTCGGCTCAATGCTGCGGTATCCGGAACCACCTTCTCGAGGCCGAGTCGATGCAAGGTGGTGAGAGCGCTCTCCTCGATATCCCAGTTGTTGTCCACGAGCGCAAAGTCGGATTCGGAGCCGTCGCCGGTTTCGATGCGGTGCAATGCGTTTCGGAGTTCGTGGATACCGAGGATGTCATCCACCCGAACGCTCGGATCGAGTGTGATGTCCTGACGGAGGTAGCCGACCTCGCCGGAAGCGGTCACGGATCCGGATTCCGGTGAGAGCTCTCCTGCGATCAATCGCAGCAGAGTCGACTTTCCCGATCCGTTGAGTCCCACGAGACCGACACGGCCACTGGGGAATACAAAATTGGTGTGGGAAAAGACTGATTCGCCGTCCGGCCAGATGAAGGTGAGATCCGAGAGCGACAGAGAAAGATGGGATTGGGTCATGAGTACTCCAGAGGGTGCTTGGACTGTGCGCCCGGCTCAGCAAGTGCTGATGGGTGCGAGTGCCTTCGCGTGATGAACCTCTAGAGGAGCAACGGCCCGTTTCCTGTTCTGTCGGGAATGATTCGTGTTCCAGGTTAGAACACTCGAACGGTCCCGTGCAATCGAATTATTCTGTGCTGTCGGTCTCGTCAGTGTTCGGTGCTCGGATTTTCGGGCCCTCGGATTTTCGGGCCTTCAGATTTTCGGACCCTCGGATCGGAGGTCGTCGACCTTCGACATCGCTTCGCGGAGTTCGGTGAGCCATTGTTCGCTGTGCTTGCCCGCCAACCGGACTGTCCACATGAGGGCGTCCGCTCGCGAACGAGCAACACCCGCGTCCACCAGAGTGTCGAGAACCTTGCGTTCGGGCTGACGTAGTCGTGTCATCACCGGAACTGCGAGATGTGTGAACAGGACGGTCTTTTCGTCCAGACGTACACCCCAGGCGACCTTGCGCCCGTAGCGAGCCTCGGCCTCGTCGGCGATGCGCATCCGGTCGGCGCGCGTGGTTTCGCGAAAGCGTGAGATCCTTCCGTCCGCGGCGGCCTCGCCACCGTCGACTGCCGGGAGTTCACCGATCACGACGATTTCTTCGCGGTCGACCTGGACGTCGGCCGTTCCGGTGAACCAGTCATCTGGAAGTCGACCGGCAAACCAGTCGGACGCATCACTCGCGTCGGGAACCGACGCCTGTTGCCAACCTCCGGGACGGCCGAACCTGCGGTCGCCGGAGTTTTGTGAGTTCTTCATGGCGTTCTCCTCGGAGAGTTGGTGGAGTGTGTCGTGCGTTTATTGCACTGATTACATGATTACACCGATAGTCGAACTGGCGCCACAAATTCGGGCATGATCGGAGTCGTGCGCCTTTCACACGCTCGTCAGAGCTTCCGAACTTTCCGTCGTCCCGTGGCTGCCGTGGCTCTGGGGGTATTGGCCGCAGGATCGGTAGTTGCCTGCAGTTCTGGCCCTGACCAGCCGAAATCAGTGGCAGAGGAGTTCGCCTCCGCGCTCACGTCCGATGACGTGCAAGCGGCGGCAGCCCTGACCACCGATCCGGGGGCGGCGTCGACTGCGATTTCGGCTCTGATCGACGGGCTGGGCAAGGACGAGGGAACATTCACCGTCTCCGACGCCACCGAGTCCGGTGATTC
This sequence comes from Rhodococcus sp. KB6, assembly GCF_001445685.1. Classification (NCBI taxonomy): domain Bacteria; kingdom Bacillati; phylum Actinomycetota; class Actinomycetes; order Mycobacteriales; family Nocardiaceae; genus Rhodococcus; species Rhodococcus sp. KB6. Next base: position 101,988 of record NZ_LNAK01000154.1, on the reverse strand, counting down.
TGCGGGGAAGTTCACACTCGATGCGGCGTGGAAGTTCGGTGAAGGTCAGGACTGGAACTACTCGACGCAGGGAAACGCGTCGAAAAGCGGGGACAACTGGCTGATTCAGTGGGACCCGGCGCTGTTGGCTCCGGACCTGACCTCCTCGACGACCTTGCGCTACACACCCACCACCGGTGCTCCGCCGTCGGTGCTGGACGCGGCGGGCCAGCCGATCATGGAGCAGCAGGTGGTGACGTTGGTCAATCTCGATTCCGCCGCGGTGCCCCCGGTGGACACGGCAGCCGTGGCGGCCCTTCTCTCGCCCGTCGCACCGACGATCACGGCGGCATCGCTGAGCGGCGATCTTGCGTCGGCAAGTGGGAAGCCGGTCACCGCAATCACTTTGCGGGCCGAGGATCTTGCACCGATCGAGGAGAGGTTGGCGGCGATTCCCGGAGTGAGCTTGGCGCCGCAGGCTCGGCTGCTCTCGGTGGACAAAACTCTGGCGTCGCCGACTTTCAGTGGGTTGTCCGATCTGTGGCAGGAGGGGCAGGACAAGTCCGCGGGCTGGGCGGTACAGCAGGTGAAGCAGAACGGAACCGTCACCACCGTCGCCGGCCAAGACGGGCCGGTTGCTCCGAACATCGCGACAACGATCGACCGACCGATGCAACTCGCGGCCGAGAATGCGCTCGCCGGGGTGACACAACAGGCGGCGATCGTTGCGCTGCAGCCGTCGACCGGAGCGGTGTTGGCGGTGGCCCAGAACGCCCCCGCCGACGCACAGGGCCCGATCGCTCTGACCGGCCTGTACCCACCGGGTTCGACGTTCAAGACCGTGACGACGTCCGCGGCCCTGCAAGCCGGCGTCGCTACACCGGACACCGTTCTGCCGTGCCCGGGTACCGAGAACATCGAGGGCCGTCAGATTCCCAACGACGACGAGTTCGACCTCGGATCGGTTCCGCTGCACACCGCGTTCGCGAAGTCGTGCAACACCACAATGGCGAGGATGGCCGTCGGTCTGCCCGCCGATGCTCTGCACAAAGCGGCGCTGCAGTTCGGGCTCGGCGTCGACTACGTCACCCCCGGACTCACGACGGTGACGGGCAACGTCCCTGACGCGAACACCCCCGCCGAACGCGTCGAGTCCGCGATCGGACAGGGCACGGTGACCGCCACGCCCTTCGGGATGGCTCTCGTGGCGGCCTCGATCGCCAACGGAACGACACCCGCGCCGATGTTGGTCAAGGGACAGCCCGGCGTGGCAGATCAGACCGTTGCACCGGCTCCCGCGGAGGTGACCGAACAGTTGCGGGTGATGATGCGCGAGACCGTCACAGGCGGTACGGCGACGTCGTTGCAGGACATTCCGGGGCTTCTCGGCAAGACCGGCACGGCCGAAACCGAGGGTGGCCCGGCACATGGGTGGTTTGTCGGAATCAAGGGAGACCTCGCATTTGCGGTATTCATCGCGGGTGCGGACAGCTCTTCGCCTGCAGTGCAGGTAGCGGGCACTTTTCTGCGCTGAAACCTGTTTTCCGTTGCAGTTGGATCACACCGTCGTAGCTCAACCGTGACACGTTCGTAGGCATCCCGTGCTTGTTACTCGTGTGACAGAAGTAAAGAGTTACATGCATGGGGCCCGGAGGACAGCACAACCGTCGTGGAAAATATGTCGTTGCGTCGATAACTGCTGTCGTTCTGACAGTGGCGCTCGCGTCGTGTGTCATCGGTGGGGAGAAGAAATCCGACGCCGCCTCGGTGGTGGAGGACTTCGTCACCGCCCTCAACAACCACGACGCCGAAGCTGCTGCGGCGCTCACGTCGTACCCCAACGCGGCGCGGCCGTCGATCCAGCAGATGTTCGACGGACTGGCCGCCAAGTCCACCGACTTCGACGTCGCTCAGGTCATGGATCTGGGTAGCGACTCCGGACTCTTCACACTCGACGCGTCCTGGAACTTCGGCGAAGGCAAGGACTGGAGCTACCAGTCGCAGGGTGAGGTTCGTGATCTGTCGGTCGGCTGGCGTGTGTCCTGGGACCCGTCGGTCCTCGTCCCCGACCTCGGCAACGGTCGCACCGTTTCGTACACCCGCACGGACGCAGCGCCGCCGAAGGTAGTCGACAGCACCGGCACCCTGCTCATGAACGAGCAGACCATCAACGCGATCACTCTTGACCCGGCCACCATGCCGGACCCCGTCGACACCACTCGTCGCCTCGCCACGGTGCTCGAACCTGTCGCCCCGTTGGTCACTTCGGAGTCGATGTTGGCCGACCTCGCCGCAAACCCCGGCAAGCCCGTCACCGCCGTACTGCTCCGCGATCCCGACTACGCCTACCTGGAAAGCGATTTTGCGATCCCCGGTGTCGTCGTGGTCAAGACACCCAAGCTGATCGCCTCCGACCGTCGCATCAACTCGCCGTTGCTGGACCCACTGCGGACCGTGTGGCAGGCCAATCGCGACGCCACCGCCGGCTGGGCGGTCAATCTGGTCGAGCCCAACGGATTCCCGATCAAGCAAGCCGGCTTCCAGGGACCTCCCGGCCCCGACGTCGCCGCGACCCTCGATTCGCACGCTCAACTCGCCGCGATCGAAGCTGTCGTCAGTGCAGGTACTCCTGCGGCCATCGTCGCGATCCGCCCGTCGGACGGCGCCATTCTGGCTGCCGCACAGAACAATCAGGCCATCGAACAGGGCCCGATCGCCTTCACCGGGTTGCGCCCGGCCGGCGGCGCCCTCGATCTGGTCCGTCTCGCATCGTCGATGCAGAACGGCGTCGACCCCGGATCTGTGTCACCCGAACAGTTGGCCGACACCGGGCAGCAACTCGGACTCGGCAACGGCTTCCACATTCAGGGACTCGAACAGCAGACAGCAGTGCTTGCCGCGAACCGCCCCGGCGTGGACCAGGCGATGAACAACGTCATGGCCAACAAGACGTCCAACGACGCGAGCGCACCGACGGTAACTCCGTTCGGAATGGCGATGCTCGCGGCATCGATCGCCCGCGGCAGTGCCCCGATGCCGATGATGGTCTTCGGACAACCGGCTACCGCCGACGTCACGCCGACGGCATTGCCCGGCGACGTCAACAATCGTCTGCGTGACGCCATGCGAGGCGCCGGCGGACTGGCTGGGTACCCGGACATGATGGCGGCCGGTGCAGCGAGCGGTGACGATCGCTGGTTCTACGGATCACGCGGAGACTTCGCGTTCGCAGTGTTCGTCGCAGACGCCGACGGCGGCGATCGAGCAATGCAGATGACGGACAAGCTCTTCCAGGAACTCGGCAAGCCTGCCGACAAGTAGTACCGGGCACCGCGAGTAGATTCCTGGTTCGTGAACCTGCTCGATTTCCTTTTCCTCGTCGTAGCGGGATTCTTCAGCGGTCTAGTCGGTTTTGTCACCGGTCTTGCATCGATCGTTTCGTATCCGGCGCTGCTGAGCGTCGGGCTCTCACCGGTCAGCGCGAACATGACCAATACCGTCGCGTTGGTGGCCGTCGGCGTCGGAGCGTTGGCGAACTCGTCCCGTGAAGTTGCCGATACCGGTCCGAAACTTGTTCGCTGGTCTCTCTATTCGGCGGCCGGTGGCATCATCGGTGCCCTCATCCTGTGGTTGGCACCGGAAGGTTCGTTCGAATCCGTTGTGCCGGCGATGGTCGTGTTCGCCTCGCTCGCGCTGCTGCTGCAACCGAAGATTCGTGAGTTGTCCGGCGGCGGCGACCGCCCCGGAATCTACTCCGCAGCACTGTTCGCCGTCGCGGTATACGGCGGCTATTTCGGTGCCGGTGCCGGCGTCATCTTCCTGGCTGCGACGCTCATCCTCACTTCCGAAACGGTGTGGCGTGCAACGATCCTGAAGAGTTTCTTTCTCGGCATCGCCAATCTTGTGGCTGCACTCATCTTCGCCTTCTCCGGACAGGTGCATTGGGTGGCCGCGTTGGCGATGGCGCTCGGCGCGTTGGCCGGAGGTTGGTGTGGCCCGCCCGTCGTCAAGAAAATCCCGCCATCGGTACTGCGTGTGGCAGTAGCGATAGCGGGATTCGTGTTGGCTCTGTGGTTGTGGGTGAAGTGAGCCCGTCTACTTCACGCCCTGCATCAGCTTCTTGATCCACGGCGAGGCAAGAGCAAGAATCACTCCGATTCCGATCGACGAGAAACCGATGATCAGGAAGAACGGGCGACTGTCGTCGATGTCGAAGTAACCGGCCAAGGTTCCCGCCATCGAAGAACCCAATGCAACGGACAAGAAGAACAACGCCACCATCTGAGTGTGGAAATGCTCGGGCGCGAGTTTGGTTGCAAGGGAAAGGCCGACGGGGGACAGGAAGAGTTCGGCGAAGGTGAAGAGCAGAAGCACACCGGCAAGGCCGAGGAGCGGTGCACTGTTCGGTCCGCCCCCGGTGATCGGGATGAACGCCAGGAACGCCAGACCCATCGTGCCGGTACCGAGCGCGAACTTGATCGGCGACGACGGCTGACGGTCACCGAGTTTGGTCCACATCGCTGCGAACACCCCGGCAAAGATGATGATGAACACCGGATTGATCGACTGTACCCACGTCGGCGGGAAGTCCCAACCGAAGAGATTGCGGTCCAGGAGCTTGTCTGAGATCACCGGCACGGTGGTGAACTGCTGCTGAAACAGCGACCAGAAGGCCGCGCTCGCGATGAACATCGGGATGAACGCAAAGACTCGACTGCGTTCGACCTTGGTGACCTTCTTGCTGGTGAGCATGAGGAGGAAGTAACCGACCGACGCGACGATCGTGAGTCCGACAACGACGTCGGACATGTTGTCCGCCGTGATCAAGCCGGTGACGGAGGCGACCGCGACGACGACGATCGCGGCAATGCCGATCCCGATGTAGAGTGCGCGCTTGTCCGCGGGCAACGGGTTGCCTGGTTCGGCACCGATTCCGTGAAGATGCTTGCGGCCCAGCGTGTACTGGATCAGGCCGAGCGCCATGCCGACGGCAGCGAGAGCAAAACCGGCGTGGAATCCCCAGGCGTCCTGGACGGCTCCGGTGAGCAGCGGACCGACAAGACCGCCGATGTTGATGCCCATGTAGAAGATGGAGAATCCGGCGTCGCGGCGAACATCCTGTTCGGAATAGAGATCTCCGACCAGAGAGGTCGCATTGGCCTTCAAGCCGCCGCTGCCGAAGGCGACCATGACGAGGCCGACGCCGACACCCCACATGCCGGGAAGAACCGACAGTGCGATGTGGCCGGCCATCACCAGCGAAGCACTGTAGAAGAGCGTGCGCTCGGAGCCGAGCAGTCGGTCGGCCACCCACGCCCCGAGAATCGTCGACAGGTAGACGGTGCCGCCGTACGCGCCGACGATGCTGGTCGCTGCCGCCTGGCTGATGCCGAGGCCGCCGTCGCTGACGCTGTAGTACAGGTAATAGATGAGGATGCCTTGCATCCCGTAGAAGGAGAACCTCTCCCACATCTCGACGCCGAACAGGTTCGCCAGCGCAAAGGGTTGGCCGAAGAACCCCCGGTCTTCCTTCTCGCTACGTTCGACGGGCTCCGTAGTGTTGCTCATCCGAAAAGTGTCCTACGTGCTCGGGCATTTCGGGTGGTTCCGAGCCGTGGAGTTTGGTTACGACTTGGTGCGGATTTTCACTACCAGCGGAGCGAGTGCGCGCCAACCGAGAAGGAACGCGCCGAGGACCAGCGTCGCGACGACGATGAAGCTGAACTGGGTGCCCTGGCCACTCAACACTCGCAGGATCATCCCGATGACGACGGCGCCGAGCCAAACGACAACGCCGGTGGGAACAAGGAGAACGGCGTTGAACTTGTCGCGGTAGAGCGCGAACGTGGCAGCCCATCCGATCACCAGGCCGGTCAGGAAGGGCCAGGATGTCTTCGCCAGACCGGCGAGCGCATTGGCTTCTTCGTGGGTACGGCGCCCTATCGCGCAGAAGATTATGACAAGAATGGCGTCGATCAGCAGGAATGGTGCGTACTTCTTCACGCTCACACCATACGACTGTGCGCCTTTATTAACCGCGGGCGGTTAATAAAGGCGCACAGTGTTGTTAGGCCTGGAGGCCGGCTTCGATCTCGAGGGTGATCGTGATCTTGTCGCCGACAACTGCTCCGCCGCCTTCGAGGGGCATCTCGATGGAGATGTCGAAGTCCTTGCGGTTGATGACGGTGGTGGCCTCGAATCCGGCGACGGGGCCCTGGCCCATGCCCGGGTTGACGCCGTTGAACTCGAGGTTCAGCTCGACCTCGCGGGTGACGCCGTGGAGCGTGAAGTCGCCGGCGAGGACGAAGTCGCTGCCCTTGGATCGCACTGCGGTGGACTTGAAGGTGGCTTTCGGGAACTTCTCGACGTCGAAGAAGTCAGCGGACTTGATGTGGCCGTCGCGCTGCTCGTTCTTGGTGTTGATGGAGTCCACGGAGATCTCGGCCTCGACGGCCGGGGTTCCGTCTTCGGCAACGGTGATCGTTCCGGAGAACTCGTCGAACGTTCCACGAACCTTGGAAACCATGAGGTGGCGAACCGAGAATCCGACAGTGGAGTGGACGGTGTCGATGACCCAGGTTCCGGCGGTCAATGCGGGCAAGGTTGCGGTGGTCATGGAAGCTCCTGAATAAGTAGTTGAATGTTCAAGTTCTTGTAGCTTCAACTATGGACCCCAGGAAATCCTTCCGCAAGATCATGTGAGCTGCATCACAGTGTTTGTGCTTGCGGCATAGACCGCGTGAAGCGCCGACGCTGTCACCGACTGATGCACCGCAATGCCCCAGCGTCCTTCACCGTTCACCACGCACTCTGCAATGGTGACTGCCGAATTCGCACTCCCGGAAGAATTCGGGTTGCGGGGCAGTGAATGCTGGGTGAGCGAGACAACCTCGACGGCCGAGCCCTGTTCGGTCAGGATTTTGCTCAATGCCTCGACCGGCCCGGACGCACTGGCCGCGGCGGTGACCTCGCGCCCGTCGCGATCGATGGCAACGAACAGCTGATCACCGTCGGCGGTGTGTTCCAGTGAGTACCGACGCACTCCTCCGTTGTACCCGTACTCGCGCAGCAGCAGTTTCCACAGTTGGTCGGCAGTCATTTCGGTGCCCGAGTCGTCGGTTTCGAGCTGCACCCGCGAGGCGAAGTCGATCTGCAGGCGCCGGGGGAGTTCGACCCCGTACTCGGTCTGCAGCAGATATGCGATTCCGCCCTTGCCCGACTGGCTGTTCACACGAATGACCGCCTGGTAGTCGCGGCCGACGTCGGCGGGGTCGATCGGCAGGTAAGGGACCGCCCACGGCGCCGATCCCGGATCGACGCCGGCAGCCTCCGCGCTCTCGTAGTGATGCGCGAAGCCCTTCTTGATCGCGTCCTGGTGGGTTCCGGAAAATGCCGTGTACACGAGATCGCCGCCGTACGGGTGGCGTTCGTGGACGGGAATTCTGTTGCAGTACTCCACCGTTCGACGGATCTTGTCGATGTCGGAGAAGTCGATTTCCGGATCGACGCCCTGTGCATGCAGATTGAGCCCCAGCGTGACCAGGTCGACGTTGCCCGTCCGCTCGCCGTTGCCGAACAGGCATCCCTCGACGCGCTGCGCGCCGGCCAGCACTGCCAGTTCGGCGCACGCAACGCCGGTGCCGCGGTCGTTGTGCGGGTGGACCGAGAGGATCACCGAATCGCGTCGGGCCAGATTCTGGTGCATGTATTCGATCTGATCGGCATAGATGTTGGGGGTGGCGATTTCGACTGTGGCAGGCAGGTTGTGGATAACCGGGCGATCGGGGCTGGCGTCCCAGAGTTCGGTGAGACTGTTGCAGACCTGCAGGATGTAGTCGGGTTCGGTGAGGTTGAAGACCTCGGGTGAGAACTCGAATCGCCAGCCGTCGTGGCCTTCGCCGCCACGAGCAACGTCTTGCGCGGCGCGGAAAATCATGTCGTGCAGCTCTTCTCGCTCCTTGCCGAGAACGACGTTTCTCCACGTCGGCGCAGTCGCTGTGTACATGTGGACAACCGCGTCAGGCAGCCCCTCGATCGATTGATATGTCCGTTCGATCAAATCCGTACGCGCGGCGGTGAATACGACGATGGTGACGTCGTCGGGAACGAGATCGAAGCGCACCAGGTCGCGAACGAAATCGAAATCGGTCTGGCTCGCAGAGGGATAGCCGACCTCGATTTCCTTGTAGCCGATCGCCACCATCAGTTCGAACATTCGACGCTTGCGTTCGGGGTCCATCGGTTCTGCGAGGGCTTGGTTGCCGTCACGCAGATCGACGGGCACCCACAGGGGCGCCGCGGTGGTGCGATTGGACGGCCACGTCCGCTCGAAAGTCGGAATGTCGACGCGATCCCACGCGGCGCGATAGCGCTCGGACGGCATGGGTGACGGCTTCTGGTTGTTCCAGCGGTTGGCGCGGGTAGTACTCATCTTCGGTTTCTCCTGCGGTCGAGTCGAGAGACCGGCATGGCGAAACCCCGCGGAGGGGTGCCGGTCTTTCAGGCCCCGCCGCGGCAGTCGAGAAGGAGTGCTCCTGTAGCCATGCGGGCTACACTAGAACGAAATTACTTATCAGACAACCTGAGGAGTTCACGTGTCCCCGATCGTCGAGCGTCGGCTGCTCACCGACCAGGCCGCGGAGTTGCTACGCGCGCGGATCGTGAGCGGTGAATGGGAAGTCGGCGCCAAACTTCCAGGTGAAACCACTCTTGCTGCGCAGTTGGGTATCGGGCGGTCCACTATCAGGGAAGCAGTGCGGACTCTCGCGGGCCTCGGCATGCTCGAATCGCGGCAGGGCGCCGGGGTCTTCCTACGGAGTACGACGCCTCCGGATCAGTGGCCCCGAGTGCTCGAAGCCGAGGCGATCCTTCACGTCGTCGAGGTGCGCAACGCGGTCGAGATCGAAGCAGCTCGCCTCGCTGCGCAGCGGCGCGATGCCGTTGACGTCGCGGCTCTGCGGCAAGCGCTCGACGGTAGAACTGCCGCAGCGCACTCTGGCGACGCAGCGTTCGTCGACGCCGACATCGCCGTCCACCGAGCAGTGGTGGACGCGGCACACAATCCCGTGCTGTCGGAACTCTTCGAGACCTTTGTACCGCGTCTGCGGGCTGCGTTGATCGAGTTGATCGCGGTTCTGGACCTGCATCCCCACAGCCAGCCCGATGCGGACGAGCATCGAATGTTGGTGGACGCCATCGAAGCCGGCGACGCGGAGGCAGCCGTACGGATCAGCCGGGCACACCTCGACGACATGGCGGCAGCGTTGCGACGCTAGACGCCCGGCTGTTCGCGGCGTTCGAACTCGAGGTCCATCTCGAGGTCTTCGTGGTGGGTTGCACGGAAAGTGATCAAGAAGACGATCCAACCGGCGACAGCGACCCCGACGAAGCTGACCATCCGATATACAAACCATGCCGCAATTGCCTGCGCTCCACTGGCACCGGCGATCGTCAGCGCGGTGATCAGTGCGGTGTCCACGTAGCCCAGCCCGCCGGGCAGCAGCGGAATGCTGCCGACTGCTTTGGCGGCGGTAAAGGCAATCAGGAGCCCCGCGAAGGAGGGTTCCGCGCCCACCGCCCAGCATGCGAAACCCAAACAAGCGACATCGGCGACACGATGGATGGCCGACCACCCGAATGCGATGACCGAGTCGGTGCGGCTGAGCTCGACCGAATCCAGTTGCTTGAGGATTTCGGACCAACGGTGCATACCGCGCCCGGTCGGGTTCTTGCGAGAACGGTTGTACAGCGCCAGAACTCGGTGCCCGATGCGCTCGATGCTGCCGGGATTCTGGGCTATGTATCGCAACGCCAGAAACAGTGCTGCCATGCCGACGAGCGAAATCGTCAGCGTCACCGGGCTGACCTTGGTGCCGAACGCCGCCGCGCCGGTAGCGCCGAGTAGTGCCAGAGTCGCGGCGGCGATGACACCGCACATCGCCAACTGCCAGGATGCGACAACCGGTGTAGCGCCCCACTTTCGAGTCTGCTTGTACGTGAACGCAGTGGAGAAGACCTGGCCCGCAGGCAACGTCAGCGCCATTGCCGTACTGGCATAGATGACCGAGAGGTTCTTGAGGTGACCGGCAACCACACCAGCGGCATTGAGCAGACGTTGTTGAACGGACGCGTAACCGCTGAGTGAAATGAGTTGGGCCGCGACGCACGCGGCCACCCAACCCCAATGGATTTCGGTCAGGACCCGCCAGGCCTCACTTAGCCTGGGCCAGAGATATGCGCCTTCGACTATCAGGAGGGCGATGAGTGCTATCCCGAGCACCCACTTCAGCCACCAGAAGCGCCCTCTGGCCCGACTGGTCTCGGCCACGGGCGAGCGTGGTCGTCTCAGTCGCCGTGGGGTGTTTCCAGGCTGAGCCATCGACTCACCCTAACCAATTTGATCCGGATCGACCTCTGGATACTTTTCGGGCCACGCCAGATGCGTCAGTCGTCGGCGCCCACGCAGTTGGACTTGCTCGCCGAGTTCCCACTCGGCCTGTTCCTCTTCGTCGGCGAAGTACAACGCGCTCGTCGACGCCAGCACCCGGCTGGGCCGAAGTTTCGCGAGCTCAGTGAGCCGTGACGCCTCGTTGACCGGATCACCGATCACGGTGTACTCGAAACGTTCGGCAGCACCGATGTTGCCGGCGACCGCGAGCCCCGCGCTCACACCGATTCCGACGTCGAGGCCGGTGATGTCGTTGAGCTTGAACCGCAGCTCGCGAGCCGCAGCGAGGGCTGCCGTCGGAGCGTCGGGTCGATCGAGTGGTGCACCGAAGATGGCGAGCGCTGCATCACCCATGAACTTGTTGACAAAACCATGGTGACGATCGATGACGTCGACGACCACACGGAAGAACTCGTTGAGCAGTTCGACCACTTCACCCGGCGGGCGCTCGGCCGCGGCACCGGTGGATCCGACCATGTCGACGAACAGAACTGCCACGAATCGAGTTTCGCCGCCCAGCTCGGTACCGAACTTCAACGCGCGCCGGGCCACGTCCTCGCCGACGTGCTGACCGAACAGCTCACGCAGCAGACGACGTTCGTCGGACTCTTTCATCATGCGGTTGAAGCCGACCTGCAGCCGACCGATCTCACTGCCGTCGAACACCTCGACGCGTACGTCGGTGGCGCCGCGCTGCACCCGCTCGATGGCGCGTCGCAGTTGGCGGATCGGATCGGAGATCTGGGTAGCCGTCAGCATCGACAGCGCGAAGGCCTGCACGATCGCCATGATCGAGATGAGCAGGATCGCCCACGCGAGCGAGTCGGGGGAGAACTCGAGATCGGTCGTGAGCTGCGTCGAGCACAGCAAGATGATGCCTGCGACGGGCATCAGCGTGCCGAGTCCCCAGGTCATCGCCAGCCGGGTTCCGACGCCAGGCGCCATGGTCCGATCGAATTCGCCCTCGCTCAAGGCCTGGGCGGCGACCGGACGCAAAATGCGCTCACCGAGCATGTAGGTGAACCCGAAGGTCGTGGTCGCGGCCATGCAGACCGTCACGATCACGGCGATCGCGAGACCGGGCATCTCGGTGATGGTCAGGAACACGAAGATGATGCCGCCCAGAATCCACAGCACCAGGTGGACGATGGCCTGGCGAAGCGGCGCGTGCAGTGCCGCCATCTGCTCGGACCTCGTCGGTGGACCCCCGCGCAGCCGCCAGCGAATGACCGACTTCAACATCATCGCCGCCGCCGTAAGGCTGACGGCGCCGGCGAATGCCAGGTACACGCCGAAGATCGCGAAGTTGCGGACCCGGTCGGCAACTATCGCGTCGGACTCCTGGATCGGCACGCCGTACCGGACGAAGGCAAAGACCAGTACCGCGCCGATCAGATTGGCTGCGAGCATGGAGAGCATATAGAGGGGCCACCGGCTGCGGATGGTCACCGCTATTGCTCTGTATGAGGCCCGCACAGGGTTCAATTTAGCTGGCAGAGGTCGAAGTGTTGGTACGCGCGTCCGATTATTCGTCCGCTCACCTGTGTCGGCCGGGCCGGTTAGGCTCGCGATGTGAACGCAAACAGGGGGCGTGCGGAGCGAGCATCGAGGATGAACAAACCCATCTCCGCCGACGCTCGGGCGGTGCATCCCGGCGTGCGCATCGCTGCGGAATGGTCGTGGCGCCTCATTGTGATCTTCGCCGGACTGTTGGTTCTCGGGTACGTCGTACTCCGCCTCGAAACCGTGCTCATCCCGGTGGGGCTGGCTCTGCTGGCATCAGCTCTGCTGATCCCGATTGTCGATCGGCTACAGGTGTGGGGTGTTCCCCGCTCGGCAGCCGTCATCGTCGTTCTGCTTGCCTCGATCGGACTGGTCGCGGGAATCATGACGTTTGTCGTCGAGCAGTTCATCGACGGGTTGCCCCAGCTCACCGACCAGTTCACGGCCAGCGTCACGCAAATTCAGAACTGGCTCACCAGCGGTCCGCTGCACTTCAGCGAGGATCAGATCCGCCAGGCAGGTGATTCGGTCGTCAAGTCGGTGCAATCCAATCGTGAGTCCCTGACCAGCGGCGCTTTGACCACGGCGACAGTCATCGGCGAGATCTTCACCGGGGCATTGCTGACGCTGTTCACTCTCATCTTCTTCCTCTACGGCGGCGATCAGATCTGGCAGTTCGTCACCCGGATCGTTCCCACCGACGCGCGTCGTCGCGTACGGATCGCCGGTTCTGCAGGTTTCGGGTCGCTGATCGGCTACGTGCGCGCCACGGTCGCGGTTGCCGCCGCCGACGCGATCGGTATCGGTGCCGGCCTGGCGATCCTCGGGGTGCCGCTCGCCCTGCCGCTGGCGTCGTTGGTGTTCATCGGCGCGTTCATTCCGATCGTCGGTGCATTTCTGACCGGTTTTCTCGCGGTGCTTGTCGCTCTGGTCACGAAGGGTTTCCTGACGGCGCTGATTGTCCTCGGCATCATCATCGGCGTCATGCAGCTCGAAGCGCACGTGATGCAACCGCTGTTGTTGGGTCGCGCTGTTCGCCTGCATCCGCTGGCAGTCGTTCTCGCCATTACAACGGGCATCGTTCTCGCTGGAATCGTCGGCGGGCTCTTGGCTGTTCCGATCGTCGCGGTCCTGAATACCGCTATTCGTTCCCTCCTCGCCGACGACCCGGACATCGCGTACGCCGAACTGCACGTCGAAGATCCGGAAACCCCACTGTTCCCCGCCGAACCCGACGAGCCGCGCGCCGAGCCTCGCATCGTGAACCCCACTCCTCCCGATGACTGAGCCCACCCGCCGTCGTCGGCTGCACTATCAGCCGACCGTTCGCGAGGCGTCGGGCGTCGACACCGACCCTGATGCCCCGCTGTGGCGGGCGGCGCAGGCATTTCGGCTCGTCACGCTGGTGTACGCGATCAGCTACCAGCTCGCCTCGGCCTCCGACTACACCAACTCTCGGCTCAGCTGGTTCTTCGTCGCTCTGATGGCCGTGTGGACCGGGGTGTCGGCACTGTTGCTCGGGACATCCGGTGCTTTGTTCGGGAAGAAGCTGCCGCGGTATCAGGTGGTGATCGCCGATCAGGTGGTCGTCATGTTGCTGATGGCGTCGACGAGGCTGGTCTCCGACCACGAGTGGTATCAGAATCACCAGACGCTGCCCACCACGCTGTGGGCCACCAACGCGGTCATCTCCGCGGCAATTCTCGGCGGGCCGTGGCTCGGTATGGCGTCCGGAGTTGTCATCTCGGCGGCCAGCGCGATCATCCGCGACCAGGTCAACCTGGACCTCTGGCGCGATGCGACGGCTCCCGTGCTCGTATCGGTCGGCCTGGCGTTGGGCTTGGCCACCACCACCGCTCGGCGCTCGCATCGACAACTCGAGCAAGCCGTCCGTCTGGCGGCGGCCACCGAAGAGCGCGAGCGTTTGGCACGCGAAGTACACGACGGCGTTCTGCAGGTGCTGGCGATGGTGCGCAGGCGAGGTGCGGCACTCGGCGGCGAGGCAGCTGAACTGGCTGCTCTGGCCGGTGAGCAGGAGGTCGCCTTGAGAATGCTGATCTCCGAGCAGGTTTCGGGCGCCGCGGCAGACGTCGGCGGACAGACAGTGGATCTGTGTCCGCTGCTGACCACGCAGGCAAGCACGTCAGTGTCGGTGTCGACGCCCGCGCACCCCGTCGTGATCGAGCGTGATCGAGCCATCGAACTGGCAGCCATCGTCGACAATGCTCTGTCCAATGTCGGGCTGCACGCCGGGCCCGCGGCGAAGGCATACGTATTGCTCGAAGATTTGCCGGACGAGGTGATCGTCAGCATCCGCGACGACGGCGTCGGAATCCCCGAGGGTCGCTTGGCGCAGGCCGAAGCCGAAGGCCGCATGGGAGTATCGAAGTCCATTCTCGGCCGAGTGCAGGTGCTCGGCGGCACTGCAGTCCTGCAAACCGGGCCGGGGGAGGGCACCGAATGGGAGATCAACGTTCCGAAGGGGAAAAGTGAGCGTGGCTGACGAACATGGCGAGAATCCGGTGACGGTGATGGTCGTCGACGATCACCCGATGTGGCGCGACGGTGTCTCCCGGGACCTCGAAGCTGCCGGCTTCACCGTGAGCGCCACGGCGGAGGGTGTCGAGAGTGCGCGCCGCCGGGCCGCCGCCGTGCAACCGGCGGTGGTTCTGATGGACATGAACCTGCCGGACGGAAACGGTGCCGACGCCACCACCGCAGTTCTCGAGGTTTCGCCGAAGAGCAAGGTACTGGTGCTTTCGGCCTCTGCCGAACGTGACGACGTCCTCGACGCGGTCAAAGCCGGAGCGTCGGGTTACCTGGTCAAGAGTGCTTCGGTGGCGGAACTGCTCGAGGCCGTGCGAGCGACTTTCGACGGACAAGCCGTCTTCACCCCCGGCCTCGCCGGATTGGTGCTCGGTGAGTACCGCCGGATGTCGACGGCACCGGCCGACGATCGCGCACCCGAGCTGCCTCGGCTCACCGACCGTGAGACCGAAGTGCTCCGTCTTGTCGCCAAGGGGCTGAGCGCAAAACAGATCGCCACGAGGCTCTCGCTCAGCCACCGGACCGTCGAAAACCATGTGCAGGCAACGCTTCGGAAGCTTCAGTTGGCCAATCGCGTCGAGCTCACGCGATACGCGATAGAACAAGGTCTCGAATAACGTTTATCCTGGAAATCATGGAGGCCAGGAATCTACGCGTATCCGATGCCGAACGAGAGCATGTCGGCGAGCTGCTGCAGAAAGCTGTCGGTCAAGGGATGCTCTCGCTCGGTGAGTTCACCGAGCGCATGGACACTGCCTTGGCCGCAAAGACACGAGGTGAGCTCAACTCGGTTCTCGCCGATCTTCCGGGCATCACACTGATCTCCGACTACGACCCACCCGCGTATCCCAATGCGGGTCAGCCGATGTACCAAGGCCAGCCCTACCCGGCGCCGACGTACCAACCCCAACCGCCGCCGGTTCACCCGAGCCCGCCTTACCGCGCTCCCGTCGGGGCTCCGGTTGTAGGTACTTACGGAGCGGCAAATGCTGCCGTGATCCGTGGACGAATGGCGACGGTGACGCGGAACGGTGCCTGGATCGTTCCACCAGCTGTCGTGGTCGACACCAGAATGTCCAGTGTGACTATCGATTTCACGCGTGCGGTGATGCAGACGCAGGTCGTGAACATCTCGATCGACGACTACGCCAGCTCGATTTCACTGATCGTTCCCGAAGAGGCGACGGTGGACATGAACGGTGTCGAGGCAGTCGGGGGAAGCGCGTCGAACAAGGTTCGGTCCGGCCCACAGATGGGCCCGCTGCATCTGGTGGTGCACGGCAAGGTGCGATTCGGCAGTGTCACCGCGAAGCATCCCTTCGGTACCACGATCCGAAAGATGTTCGGCTCCTGACCTTTCAGTGATACGCGCGGGTCAACATCTCGGCGACGCACACGGGCTTGTCACCGTGTTCTCGTTCGAACGTCTGCGTCACCGTGATCTGGACACCGCCGTTGATCGGTTCGACTTTGCTCAACGTCGCGCGCATGCGGACACGAGAGCCGACCGGAAGCGGAGCAGGCAACCTGACCTTGTCGAATCCGCAGTTGAGAGCAAACGCAAAACCTTCGAGCGAGAACATTGCGTACGAGAACTTGGGGCCGAGTGAGAGCGTGTAGTTGCCGTGCGCGATGGTTCCGCCGAACGGTGACTCCTTCGCGCGATCCACATCGACGTGAATCCACTGATCGTCGCCGGTGACCCGGGCGAACTCGTCGATGGACTCCTGGGTGACATCGTGCCAGTCGCTGACGCCCAGCTCTTGGTTCAGGTTGGCGCTGAGGTCTTCTGCTCCGGTGAGTACAAGCATGAATCTTCCTTCGATCGGTAGGTGCTGACAGTCGGTCAGTGACTTTCGATGCCGAATCCCACACCGTGTGTCTGTGCGATCTCGGCGGTGGCAACGAGATCGAATTCGATCCCGAAGTCTGCTTCTACCCGCGCTGCAACCGATTCCGCGGCGGAACCTGCTTCGGCCAGTAGTTTCGGCATCAGTTCGAACAGGTCTTCCATTCCTCCGGGCGTGATGATTTCGAGAATCCGCGCTGGAGCGTCGTCGGGATTCCACACGGCGTGCCACTGGCCACGCGGTTTGAAGATCATGGCGCCGGTCTCCGCGTAGACGACCTCGTCTCCGACCATCGCTGCGACGCGGCCACTTTGAACCACCGTGTACTCGTCTTCCCGGCTGTGGCGATGGACCGGTGAGGTCATCGAATGCGGAGCGATGCGGTGTTGTACAAGAGAGAAACCTCCCTCGGTTTGTTTGTTACGAACCATCATCCGGACGCCGGTGGCCGCGAGGGTCCCGGCGAGGTCTTCGTCCGGTCCGAGGACGGTCGTGGTGGTGTTGTTCGGGGAATTCGGTGACATCGATTTGGTCCTTTGCCGTCGTGAACGTCGTTGGCCGTGCTCCGGTTTGTTGATTCCCGAATCATGTACCAATCGGTCTAGTGATGCAAGGTTTTGGCAATTTATGCACTTCAAGTGTTGTCGATATGTGTACTGATCGGTATATTGAACGTATGTCTACGAGAGATTTGTTGGTCGATGCCGCTGCCGATTTGTTGCAGCGGAAGGGCTACGCCGGAACGGGGGTGTCGGAAGTTCTCTCGGCTAGTGCGACTACCAAAGGTTCCTTGTACTTTCACTTTCCCGGCGGCAAGGAAGAACTCGCAGGCGAGGCTCTGAGGCGACGTGGCGAGGCAATGGCCGATTTCATCCGGCACCTGCTGGAGAGCTCACCCGATGCAGCCACCGCGATCTCGGCATTCGCCGCCGCATTGGCTGCGCGTTTGTCGGATTCGGACTACGAACGTGGATGCGCCTTGGCTACGGCAACACTGGATGCCGCAACCGAATCCGAGGTCATCCGCGGTGCTTGTGCGGACGGGTACAACTCGTGGCTCGCACTGCTGGCTCAGCGCCTCGAGGCAGACGGTTGGTCCCGCGAAGACGCCGAGTCCGAGGCAATTCTCGCTCTGTCCGCACTCGAGGGCGCGCTGGTCCTTGCTCGGGCGCGTCAGGATCCCGCTCCGCTTCACACTTCGGGTCGGCTTCTGTCCGAACGATTGCGGAACGCGGCACCTCGGCGTTAGTGCCCTGTCAGTCGAGGGTGCTGTCAGTCGAAGTTGTCCTCAGTTGAGTACGAGAAGTCCCCAGGCTGATCGAGTAGTACTACTCATCTGATCGGTTCGGCCACGCAGCAAGCTCGAAGCCATGACCACACCGAGCTTTTCCGCCGTCGATCCGCGACTGGTGACCGCCCTCTCGGCCGAGTGCGACAGCATCGGCCGGCAGTTGCGTCACATGGGCCAGAACCTGTCGATCCTGCAGACTCAGCTGTCCTCGGCTACTGCGACCCCGCCCATGCCGGTAGTTCCGGCACCCGCATCTCCGGCGCCACAGGTGCCTCCAATGCGTCCTCAGCAGAGCGTGCCCGCGTGGCAGCCGCCGACGTATCCGGTTGCGGCACCTCGCCAGCCCTGGTGGCAACGCGACGGTGTCATCAGTCGACTCCTGGCCGCGGCCGGTGTTGCCGTCACACTGATCGGAGTCGTGATGCTGCTGGTACTTGCAGCGCAGGCCGGATTCTTCGGACCTCCGCTGCGGGTGCTCGGCGGTGCGCTCCTTTCCGGCGCCTTGGTGTTTGCCGGGGTGCGGGTCCACGGACGGCCAGGAGGCAAAGTGGGGGCAATTGCCCTGGCTGCCACAGGTTTTGCAGGGATGTATCTCGATGTCGTCGCAGCCTCCGTTCTCTACGGTTGGGTGACGACGCCGCTCGCGGTGGTGATTGCCTTCGGAATCGCCGCAGCCGGCGTTGCCCTCGCCGTGAAGTGGGATTCCGAATCGCTGGCGCTCATGATCGTTCTGGGAGCAGCGCTGCTGGCTCCCGTGTTGACGTCGGGAATATCGTTGACCCTCATCGGTTTCCTCTTCGCGATCCAGTCGGCGACATTCTCCGCCCAGCTCGGTCGTGACTGGAAGTACCTGGGCATGGCGCGCACCGTACCGGTGGTTCTCGCACTGCTCGCAGCGATAGCGTCGGAGTCCATCTTCGGCGAATCCGGTAACAGTGCAGTGCAATTGGTGATCAGTGCCGGCGTGGTTGCAATCGTGGGGGCGGGCTGCGCGATGGTTATGCAGTGGACGGGTTCGCCCTCGCGTGACGGCATTGCAGGGGCGTGGTCCGCCGCTACCTTTGTCGTCTCGTCCCTTCCGCTGATGTGCGTCGGAGCCGTGCTCGGGCGCACCGAATCCGCAGTGCTGTACGGAATTGCTGCGGCACTACTTCTTTCGGCTGCAGCGGCGGCCAAGCCTTTGCCGACGCAACTGCGATTCGGACTGGGCGCAACCGGCGCCCTCGCATTGTTGCTCTGCTGCTTCTCCGGGGCGACTGAATCTCTGGTCGTACCGCTGATCCTCACGGTCGGAATGATCTTCCTCGGAGTCTCGCTGTATGCGGGTTCGCGCTTCGTCTTCGCGCTCGGAACCGCCTTTGCGGCAATCGGATCGATCGGATACCTCACGACGGTTCCGCCGGAAGCGTTGACGACCGCTCGCGCCGCATCCATGCAACTCGGTGCGATCACGGCGCTCTCGAGCCTGACGGCGATAGGCGCGGTGGTGATGCTGGTCTGGGCGATTCACCGACTGAAGTTGATTGCCGATTCCAACGCGGCGGTTCTATGGGCGGCCGCAGGGTTCGGTGTCCTCTACGCGGTGACGTGCGCGCTCGTCTCATCCGGCGTCGAAATTTTCGACAGTGCAACCGGATTCGTTGCCGGGCACAGTGTTGCAACCATCGTGTGGATGCTTGCCGCCACGTCAGCGCTGGTGCTCGGATTGAACAACCGCCAGCACGCTCGCGTCTTGCTCGGAGCCGGGCTTGCTCTCACCAGTGCGGCCGTGGCAAAGCTGTTCCTCTTCGACCTGGCCACACTCAGTGGGCTGGTGCGTAGCGTTGCCTTCCTGGTGGTCGGCTTGCTGCTCCTGCTGGTCGGGACACGTTATGCACGAGCCTTCGCCAAGCAGGAGCAGGAGCAGGTCAGCTTCGCTTCTGGCGAGCGATGAGCTCGCTCACGCTGATGGCGCCTGCGTCGTCAGGCCGGTGCCTGCCGGTGGCGTTGTCGTCGCCGTCAGGGGTGGCGTCCGAGACTCGGGGCTCGTTGGTAGGCGAAGGCGAATCCGTGAAAACCCCGTTACGACGCTCCGGAGCGGTCGGTGGAGGCGGCGACTGGGGGGTCGCCTCCACCGAGGTCGGGGCTGAACCGTTTGTTGCAGAGCCGTTGGTAGCACCGTTTGCGGAGCCGTTCCGGCTCGCGCCGTTGGAGCCTGAACTGCTGCTGGCAGCACCGTTGGTCGCCGAACCGTTTGTCCGCGAAGGCGTCCGGACCACCGGCAGTGGACGTGAGGCCGGGGGAGTCTGTTCCCGGGCCCGCAGGTCCGACAACCAACTCTCGATGGGACGCTCGGCCGGCGCAGCGGGCGTGGGGTTTCTGCGCTTGTCGCTGGCATTCGGTTGCGGCCGGTACGAGGGATTGGGTACAGGTGCCTCGATCAGGTTCTGGGGGGCGCTGGCTGCACTCCCGATATCGAGACGACGTCGCGGTGCCGGCTTCTCCGCGGCGGGAGCCTCCGTGTTGGGTGCCTTGATCGCCATTTCGCTGAGCGGAATGGGCTCGGTGAGAGGATCGGGAACGCGAGGTCCGCTTTCCGGCTGTGCAGCCGGGGCAGGCGGCGGCATGACCCGCGAGGCCGCTTCGATCTTGCGCGGCTGCCCCGGTCCGGCGATCGCACCGACAGGCGCGATCTGCGGGACGTTCGCGAGTACCAGCTCGTTGTCGAGGATCGGCTCGCCCAGCCCGATCTTCTGCTGGATCCGCTTCATCCAGGCCGGAGCCCACCAGCAGTCGTCGCCGAGCAGTTTCATGGTCGCGGGGACCAGGAACATTCGGATGAGAGTCGCGTCGATGATCAGCGCGGAGATCATGCCGTAGGAGATGTATTTCATCATCACCAGATCGGACAGGCCGAATGCGCCGGTGACCACGATCAGAATCAGTGCGGCAGCGGTGATGATCCGGCCGGTATGTGCCGTGCCGATACGGATGGATTCGGTAGTACTCGCGCCCTGCGCTCGCGCTTCGACCATGCGGGAGAGCAGGAACACTTCGTAGTCGGTCGACAGGCCGTAGACGATCGCGATGATCAACACCAGGACGGGAGACATGATCGGTCCCGGCGTGAAGTTCAAGAGACCGGAACCGTGCCCGTCGATGAAGATCCAGGTCAAGATTCCGAGCGTCGAACCCAGTCCGAGCGCGCTCATCAATGCGGCCTTGATGGGCAGGACGAGCGAGCCGAACGTCAAGAACATCAGCAAGGTCGTCAGCAGGATGACGGATACGACCATCAGCGGCAGACGATCGAGCAATGCGTCGACGCTGTCCTGCTCGATGGCCGGAGTACCGCCGACCAGCACAGTTGTGCCCTCGGGCCAGTCCGCGGACCGCAGATAGTCGATGGTGGGACGTGCTTCGTTCCGCTCCGTCAGACCGGCCTTGAGGACGTTGACACCGTCCTTCGTCGCAACCTCCGGGGTGAACTTCTCGACCAGACCCGGCGCAGCATTTGCGGTCTTGGAAATCTGACCGAGAGTGGTGTTGTCGGCTCCCTCGATGACGAGTCGAACGGGCTCGGTGCGATTGCCCGGGAAGAGTTCGTCGAACTGCGCCTGCGCGACACGCGTGGGGCTGTCCGGGGGCAGGTACGTCTCGTTGATACCGCCGAACTTGATGCCCGTCAGCGGAATGATCATCAGCAGTAGAGCCGCGACGATCGGGACCGCGACCTTGAGCGGATGCTGCATGACCCAGCGGGTGAGCTTGCCCCAGAAACCGTTCTCGATTTCCTCGTTGGTCTTGGTCTGGCGCAGCTTCTTGAAGGTCAGCGCGTCGATCCGCTTGCCGAGAATGCCGAGAATCGCGGGAAGAATCGTGATGGACGAGATCGCGGCAAGCATGACGGCAGCAATGGCGCCGTAAGCCACCGATTTGAGGAAGCCTTGCGGGAACAACAGCAGACCGCCGAGGCTGACGGCAACCATGGTCGCCGAGAACATGACCGTTCTACCCGCCGTCATGACCGTTCGGCGTACTGCGGTCGGGGTGTCGTACCCCTCGGCTATCTCTTCTCGGAAACGGCTGACGATGAACAGTCCGTAGTCGATCGCGAGACCCAGACCGACCAGAGAGACCACGGGCGCAACAAACGCGTTGACCTCGGTGAAGTTGGTGATCAGTCGAATGATGCCGTTGGCGCCGATGACGGTCAGACCGCCGACGATCAACGGGAGGGCAGCAGCGACGACGCCACCGAAGACGAAGAACAGCAGGACACCGACAGCAGGAATCGCGAGCATTTCCATGCGCTTGATGTCGTTGGCCATCGTGTCGTTGAGCGAATTCGCGACAGGTTGCAGGCCGGCGAGTTGCACGTCGACGCCGTCGATGTAGAACTGCGACTCGATGTCGCGGAAGTTGTTGGACACCGCGGTGTCGTTGTCTCCGGCGATCGCGATGCTGGTGACCGCGTGTTGCTTGGTCTTGTCCGCCAGGGCCGCCACCGAGAGACCGTTGTCGACCTTGAAGTACGAGCCGTTGATCTTCATGATCTGGTCGGGGTTGTCGGCGACGAGTCGCTGCAGATTGTCGATGACCTTCGCTTGGAACTCGGGGTCGTCGACGGTCTTGCCCTCCGGCGCCGTGTACAGCGCCAGAACGTCACCCGTCGTGCTGCGTCCGAACGTGCCGTCAGCGAGTTTGGCAGCCTCTACCGATTCCGACCCCGGATCGTCCCAGCCGCTCTGGCTGAGATGATCCTGCAGGCTCAGGCCGTACGCAGCGAGCCCGAGGAGCCCCGCCACCATGACAGCGATGACGGTGAAGCGGGCTCGATAGACGATGCTTCCCCAGCTGGCGAACACTGATCAACTCCTACTCGGCAACACTTTTTCGCCCGATGAGCAGGGCAGAAAGCGGTCGGAACGGCTGCAACCAGGCGCCCTCGTCGGGCAGGGTGTCCAGGCTTACCCGTGGCAGAGGCTCACGGAAGACACCTGGGATGTCCTCGAGATCGACGAAGTCCAAGATATCGGACGACACAGCCCAGCTGGCGTGTTCACGGAACCCGAGAACCTGGACCGGGATACCGGTTGCTGCGATGTCCTCGAGAGGTTCGCGGAACGCTTGGCCGTCGGCGGAGGCGACCATGATTCCGGCGAGGCCCTCGCCGTACCGGAGCGCGATGTGCTCGAGCATGTCCGAATCGACATCGCTGTCTTCATCGACCTTCGGCTTGGCGAACACCGCGAAACCCACGTTACGCAAGGCTTCGACCCAAGGACGAACGACGTCGGCGCTGCCGGACGCGATGTTGGTGAAGACGGTCGCTTCAGGCTCGAGCGTGCCGCTGTTCTGTGCGGACAGTTCGGCGGTGCGAGAGAGCAGCCAACGACCCAAAGCGTCGAATCGTGGCCGGTAGGCGGCGGTAGGCCGGCCACCGAGGATAGCGCCGAGGCCCATGTCGAGGTTAGGGGCGTCCCAGACCAGAAGCACCCGCTTGGGGTGGCGGGAGTCACGACCGAAGTCGAGAGGAGATTCCGACGACGTCACGTCGTCGGATAGCTGTTCGCTGACGCTCATGCTCTGATCTTCCCCCATATAAGCTCGGTGATTGCACTTCCGACCTTATGGGCTTTGTCCTCGAACTTGGTGACCGGACGCTCGTGGGTCATCGGAGACTCCCAGTCGAGTGCGGTCAGCAGCGGCTCGGCATTGCCGGCTTCTTCGATCCATTCGGCGTACTCGGCGTGATCGGTTGCCACGTGCAGCACTCCGCCAGGCTTGAGACGGTTGGCGATCAGCGCGAACGTCGGCCCCTGCAGGAGGCGACGCTTGTGATGTCGGGCTTTGGGCCACGGATCCGGGAAGAACACCCGGACGCCCGTCAGCGATTCGGGGGCGACCATGTTCTCGAGTACGTCCATCGCGTCACCGCGCAGTACGCGGACGTTGGGAATTTCTTCGCGTTCGACCTGCTGGAGAAGCTGCGCGAGCCCTGGGCGGTACACCTCGATCGCGATCAGGTTCACGTGCGGTTCCGCCTTGGCCATTGCGGCCGTCGCGGTGCCGGTACCCGAACCGATCTCGATGATCAGGGGTGCTTCACGTCCGAACCAGGCGTTCGCATCGAGCGGTGTGTCCGAGACGTCGGCGCCGATGAGCGGCCACTGACGGTCCCAAGCCTGCTGCTGTGCGTCGGTCAGCGCACCCCGGCGAGAGCGAAAGCTGGTCACTCTCGGATGGAGACGGGACCCCTTGGTGTGGTCCGTCTGCCCCGTGTCAGGGGTCTGCGGTGCATGCTGATCGGCTTCGTTCACGAACCCATTGTCACGCATGACCCCCGTTTAGCGCAGACGGGTCTGAAGTTTGAGTTGAGACTTTCCACGGAAAGTCCTGAAACCGTCGACTTCGGACTGTCGGCGAAAGGGCGGTGTCACCTGCCGTCCTTGCCGAGAACCTGACAGAATCTCACCGACACGATGGGGACGTGGGGTGGGGATGAACACAGGATTTGCATGCCGTGAGTGGTCACGAATGTTGCCCGCAGAATCGATCGACGACGCCTGCTCGGAGCCGATCGATCAGCTGCGCGCTCTGGCATATCGGCTGACGTCGATCGATTCGGGAGCCGCAGAGGCGGTCCACTCGGTGCTCGGATCGCTGACTGCGCCGCTCGAGCTGGTGGTCGCCGGACGGGCCGGGGTGGGGCGGTCGTCGTTGGCGCGAATCCTGAGGCGCGACGACCGGTTCTCGCGCAGAGTTGTCGGCGCACCGGTTGTGGTGACCGAGTCGAGGGCATTCGATGTCCCTGGAACGTCGAACCCCGATCTGGGTCGTCGTTGCGTTGTCTACGTGGTGGTCGACGCGGTCCGCGACGTCGACGGCCGAGCCATTGCTCGAGTTTCCGATCGTGTGGTCGTCGCTGCGAACAAGGCTGACTTGTTCGGTCCGCGCTGGGACGAGGCGCTGGGACGGGCGGCGGAAATCTCGGAGAACGTCGGCGTGCCCACGGTTCCGGTGGAGACACTGACCGGGCGCGGCGTCGAAGAGTTGTTCGCGGCTCTCGGACCTGTTCTGGAGGCGCAGTGGTGGGGCCGGGTCGAGCAGATCGGCCCGGCGCTGAGGCGATCTGCCTCGCGCAGCGCTGCGGGCAGGGACGAGATCGAGTTGTATCTGAGTTCGGACTCCGCGGTGTTGTTCGGCGCCGCGGCGGCGATGATGAGCCCCGAAATTCGAGCCCTGCGTCAAGGCGAACCTCCCGATCCTCGGACTGCTGACGACGCGGGCACGTGCAGCCGGTGGTGGAGCGAGCTCATGAACGAGTCGGAACAGTGTCCGCAACAACGGGTCTCACTGATTCGACGCGGGTATGTGCGTCGGTGGGCGCAGCTCGGAGGCGATCGCTCTGCCCCGGCGGTGACCGATGAATAGCGTTTCGGTACTTCCGGATTCGGTGCTGCGCGTGGTGCAGCGATGGAATCCGGCATCCGATCCGGGTCGTCGGGTCGCCGCCGAAACATCCAGTGGCACTCGCATTTACGTTGTCGGTCCACCAAGGTGTGGACGGGAAGACGTCGCGCAGATGTTCGATGCTTCGGATGATTGTTCGTCAGTGACACGCGAGGTGGACGCCGACGTCGTACTTCTGGTCGTCGACGCCGCCAGTGTGATCGGACGCGAGGATCTCCTTCTCCTCGGCGACGCTGCGGCGAGCGGAACCCCGGTGGTGGTGGCGCTGACCCGCGTCGACGTCTATCGAGACTGGCAGGCGGTGCGCCGGCGTGATGCCGAGATTCTCGCTTCGCACTGCACCGCTTTTGCGCAGGCTCCCGTGGTCCCGATTGCGCCTGGTCAGGAGCAGTCACTCGTTGCGGTCGTGAGCCGGGCGGCACGGGAGAGGGAAGCAGGTGGTTCGGATTCCGGAGTCATCGCACAGACGCGCCGGATGATCGAGATGGAGATCCGGAATCTACGTGACGGTGTTCCTGGTGCCGAACTGCGGGCAGAGCGATCGCAGCTGCTCGCAGACCGTGACGGCCGGCGAGGCGAACGCCTGGTGCAGGTGCGAAGCCGACTGCAACGAGCGCGCGGGGATCTGTCACAACAAATCGCCGAGGCAACCCGGGCGACGGTCGCCGGGGCACGTGCCTGGGTCGACACGGCCTCGCGAGCCGAATTGGGCAGCGTGCCGACGCGACTGCAGCACGAGGTCGACCACCACACCCGGGTGTTCGACGCCGCGATGGCGGCAGCGGTGGAATCTGCGGGGACGAACGGATACATGCCTTCCCCGCAGATTCCGGAGGGCCTGCCGGGCCGTCAGCGCGGAAACGAGGACCGGGTGACAATTCTTGTCGGCGCGTCCGCGGGTCTCGGCCTCGGCCGTATCGCAGTGACTCCGCTGGAAATGATTCCGGCCTTGGAGTTCGCAAGTATCCCCGTGACGTTGATTCTGGGTGGCGCCGCGGCGTGGTGGTTGGCGCGAACTCGCGGGCTGACGGCCGATCGTGCCCACTCCAGGTCGTGGATCGTCGAATCGATGTCGGCGGTTCGCGCTCAGTGGGAGCAGCGAGTGCAGAGCGTGCTGCTCGAGGCCGAGGCGGATCTGGGAGCGGCGATCATGGCGGAGAGTCGCGAGCAGTTGGCGTCGGCGCAGGCTCGAATCGTGGAGATCGACGGTGAACTTCGTGAGCTCGCCGCGGCCAGATCGGGTCAGCTCGCGTCGTGCGAGCGCGACCTCGCCGTTTTGAACACCGCCTACTGATCATTTCGCGAGTGCAGAGTTCTCCACAGTGCGGCAATTTCGGCCACGACTGATCGTCGGGGTCTGGTAATACTGAGCGGACGGTTTCGGTAGGGGTTGCCGAAGCAGTAGGTCACCATCCAGTAGGGGGAGTAATGGAAGCATTTCTGATCACGGCCGGACACATCGACGGGCACGAAGCCGAAGCGCTCGATCCTGGGCGTATCGAGCCCGAGACCTTCGGGCCCGCGTCGGGACCGGTCGATGCCGGCGACCTGAACTTCGACGCCTTCGACTTGGACGGTGACGGAACGGTCGACAGCCGTGTCGTCCACTCCGACGACGCCGTCGTGATCGTGTCCGATTTCGATCGCGACGGTAGCGCCGATCGCCTCACGATGATCGACTCGGACGGCGACTACTCGGCCTGGGAATGCAGTCGAGACGACGAAGGCGCCCTCGTGTGGCAGAAAATCGATGCCGGAGCGCTCTGAAAAGCTTCCGTTTATGTGCTCTGAGCGCCGGGTAGGCACCTGAACACACCAACTGAATCGTTTCTGTGACATTTCTGACCGCACCCGATTACCTGCAGGTGAACAGCCAGCGTTAACCTCAATACATAGGACACCCGGCGTCCGTGAAATCCACGTGAGTGGATGACGCGGCTGGACCCCGTCGAGAGGGGGACACCGGGATCGACTGGTATCGGGGCGCTGCAGTTCGCATCCGGTGTCACGAGAACCCGGTTCCGGCTCACCCCAGGAGAGTTTGATGACCTCAGCGACCATTCCCGGTCTCAATGGAACTGACGGCACGCCCCCCACGCAGCACAAGGAACTGCTTGCATGGGTGCAAGAGGTTGCCGAACTCACCCAGCCTGATCGCGTCGTCTTCGCAGACGGCTCGGACGAAGAATGGGACCGACTGACAACGAAGTTGGTCGAGGCAGGAACCTTCACCCGCCTCAACGACGAGAAGAAGCCGAACTCTTTCCTCGGCAACTCCGATCCGTCCGATGTCGCGCGAGTCGAATCGCGTACGTACATCTGCTCGAAGGAAGAAATCGACGCAGGTCCCACCAACAACTGGATGGACCCGGCGGAGATGCGCACCCTCATGGGTGACCTGTACCGCGGTTGCATGCGTGGACGCACCATGTACGTCGTGCCGTTCTGCATGGGCCCCCTCGACGCCGAGGACCCGAAGCTGGGCGTCGAGCTCACCGATTCCGAGTACGTCGTCGTATCCATGCGCGTCATGACCCGCATGGGCAGCAAGGTTCTCGACAAGCTCGGCACCGACGGATTCTTCGTCAAGGCGCTGCACTCGCTGGGCGCTCCGCTGGCCGAAGGCCAGGAAGACGTCGCGTGGCCGTGCAACGACACCAAGTACATCACCCACTTCCCCGAGGATCGTGAGATCTGGAGCTTCGGTTCCGGCTACGGCGGAAACGCTCTCCTGGGCAAGAAGTGCTACTCGCTGCGTATCGCCTCGGCAATGGCGCACGACGAGGGCTGGCTGGCCGAGCACATGCTCATCCTCAAGCTCATCTCGCCCGAGGACAAGGCCTACTACATCGCGGCGGCATTCCCCTCCGCTTGTGGCAAGACCAACCTCGCGATGATCCAGCCGACCATCCCCGGGTGGCGCGCCGAGACCCTCGGTGACGACATCGCCTGGATGCGTTTCGGTGAGGACGGACAGCTGTACGCCGTCAACCCGGAATTCGGTTTCTTCGGCGTGGCTCCCGGCACCAACTGGTCCTCGAACCCCAACGCCATGCGCACCATCGACCAGGGCAACACGGTCTTCACCAACGTCGCTCTGACTGACGACGGTGACGTCTGGTGGGAAGGCCTCGAAGGCGACCCGCAGCACCTGATCGACTGGAAGGGCAATGAGTGGACGCCCGAGTCGGGCACCCATGCGGCTCATCCCAACTCGCGTTACTGCACCCCGATGTCGCAGTGCCCGATCATGGCTCCCGAGTGGGACGACCCGAAGGGCGTGCCGATCTCGGCAATCCTGTTCGGCGGACGCCGCAAGACGACGGTTCCGCTGGTCACCGAGGCTCGCGACTGGCAGCACGGCGTCTTCATGGGTGCAACGGTCGGCTCCGAGCAGACCGCAGCAGCCGAAGGCCAGGTCGGTACGGTTCGCCGCGATCCGATGGCAATGCTGCCGTTCCTCGGCTACAACGTCGGTGACTACTTCCAGCACTGGATCGACCTCGGCAAGTCCGCGGACGCGTCCAAGCTCCCCAAGGTCTTCTACGTCAACTGGTTCCGCCGCGGCGACGACGGACGCTTCCTGTGGCCAGGCTTCGGCGAGAACTCTCGCGTCCTGAAGTGGATCGTCGAGCGTATCGAGCACAAGGCTGCCGGTATCGACACCCCGATCGGCGTCGTTCCCACCGGATCGGCACTCGACATCGAAGGCCTGGACGTGTCGGACGCCGACATCACCGAGGCCCTCGCGGTCAACATCGACGAGTGGAAGGCCGAGATCCCGCTCATCGAAGAGTGGTTCGACTTCGTCGGCGAGAAGCTGCCGACCGGCATTCGCGACGAGTTCGAAGCTCTGAAGCAGCGGTTGGCCTGATAAACCGCCCCCGTATGTAGTGGCCTGATGCCGCATTGGTTCAATTTGATGAACCGATGCGGCATCGGTCGTCTGTATGCCCTTGCCTGTAGCCGTTAAGCAGTTCAGCCGTAAAGCAGTGATCAGCGAGCGGGTCGACACACTCGATCCTCAGGAGGACCAGATATGAGCGGGATCTACAACAACGTGACCGAATTGGTCGGGCGCACCCCGATCGTGCGGCTCAACCGTCTGACCGAGGGCCTGGGCGCACAGGTCGCCGTCAAGCTCGAGTTCTACAACCCGGCCAACAGCGTCAAGGACCGGATCGGCGTGGCGATCATCGACGCCGCCGAGAAGTCCGGAGCACTCAAGCCCGGTGGCACGATCGTCGAGGGAACCAGCGGTAACACGGGTATCGCACTCGCCATGGTCGGTGCTGCTCGTGGCTACAAGGTCATCCTGACCATGCCCGAGACCATGTCCACCGAGCGTCGCGTGATGCTGCGTGCTTACGGCGCCGAGATCGTGCTGACCCCGGGATCCGAGGGCATGGCCGGTGCGGTCGCCAAGGCCAAGGAAATCGTCGAGCAGACCGAGAACGCTGTCTCGGCCAGCCAGTTCGCGAACCCGGCCAACCCGGCCATCCACGAGGCAACGACGGGCGAAGAGGTCTGGGCCGACACCGACGGCGCCGTCGACATCTTCGTGTCCGGCATCGGCACCGGCGGCACCATCACCGGCGTCGGACGCACCCTTCGCAAGTACAAGCCCGAGGTCAAGATCGTGGGCGTCGAGCCCATCGACTCGCCGATCCTCAACGGTGGCCAGCCCGGCCCCCACAAGATCCAGGGAATCGGCGCGAACTTCGTGCCCGACGTCCTCGATCGCGAGATCTACGACGAGATCATCGACGTCTCGTTCCCCGATTCCATCGAGGTCGCTCGCGCACTCGGCACCAAGGAAGGCATCCTGGGCGGCATCTCGTCCGGCGCCATCGTCTGGGCAGCACTCGAGTTGGCGAAGCGTCCGGAAAACGCCGGCAAGCTGATCGTGGCTGTCGTGTGCGACTTCGGCGAGCGTTACATCTCCACCCCGCTGTTCGAACACATCCGGGACTGAGACTTGTGAGTATCCTCGGGACAATTCGCGAGGACCTGCAGGCTGCGCGCGGTCAGGATCCTGCCGCGCGCAGCAATGTGGAGAACGCGCTCGTTTATTCAGGGCTGCATGCTATTTGGGCGCATCGGGTTGCACATCGCATGTGGGCCGTCCCTGCGCTACGCGGCCCGGCGCGAGTGCTCTCGCAGCTGACACGCTTCGTCACCGGCATCGAGATTCATCCCGGTGCCACCATCGGTCGGCGGTTTTTCATCGATCACGGCATGGGCGTCGTGATCGGGGAGACGGCCGAGGTCGGTAACGACGTGATGCTCTATCACGGCGTCACTCTCGGTGGTCGCTCGCTCGAACAGGTCAAGCGTCACCCGACGCTGGGAGACCGGGTCACCGTCGGCGCTGGTGCCAAGATCCTCGGACCTGTCGTCATCGGTGAAGGTAGCGCTATCGGCGCCAATGCCGTTGTCACCAGAGATGTTCCGGCCGAATCCATCGCGACGGGTATCCCGGCGGTGGCGCGGCCACGGACCACCAAGGAAAAACTGGTGGACCCGAACAGTTACATCGACCCTGCGATGTACATCTGAACGTATTCCTCGGATGGCCACCCCTCGTGTAGACGACGGGTGGCCATCGGCGTCTGCTCAGGCGCGTGTCAGGCGCCACCCGAGACGTCCCAGTACGGCCGCCGTCAGAGCGCCCAGTGCTGCTCCGATCAGGGGGTAGCAGGCGAGAATCAACCACTGGGGCGATTTGTCTGGGAGCGCCATGTAGGAGATGTCCAGGCTCGACTCGTAGTCGCGACTCATCTGCACACCCCGGATCGGTTCGTACGCACCCTGATAGACAATGGTGTCGTCAGGACTGGTCATCACGTCGATCAGACTGCCCACCAGGGGAATTCCCCCGACTGCAAATCCCAGAACCATCAGAATCACGATCAGTGCGCGCATCGAAAGAGCCTATCGCCCAGCCGAAAGTTCAGACTGCGATCGACGGTTCTTCGGGCGTCGAGAGGGTCAGGATCGCCCGCACGACGCGTGGGCTCTGCTCGAGTGAGCGTTCGAGTTCGCGCAACGTGTGGGCCACTCGGGATTCCGCGTAGTTACCGACCAGATCGACGCTGGCCACCAGGTAGACCTGCCGCGGCCCGAGGTATTCCATGCGTAGGAACGTGATTCGGTTGATTTCGGGTAGTTGAGTGAGAGCTTCGACGGCTGCTGCCCGCAGCGTCGGTGAGGCCTCTTCGCCGACCAGGAAGCGGCGGTTCCGATCTATCAGAATGATTGCGATGACCCCGAGGAGAATGCCGACGAAGATGGAGCCGAGGGCGTCGGGGATCGGCGAACCGGTGACCTGGTGCAACAGAACACCGACGAACGCGATGACCAAACCGATAAGTGCCGCAGCATCTTCGGCGAACACGGCCCGAGTCGTCGGGTCGGATGTGTTGAGTGCCTGGGTCATGACGTCGCGGTTCACGGCGGACGCTTCGTTTCGGAGTTGTTTGTACGCCTGCCGGAACGAGATGCCTTCGAGGATGAACGAGACGCCGAGGACGGCGTAGGCGACAGCGAAGTCGGACGCCGGTTCGGAATGGAACAGTTCCTGGATGCCATGAGTGATCGAGACACCTGCGCCGAGTGCAAACAGTCCGAGGGCGGCGAACATTGACCAGATGTATGCCTCCCGGCCGTACCCGAGTGGCTGGTCTCGGTCGGGAACCCGTTTCGAGCGGCGGTTCGCGATCAGCAGCAGCACTTCGTTGCCGGTATCGGCCCAGGAGTGGGTGGCCTCTGCGACCATCGATGCAGATCCGGTGACGATGGCGGCCGCCGTCTTGGCACCGGCGATCAGCGCGTTCGCCGCAAACGCCAGTACGACCGTCGTGGTGCTCTCGTCGGCCGATGCTTCCGTTTCGGTGCTCACGATTCTCAGGCTAGGCGGGTGACGACGGTTTCGTGCGGTGACGCTCGGCGACGGAGTGCAGCAGTGTGGCGACGGCGTCGTGGAACTGCGTCAGGCCCGGCTCTTCGACGGGAAAGTGCCCGCACCCGTCCAGCATCACGAATTCGGTGGGTGCGTTGATGCGGCGGAGGAACTGCAGGCTCAGTTCGGGTGGCGTCCATCGGTCGTCGGCCGGGTGGGTGAGCAGAACGGGCGTCGTCCGAAATGCTTCGGGTGCGGTGTGCTCGAACGAGAAGTAGCTGCTGAGGAATCCGAGTGGCACCCGAACACCGCCACCGCGCGGATCGGTTGCGCACAGCGTTGCGAGCTCCCGATTGCTGCTCATGTTCGCCACGTCGGCGACCCAACGGATGGGCACGCGGATACGGCCCACCAGTCGTTCGGTGCGCCGCATCAGGGGAGCGCCGTAGACACCCATCGGGCCGAACCGCGCCGCGGCAGCTCTGGCCGATGGATCCGAGGGATCGAGCAGGCAGGTAGCGACGACGGCGTCGGCCAGACCGGTCCGCGCGGCTACCTCGTAGGCCAGCAGACCGCCGATGCTGGCTCCCAACAACACCAGCGGCCGATCGTCGGCTGCCTTCTCGGCCCGGACGAGATCGCAGAGGAGATCGACCCACTGCTCGTACCGGACGCCGGCGGGATCGGCTACGACGGTGTCGCCGTACAGCGGAAGGTCAGGGAAGAGGACTTCGGCTCCGAGTTTCACGCCGATCCCGGCGAACGGCCACAACGCGCCCGAGTAGCCGCCGGCGCCGTGGATGCCGAGAACACGAACCGGCGCGTCTGGAACCACGGCCCGTGCGACGTGGACGGTGTTGCCGTTCCACTCCCACCACGTCGGGGTCGGCGCCGGCATGTGGTCGGTGTACCGGTCGGGCATAAACTTCGAGTAATCGGCGCTGGTCACCTACACAATTCTCGGTATCGGCGTCGCGGCTGACAACTCGCATCGGAGGACCGTGTCGACTCGGCGGAAAAGGCCCTCCCAGCAGCGCTCGAGGGCTACCTACGACGCGATCCTGGAGGCAGCTACTCGCGTTTTCGCTTCGGAAGCCATCGCAGCGACCACCAACCGGATCGCTGACGAAGCAGGGGTGTCGGTGGGCTCGCTCTACCAGTATTTCGGCGACAAGTACGAGATCTCTCGGAGTTGGCGAACCGTCACGTGAGTGCTGCGCGGGAGAGTTTTGCGCTCTGCCTTGCCGACATCGTCGAGCGTGAGCTCTCCCCGGACGAGGCCGTCCGGATGTTGGTGGAGTGCGCGGTCGAAGTGAACAGTAAGCCGCGAGAGTTCTTTCACCTGCTCTACGATCAGGTTCCGCGTACGCGTGAGCTCATCGAGCAGGTCGAAGAAATGAATCGTCAACTGGTACTAGGCTTTTCGGAGTGCCTCCAGAGCCACGGTTTCAGTGCGGAGGATGCGTTGCTGACATCGCGGCTGACCGTGACTGCCGTGGACAGTCAGGTGCATCGGGTTGTGCTGGAATCGGATTCACCCGAAGAACTTCGAGTGCGAACGGAAGCCGTCGTGCGGCAGACGAGATCGATGATCGCGTCGGAATCCTGATCCGGTGTGCGGAATGGTGACCACAGTCCGTTATGGTTCTGACGTCATCATCGAGGTAATGGGAAGTCGGTGCAATTCCGGCGCGGTCCCGCCACTGTGAGGTCGTCCCTGCGTCGACCGTAGCCAGATACCACCCTCGTTGACGTTGTGTCATGCCACGAGGATGGATCGGTCACACCATGAATGCTGTTGGCGGAGCTCTGTCTCCACCTACCCACCTGCCTCCGCCGAAGGCGGGTGCGCCGCGAGGACGGCTCAGTCCGGGTATCGTGCTGCCCGCTCTGCTGGTCGTCACCGTGCTCTCTGCTGTGTGCGCGTTGGCATTCGGATCCGAGATGCTCCCCGTGTCCACTGTGGTGGACGTGGTGCACTCGCGCTTCGGAGGCCCACCCGTCACGCGTTCCGAACTTGCGATCGTGTGGGGGATCAGAGCACCTCGGGTACTGCTCGGTCTGGCCGTCGGCGCTGGTCTTGCCGTCGCCGGCGCGGTGGTGCAAACCCTCGTCCGTAACGCTCTTGCCGATCCCCACCTGCTGGGAGTGTCGTCCGGCGCGAGTGTCGGTGCCACCGCCGTCATCACCACCGGACTGTTCGCCGGCGCGGGAGTGTGGGCGCTCAGTTTCGGCGCGATGATCGGGGCGTTGGGAGCTGCGATTCTCGTCTTCACCATCGCGACGCTGCAAGGCGGTATCACTCCACTGCGATTGGTTCTGACCGGCACCGTTACCGCATCCGCCCTGTCGGCGATCGCGAGTTTTCTGGTGCTGCGTACCAATGATTCCCAGGCCGCGCAGTCCGTATTGTTCTGGCTCCTGGGAAGTTTGGCCGGGGCATCCTGGGACAAGTTGTGGGCGCCGGTCATCGTTGTGTTCCTGCTGACGGCAGCGGTGTTCGCCCTGCACGGTTGGCTGGATGCGCTGGCGGCCGGACCGGACGTCGCGGCTTCGCTCGGTATTCCCGTCCGAACCCTGCGAAACGTGCTGTTCGGCGTGCTGGCAGCGTTGGTCGGCACGATGGTTGCAGTGTCCGGCGCGATTGCCTTCGTAGGCTTGGTCATACCGCACGTCACACGCATGCTCGTCGGAGCCAGACATCGAGTGGTGTTACCGGCGGCAGCACTGATCGGCGCGTCCTTCCTGGTATGGGTCGACGTCGTGGCGCGGACCTCGTTGCGGCCGACCGAGATCCCGCTGAGCGTGGTGACCGGGGTGATCGGGGCCCCACTGTTTCTCCTGCTTCTCGGCCGTCGGCGCTACCGATTCGGTGGCAGTTCGTGAGCGCCCGAGCCCTGGCGCTGACCGCGTCCGGAGTCGTTGTCCGCATCGACCGTCGAACCATCGTCAAAGGCGTCGACATCGCGGCCGACGCCGGCGCAGTGGTCGGCGTGGTTGGTCCGAACGGCTCGGGCAAGTCGACGTTCTTGCGTGCTCTCGCCGGTCTCGGGCCGATCGCCGGCGGTGACATTCGTGTCGGCGGCGAGTCCGTGCACGCGATGTCCGCGCGGTCGAGGGCCAAAGCCATTTCCTTTGTGGCGCAGGAAGAGCAGAGCCCCGCCGATTTGTTGGTTCACGAGTACGTGAGTCTGGGCCGCACGCCACATGCAAAGCCCTGGAGCGTCGGTGGAAAGCACGAGAATGCCGTCGTCGATCGTGCTCTGGGCGAGGTCGGAATGATCGAGCACCGGTTCTCTTCGATGGACACGCTTTCCGGCGGTGAGCGTCGGCGGGTGTTTCTCGCCCGAGGTCTCGCGCAGGATGCCGGTGTGCTCATCCTCGACGAGCCGACCAATCATCTCGACATCCGGCATCAACTCGAACTGCTCGATCTGGTCCGGTCGTTGGACCGGACGGTGATCATGGCACTGCACGACCTCGATTTGGCTGCGGCAGTGTGCGATCGGGTGCTCGTGCTCGCGGATGGAGTGGCCAGGGCGTTCGGACATCCATCCGACGTACTCACCACCTCGGTGGTGGCAACTGTCTTCGGCGTCGAGACTTTCGAGCTCGTGAACCCCGCGACAGGCCGTTCACACCTCGTATTCGAATCACGAAATTCTCAACTACAACAATCATTTTCGGAGAGTGCACTTTGATACATGTCAAGACCCGCGCGTCGTTCGGTGCGGTTGTAGCCGCGACAGCGTTGTTGACAGTTGCCGGCTGCTCGGCAACTGCACCGGTGGACGAAGCTGCAGACAAGACTTCGGTGACATTGGAGAACTGCGGGACCGAAAGCACTTTCCAGCTTCCGATCGAGAACGTCGTTGCGACAAGCAATGCGGCCAATATCGGCACCATTCTCCGAGTCGGCGGTTTGGATCGTCTCGCGGCAGTCGTGTTGAACACGAACAACGACGCGGTCATGGAGTCGATGTTCGGCCCTGGAATTGCGGATGTCCCACACCTGGACGGAACGATCACGATGGAGACGATTCTGGGTAAGCAGGCGGACCTGGTGGTCGGCTCCTACAGTGGCTTGTTCAAGGGAGCCTCCGGTGTGACGCCGGAATCGCTGCAGAGCAACAACATCGATGCATATGTGATCTCCGATAGTTGTCGGCAGAGTGCCGCAGCGGATTCCGCGCTCGGCACGATGGGTCCGTGGGATGCCCTTCGTGCGGACGTGACCAATTACGGAAAGCTGTTCGGAACCGAGGACACCGCCGCCGAGGCATTGACCGAATTGGATTCACGTTTGGCACGTCTGGAGTCCGCGCCAGATGCCGCCGACAAGCCGAAGGTGCTGATCTACGACAGCGGTGAAGAAGATCTGTACACCAGCGGAGGCAACGGAGCCCCCAACGGAATCATCGACGTCGCCGGGGGAACCAATGTGTTCGCCGACGTCGACAACACCTGGTTCAAAGCGAGCTGGGAGACCGTCGCGAAGTCAGAACCCGACATCATCGTGATCATGGACTACAAGAAGAGTGCCGACGAAGTACAGGGCAAGATCGACGCGATCAAGAGCCGAGAAGGCCTGCGTGACCTCGACGCAGTCAAGCAGAACCGTTTCGTCGTACTCCCGCTCGCCATGTTCACCAGTGGGTTCCCCAATATCTACGGCGCGGAACAGTTGCGCGCGAAGATCGAAGAGTTCGGGCTGGCTCCGTCGAGCAGCATCGACTGGACAACCGCGCCGTCGGCATGAGCAACAACCAATGCTCGCGTCGGGTGATTGTCGTCTTACGGCCGACTGTCAGCGGCCTGGACGAGTCGGCCGCGCGACGGATGTTCGACGCTGTTCGGGCCGGCACCGACGCCGACGTTCGTATTGCGTACCTCGATGTCTCCTCGCCGAGCCTTCACGAGGAACTCGATCGAGCCCATGTCGATGACGTCGACAAGGTCGTGTTGATTCCAGTTGCGGTGCCGAGGGATCGGTACCTGCTCACGTGGACAAGCAAGGCGGTTGCGAACTGGCGCGAAACCCGAATCGACGCCGAACTGGAAGTGACGCTCCACGAATCGGAAACGCTCGAAGGTGCGGTGGCCGCGCAGGTGATCGATGAACTCGGCGCGGCCGGAAAGCCGATCACTGCCAGTCCGGCGTCGTATCGCAGTCCGGCGTGGTCCGTGATCGAGCAGCACGATAGGCATCTGTTGGTGTGCAAGGGCCCCCGCTGTATGGCGTACGGAGCAGGACCGCTTCACCGGGCCATGAGTGCGGCGGCCAAAGGCACTTCGGCAAAGGTGACCGGAACCGGTTGTCTGAGCCCGTGCAACCTGGGGCCGTTGGTGATCGCGAACCCCGGCGGCACCTGGTTCGGGCACGTGGACGCCGGTGACGCTGAAGCATTGGTCGCAGGTCAGGAGAATCAATTGGAGGATCACGTTCTGGACCGGTAGATATAGGTCGGCGAAACAGAGAACCCGCTGAGCGCGAAGTGCGCTCAGCGGGTTCTGTTGTCCTGTCTCAGGAACCGAAGGGAAGGGTTCCCGGCGGGATCTGGTATCCACTGCTGCCGACGGAGGCGCTGCCCCAGAGTGCGAGGAAAGCGTTGATGGCGTTGGTGAGCATATGAATGTCCTTTGTGAGATGACTGATTCGTTTTCGACGGTACCGGGTGGATCTGTGGATTCGCTGGGAGTTGGCACCCATTTCATGGGGCTGGCACCCGTTCCGGCAGGTCGGAACGGGTGCCAACTGTCAGCAAAGGGTGCCAACTCCCGGGTGGGTCAGCCCACGTAGCCGGGCGGCATGAGTACGGACTTGGTCTCGCAGAAGGCTTCGAGACCCTCAGGTCCGTTCTCGCGACCGATACCGGAGTTCTTGTAACCACCGAACGGTGATCCGGGATCGAAGGCGTACCAGTTGATCGCGTAGGTACCCGTGCGGATCTGCGCGGCAACTTCGAGTCCGTGATCGATGTCGGTGGTCCACACCGATCCGGCGAGGCCGTAATCCGAATCGTTGGCGATCTTGATGGCCTCGTCCTCGGAGTCGTACGGGATCACCGAGAGAACGGGTCCGAAGATCTCCTCGCGTGCGATGGTCATCGAGTTGTCCACGTCGGCGAAGATCGTCGGCTCGACATACCAGCCCTTGTCCAGGCCGGCGGGGCGTCCACCACCGAGTACGACGCGCGCGCCTTCTTCCTTACCCTTGGCGATGTAACCCTCGACGCGCTCGCGCTGCTTCTCGGAGATCAGCGGGCCGAGTTGTGCTGCGGGATCGGACGGATCGCCGACGGTCATGAAGCCTGCGGCGGTCTTCATTCCCTCGATGACCTCGTCGTAACGCGAACGGGGAGCGAGGATTCGGGTCTGAGCGACACAGGCCTGACCGGTGTTCATCAGGCCGGACATGACGAGCATCGGCATTCCGGCGGCGATGTCGGCGTCCTCGAGGATGATCGCGGCGGACTTGCCACCCAGTTCGAGGGAGCAGCGCTTGAGGTTCTGTGCGGCGATGGCACCGATCTTGCGGCCGACGGCACTGGATCCGGTGAACGTGATCTTGTCGATGCCCGCGTGAGAGACCAGGTATTCGCCGGTCTCGGCTCCGCCGGGGAGCACGGAGATGACGCCTTCGGGAACGCCTGCCTCGGTGAAGATCTCGGCGATCACGTGGACAGAGAGAGGGGATTCGGGTGCGGGCTTGAGCAGTACGGTGCAGCCGGCGAGCAGCGCGGGGGCCAGCTTGTTGATCGCCAGGAACAGCGGGACGTTCCAGGCCAGCACGGCGGCGACGACGCCGACGGGCTCACGGGTCACCTTGGTCTGCCCGAATGCGCCGGTGCGCTTCTCTTCCCACGCGAACTTGTCGGCCAGCTCGGCGTAGTAGCCCAGCGTCGCCATCGACGGGGTCTGCTGCATCATGCCGACCATGGCGGGCGGCTGGCCCATCTCGTTGGAGATGAGCTGGTTGATTTCCGCGCTGCGCTCTTCGATCAGCTTGGCGGCCTTGGCGAGGATCGCGCCGCGCTCGGCGGGGGTGGTGCGTGACCACGGTCCCTCGAACGCCGCGCGGGCTGCGGACACGGCCGCGTCGATGTCTGCCGGTGCTGCGATGGGACAGCTGCCGACGCGCTCCTCCGTTGCGGGAGAGAACACTTCGAGTACCTGGTCGGTGGCCGGGGCCACCCATGCTCCACCGATGTAGAGCTTGTCGTAGTCAGTCATCAATTCATTCCTCGGTGTTGTCGGTCGCCGCGAGGGCATACGCGTCGTCTGCCTGTGCGGTGTCGGTGAAACTGGTGAATCCGTATTTCTCGTGCGGTCCGATGGCGGCTACCTCGAAAAGGCCGGTGCCGGTGTTGGTGTTCGTGCCTTCGGTGAGAGTGAAGGACGCGAGATTGTCGACGGGGGAGAACATGCGTTGGAACGGTTCGATCTCGTGGACCTTGTGGCGGAGCCCTTGTACGACGAGTTCGCCCTGCCACATTCCGTGACGCCAGTCCTGTTCGAGTCCGTAGCCGGTGCCGATTCCGATGTAGTTGGCCAGCAACAGTTCGCAGGTGACGGTCAGGACTTCACCGCCTGGCCGGTGGAAGGTGATGGTTGCTCCGGTGACGTCGCGGGTGTCGGGGCAGAACGTCAGTTCGTGTTCGGGCCGGCCGAGCCATTCGTTGTCCCTGATTTCGTCCGGCCACACTCGCATGGCCTCTTCGACTATGCGCCTGCCCTGCTCGTCTTCCTGCATGATCACCGAGATCGTGAACTCGTCGAACTGCATGACCGCGTAGATCCAGAAGAAGTTCTGGATTCCGTCGACGGCGCGTCTGCCTTGCGGTTCGGCTTCACCGACCGGACGCACACCCCACGAGCGGTCGCGGTTTCCCCGCCACGTCTTCGGGTCGATCGCGAACTCCTCCCCGTCGACGGTGAGCGATCCGGTCCAGGTTCCGGTCTGCAGGAAGCGCGAGGTGTCGAACGTGACCCGTTCGAGTTGGCGACGAAAGTGCTTGGGCTCGAGCGCCGCCGGGATGGTGGCGTCGAAGGTGATGTCGAAGGAGAGATCGTATTCGCTGCCCGGTTCGAGGACGACGCGGAGCTTCTGCAGTCCTTCCAGCACTTCGATGCGCAAAGGTCCGACGGTGGTGTCGGTACGGTCGGCGCCCAGTGCCTTCGACATACGGGCAACGATGTGGTCGTCACCGCGGCGCAGTACCGCGAAGGCGTCCATGACGCCGAGGTTGGGGTACTGGCCGAGTCCGACGATGAGGAACACGTCGGGGGATTCGGTGGGGTAGCAGTTGAAGTAGTAGCGGTCGTAGAAGTTTCGATCCGAGGTGGCT
The DNA here is from genome assembly GCF_001445685.1 of Rhodococcus sp. KB6. Taxonomy (NCBI): domain Bacteria; kingdom Bacillati; phylum Actinomycetota; class Actinomycetes; order Mycobacteriales; family Nocardiaceae; genus Rhodococcus; species Rhodococcus sp. KB6. Next base: position 61,667 of record NZ_LNAK01000154.1, on the reverse strand, counting down.
ACGTGACGGATCGGTTCGGCGATCTGGTGAACGGGGTAGTCGTCCATCGGTGACAGCATGTCAGGCCAACCTCTCCCAGTAGGTACCGTCGAGCATCGCGGCGAGCGAAGCGCGGTGCATGATCATGTCGTCAGGGTCTTCGGGTCGCTGCGACTGGCCGAAGGCTATGGCGCGGGCCTGGATTCGCCACATGATCACCGCCTGACGCAGTGCGGCATAGGTAACGTAGAACTCCAGATCGTGTGGGGTGTGGCCGGTGATCTCGGCGTAGGTCTGCGCGAGATCCGGCAGTCTCAGGAAGTCGGGAAGGCCGGGTAGGTTCGCCAGTCCGGCGATGTCCTCGAAGAACCTGTGCAGGAACGCCATCCAGCCCAGATCCATCTCTCGTGGGCCGAGAGTTGCCATTTCCCAGTCGAGTACGGCTACCGGCGCGAAGTCCTGGTACATGACGTTACCGATGCGCGAGTCGCCCCAACAGAGCACCGCCGGCGAATCGTCCGCGGGATTGTTCTCCTCGATCCAGTCGAGGGCACGTTCGATGAGCGGTGATCTGATCCCGTCGGAGACCACCCACTCGTAGTACGCGCGCTGCTCGGCGATGTGCGCCGTGAATGCTTCTCGTGCAGTCGTTCCCGAATTCGGGAGTCGGAGGAAGTCGAAACGCTCACCAGGTTTGTCGATGGCATGCAACTTAGCCAGGACGTCGACCGAGCTGCGCTGGAGGGTCTTTCGCTGCTCGGGGGACGCTTCGGTGACCCACGATCCGAAGTTGTACGGCATGACGTCTGGCGGCACGTCGCCGGAGATGCGTTCCATCACGAAGAACGGCGCACCCAACGCGTGCGGGTCGGATTCGGACCAGTACACCGCGGGCACAGGTACCGCCGAGTGCTCGCGCACCTGAGCCATGGTGCGGAACTGGGATTCGAGATCGTAGGCAGGAAAGACCGGCATGGTCGATTCCGTCGGTGCCACCCGAGCGACCAAGGGATGATGTTCGCCGTCCCAGGTGGCGTCGAAGAGGATGGTTTCGCTGGACATGCCGTTGGCTGCGGGCAAGGTGACGTCGGCGACGGTCACAGTGGATCCGCTCGGCACCTTGCCGGCCATCCACCGTTCCAGGCGCTCACGGAGGTCTTCGGTGTCGCGGAGGGAATCGCTCGGTCGGGCGACCTGGGCGTGATGCTCGGTTTCATCTGACGAAGAAGCAGTCGAGGCAACGTCAGATGAGGAAGCGTCTGGGCTCACGGTCACCTCCTTCCCGTAGGCGTCACGTGCGATGCCCGTAACGGTGTGAGTCAGAACACTAAAACACGTTACAGAAATTGGGAACAGGTGGCACCCGTTTAGTGGGACTCCCTGCGGATTTATCGGGGAAGAACGCGTGTCAGATAACGGCGGTGAGCGCGAGCAAGCCCGCACCGGTCAGAGTTCCGGCGCCACCCAGCTCGGCGGGAACGATCCGGAGCCCGGCGACGAACGACAAACGGGCATGTCGGGCAGCCGCGTCGAGCATCGGTTCCCACAGCGGTGTACCCGACTGGGCGAAACCGCCGCCGATCACCGCGAGGTCCACGTCCAGGAGGGCAGCCGCCGAGGCGATGGCGCCACCGAGCGCCGTGCCTGCACGGTGAAGCGCGTCCACGGCGATCGCGTCGCCGCTGCGTGCACCCTCGGCTAGTTCACGGCCGGTGTTCCCCGACCAGCCCTGGCTACGAGCCCATCGCACCGCGGACGGTCCACTTGCCACCGTCTCGAGGCAGCCGACGCCCCCGCAGCTGCACGGTTCGGCAGATCCTGGAACGACGATGTGGCCGATGTGACCGGCGTTCCCCGTGCGACCCCGAGCAATCTCACCGCCGAGAACGATTCCTCCGCCGATTCCCGTCGAGACGACCAGGCTCAGGAGGTTCGGGGTTCCGCGTCCGGCGCCGTGGTGGAACTCCGCCAATGCCGCTGCGGCTCCGTCCATTGCGAGGGCGGTTCCGGCATCGGGAAAGACGCTGCGGACGCCCGCTACGAGCTCGAATCCCTGTGCCCACTCGGTGATGTTGATGGGAGCGACGACGCCGGCGACGGTGTCCACCGGCCCGGCGCACGCGATGCCGACACCGTCGACCTCTCGGCCGTCTGCGACTCGTTCGAGCAGCGCCGCACAGGATCCCCACGGGTCGGTCTGCGGCGTCGGAACGCTGTCGAACACGGGAACGCGGCCGTCCTCGGACACGACCCCGGCAGCCATCTTGGTACCACCGATGTCGACTGCGAGGCGCATGTCGCTATCGCTTTTCGAGAACCACGACGAGGTTGCTCACCAGGAACTCCCGCAGACCGGGGACTCGGACCATCCACCACGCCCACGACGGGTGGTAGCGCGGGATCGCGGCGAGCAATGTGCCCTGGCTGGTTCCACGGGCCCAGCGTAAGCCGTCCGTGGCGCCGACTTTGAACAACGAGACCCCGAATCTGTTCTTCGGTTCGCGTCCGGTCTTGCGTAGGTACCGCTTGGCTGCGTACTCGCCCCCCAGCGCGTGCCACGGTCCGGTTTCGTGGCCGCCGAACGGACCCCACCACAGGGTGTACGAGAGAACCATCAAGCCGCCGGGCTTGGTCACGCGCAGCATTTCCTCGGCCATCAGCCAGGGCTCGCTGACGTGTTCGGCCACGTTGGAGGAGAAGCAGATGTCCACGGACGAGTCCAGGAACGGCAGTGCCAAACCGGATCCGCGCACCGCGCCGCCCACCGTCAGACCTGCTGCGTGCATCTCCGACGGATCGGGTTCGACGGGAATGTAGCGGGCACCTGCGGCCTGGAAGACCTCCGCGAAATAGCCCGGACCGCCGCCCACGTCGAGGACGGTGAGACCGTCGAGGGATCGTCCGGTGTGACCTTCGTGCAGGTCCGAGATCAATTCGACGGAGTCGCGCGCGAGCGCGCCGTAGAAGATGTCGGGCGCGGACTGCTCGTGGCGGAAGTCGCTGAGCAGGCCGAACGAGCGTTTCAGGGTTGCCCGTCGGCCGAAAATGCGGGTCACTGCGGGCTTGGTCACGGGTAGCAACTTTAGCCACTGGGGCACCCGGTCCACGAACACCGTCAGGAGCGCGGCAATACGGACGCTCGAACAGTTAGGGTGTTCGGCAGGGTTACCGGCCGGTCAGGCGGGGCATCCCGCAGGATCGCCCGAACCGGGGTGGCCACCGACCAACTCAGGGAGTAACGCACGTGCGCGAGGTTCTGTTGCTCTGCTGGCGCGATACCGGGCATCCCCAGGGCGGTGGAAGCGAGCGTTACCTCGAGCAGGTCGGATCCCAGTTGGCCGAGCGCGGTATCAAGGTGACGCTGCGGACGGCGTCGTATCCCGGGGCGCCCGCGTCGGAGGTTCGAGACGGCATCACGATCAGCCGGGCCGGTGGACGTTTCAGCGTGTACCCCCGCGCTCTGGCCGCCATTGCCGCCGGACGTCTGGGTTTCGGATCGCTCAAGGGCATTCGCCCCGACGCGGTGATCGACACTCAGAACGGCATCCCCTTCTTCTCCAAGACCGTGGCGGGTGCGCCGGTCACGCTTCTGGTCCATCACTGCCATCGTGAACAGTGGCCGGTGGCAGGCAAGCTCGTCGGCCGGATCGGCTGGTGGGTCGAATCGCGATTGTCACCGCGCACCCATCGACGTAGTCAGTATCTGACGGTGTCGCTTCCCTCAGCGGAAGAATTGGTGGACCTCGGTGTCGAGCGCGAACGAATTGCCGTGGTGCGTAACGGTGCCGATCGGCTCCCCGTCGGCGTCGACGCGGGTGGATCGATCACCAGGGCCGAGCGTCCCACCATCTCGGTTCTCTCACGGCTGGTGCCCCACAAGCAGATCGAGGACGCACTCGAAGCGGTCGCAGCCCTGCGGCCTACGCTTCCGGACATCCATCTCGACGTCATCGGTGGTGGTTGGTGGGAGCAGAACCTGCGCGATCGCGCCGCCGAGTTGGGGATCGGTGACGCCGTCTCGTTCTACGGCCACGTCGACGAGGCTCGCAAACACGAACTGCTGGCGCAATCGTGGATCCACCTCATGCCTTCGCGGAAGGAAGGGTGGGGCCTGGCGGTCATCGAGGCTGCGCAGCACGGTGTTCCGACGATCGGTTACCGCAGTTCGAAGGGTCTGACCGACTCGATCGTCGACGGAGTGACGGGCCTTCTGGTCGGGGGCGAGAACGCCGGCGAGGGCGACATCGCCGATCTGACGCAGGCTGCCGGCACTCTGCTCCGCGACCACGAACTCCGCATGGTGCTCGGTGAGAAAGCTCGCGTGTGGTCCGGTGAGTTCTCCTGGGAACAGACCGGCACCGGAGTGCTCGAGGTGCTGACCGCGCACAAGGACGGTCGGTGGGTCTCAGGACTGGCCGCGCCGCGCGAGTCGAATTCGGTTCTGGTTCAGTCCGACTGAGATCAGCGCGATCGCACCCATCAGGACCCACGCGAGATGCGCAGCGATGACGGCAGTTCGGGCACTGGTCGAGGCTTCCTGCGTGGCAATGTCTCCCGGTACTCGGAATAGCGCGAGATCGTTGTCGGCGAAGACCTGTTCCAAGCCGTCGAGCGTGGTTGCCGAGTTGCCGAGTTGACCTGGTGTCCCGCGCTCGATCAGTACCCATCCGACTCCGAGATCGGCCAACTGCGTAGGACTTCCGCCGGCCAGCAGTAGGTCCTCGACCCGAGTTGCCCGAGTCCCCTCGCCGCCGACAGCACCACCGGCAACCACCAGTTGGCCGGTCTGCAGCACGTCGAGGGGTAGGAAGCGTGGTGCTGGATCGAGTGCCGGCGCATCACCGCTGTAGGGGAAGGCGCGGAACATCCCGGCGGGAAGCACTGCAACGTCACCGGTTTCGTCTCGTAGTTGCTCGGCCACCACGGTCCAGGACCCGGGATAGTGCACGGGCTTCAACGCGCCGCCAACGCCCCACACCAGATCCGGTAGCGCCACGATTGTCACCACGACGGCGGCGATCGAGAATGTCGGGCGGGGAAGGGAGAACCGATTGCCCGCCCACATCACCGCGGCGGCGGCAGCGAGTGCGTAGAACGGTACGGCCAGCGCGACCCACTTCTGGGCGTCACGCAGTAGACCGGCGCCGGTGAACACCTCGACCGACCATCGGCCGACGTCGAGCCCCCACGGAGTAGCGCCCAGGGTCGGAGCGAGCACCGCGAACAGGGCCAGTAGTCCGAGTCCACCGACAACAGGATTCCGGCGTCGGCGCCACAGAGCGGGCACACCGGCAAACACCACGACAAGCAGAAGAACTGTTCCGACCAACGCGAAGAGTGTTGTGCGCGTGGACGGTACCGCTGCCGAGTTCCAGATACCGCCGAGCCCGGCGACGCTGCCGAGCGTCGCGAGTCCCGGTTCTGCTCGGGCGGCAAAGGCGGCGACTCCCGCTGGATCGGAACCGTCGCCTGCTGCTCCGGATACGAAGGTGGCGACCAACCACGGCGAGGCGGCGACGAGGAACAGCCCGATAGCGCCGCAGACACGCCGCATGGCCGAGGTTCGGCCTCCTGGGGTGGCTACCACCACCAGCGCGGCTGTCAGAGCGAGCAGAGCGCCGGTAGGTGTCAGACCCGCGTATGCCAGTGACGCGGCCAACGCCCACCAGGACCCGGGCGTGGCTCGGCGAACTCCGATTCCGGCACACACGATCCACGGCAGTGCGGCATAACCGGTCAGCAGGCTCCAATGTCCTTGTAACAGGCGCTCGGCCACGTAGGGGTTCCAGAGCATCACCGTCGACGCGACCAGTTGTGGACCGAGACCGGCCGTCGGCAGCAGGACGGCGACCATGCGCGCCGCACCCCAACCGGCGAGCCAGAGCGCCACGAGCAGGATGAACTTGACCACCAGTCCGCCGTCGATCACGGTGCTCAACGCTGCGATCAGCGCGTCCTGGGGAACGGCGCGGGCTGCGGCGTCGGTGAGTCCGAGGGCGGAGTCGGTCAAGTACGAGCGCGGCGTGCTGACGGCGTCGCGCAGCAGGAGGTAGCCGGGGCCGAGCAGCGGTCCGAGGATCAACAGTGCCAGCGCCAGGCTGTACGCCGCAGGCAGGTAACGGCGGTATCCGGCTTGCACTGTCATGACGCGCACGATACGTGGTGCATCATTACTGCCATGCCTCGCCAACCACTCGATCGCGCCGCCGCGGCCGGGGTCGGCATGGTTTTGGTGGGATCGATGACGGCCAATGTCGCGTCGTACCTGTTGGCATGGTTGGCCAGCCGATGGTTGGGTCCGGTCGGCTACGGCGAGTTCGCGAGTCTGCTTGCCGCCCAGTTGGTACTTGCGGTTCCGGCTTTGGCGTTGCAGACGGTGGTCGCCCGCGAGGCGGTGCGTGGCAAGAGCACAGATGCGTTGCGGTCGTTGGGGTATCGATGCACCGCGATCGTCGCCGTCCTCGCGGTGGCGCTCGCTCCGGCGATGGCGTGGCTGCTCGACACCGGAATCGTGGCGTCGTTCTCGGCATTGGTGACTGCGCCCATGTTGGTTCTACTGGCAACGGAGCAGGGGTTGTTGCAGGGTCACGGTCGGTTCGGCACTCTCAGTGCCGTGCTGGCCGGAGCCGGGGTGATGAAAGTCCTTCCGGCAGTGATCGTTCTGGCTTTCGGTGGCGGAGCAGGCGCGGCATTGGTCGCCGGCGCGGCCGGAACTGCGTTGCTGGTGGCGATAGTTCGAGTGGTCGACCGAACCGTCTCGGTGAGCGAGGACCGTCCGGTGCGTATCGGCGTCGTCTCCGTGCTCGCGGCGTCACAAGTCCAGCTTGCGTTGATCGCGTTGTCTTCGCTGGACCTGCTGATCGTCCGCGTCGTCCTCAGTGAGTACGACGCCGGTGTCTACGCACTCGGCGCCGTCGCGACGAAGGTGGCGTTCTGGCTGCCACAGGCAGTGGGCGTCGTGCTGTACCCGAAGATGGCGAATCCGGCGCACTCGGCGCAAGCGGTTCGCTCGGCGTTGGCGGTGCTCGTCGGCATCGGCGCCGTGTTGGTTCTGGGGGCGGCGGTTGCCGGCCCGCTGGTGCCGATGCTCGTGGGCGACGCGTACGCCGCCGTGGCTCCGATGCTGTGGGCCTTCGCCCTGCACGGTGCAGCGCTAGCGGTACTCCAGGGTGCCTTGCTGTCCGCAATCGCGTCAGAACGCACGCGAGTGGCCCTTCTGGCGTGGGCAGGACTGGTTGTGGAGGCGACGGTCATGCTGGTGTGGGCGAAGACGCCGGGAGAGTTGATCGGCGTTGCCGTGGTGGTTGCGTCGACGACGGCGTTGTCGGTGTCCGTCGCCGCAGTGCGAAGTGCCGACCGCGCCCGGCCGGCACCTCACACCGGCGTCAGTTCTCCAGACGCGTGAACAAATCGTCGAAGTAGTCGAGCGTACGCATCGCGGTGTAGACGGATCCGTAGTTGATGTTCCCGCCCGTGTAGACGACGTTGTCGCCTTGTACTGCGCGGATACGGTTCCACATCGCGCGGTCGTTGCTGACGGGATCCACGCCGGGCGCGGTGGTGACGATCATTCCGTCGGCCGAGTCGAGAGCAGTCACGAGGTTTTCGGTAGAGATCTCCTTCTGTCCCTCGACCGGCCACTGGAGTTGGACGCCGAGGTCTTCGGCCACCTGTGTGGAGATGCCCTTGCGGTTGACGCCGTTGACCTTCTGATTCACGTAGTTCAGCAGCACGATCTGCTTGCTCGCCAAGCTCGGGGCGTGGCGTTCCTTCAATCCGGCTGCCTTGTCCTCGTACGCTCCGATGACCTGACGGACGTCGGGGTTCTCGGTGCGATTCAGCCAACTCGCCAGCTGATCGATGTTCTCGCGCCACGGGCGCGTGAAGTCCATCGGAAGCACAGGCGCTGTCTGGCTCAACTGCTGTAGCGGCCACATGTCGGAGGCCTCACCGATGTCGGTGCAGATGATCAGGTCCGGTTCCAGCGCGAGAATTGCCTCGACGTTGACCGGTGCCTCGAACACCTGTGCCGTGGGATCGGCCGGAACCCACGGCTCGGCGGCGTCGAAGCTGTACGCGATGACCGGCAGGCCCATCGCAACGGCTGGTTCGAGGTCGAGTCGGGAGTCGATGGCGACGACGCGTTTCGGTGTCACCGGAATGTCGTAGGTTCCGAGCGAGGTCGTGACCGTGCGCATCCCGGCCGAATCGCCCTCGGTACCGGCGGACCTCGCGCAACCGGCGGCGAACAGCCCGGAGAATGCAGCCGTGCCGACAACAAATCTCCGTCGCGTCAGATCGCTGACACAGATGTGCGAACCCAGAACTGTTGATGCGGGCATGTGGCTCCTCGTGTTCGGGGTGGTCTGGACTTCCAGAAAACGCTAAGCCCGCAACCACGCGGAGGGAACGACCCGTTGCGCCAATCCGTACGCCGATCCGGCAACAAAGCCCCGAAACGCAGCAGAGCGCCCCTTCCGTGTGGAAGGGGCGCTCTGCTTACTGTCTGAATCAGTCCTTGCGCAGATCCGGACGCGGAATCACCTGAGTGTCGTCCGAGGTCCAGTCGTGCTCACCCGGAGCCGGCTCGGGCGAGCCCTGGCCGCTGGGATTCTGGTTCGTTCCGCCGTGTGCAGCGCGGGCCGGAGTTCCGCCCTTGCCGCCGCGAATGCCGAGGAAGATACCGGCGATCAGCGCGATGACACCGAGGACACCTGCCACGATCGGGACTGTGCGGCCGAACAGCGAGAGCTTGTCCATGCCGTCACGTGCCTGCTGGACCTGGTACTCGATGGTTGCTTCGTCGAAGGGCAGCGTGACCTTGAGAACCTCGACGTCGACCGAGTCCTTGTTGCGTCCGTAGTACTGGTGCAACTGCTCCTGGCCCTTGACGACGACGCCGGTCTTGGGCTCGACCCACAGGTCACGGACGTTGGTGTACCAACGCGTCATCGTGATCGGAGTAGCGCCACCGGGAACGCCCCAGGTGTCGGCGGGCAGGCTCAGCTTGTTGGTGGGGGAGTTGACGACCTTCGACAGGTCGACGGGATCGATCGTCTGCTGGAAGTGGTACACCTTCAGACCGTTGATCTCGGTCTCTTCGACGAAGTCGATGTCCTTCGTGGCGCGAGCGTTCAGGTCGAAGTAGGGGTAGCTCTTCTGTTCCGTGTTGAACGGGAACTTGTACTGCAGACCGTCGCGGGAAACTTCTTCGGCGGGCTGGTCGCTGGACGTCTGGACGGTTCCGACGGGATCGTTGGTCGGCATAGAGCTGACGCGATCGAGCGTGACGCGGTCCAGGGTTGCGGTCAGCAGCCCGGTGTCGCCCTGCTTGTCGGTACGACGGACGGTCTGGCCGGCTTCGACGGTGATGATGTCCGCGTCGGACGGGTCCTGCGTGGTGACGTAGCGCTGAGCGACGATCGGCACGTTGGTGTCGACCTGTGCCTTTCCGCCGAGGAGGGCCGCCGAGTTGAGGACGCTACCGGTGCCTGTGGCGACAGTGGTCACCTCGAGGTCGAGTGGCGTCTTCTCCAGCTTGCCTACCGTGTAGGTAGGAATGAGGATGGCGATGGCCAAAAGGAAGGCACCGAGGCCCACCAGAATGCAAGGAAGTATCCGGCTCGGCCCTGAGCGTTCCGCCATGCTGTGACTCCTAACCCGTTAAGTCTTTCGAGGTTCCCCAACCGGCACAATATGAGCTGCGCAGATCGCATGGGGCCCCCGATGGACACCATGTGTGGCAGAACACTAACAGTCCACCGGCCCGGTTTGTCGCATGAGGGCATGAATTGGCCAGGCATTTTGTTGTGAGTCCCTGGTGGTTTCCCTCAATCGGCCTGGGGTGCACACTTATCCGTGATGATCAGTTCCACGAATTCCCCTCAGACGGTCCCGCCACAGGCTCGGGGCTTCGTTCCGGCTTTGGACGGTATGCGTGGATTGGCGGCGCTCGGTGTCCTCGTCACCCATGTCGCGTTCCAAACCGGTGAAGCGCAGTCCCGCGCGATCGGGCGCGCGTTCGGTCGACTCGATCTCGCCGTAGCGGTGTTCTTTGCCTTGTCCGGATTTCTCCTGTGGCGCCCCCACGCGGCAAAGGCCCGCGGAATCGGGCAACCGCAGCCGACGGTCCGATATTGGATCTCCCGTGCAACGCGAATCCTGCCGGCGTACTGGGTGGCGGTGGTGCTGATCCTGCTGTTCCTGCCCGGAGCCGGCGGGGGCTACCAGGTATGGCTGGCGAATCTCGGGTTGGCGCAGGTGTTCGTGCCGTTGACACTCACCGAGGGCCTCACGCAGATGTGGAGCCTGTCGGTCGAGGTTGCGTTCTATGTACTACTGCCGCTGTTCGCGTATCTGATGGTGCGACTACGCGGAAACTCGGCCCGGTTCCGGCTACCGCTTCTGCTCGGGGTGTCAGTGTTGGCGCTGACGTGGGCTTTCATTCCGATCCCGACTCCGGACGCCATTCACCACGACAACTGGCTGCCGGGCTACCTGCCGTGGTTCGGCGCAGGCATGGTGCTGGCCGAGTTGGCCGTGGGCCCGTCGACGTGGATGCATCGCCTCGCGCACCGGCGGGTGCTCCTGACTTTTGTTGCGTTTGTGGCCTTCGTTCTCTCGTGCACCGATCTGGCCGGGCCCGAAGGTCTGGTGCGGCCGGAGCCGTGGCAGTACGCGATCAAGATTGCACTCGGCGCGATCATCAGTTTTTCGTTGATCGCGCCATTGGTGTTGCGCGATCAATCGCAGCATCGATTCCTGGCGAGCCCGCTGGCGCTGGCAATCGGACGCTGGTCCTACGGCCTGTTCATCTGGCACCTGGCCGTACTGAACGCTGTGTTCCCCGTGTTCGGCATAGTTCCGTTCTCGGGCAGCTTCTTCTACGTCCTGGCGTTGACGGTCGTCCTGAGCGTCGCTGTGGCCTCGGCCAGTTACGCCTTGGTGGAGGAACCGGCGCGCGTCGCGGTGACGCGCTGGGAGAAGCGCCGCCATATCGGTGAACCGGCAAAGGGCAACGCGGCCAACCCGGTCACGACCAAGGCCACCAACATCGAGAACTGAATCGCGAACGAGTCGCCCACATAGCCGCCCGGTGCTCGCCACGGTCCGGTCGAGAGCAGCGTGATGCCGATCATCGCGGCCACGCCGGCGGTGCCGACGAGAATGCGTGCGGTCCGAGCCGGGCCGAAGATTCGCAGCGCGGCAAGTCCGAGGATCGAGCACACAACTGCGATCGCCGCTCCCACTCCGCCGCCGATGACGGTGGCCGCCGCGAGCACGCCGACCCATCCTGCCGCGACGCTGCGCCACGGACGGGGTGGTGTGAGGGACTTGGGCTCTCGGCGAGTGGGGACAAGTGCCGCGAACAGCAGCGGGATCAGCAACACGAGCCCGCCGAATATGCCGAGGCGGTACCAACGGTCGCTGGGGAAGTCGATGGTGACGGTTCCCGCGGTGCCTGCCGGCACGATCCAGCCCTGCTGCCAACCGTTCACGACCACCGGCGTCAGCTCGGAACCGTCCGGCGCCGTGGCGATCCAACCGATGCTGGTGCTCTCGGGATTGACGATCAGCTGATCGGTGGACGAGTTCGTGACGGTGAGTTCCCGGTGATTCGCCGTCCACGAGGTCGATTCGAGCGGTGTATTCCGTTGCGCGGCTGAAGGACCGACCGCCGTCAGATCGAGGTTGTCGACCGAGAATGCCGGTCCTGGTTCGACGACCACTTCGGGCTGGCCCGCCGGCAAAGTCGCCGAAGCGTCCAGACCGCACACACGTGCCTCGACGGGTGCGCCGGTCCGAAGTTGCGTCGCCGTCGCCGTGATCGAGGTGGGGAATTGCTGTCCGGCAACCGAAATGGTCGGGCCGTCGCCACAGGTGACGGTGACGGTGCGGTTGTCGAATGAGTCCGAGCCCTGCACTCCCGAACCGGCGATCGGGGTTCCGTCGGCACCGATGACGCCGACCTCGGCGAGGCCGGTGGGCTGCGCCTGGGCGAAGCCGAGCGCCGTCTGATCGAGGACCGGTTCCCAATCGGTGATGCTCAGGACGATCTTGTCGGTGACGAAGGGGGAGAGGGTAATTCGACTGGTTCGAGGCGTGTCGTCCGAGGGTTCGGGCAGCTCTCGCACCTGCGGCCCGTTGCCGAGATTCACCGCGACGCTGGTCGGCAGCGACGGCAGGGTGCCGAGTCCCCGGGTGATGTCCAGGCCGGTGACCAGGGTGGGCTCGGGAAGATTGAGAGTCAGCGTCGGTTTCGGGCCGCCCGGTTCTGTGGTGCTCTGCGGCGCCGACCACGTGGTGCGTGCGTCGCCGTCGGTGGCAGCGAAGGCAGATCCGCGTGTGTCGCCGATGTCGCTCGAACCCGAAGCCGTGATTCGGCCTGGGACGGCAAGCAGATCTTCTAGGGCGTTGCCCTGACGCGCTCGGACAGTCAGTGTCGGTGTAACGACTGTGTTTTCGGGCACCGTGAGCGTGCGCTGGAAGCGGCTCGGCTCTTCCGGTATCGCCATGAATGCATTGCTGCACCGCACGCGGTCGGTCGAGTCCGCGCACGCGTTGCGACCGGGGAACTCCTGGCTCAGATTCCAGGCGTTCACGGATGCGCCCGTCGGCGTATTCGGCAGGACCGTGTCGAAACGGATCGGTACGGTCTTCGGTGCGCTGCGATCGGAGAAGTCTTCGACGGAGAGTTCGCTGATGCCGAACTGTGTTCCAGGCGATCCGTTTTCGGTGTGAGTCGCTGTGATGCGTACCCACGGAGTGGTGCCGCCCGGGATCGAGACGGTGATGGGCTCACCGGGACGCTCCACCTTCACCGCTGTGCTGCCGTTCGGTGTCGAGACCTCGAGCCATTTGACGGGAGCTCCGATTGCCGCGGCACTGGTGGTCAGATGAAGCAACCCACTGGAAATCGGTGTGTCGAAGTCGATCTGCAACCACTGGCCCAGTGCGCGCTCGATGCCGTTGCTGAACCAGCCGGTGGCGGGATCGCCGTCGACCGTCGACGCGGGACTGCTCGACGGTGAAGTGCCGCCCAGCTGGGTGGCATCCGAGGCGGCGCTGGAGACGGTGATCGAAGCTCCGATCCAACGGCCTTCCACGAGAGGCGTGTTCGCAACCGGGTAGTCGGGCACCAGATTGTAGGTACGACGAGCGTCGTCAGGGGTGCGCAGGGCGGAACTGTGGTTGTCGACCTGACCGAAATCGGTTTCCCGATCGCGCGGTGTGTCGGTGACGGTGACAGAATCGACGGGCAGTCCCGCAGCTTCGGCGTCGGCGGCAAGAATCATCGGCCCGGTCCCCGGAACCAGCCCACTTTCGTGAAGTCGCACAGACGATTCCGGCCCACCTTGTATGCGCGGAACCTGGTTCAGGTCGACGGAGTACGGTCCGCTGACCGCCGCGGTGCCGTCGGGCGGGGTGACCTCGAAGATCTCGATGGCCGGGTAACCGGGGCGCAGATCGCTGTCCGCGACCAGCCCTTCGATCGGTTCGGGGCTGTTGTCCTCACCGAAGTGCGCGACTCGTTCGATTCCAGGAGAGCCTTCGACCGCCTGGTGCACGAGAATCGGCCTGGCCGAGCGCGACGTTTCGCCGTCGAGGTCGTTGCGCATCACCAGGTAGTGGATGCCCTGCCCCAGCAAGGTCTGTGCGAGGCCGTCCGACGGACGTCCGTCGGCGATGAGACGTTGCACCGAATCGAGCGCTCGGATGGCGCCGGGAGGGGTCAGCGGGACCGAGTCACGTACTGCCCACGGCGTACTCGCCAACGCCTGAAGCGGTTCGTCACGCGTCAGACCCCACACCTGGCTGCCGAAGGGCGCTCCCGGGACGACCAGGGCACGTTCGGCTTCCGATCCGGGGGAGGTGTTGTCCTCGAGCCACTGCGCCGCCTCGTTCCAGTACGAGGGGACGTCCGGATACGCACCGCGGGGAGCGAGCTTTCCCGTCCAGGCCAAGGCGGTCGAGAGGGTGAGGGCAACGAGGATCAGGCTGGTCAGTGCGACCATCGGTTCGCGCTCGGGATGGGCGAACGCGCGGCGCCATCGGGCGAGTGGAACCGATCCCGGCAGTGGCACTTTGGCCAGCAGGTGTGCGAGTCCGAGCACCAGCGGCAGACGGACCAACGGCTCGAGCTTGTGGACGTTGCGCAGCGGCGCGCCTGCCGAGTCGAGGAACAGGCGCACCGACTCCGACACCGGCGAGCTGAGTTCACCCACGTAACCCGCGGCCAGGCCGGTGATACCGACGAACAGGATGAGCGTCAGCCGGCCGCGAGCAGGCATGGACCGCATGCAGAGCCCGGCGAGGCCGGCGGCGGCAACCAGGCCGGTGGCGACGACTGCTGCGGGTTGGGTGACCAGGACGGCGCCGGCAATGCGTTCGGGGGAGACGAACGGGGTCCAACTGTCCGTGCCGCGAAGTATCTCGGCGAGCGATGCCCACTGAGTGGTGACACCGGCGGACTCGATGTAGTCGAGAAACGGTGGGCTGATCTTGCCGAGCAGAAGTAGCGGCACGATCCACCAGAGGGTGCCGAGAGCGACGAACAGCGCCCACCACGCGGTGAACGTCAGCCATGTTCGGTTGGGTTTGTGCGAGAGCCACCAGATGATCGCGACCAGGCAGGCCGCGGCGGTGGCGACGGCGTTGATCGAACCCATGAGTGCGACGGCAAGTGCGGATTGTGCGGCCAACCGCCTCAACCCCCGTGAGTGGTCAGGGAGTCCAGGGACCCCTTTTCCACGCACAGGGCCGAAGGCCAAAACCACCGGCAACAACACCCACGGCGCCAACATCATCGGCAGGGTTTCCGAGGAAATCGAACCGAGAGTGGTCAGCACGCGGGGAGAGAGAACAAAGGCAACCGCTGCGATGACGCGCGAACTACGGCTGCCGATTCCGAGAGCCTCGCCAACGCGGATGATGCCCCAGAAACCCGCGATCAGAAGCAGCGCCCACCAGATGCGCTGGGTGACCCACGGCGGAACGTTCGCCAACTCGCCGAGCGCGAAGAACGGCCCGTGCGGAAAGAAATATCCGTAGGCCTGGTTCTGAACCTGGCCGAGCGGGGCCTGACTACTCCACTGATGCGACGCGCGTTCGAGAAAACCGAACGGATTCTGCGTCAGGTCGTACTTGGTGTCAGCGGTGATCAGACCCGGCGATTGCAGAAAAGTGAGAAGAAACGCTACGACGGAGGCGCCGAACAGCCACCGCTTCGACAGGGGCTCTGCCGACGGGGCGGTGTCTACCGAAGACACCGCTGCGTCGGCGGAAGAACGGGAACTCGCGAGGCCTGCGCTCTCAGCGGCTGCCGTACTCAACCTGGTTCAGCACGGAAGAATCTGCGTTTCCGCTGCGGTCGATCTCGGGACGAGTGTTGTCCGACGCGGCGGCCGTGACACCGAAGATGACGCCGGCACCCAGAACGGCACCGATGACAGCGCTGGCCACACCGGGGACAAGGAACTTCGTCATCGCGGATCTCCCAATTGGTCGTTAGTCGGTCGTTCGCGGTCGGACGGACTTACCGGCCCGTACGAACTGCTCGGGTCAAGGTATCACCCGCACTCGAGAATCCGGACGATTACCCTCGTGACGTGCTGGTCAGTCGAGGGTTTCGGCGCCAAGCGCGGTCAACAGAGTGCGCAGTTTCGTGGACGTCTCGTCGAGTTCGTCCTGCGGATCCGATTCGGCGACAATTCCACCACCCGCGCTGGCCCAGGCGTTGCGGCCGTCTGCACTGATCTCGGCGCAGCGGATGGCAACCACCCAATCGCCGTCACCGGCCTCGTCGCACCATCCCACGGCGCCGCCGTAGAAACGGCGCGGCTCCTCGGTCTCGCGGATGACTTTCAGCGCCGCGTCAGTGGGTGTTCCGCACAGCGCGGGCGTCGGATGCAGCGCGATGGCGAGGTCGAGCGCAGTAGTGTCGTTTCGCAGTGTGCCGCGGATCGGGCTGGCCAAGTGCCAGACCTCGTGAGTATTGGTCAGTTCGGGACTTGGCGGCACCGACAGATCACTGCACATCGGTTGCAGGACCTCGCGGATCCACGACGTCACGAAGGCGTGCTCGGCCAGATTCTTCGTCGAATGCAGAAGGCTTTCGCCTGCCTCGCGGTCTTGATCGGCGTCGGCGGATCGCTTGGTGGTCCCGGCCAACGGGCGACACGTCACGACGCGCCCGCGTCGACTGACCAATACTTCGGGCGTCGCGCCGACCAGGCTGTGGCCCTCGAATTCGGCTCCCGCAGCAGAGAGGTCGACGGCAAAGGTGTTGGCGACGGGATTGAGCGCCGCCATGCGTGCGGCGAGCGCGGTTGGGGAGATCGGGGTCTGCGTGCGAAGTTCCACAGTGCGAGCCGCGACAACCTTGTCGATCTCTCCACTGCGGAGGCGTCCGATCAACTTTTCCACCCGACGAAGATGCTCCGACGACGACGGGATCTCCCGGTCAACCCGGGTCGTGGGCAGGGCCTGGGGATCGCGCGGTTGCCACGGCCGCGACGCGATCGTCGCCTCGGCAGGTTCGTACAACGCCGTTGCGGCAGCCGGGTCGAAGGGGAGCGCTCCGACGATCAGCTTTGTCGTACCTGCCGACAGAGCGTGGGTGGCCGCGTCGGAGCTGTCGAAGCTGCGTTGTACGCCGCGGGTGACCACGCTGTGATCGGGGCGCGAGAGAACAAAACCGTCCATGGTGCTTTCGACACTAGTCGGCCACGGATCAGGAATGCGCGAAGGTCACTTCCCCGGAGGGACGATCAACACCGGCCGATGACTGTGACGCAGAACATGATCCGCGACGCTGCTCTGCAGTAGCGACCGCAAACCCGTGGTGCCGCGGGTGCCGGTCACGATGATGTCGACGTCCAATTCGTCTGCGGTTTCGACGATTGCAGACCAGATCGCGGATCGGCACTCGGCGCTTCTACCTTCGACGGTCAGGCCTGCGGCCTCGGCCAGTGCGACGCCCTCGGCGAGGGTGACTTTGGCGTCGGTGTACGCGATGTCCTCGACGTCGTCGTCGGGAACCCACTCCGGTTGCATCACCCCGGACAGGCCGGACATGCGAGCGGCCTGGCGAACCATGGGCTCCCAGGCAGTGACGAGAACAGCACGATTGGCGGAGAGGAAACGCCCCGCATAGTCGACTGCACGCTTGGCGTTGTCGGAACCGTCGTACGCGATGAGCATCAGACCTTGTGGCATCACGACCTCCTCGTCAGCGGGGGAATCGGTTCTCTTCCAGGCTACCGTCCCGATGTGCCCGTGAGGGAGTGTATGGGTACCGGGTCCGTTACGGTCGAGGTATGCGGATCAAGTTTCTGAAGGCTGCAACGACCATTGCATTGTGCGGAGGGTTGGTTGCGGGATGCTCGGGCGAAAACGGGACCGCCGATCCGGTTTCGAGCGCCCCGACCAGCACCAGCACCGAGATCACGTCGACGCCTGCGGCATCGAGCTCCGCACCCGTCGCCGCATCGTGCGGTAGCGACCTTCTGGCTTCGCTGTCCCTGCGTCAGAAACTTGCCCAGCTGCTCAACGTCGGCGTCACCGGGACCGACGACGCATTGTCGATAGTCCAGAACGAGGAGATCGGCGGCATCTTCGTCGGAAGTTGGACCGATCAGTCGATGCTCACCAATCGTGAAGTGCCGCAGGTTGCTTCGGCGTCGAAGTTGCCGTTGATGGTGACGATCGACGAAGAAGGTGGACGGGTTTCGCGCGTCGCGGACATCCTCGGGCCCGATCCGTCGGCCAGGGAAACGGCGCAGACCATGACAGTGGAACAGACGTACCAGATGGCACTCGAGCGTGGACGCGGTTTGAAGGATCTCGGGATCACCGTCAACTACGCCCCCGACGTCGACGTCAGCAGCCAACCCGACGACTCCGTGATCGGGGACCGCTCGTACTCCGACGACCCCCAGACCGTGGTTGCCTACGCCGGTGCGTACGCGCAGGGGATGCGCGACGCCGGAATCTTCCCGGTGATCAAGCACTTTCCGGGGCACGGCAGCGCGTCGGGTGACTCGCACCGGGGCGAGGTGACCACGCCGCCGCTACAGGATCTGATCGCGTCGGACCTGATTCCCTTCCGTGAGCTGTCGGGAACCGGAGTCGGCGTCATGATGGGTCACCTCGAGGTTCCCGGTCTGACCGAGCCCGGTACCCCTGCCAGCATCAGCCCCGCAGCCGTTGCGTTGCTTCGCGACGGAGTGGGTTACGGCGCAGCGCCGTTCACCGGCCCGGTGTTCACCGACGACCTCAGCGGCATGCAGGCGATCACCGACCGATACGATATTGCCGACGCGGTTCAGGCTGCGCTGGTGGCTGGAGTCGATCAGGCATTGTGGCTGACAACCGACGACGTTCCGCGGGTTCTCGATCATCTCGAGCAGGCCGTCGCGTCGGGTGAGCTTCCGCAGACGCGGGTCGATCAGGCCGTGGTCACAGTTGCCGCTGCCAAAGGTGCCGTGACCTGCTGAGTCGAAGTCAGGATTCGACGCGCAATCTTACCGTAGAGTAAGATCGACATTTACCCTGTGGTTGGAGGAAGCATGGCCGGCGGTACCAAGCGACTGCCACGCGCAGTGCGTGAGCAGCAGATGCTCGACGCGGCTGTGGACGTGTTCTCCGACAGGGGGTTTCACGAAACTTCGATGGACACCATCGCAGCCAAGGCCGAGATCTCGAAGCCGATGCTGTACCTGTACTACGGCTCGAAGGAAGAGTTGTTCGCGGCGTGCATTCATCGTGAAGGGCTCCGCTTCCTCGAGGCCCTCGCCCCGGCCGGCGCGCCGAACCTGACTCCGCGTGAACAATTGCGCGCCGCTCTCGAGGGCTTCCTCGGGTTCGTGGGCGCAAACCGCAAGTCGTGGATGGTGCTCTACCGTCAGGCCGTCGGGCAGCAGGCTTTTGCGGGCACCGTGCAGTCCAGTCGCGATCGGTTGATCGAGTTGACCGCACATCTGCTCGAGTCCAGCACCAAGGATCCTGATGCCGCGCACGATTACGGGATCATTGCCATCGCGCTCGTCGGCGCCGGTGAGGCGGTAGCGGACCGGGTTGCGGGTGGGGAAATCGAAGTGGATGCCGCAGCGGATCTACTCGAATCCCTCGCGTGGCGCGGTCTGTCGGGCAAGAAGAAGTCCGAATAGCTCTCAAACCAATCTGAGCGAACGTACCTTTCAGCGCATCCAAGGCGCCGAAAGGTACGTTCGCTCAATTGGGGAGGGTGGGAACCCGACAAAACTCAGGTCAGCGCAGCGTCGCAGTGACGTGCGGGTAACCCTTCTTCGGGTGGCGCAGTGACAGATCCCAGCCGTCGTCGGTGCGATCAGCGTAGGCATTCAGCGTCGCCGGTAGCAGAATCGGCTTGCCGAAACGCACGCTGTAGGTGACCTTGTCCGCGACGGACCCCTCGACGGTCCGCAGAACTGCCGCGGCACTCCACATTCCGTGAGCAATGGTCTTCGGGAAACCGAAAGCCTTCGCGCCCAGAGACGAGACGTGAATCGGATTACGGTCGCCGGAGACAGCGGCGTACTTGCTGATCGTGGTCTGGTCGACGCGGATGGTGCTCATCGGCATCGGGGGGACCTCGTCGGCCTTGGGCTCCGGACCGGGCTGGCCGGACAGGGAGGTCTTCTGCTGGTTCAGGAAGCTCGAGGTCTGTCGCCAGACCAGTTCCCGTCCCACCCGAATTTCGGTGATCACGTCGATCAGCAGGCCCTTGCGGTGCTCACGCAGGTTCTCGGCATGCACCGAGAGGTCCAGCGGTTCGCTGACGGAGATGGGCCGCAGCGATTCGATGACGTTCTCGGCGTGAACGGAGCCGACGGCGGCGAAGGGGAAGTCCTTCGACACCATCAGCTTCATCACGGTCGGGAAGGCCAAGGTGAAGGGGTACGTGATCGGCAGAGTGTCGCCGAACCGCAGTCCGGTCACGCGGCAGTACGCCGCCAGATTGTCGGTGTCGACCTTCAATCCGGTGAGGGTGAAGGTCTGCTGTGGCACCGAGCGCGAGTTGGACTTGTTCCACGGCAACAATCCCAGTACCGCGCGGGAGTAGATGTCGAGGGTCTTCGGCTGCTCGGTGAGCGCGACGGTCTTTGTTGCCATCATGCGCCCAGGAGGCTCTGGCCGCAGACGCGAACGACCTGTCCCGTAACGGCATTGGAGGCCGGGCTGGCGAAGTATGCGACGGTCTCGGCGACGTCGACGGTCTCGCCGCCCTGCAGGAGCGAGCTCATGCGGCGGCCGGCTTCGCGGGTGGCGAAGGGGATGGCTGCGGTCATGGCGGTCTCGATGAAGCCCGGTGCGACGGCGTTGATGGTGATGTTCTTCTTCGCCAGGACGGGAGCTTCGGCGTGTACGAGACCGATGACGCCGGCCTTGGAGGTGCCGTAGTTGGTCTGGCCGCGGTTGCCCGCGATGCCGGCGATGGAGGAGACGTCGACGACGCGGCCGCCTTCCTTGAGGGCGCCCTTCTCGACGAGGTGCTCGGTGATCTTCTGCGGTGCAAGAAGATTGACGTTCATGACCATGTTCCAGCGGCCCTCGTCCATGTTGGCGAGGGTCTTGTCGCGGGTGATGCCGGCGTTGTGGACGATGATGTCCGCTCCACCGTGACGCTCGAGGAGGTGAGCTGCGAGGACCTCGGCTGCGTCGGCTGCCGTGACGTCGAGGGCGAGGGACGTGCCGCCGACCTTGTTCGCGGTCTCGGACAGCGCTTCGCCGGCGGCCGGGATGTCAGCGCAGACGACGTGCGCGCCGTCGCGGGCCAGGACCTCGGCGATGGTGGCGCCGATACCGCGGGCTGCGCCGGTGACGACGGCAACCTTGCCTTCGAGTGGCTTGTCCCAGCTTGCGGGCGCGACGGAATCTTCAGCGCCGACGACGATGACCTGGCCGTCGACGAAGGCGGACTTTGCCGAAAGGAGAAAGCGCAGAGTCGATTCCACGCCGGAGAGTCCGGTGGATGCCTTGGGGGAGACGTAGACCAGCTGAGCGGTGGAGCCGCGCTTGATCTCCTTGCCGACGCTGCGGGTGAAGCCTTCCAGAGCGCGCTGCGCGACATGCTCGTCGACGCTCGACGTTTCTTCCGGCGTCGTGCCGAGAACGACGACGCGAGCCGACGGTGCGAGGTTGCGGATCACGGGCTGGAAGAACTCGAACAGCTGCTCGAGCTCGCTGACCTGAGTGATTCCGGTGGCGTCGAACACGAGTCCGCCGAAGCTGCTGTCGTGTGCCTGAGCCGCCGGGTAGTCGGAGAGCAGTACGCGAAGTGGTTCTGCGAGTCGACCCTTGCCGCCGATGAGGACAGGTCCGGCGAGTGCGGGTTCCCCTGCTTTGTAGCGACGCAGGTTCTCGGGCCTGGGCAGGCCGGCCTTCGACGCGATGAATGCGCCGGGGGCGGACGAGAGGAACTGTGAATAGAGGTCGGGAGCTCCCTTGCTGGCTGCCACGGTCCTACCTTCTGTTGTGTTTCGGGTTGTCTCTCACCGGGCAATCGAAAGAATGCGGCGATAGACAAGTAACTTACTACTGAGTAAGAATAGTCTTCAACAGGTAATCGCACCATCCTTGGAGACGCAAGTGACAAGCAAAGCCCGTTCAAATGCAAAGCCCGCCGCACCGCGCACTGCACCGGCCGCAGCCGCTGCAAATTCTGCAGGTCAGCGCCGTCCGGTTGCGATCGTCGGCGGAAATCGCATTCCGTTCGCACGCTCGGACAAGGCGTACGCACAGGCGTCCAACCAGGACATGTTCACTGCGACGCTCGACGGTCTGGTGAGCCGATTCAATCTGCAGGGCGAGAAGCTCGGCATGGTCGTCGGCGGTGCGGTGCTCAAGCACAGCCGTGATTTCAATCTCATTCGCGAGTCCGTTCTCGGCAGCGCGCTGAGCCCGTACACGTCGGCGTACGACCTTCAGCAGGCGTGCGGCACGGGACTGCAGTCGATCATCGCCGTCGGCGACGCCATTTCGGCCGGCCGCATCGATTCGGGCATCGGCGGCGGCACGGACACCACGTCCGACGCCCCGATCGGCGTCAACGATCAGGCGCGCGAGTTCCTGCTCTCCCTCAATCGCGCGAAGTCCACGGGCGACCGCATCAAGCTGCTCGGCAACGTCCGTGCGGGCATGCTCGGCCTGGAGATTCCGCGCAACGGCGAGCCTCGCACCGGCAAGTCGATGGGTGACCACGCTGCGATCACTGCCAAGGAATTCGGCATCAAGCGCGAGGACCAGGACGAACTTGCCGCTGCCAGCCACAAGAACATGGCAGCTGCCTACGACCGCGGCTTCTTCGACGACCTCGTCACCCCGTTCCTCGGCCTGACCCGCGACGACAACCTCCGTCCCGGTTCGACCGTCGAGAAGCTGTCGACGCTCAAGCCCGTCTTCGGTACCAAGCTCGGCGACGCGACGATGACGGCAGGCAACTCGACGCCGCTCACCGACGGCGCTTCTGCAGTGCTCCTCTCCACCGACGAGTGGGCAGCCGAGCGCAATCTTCCGGTTCTGGCGCACCTCGTCGATTCCGAAACCGCTGCCGTCGACTACGTCCACGGCAAAGACGGGTTGCTCATGGCTCCCACGTACGCGATCCCGCGTTTGCTGGCCCGCAACGGTCTGACCTTGCAGGACTTCGATTACTACGAGATCCACGAAGCCTTCGCTTCGGTGGTTCTCGCAACCCTGCAGGCCTTCGAGTCGGACGAGTACTGCAAGGAACGCCTCGGCCTCGACGGCGCATTGGGATCGATCGACCGAAGCAAGCTCAATGTCAACGGATCGTCCTTGGCTGCAGGTCACCCGTTCGCGGCGACCGGCGGACGTATTGTGGCTTCCCTCGCAAAGATGCTCGCGGAGAAGGGTTCGGGCCGCGGCCTGATCTCGATCTGTGCGGCCGGTGGCCAGGGTGTCACGGCGATCATCGAGCGGTAACCGCTCCACAATCTCCCCATGCGACTGAAAACTGCGCTCACCTGCAGTGATCGTCGCGAGGGGATGCGTAATCGGGGATCCGGCCACGAGGGGTGGCCGGATCCCCGAACTCTTTGCAAACTTTTTCGCGCAGGCGTGTAACGCTGCAGAATAGCTACCGATATTCATGACAGCCCCGTGTTGCTGCCTGACCCCCGACCTGGCAGCAGCGCGGGGCTCTCGTATGTCCGGATATCCTGTATTGAGTTGTCGGTGAGCGCCGCAGCGACGGTTGATGCAGCGAGGAGCCAACAGGTGAGTGACGAAGAGGGCCCGTCCGTCGAGAAGACGAACAGCGAGGACTCGTCCCTCCCAGAACAGGAACTCGAGTCGGTCGAGGAACCTCAGGCGGTCGAAGAGACCGAGTCGGTCGAGGAAACCCAGTCGGTCGAGGAAACCCAGTCGGTCGAGGAACCCCAGTCGGTCGAGGAACCCGAGGCCCCTGAGGACACCGAGGCCGTTGTCGAGGCTGAATCAGTAGAACCTGAACCAGCCGAAGCACCAAGGCCTGTCGACGAAGAAGCAAGCGATTCCACGGAAGCGACAGTCGACGAATCGGCAAACGAGGTCACCACCGTCATCCCTGTCGTCCCAGCGGAGGACGCACCGCCGTCGGAAGTAGTCGACGAGGTTCCGGCGACAGAAGCCATCGACGAGCAGACAGAGCAGTTCGAGCCCCCGGCAGTGGTGGTTCCCCCGAAGCCGCCGCGTCCCGAGTTCGTGCAGCAGTACGACACCCAGCAACTCGAACCCATCCAGCAGCAGTACGAGCCTGTTGTCCGAGAACCAGAGGTAGTTGCACCCCCGGCGCCACAACAACCGGTGGTGCCCGCTTCGCAGTCTTCCCGCAAGTGGGTCAAACCGGCGATAGCAGTCGGCGCCATCTTTGCCGTCGCAGCGATTGCCTACGGAGTGGACATCTTCACCTCGTCCGGGAAGACACCACGCGGCACTCAGGTCGCCGGGGTGGACATCGGTGATCTCACGCCCGCCGACGCGGAAGCCACGCTGCGCGCCCAACTCGGCCCGAGGCTCGTCGAACCGGTAGCGGTACATGCAGGCGGCGTCGACTCCGAGATCGTTCCCGCGTCTGCGGGTGTGGACGTCGACTGGTCGGCGACGCTGTCGGGCGTGAACGCTCAGCCCATCAACCCGATCACCCGCATCACGTCGTTCTTCGGCTCCCGCGAGGTGCCCGTGGTGTCGGCAATCGACCAGGGTGCGTTGGATGCGTCGATGGCGCAGCTCGCGGCGAACAGCGATCGTGCGCCCGTCGAAGGTGCAGTCGTGTTCGAGAACGGGAAGGCGACTGGTGTTTCGCCCGCTGCCGGTCAGGCGCTCGAAACGCAGCAGGCGGGTTCGACCTTCGCCGCTGAATGGTCCGATGGTGGCGTCGTCGATCTTCCGGTCGACGAGGTTCCGGTGACGGTCACTCAGGCCGGTGTCGATCGTGCGCTGCAGGAGATCGCTATTCCAGCTGTCTCGGGTGACGTCGTGGTCAACGGCCGTGACGGCAAGGTCGCGACACTCGGCGTCGATCAGATCGGCGAGGTTCTGACCTTCACACCCGACGGCTCGGGTGGGCTGACTCCGCAGTACAACACGGATGCTGCGATCAAGATTCTGACTCCGCAGTTGGCGTCGACGGAAGTACAACCCAAGGACGCGTCGTTCACCTTCGCCGGTGGCAAACCGTCGGTTGTGCCCGGTGTCGTCGGTGATCTGATCAACTGGCCGGACACGGTCAAGGAACTTCCGGTTCTGTTGGGCAGCACGGCTTCTCGGGCAACGCCCGCCGTTTACGGACCGGTCCCGCCGGCGTTGACCACCGAAGCCGCGGAGGCCCTCGGCATCAACGAGGTGATCGGCGAATTCACTACCGGTGGTTTCGAATACGCGTCTGGTGTGAACATCGGCCTGGCCGCGTCGGAGATCGACGGGGCCGTGATCAAGCCCGGGGATACGTTCTCGCTCAACGAGTACACGGGCCCGCGCGGTGCGGCGCAGGGATACATCGAGTCGGGGATCATCAACAACGGTCGCCCGGACAAGGCTGTCGGCGGCGGTATCAGCCAGCTCGCGACGACGCTCTACAACGCGACGTATTTCGCAGGTATGGACGACGTCGCGCACACCGAGCACAGTTACTACATCTCGCGGTACCCCGAGGCTCGTGAGGCGACCATCTTCGATGGTGCGATCGACCTGCAGTTCCGTAATCCGGCGAAGACCGGCGTGATGATCGAGACGATTGCGACGTCGTCGAACATCACCGTTCGGATCTGGGGAACCAAAACTGTCGATGTCACGTCGACGACCGGCCCGCGGACGTCGCCGACGTCGCCGAACACCGTGACCTTGCCGGAGGGGCCTGGCTGTGTGGCTTCGAGCGGTGCGCCCGGGTTCACGGTCAGCGACACTCGCGTGATCACCGACCACGCGAGTGGCGCCGAGATTTCCTCGAACACCCGGACCGTCAAGTACGACCCGGTGCCGATCGTGAAGTGCGAGTAGGGAACTACTTGCCGACGAGTGGGCCGAGGGTGCGGCCCGCGAGGTCGACGATGCCTGGCTCTTCGCCGTTGGTGATCAGGTTGATCACGACGCCGTCGATGCCGTGGTCGAGGATGCGCGTCTGAACCTGCTCGGCGACGTCGTCCGGGCTGCCGACGAAATGGCGTTCGGTGGCCTTGGCGACCACGTCTTCCGGCGCCGTGGTGATGTCGAGGCCACGCTCCGCGAGAAACGTTCGCTGATGGGCGCGAGCCTTGTCGCCGTCCTCGTCGATCATCATGAACGTGAGGAAGCTGGTCTCGAGGGTTGCGGGATCGCGACCGGCTTCGTCGCAGCGTGCCGCAAGTGCTTCCATCTTGCGCGGCAGTTCCGACGGGTCGCAGATGATGTTGAGGTGATCCGCGAAGCGAGCGGCGAGGCCGAACGTCTTTTTCTCACCGCCACCGCCGAGCAGGATCGGCAGGTCGTCGCGGACGCGAGGCTCGTTGATGGCGTCCTTGACGTGGTACCACTTGCCGTCGAAGGTGGGGCGATCACCGCGGAGCATCGGCGCGATGATCTGCAGTGCTTCGTCGAGTTTCTGGAAGCGCTCGGTGAACGTTCCGAACTCGTATCCGAACGAATTGTGTTCGAGTTCGAACCAACCGGCGCCGATGCCCAGGATGGCCCGACCGCCGCTCACCACGTCGAGGGTGGTGACGGTCTTGGCGAGCATGGGCGGATTGCGGTAGGTGTTTCCCGTGACCAGTGCAGACAACTGGATGGTCTCGGTGGCCGTCGCCAGCGCGGAGAGCGCCGAGTAGGCCTCGAGCATCGGGGCGTCCGGCGCTCCGATTCCGGGGAGTTGGTAGAAGTGATCCATCACGAATGCAGTGTCGAAGCCTGCGGCTTCGGCTTCGCGGGCCTGCGCTATGACGGTGGGGAAGAGGTCCTTGACCGGACCGCCGTAGCTGAAGTTGGGCATCTGGTATCCGAGGCGAGTGCTCACCGTTTCGACGTTACTCGCGATCGGTTGACCTGGCACGATTTTACCAACTCTATGGATTCCGTTGTGCTGGGCAGACTTCCGGAATTCAGAGAAGTTCTTCGGCCGCTTCGCGTCGCTTGGCTCGCTGCTGGTGAAGCTTGACTGCCGCGATTGCGATGCCACCGCCGATGATGGCGCCTACCAGCGCGCCGACCCAGGTTGACGATTCTTCGTACGAATCGAATTCGAGACGGGCCATGATTCCGACAGCGGCCACGAGGTAGAGCGCGATGCTGATCACCACGCGAGGGCGGCCGTAGGTGGACAATACGTAGACATCGACGTCGCACCGAAGTGCATAGATGATCGTGATCAACGAGCCGAACAACGCAACGATCAGCAGGGCGAGCGAGATCCACGCCCCTGTTCGGCCGGCGACCCAGGGCAGAATCGCCGAGCTGACGAATATTGCCCAGAAGACACTCTGGAGTCCCACCGCCGAGGCTTCGTTCCAGACGTCGCGCTGACGCTCGTCCTTGTAGAAGTCGTCGTCCAGATCTCCGACGAACCGCATTGCCTTCATCATGGTGCTCATGCCGTCTCCTCTGGAATTTCTGTGGTGAGTTCCGATTCGGGTAAGGGGAAGAGCGCTTCGACGGTGGTCCCCAGCGCCAGGGCCAGGCGAAGTGCCAGGTAGACACTCGGTGCATAGTCGCCGCGTTCGACGGAGACGATGCTCTGTCTGCTCACCTGACCTGCCGTGGCCAGTTGCGCCTGG
The DNA here is from genome assembly GCF_001445685.1 of Rhodococcus sp. KB6. Lineage (NCBI taxonomy): Bacteria > Bacillati > Actinomycetota > Actinomycetes > Mycobacteriales > Nocardiaceae > Rhodococcus > Rhodococcus sp. KB6. Next base: position 34,425 of record NZ_LNAK01000154.1, on the reverse strand, counting down.
GTGAGGCCGGCGAGGCGTCGGTGCTCCCGCACGTTGTTGTCGCCAGCCTTTCCAGTCATGCAAAAAGTAAAGAATACTTGTCACTAGATGTCAAGTTTGCTTGTCATATGAGAGGCTGAAGAGCATGCGTGAACGATTTCTCGAGATCGCCCTGGCCAATCCGGTGGTCGCAACGATCGTGGATCGTGCGCCGAAGCTGGGATTGCCGGAGTGGTACCTGACGGCGGGTGGGCTCTTCCAAACCGTCTGGAATCACATCGACGGCCGTGACCTCGGCGCCGGGATCAAGGACTACGACCTCTTCTATTTCGACGCCGGCGATCTGAGCTACGACGCGGAGGACCGTGTGATTCGTTCGGCGGCAGAACTGTTCGCCGATGTGGATGCCGATGTCGAAGTACGCAACGAAGCCCGCGTGCACCTGTGGTACGAGCAGCATTTCGGGATTCCCGGCGTTCCGTTCACCAGTTGCCGCGACGCTATCGACCACTTCGCTTCCACAACTTGCTGTTTCGGGATCACCAAGGGATCAGACGGCACCGTCGACGTGTATGCCCCGCATGGATACGACGACCTTTTCGACATGATCGTCCGCCCCAATCCGGTACTGGCGCCGAGAGAGGTTTACGAGGCCAAGGCGGCACGGTGGCGCAGGGAATGGCCTGCGCTGACCGTGGAGCCTTGGCCGGAGACCCTGACCTAGACTTCGATCGGCGGATGCAGCCTGTCCATGGTCCATTGCCGATTTCGGCGTGAGAGGCGTGTCTTCCCTGGTCGCAGTGCGTCCGCCACGGCCACGAACTGTGGCCGATCCGTGTCGACCCTGCTGTCTCGTCCGTCCGTGCATGGAGACAACCGGCCGGATTCAACGCATCCAGCTGTAGTTCTGGTAGTTGAACCCCCGCAAGACCTTGCGCCTTTCGGAATCGTCTGCGCTAATTTCACGAACTTTCAGTGTGCTGCGACGTTCATCCATGATTGTCTGGGTCCCCTCATGGTGAAAATCTCTTCCGATATTTGGTGGATTGTTTCTAATGCTTTACGTCTAATTCTTTAGTGCTAATAAGGTTTCTCCCATGTGAATAGCAATCATCACTAACAAATGAACATTCTACGGTGAAAGTGTGGTTTGTCTATGTGACTTTTCGTGCAACGTGCGATATATCGGAATATTTTCTGCTCGACGACTGTCGTGGCTTTTCAAACTTCTCGACTATTTGGATTGTCGGTTTAAGCGCTTTGCATTCGATGCTCGAAATTTCATTGAGAAAAATATCGAGGTTGGAAGAAAAATTTCTAGAACCTGTTCCCGGATGGACAAAATGTGAGTACAGTGACTCACGTCACCAGAGCTTCGGGTCCTGTTCAATGCGAGCTCTCACCAGGGCATTCCCTTTTAGGGAAAGCTGTAGCCCTGCGAGCAGGGCCATAAATGCGAAGTTGGCGATAGCCCCGAAGATAGCAGGTCGGTTGGTGATAAGAGATGGTCAGAACAGATCGGGTTGGAGCGTTAAGGACTCCGCGCTCTCGCCTATGAATTGAACGCCTGGGGTCTATCAATTCAACCGAAGGAAGAACTCGTGAAGTTGACTGCCAAGAATTCCGTCAGAGGTGTCCTGCTCGGTACCGCAGCCGGTGCGATGGTGCTCGCCGGAACCGGTATTGCATCCGCTGCCACCGTCGGCGCTGCTGGCTCCGCCGTAACTCTTTCCGCATCCTCTGCGTATCAGGTATGTGGCAATTTCTACGTCGGCCCGGACGCCCACGTGGCGGGCGTGCCTTCTGGTGCCAAAGCGGTAGTGGGCGCCCAGGTCACTGGCAAGCTATACAGCTCATCCTCCAGCACGACTCCGATCACGACCTTCACCGCCACAACGAATGCCGCGGGTGGATGGTGCATGCAGGGTGACTCGGCGATGGCTAGCACCGTGACGAGCGGTGGTGAGGTCAGGATGTCCACCGACACTCCGACCGTGTTGGACGGCACAACAACTCGCACAGGGCAGTGGTCGGGCGGCGGGGCGGACGCCGTCATCGATGCAGGGGAGTTCCTCCTCCATGGCAATGCGTTCATCTTTTCGGATAGGGCCTCGAAGGTGAACTTCTACTACCAGTAAGTCGATCGGCTGCAAGGTTGATCGTAAGAACCTGGACGGGTTGGAGTGCGGGTCTCCGTGCTCCAACCCGTTCGCCGTATGACGCCGTGTTGCGAGTTCGGGTGTGTGTTTCGGCAATTGTGACAATGGGCGCGGGTGTCGCCAGGGAGATGGCGAATGCTGCTTCGGCTGTGACGAATGCAGGCCTGTCTCTGCGGCTTTGTCTCGCAGCCTGCTCGATGTAATTCGGTCGTCCGGCACGGATTGGACGGCATCGGTATCGTCTCGAAGTCATGGCTTATGGGCAATCGCCGTAAGGTTGGCTCGCAATCAATTCTTGTGCCACCGAATAGTGTTCGTGAAGCCGTGATCGGGAAGTTGGCTGCGCGACCTGAATCCGTGATTCGGGTGGCTTTCTGATCCTGCAAGCGGTTCCATCTCGCTTTCGGTGCAAAATTTCTAGTCCTAAAGATTTAATGAACCGAACTATAGTACTAGGACTTTAGTGCTAACTAAATGAATTCCATCTATGGCAAGAAAAATTCCTAGAACGAGTTCCTAATTTGCAAATTTTGGGTACAGTTGTCGGCACCACGAGGAGTTGCGGGCTTCCCCAAAACCTCGCTTGGCAACCACTGTTGTGCCGGATAAACCGACCTGGCCCCGCGCCACAGTCAGAGCAATTACCTACTGGAAACGGAGTAACAAATGTTAGGTCAGTTCATGGCCCTCCTGCGGGCATTTATCCCGTCCTTTGCAACATCGTTAGGCGACGGGCTTGATGGATTGAACGCCATCTCGCTCGACATGTCCGCGAGTGGAGGAGAGGGCTGATGGGATCCGTGCAGCAAGGTACCGCGTCGCTGGGGCAGACCGTAGAACAGATGCTTCCGATGTTATTTACATATCTGATGGATATCCCGCTCCAACTGTCATTCGGTTACCCCCGGTGACCCTGTTCAATCTGAGGAGAAACTAGATGTCGCTCAACGCAATGAGCACGGACCTGGCTGAACTTGCAACCATGACGTTCTACGCCCTTAGGTTTCCGCTTCAACAATTCCTTGTCGGACTCTCGTAAAGAAGGGTGAACTCATGTCGTCTGATTTCTGGACCGGAAGTGTCAAGAACACGCTAGCGTTTTACGGGCTGACGTTGGTCGGGTTGTGGACCGCATCAATGGAAGGCGGCGGGTGGGCAAGCCTCGATCGATGAGCGCGAAATAGAATATTCGACGTGAGCTGATCGGCAGCTCCGACGATATCTGAGATAGCCGAATGCAGACCCTGTCGTAAAGGTTCCTGGCAGGGTCTGCATCACGTGCGAGGCAGCTTCAAAACATGATCGTCCGCCCCTCCCGGTGCTGGCGCCGCGAGAGGTTTACGAGGCCAAGGCAGCACGGTGGCGCAGGGAATGGCCTGCGCTGACCGTGGAGCCTTGGCCGGAGACCCTGACCTAGACTTCGATCGGCGGATGCAGCCTGTCCATGGTCCATTGCCGATTTCGGCGTGCAGCAAGTGAACTGGCCCCGAGTGAGGCGACGAGAAGGCCGCCGAGGACGGCGATCGAGACCCACAGCCTCGAGTCGATGCCGCCGACGGTGAGTTGTCGAAGCCCGTTCACCGCGTAGGTCATGGGGTCGAACGGGTGGATGATCTGGAACGGTTTCGCGGTGGTTTCCACGGGATAGATGCCGCCGGCCGAAACCAGTTGCAGCATCAGGAACGCCAGGGTGATCACGCGTCCGACGGAGACTCCGAAGATGGCGTTGAACGCCTGGATCAACGCCATATACGTGGCAGTGATGAGCATCAGGAATCCGACGGTGCCGAGGGCGTGCGTGGGGTGCAGGCCAACGGCGAAGTGCACGACCAGGTACATCACGATCACCTGGCAGATGCCGATGAGCAAGGCCGGCCAGTACGAGGCGAGGACCACTCGCAGCGCGCCGAGTCCGTTTGCGATAGGCCGGTTCTGGAGCGGCTTGAGCAGCATCCAGGTGATGATGCCGCCCACGAACAGTGCGAGGGGCAGGAAGAACGGAGCAAAACCGGTACCGAAGGTGCTTGCCCGGTTCTCGTAGGTCTCCTGCAGCTCGACCGGACTGGAGAGGGTTTGAGCGGTTGCTGTTCGCTGCTGATCGGTCCAACTGGGAACCTGGCCGGCGCCCTCGGTGAGTTTGGTTGCGAGTTCGGCAGACCCGGCACGGAGTTGCTCGGTGCCGTCTGCGAGTTTGGCTGCACCATCGGAGAGTTGAACGCTGCCGTCGGTGAGTTGAACCAGTCCACTACTGAGGGTTTGAGCGCCGTCGTTGACTTGCTGACCGCCGTCACGCAGCTGTACCAGGCCGTTGCGGAGTTCACCGCCGCCGTTGGCCGCGGCGCTGAGCCCGGCGCGGAAGGTGCTCGAGGGATCGTCGAGTTGGTAAGCGAGTTGTTGTGCGCCGCTCTTGAGTTCGCCCAGTTGACCCATGGTCGCTTCGCCGAAGCCCTGAGTGCGCAGCATGTCCTGGGCAGGCGCGAGGGCGTTGGCGATCTGTTGGCTGACGGGATCCGGGTTCAGTCGAAGGCTGGCCACTGCCTGACCGACCAGCTGTGCGACGTCTGCTTGTGTGTTCCCGAGTACGCTCAGCTGGTCGACGACCTGGGTGACGCCACCACTGAGTTGGCTTGCGCCGTCGCCCAGTTGGACGGCCCCGAGATCGAGCTGCCCCAAACCGTCGGTCAGTGCGAGGACACCGTCCGTGGCGGTATTGATACCGGTCGAGAGTTGCGCTGTACCGCCGGCAAGAGTGGCTGCGCCGTCACGTGCGGTAACCATGTTGTCGGCCAGCGTTTTCGAGCCCGACGCCAATTCGCCGGCTCCGGCGTTGGCAGTGTTCACTCCGGCCGAGAGCTGGAGTGCTCCGTCGGCGGCCTGCTTCAAACCTGCACCCGCGTCGGTCAATCCGACCAGGACCGTCTCGACGGACTGCGCGCCGATCTTGTCGCTGACTTGACTGAGGACCTGCTGGGCGGCGTTTTGGCCGATGATGGTGCCGAGGTAGTTGTTGACGTCGTTGAAGGTGAACTGCAACTGAGCTTTGTGGGGGTCCTTGGTCGTCGGGGAGGCCACGGCCTCGCTGAAATTCTCAGGCAAGGTGAGAGAGAAGTAGTACGTGCCGTCCGAGACTCCCTGAGCGGCTTCCTGCTGTGAGACCAGGTGGAGATCGAGCTCACCGGAATCGAGCAGCGCTTGGCTTACCTCGTCGCCCGCGTTGAGTTCCTGACCCTGCACCATCGCACCGCGGTCTGTGTTGACCAGCGCGACGGGGACCTTGTTGACCTCACCGAACGGATTCCAGAAGGCCCACAGGTACATCGCGCCGTACAGCAGTGGCATCAAGATGATGGTGACGAGTGCGATCCTGGGCATCGCGCCGCGGGAGAACCGCTTGAGTTCGGTTCCGAGAGACATTCCAGCGAGCATCGCGGTTACCTCGCCCCTTCTTGGTCGGGATTGGTGACTTCTTGGAGCAGGGTGACGGCATCGATGGGTGATCCGTCGGGCAGCGGGTTGACGGTCGACGCGATGATGGTCTGGTAGCTCCCCATCTCGACCAGTCGCTCGACGAGATATGCGCGCTCGGAGTCACGCCGCACCTGTTCGAGATCGTCGACGACCAGCAAGGCCGGCTTCTTCGTGTTCGCGACGGCGATACGCAGCAGGGTCGCCTCGAGTTCCCCGAGATCGCTGACGTATCGGCCGAGCGCAGGCAACGGATGATCGCCGAAGACGGGAGCGCACACCGCTTCGAGTTCGCGGTCTCCGGCGCGTCCGACGAGTTTGTACCAGGGAGCATCCCAGCGAATTTGTTCGGTGATCAGATCGCGGACGGTGACGGACTCGGCAAGCTCGTCGATGTCCTCGAACCCGGCGATCCCGGCGATCTCGAAGATCTCTCGGGGACGCGTTCGACCGAAGACGGACAGTGATCCGGAACTGGCTTTCATTCGCCCGCTGAGTGTCAGAAGTAAGGACGTACGTCCTGAACCGGCCGAGCCTTCGAGGATGGTCACACCGCCCGCACGAATCTCGAGATTGACGGGTCCGAACACCGGCCCCCATGGGCCGTCGAGCGCCAAGTCCGTGGCGGTCAATGCCAGGTCAGGGGCGTAATCGGGTTGTGCGTGCTCTGGTGCGACCACGATGATCACCTGTCTGTTGATCTACTCGGCCTTCGAAAGAACCGAGTGCTGGTTCAGTGGACGTTCGTGCTCACCCAATCACATCGGTAGCGGGCGAGCTGTCCCATGAATGGGATGTGTCGGACACGTCCGGCAACTTGGAGACCGAACGGTATGTATTCTGTTGGAAACGGAACGGGGGAGTCGAGGTGCCGGTTCGTAGACGCGGGATGTGCGCGGTGCTGGTCATGGCCACCCTGTCGGTTGTCTCCTGTGCCGGTGAGCGCGAGTCGCCCCCGTTCGTGTCGAGCGAAAGGCTTTTCGAGTTCACCGGTCGCAATGTCGGACCCTTGACGGTGCCGCCCTTGCCCTCCGATCGGCACGAGTCCGAAGCAGCGCCATACGGAGCCATCACCCTGTCCGGTGGGTGGAGCGGCGCAGCCAATGTCTCGCTGCCTGGATCCGTCACGTGTTTCGAGCACAACTGGGCGGATTCGCTGCCCGCCGGTCACCGTCAGTGGGCCTACGAGGTGCACACGAGTTCCTTCTACGAGTACGACGGCGGCGGCGAATATCCGGGACGTGATTTCCAGTTGCAGGTCTACGTGAACGAGAAACCCGAACCAGGTCAGCACGGGTCCGCGATCATGAAGTTCTCGGATCAGAGCGGACAGTTCGTGTCCTTCGGCGGTGGCGACGACAAGTCCGTCGAAATAGTCAGTTCTCCGGACCGCAGGCGCGTGGCGCTTTCCCTGGCGGGTACGGCGGCACGACCGGGCGAGCAACCGACGACGTCGGTACTGTCCGCGCAGATCAGTTGCCCGACCATCGAGCGCAGATGACACCAGTCACCACCGAGTGCCGACAACCGAAAATGCCGGCCCCGAAACGTTCTCGGGACCGGCACTTTTCATGAATCAGGAACGAATCAGAATGCTGCTTCGTCGATCTCCATGATGTCGTTCTCGGTGTTCGCGATGATCTCGCGTGAAGCGGTGAGCTCGGGCAGGACGTTCTTGGCGAAGAAGGACGCGATGGCGACCTTGCCCTCGTAGAAGCCCTTGTCCTTGTCGGAAGCGCCGTTGTCGAGTGCTGCGAGAGCAATCTCGGACTGGCGGAGCAGCTGCCAGCCGATGAGCAGGTCGCCGACGGACATCAGGAAGCGGACGGAGCCGAGGCCGACCTTGTACAGCTCGGTGGGCTGCTCCTGAGCTCCCATGAGGAAGCCGGTGAGCGTGGCAGCCATGGCCTGGACGTCTTCGAGTGCGGTGGCGAGCAGTGCGCGCTCCGCCTTCAGACGACCGTTGCCGGCTTCGCTGTCGATGAAGGTCTTGATCTGTCCCGCAACGTGAGCGAGCGCGACGCCGCGGTCACGAGCGATCTTGCGGAAGAAGAAGTCCTGAGCCTGGATGGCCGTCGTGCCTTCGTACAGCGAGTCGATCTTGGAGTCGCGGATGTACTGCTCGATCGGGTAGTCCTGCAGGAAGCCGGAGCCACCGAGGGTCTGCAGGCTGTCCGTCAGGTACTGGTACGCACGCTCGGAGCCGACGCCCTTGACGATCGGGAGCAGCAGGTCGTTGACGCGGAACGCGGTGTCCTTGTCTGCGCCCGAGACGAGCTGGGCGACAACCTCGTCCTGGTGTGCTGCGGTGTAGAGGTACACCGCGCGCAGGCCCTCGGCGTATGCCTTCTGCATTGCCAGGCTACGACGCACGTCGGGGTGGTGCGTGATGGTCACGCGCGGTGCTGCCTTGTTGGTCATCTGGGTCAGGTCTGCGCCCTGCACACGCTGCTTGGCGTAATCGAGAGCGTTGAGGTAACCGGTGGAGAGGGTGGCGATTGCCTTGGTGCCGACCATCATTCGAGCGTGCTCGATGACGTCGAACATCTGGGCGATGCCGTTGTGGACCTCGCCGACCAGCCAGCCCTGTGCGGGGATGCCGTGTCCGCCGAAGGTGACCTCACACGTGGCGGAGACCTTCAGGCCCATCTTGTGCTCGACGTTGGTGACGAAGACACCGTTACGCTCGCCGAACTCTTCGGTCTCGAAGTTGAAGTGCGTCTTCGGGACGAAGAACAGGCTCAGGCCCTTGGTGCCCGGTCCGGCGCCTTCGGGGCGAGCGAGAACGAGGTGGAAGATGTTCTCGAACAGGTCGTCCGAGTCGGCCGAGGTGATGAAGCGCTTGACGCCCTCGATGTGCCAGGAGCCGTCGTCCTGCTTGATCGCCTTGGTGCGTCCGGCACCGACGTCGGAGCCGGCGTCGGGCTCGGTGAGGACCATCGTGGCGCCCCATCCGCGTTCGACGATGGTGGCTGCCCACTTCTTCTGCTCTTCGGTGCCGTTGTTGAACAGCACGTCCGCGAAGGCGGGTCCGGCCTGGTACATGTGCGCTGCAGGCTGTGCGCCCAGGATCAGCTCACCGATGGCCCACACGACGGAGCGGGGAACCGGCACGCCGCCGACCTCTTCGCTCAATCCCATGCGGTACCACTCGGCGTCCCACAGAGCCTTGAACGACTTCTTGAAGGATTCCGGAAGTGCAACGGTGTGCGTCTCGGGATCGAAGACAGGGGGGTTGCGGTCCGCATCGGCGAAAGATTCGCCAAGCGGTCCCTCGGCCAGGCGTGCGACCTCTGCCAGCATGTTGCGGACAGTGTCGGCATCCAGGTCGCCCCAAGCGCCTTCGCTCAGTGGCTTCTCCAGTCCGAGAACCTCGAAGAGGTTGAACTCCAGGTCCCGAACGTTGCTCTTGTAATGGCCCATGTCTTCTGCTTCTCCCAGTGAGGTGGTGCGGTCCAGCACTCCTAGTACCGCCCGAAGTTTATTACTCGTCGGTAACTTAATACATGTTACTAGCCGTTCTTTGCATTGCCAACACCGGATTTGCGTCCGATGACAAGCGCGTCGACCGCGATTCCCGTTTCGGTGTGCCTGTGGGGATTTCCGGCGATCTCGAACTCGAGCTTTCCGCGGAACTCCTGCATCAATTCTTCTGGTGTGTAAAGGATTTCGGGATCTTGTGGCCCGCCGACGCCGTAGTCGATGTTGCTTCGGTCGTGACCCAAAATCATGAGGATTCCGTCAGGTTTCAGAGAATTTATGGCACGGTTCACAACCAGGGTGCGTTGTGGTGCGGGCAGATGAAGGTAAAGAAGCAGGGCCAAGTCGTATCCCTGCTCGTTCCTCGAGGCGTAATCCGCGACGGTGACGTCGCCGCATCGGTAGTCGAGCCGGTCGAGAACCGATCGGGGTGAGCGGGCCGCGATCGTGCGGGCTTTCTCGATCGCGACGGCCGAGTAGTCGATGCCGGTGACCTCCCAACCGCGGGTCGCGAGCCACAACGCGTTACGGCCCTCGCCGCACGCCAGGTCCAGTGCCTGGCCGTGGGGGAGGGCCGTCGCGTATTCCACCAGCAGTTCGTTGGGAGGAGCGCCCCAGACGAGCTCGGTTTCTTCGTACTTCTTGTCCCAGGCCGCCGCATCCATAGATGACGACGGTAGTGCCACTCAGTGGTTACGCACTCCGTCCATCGGGTTCTTGCGTAGAGCGGCGCGCGTCGGGATCGCGATGGAGACAAATCCCAGAACAGCGGTCACCGCGACGATGGAACCGTAGATCGCCGGTGAAATCGCCGGGATCGGCTGCCCGGACACCGCTACGGCAATGCCCATCAGAGGCGGCAGGGCGATCAGTGATCCGACCACGACGGCGATTCCCACCACCATCAACGACTCGATGCGCATCATTGCTCGGACCTGCCTCGTCCGCGAGCCCACCAGTTGAAGGAGCGCGAACTCGCGGGAACGCTCGGCAGTGGCGGCGACCAGGGTGTTCACGACTGCGACTGCGAGATAGCCGAGCAGGACGAGGACGGCGAGGATGCTGACCCACGACTGCATGCGACGCTGATCTTCGCCTGCGGCCCCGAACTGGTCCTGGTTCATCGCGGCGATCGAGGGGAACGAGCGCAACGACTGCTGGACTTCGGCCGACCGTCCGGGTTCGGCAGCAACCAGAACGGTGTCGATCAGAGCGTCGGTGGAGTGCTGACGCAAAGTCTCGATCGGCATGGTCACGTCCCCGAATCCGAGGCCGCGACCATATTTTGCGACGACCATGGGATGTACCAGTGTTCCGTCACCCAGATAGAGGTCGACGCGCTGGCCTACCTTGGCTCCGAGTGTGAAGGCGCCGTCTTCGCTCACGGCAACGGTATCGCCGGTCAGAGCGCTGAGGTCGCCCTCGGTCACCGCGAGATCGAGGGTCGCGTCGGCGCTGGCGGCGTCGATGCCCTGGGCCGCGATCGCGCTGTCGGCTGAGCCGCCTTCCTCTCCGCTGGGTACCGGGAGGACTTGACTGCGGACCACCGGGTTTGCCGCACTCACTCCGGGCACCGATGCGATCGACTCGAGGAGCGAGGGAGCGATACCGGCTGGTGCGCCGACGATCAGGTCGGCGGTGACGCCCTTGATCGACTGGTTGGTCGCCTCGGCGGCGACGGTGCTCTGGCTGAAGAACTGCACCGAGCCCAGTGCGATTGCGAGAGCCAACGGAACAACCGCCGACGAGAGCCGTCTCGAATTGGATTCGGCGTTGGCGGCAGCGAGAACTTTGGACGCCGACCCACTGCGGCGCAGCGGACCGCCGATCACCTTGATGATGCCGCGCACCAACAAGGGGCCGAGCAGCGCGACCGAGAAGATCAACAACAGTGCGCTCGAACCGGCTCCAGCGGCCGCCACGCTGCCGGGCAGGAAAGCAGGGAGGACGCAGGCGCTGAGGCCGGCGGCGCCGAAGATCAGCCCGGTGACGATGCGTCCGCGGCTCAGTTTCGCCGGGCCGCTTTCGGATTCGCGAAGCGCTTCGACGGGGTCGAGCTTCGCCGGTCGTCGTGCCGCGATCGCCGCTGCCGCGCGGGCAGTGAGTACGCAGATCAGGAAAGCTGCGATCGCCGGAAGCGGGCTGTAGGCCAGCGCGAAATCGGTGGGCATGACCCCGGCGTCGGCGAACTGCGCGCCCAGTACTCGGGCGAGCAGGTATCCGGGCACCGCGCCGAGAGCTGCCGCCGCAGCAGCAACGAGCAGCACTTCACGTCCGATCATGACGTGCACTTGCCGCGTGGTGGCCCCGATTGCCCGCAACAGAGCGAACTCTCGGCGCCTGGCGTTGATCGAGAGCGACAGCGTGCTGGAAACGACGAACATACTGACCATCAACGCGAGACCGGCAAACGACGCGCAGAGCACGATCAACTGCGTCCGCGCAGCACCGGCGTCGAGGAATTCGATGCCTCCGCGTGCAGTGCCGGTCGAGACCTCCGCACCGGTTCCGGCGAGTGCATCGCGGGCGAGAGCGGCAGCATCCACGCCTTCGGGAGCGATCAATCCGACTGCGGTGACAGCGTTCTGGTGCGGCCACAACCGTTCGGCCTCTGCGTCGTCGAGGAAGACGAGTGCCGGACGGTCGGGTGACGGCACCGAAGCCGAATCAGCTGTGCCGACGACGGTGTACTCGTCCGTTACCGCGCCGTGAGCCAGCGTGATTCGCTCGCCGAGCGCGGCGCCCGTGGTCGAGACCACCTCGTCGCGGCTCTGCGGAGCGCGCCCCTCGGTGAGCGAGTACGGCGCCAATTGTGCTGTGTTCCAAGGATGTACATCGAGTACGACGCCCTCGGCCGTGCTGACCGGCACGGAGATGTCGGGAACCACCGTGACATCGAGTGTGTCGAGCTTGCGGACCGTATCGCCGTCGAGGAGAACTCGCTCGGCAAAGGGCTGATCGGCGTCTTCCTTGACCTCGAGCGCCTGTGGTGCACTCACGACGGCGTCGGCACCGGCGTAGAGATGTGGTGAGACACCGCCTCGCACTCCCGATTCCAGCAGCACACCCAGACCGCAGGTGAGGAGCGCTGCGCAGAATACGGAGACGAACACGGCGACGAAACCGGAGCGATGCGCTTTCAGGTGCGCAAAGGTGTGCGCTTTCATCATCACCAGTCCCCGAGGTGTGTCATGCGCTCGGCGATCTGCTGCGGGGTCGGGCGGTCGATGTGCCCGACAAGTTTCCCGTCGGCGAGGAACAGCACACGATCGGCGTACGACGCGGCCACCGGGTCGTGCGTGACCATGACGATGGTCTGGTCGAACTCGGCAGCCGTCCGGCGCAACAACTCCAGAACCTGCTTGGCGCTGCGGGAGTCGAGGGCGCCGGTCGGTTCGTCGGCAAAGAGTGCGTCGGGGTGGGTGACGAGGGCGCGTGCGATGGCGACGCGTTGCTGCTGACCGCCGGACAACTCGGAGGGTTTGCGCTTGCGGTGCGATCCGAGTCCGACGGATTCGAGGACGAAGGTCAGGTACTGCTTGTCGGCTCGTCGCCCGGCGAGGAGTAGGGGGAGCGTGACGTTCTGCTCGACGTCGAGAGCGCCGAGCAGGTTGTAGGCCTGGAAGACGAAACCGATGTGATCGCGACGGAAGATGCTGCGGGCCTTCGGCTTCAGTTGTGAAATTTCGGTGTCGCCCAGCCACACCGATCCGCTGCTCGGTCGGTCGAGGCCCGCGGCGCAGTGCAGGAAAGTGCTCTTACCTGATCCGGACGGGCCCATCACTGCGGTGAAGGTGCTGCGCGGCAGAGTGAGGCTGACGTTGTCGAGGGCGGTCACGGCGCCGCGGCCGTTGCCGTAGACCTTGCTGACCCCTTCGAGTCGCACGGCAGATGTTCGAGCTCCCGTGGCACCAGGAGCCGGCGGGGCGAGGACCGAGTGTCGATTCTTCATGGGAAGAACGCTATGGAGATTCGCCATTCGTCGACATCCAGCAGAGTCCCGAATCAATGGTGTAGCCAGCTGTAGTGGATCGTGCGGTGTGGTGCGGCATGCTGGGGCAGTGAAGAAGAGAACCAGGGCTGCGGTGTACGTGCTCGTCGAGGGCGCGGCAGCTGTGGTTTCCCTGTTCTTGCTGATGGTCGGTCTCATTCTGTTGTCGCTCTCGATTCTGATCGTCGGCTGGTTGCTGTTGCCGTCGTACGTGCGAGTGCTCCGGTGGTGGGCCGGCCTGGCTCGCAAACGCACCGCTGCGTACACCGGACGCCCTGTTCTGCAGCGATACCCACCGATGCCCAGCAATCCGACATTCGGGGACTGGAGCCGGTTCCTCACCGATCAGTCGACGAGGCGCGACGCGGCCTGGTTGTCGATTCATGGTCTGGGTGCTTTCGTCGCGGCGATGCTGACCATTGCTCTGCCACTCGGTGCGCTCAATGCGATTGCAGTCCCGCTGTACTGGCAGCAGATGCCCGCCGGTGAACCCGTCAACAATCCGTACCCCGTGACGTCGTGGCTGGGCGCTGCCGGAATGCCGTTGATCGGCATCCTGTACTTCCTGATCGCGTGGTGGTTGATCCCCGCGATGGCGAAATGGATCCGCTGGTCGACCACGACTTTGCTTGCGCCGGATACGCGTTCGGACCTCTCGAAGCGCGTCACCGCCCTGACGGCCAGCCGCGCTGCGGCGCTCGACGCGCATTCGGCCGAACTCAAGCGCATCGAGCGGGATCTGCACGACGGAGCGCAGAACCGTCTGGTCGCGGTGGTGATGATGTTGGGGATGGCCGAGCGGTCGTTGCAGAACAATCCGGACCAGGCTCTGCCACAACTGCATCGGGCCCAAGATGCGGCCACCGAGGCGTTGAGCGAACTCCGGACGTTGGTGCACGACATCTACCCGCCGATCCTCGACGAGTTGGGTCTGGAGGGCGCGATCTCGGCGCTCGCCGGGCGCTCCGCCGTGCCCTGCGTACTCGAGATCGACGAGCTCCGCCGTGCCCCGGCTGCCGTCGAGGCTGCTGCGTACTTCGTCGTCGCCGAGGCCTTGACCAACGTCGCAAAACACAGCGGAGCCCGCAGGGTCACCGTCACGGCACGGACGGAGACGTCGGACGACTCGTCGGGTGAGACGATGCTCATCGACGTGATCGACGACGGTCACGGCGGCGCGAACGAACGCCCGGGCGGCGGCGTGGCGGGTATTCGACGCCGGGTCGAGGCTTTCGAAGGAACCGCAGTATTGGAGAGCCCGGAGGGTGGACCGACAACGATGAGGGTGGAACTACCGTGCGGATTCTGATTGCCGAGGACGACGCTCTTCTGCGAGAGGGGCTGGCCCTGCTGCTTCGCGGCGAGGGCTTCGAGGTGTCTGCCGTCTCCGACGCCGCACAGTTCCTCACGGTGTTCGAGGAGACTGCCCCCGACGCCGCGGTGCTCGACGTCCGGATGCCTCCTACTTTCACCAACGAGGGACTTCGAGCGGCGATCGAGGTGCGCAAGCTTCGCCCGGGCTTTCCCGTCCTGGTCCTTTCCGCTTACGTCGAGGATCGCTACGCCGGTGAATTGTTGGCAGGAGGCGCCGGCGGGGTCGGGTACCTGCTCAAGGAACGAGTCGGGAAGGTAGCCGAGTTCGTCGACGCATTGAACCGGGTCGTCGACGGTGGAACGGTGATGGATCCCGAGGTCGTATCCCAACTGATGAGCCGTCGACGCGCCGACGATCCGATCAGATCGCTGACTCCACGCGAGTCCGAGGTTCTCGGACTGATGGCGGAGGGGTTGGGAAATCAGGAAATCGCCAGGAAACTGGTCGTCAGCGACACCGCTGTGAGCAAGCACATAGGAAATATCTTCGCAAAACTCGGCCTGTCGGCTTCCGAAAGCGGGCATCGTCGTGTTTTGGCAGTTCTAGCTCATTTGCGCGCCTGATCGTGGATCTGGACTACATACCTGACCGAAGCGTAATGTGAGCCAGCCTCATGTTGTTGCCGTGATCGAACGGTGACCTGAGAGGCAGGGGCTTATGTCCTGTACGTAACGTGTGATGTCGAATGCGCGTCATCACCAGAAACCAACGAGGAGATCGATCAATGGGTAAGCCGATTGCCAGTGTGGCCGGAGGTCGGCAGTCCGTCCTTCTCGGGCTCGGCGTTCACCGCCCAGAGCGAGTCGTGACCAACGACGAGATCTGTGAGCTGATCGATTCCACCGACGAGTGGATCCAGACGCGATCGGGTATCAAGTCGCGCCGGTTCTCCGGCGAAGGTGAAGGCATCCTCGCGATGTCGATCAGCGCGGCCCGTAAAGCACTGGACGTCAGCGGCATTGCACCCGAGCAGATCGGTGCCGTGATCATCGCGACGTCGACGTGGGACCTGCAGACTCCCCAGGCTGCGTCCATCGTCGCCCACGAACTCGGCATCAAGGGTCCGGCTGCATTCGACGTCGCGGCAGGTTGCGCCGGTTTCTGTACCGCTCTTGCAGTGGCCAGCGACCTCGTTCGCGGTGGCACGGTTGATCACGTACTCGTCGTCGGCGTCGAGTTGATGAGCGAGGCCACCGAGCCCACCGATCGCAGCGTGCGCTTCATCTTCGGTGACGGCGCAGGCGCAGTTGTCGTCGGCCCGAGCGACACCGTCGGAATCGGCCCGGTCGAGTGGGGTTCGGACGGCAGCCAGTCCGACGCCATCGTTCAGGAGCCGAGCTGGCTCGACTACACCAAGAACCCGACCGGACCTCGTCCGTGGATCAAGATGGCCGGTACCGCGGTGTTCCGCTGGGCTGCCTTCGAGATGGGCAAGGTCGCCACCCGCACCCTGGAGAAGTCGGGGCTGGGTATCGAGGACATCGACGCTTTTGTGCCGCACCAGGCAAACCAGCGCATCAACGAGGTCATCGCTCGCAGCATGAAGCTGCCCGAGGGCTTCCCCGTCTCCAACGACATCGCCGAGACGGGCAACACGTCCGCGGCCTCGATCCCGCTCGCCATGGAGCAGATGCTGCGCGACGGCCAGTGCAAGCCGGGCGACAAGGCATTGCTTCTCGCCTTCGGTGCGGGTCTGTCCTTCGCCGGTCAGGTTGTCGTCATGCCGCCGTTGGCTGGAGCAGAATCCGCCTGATTGTTCCTTACGGAAGGGCGCCTCGAACCCACGGTTCGGGGCGCCCTTCCGTTTCCGTCCGGATCGTCGAACGTCTGCGATGTGGCACTCTGGCGAGATGGTCGAGAACGTGGGGGAGTCCGAACGTAATGGTGTGACGGGCGGCAGCTTGGCAAAGATGGGCGGGCAAGTGGCGCTCGCCAGCACGGTCAGTCGCATCACCGGCTTCGTCCGCACCCTTGCCCTTGCCGCGGTCCTGGGCATCGCCCTGGTCAGTGATGCGTACAACGCGGCCAACAGCTTCCCGAACATGGTCTATCAGCTCCTCCTCGGCGGGATTCTCGCCAGCGTCCTGCTTCCGTATCTGACGCGGCAACGGAGCCGTGGGCGGACGCTCGAACGAGAGCAGACGCAGCGCGTTCTCACCGTCGGAGCGCTGGCTCTTGCGCTCGTGACGGTAGTGGCCGTGGTGTGCGCGCCGCCTCTGGTCTCGGCCGTGATCGATGATCCGGCTCAACGAGAGCTCACGACGCTCTTCGCGTACTTGCTTCTTCCGGAGATCTTCTTCTACGGCGTCACGGCGATGATGACGGCTGTGCTCAGCGTTCGATCGGTGTTCGGCGCGCCGGCCTGGGCACCGGTGATCAACAACGTCGTCCTTCTGGTGACGGTCGCGGTCTTCCTGTGTATCCCGGGACCGGTGGCTCTGACTCCCGAGTCGATGACCACCGCGCAGGTTCTGGTGATCGGTATCGGCACTCTGCTCGGGATCGTGGCGCAAACCGCCGTCGTTGCTCGAGCGCTGCACCGCAACGGGTTTCGGTGGCGCCTTCGCGTGCGGGTCGTACCGCACACCTGGCGCCCGGTGCGCGTCGGGGCGCCGTTGCTCGGCTGGGTACTTGTGTACGTCGTTGCCGGCCAGATCGGTGTGTGGGTGACGATGAAGGTCACTCTCTCCCGTCACGTCTACTCGATGTACACGCACGCGGATCTGCTGTTTCAAGTGGCGTACGGCATTCTCGGTGTGTCGTTGTTGACGGTGCTGATGCCGCGGATCGCCAGGTCGGTTGCTGCGGGTGACGACGTCGGCGTCGTATCCGATCTCGGCCGGGGAGCCCGGTATTCAGTGGTGGCGCTGATTCCGGTCACTGTGGCGCTCATGGTGTTCGGCCCCTCGTTGACCACCTTGATCTTCTTCGGCCGGGTCGACGGCAGCAGTGCCCGGTTGATCGGGACGGCCGTTGCGGTCAGTGCATTCGGGCTGGTGCCCTTTGCGATGGTCATGCTTCAGCTGCGAGTGTTCTACGCCGACAACAACACCCGAACTCCCGCGGTGATCGCCCTGGTGATGGTGGTCGCCAAGACTGTGCTCGTCCTTCTTGCGTCACTGTCGGCGAGTGACGAAAGGCTGGTCCTGGCCGTCTGTGCCGCCGGCTCGTTCTCCTACGTGTGTGGAGCGGTGCTCGGCCACATCCTTCTTCGAAAGCGATACGGGCTGTTGGGATTCCGTCGCGTGCAGGCCACCGTCGGAAGGATTTCGGCGGCGGCAATTCTGGCAGGTGGTTGTGCGCTCGCTTTGGTGGTGGCGGTTCAGAACCGAGTTCCCGAGCCCAGGCTTGCTGCTGTTATTTCATTGTCGGCGGGTGCGGCCGTCGGTGCCGTTGTCCTGTTGGGTGCATGCAAGGTCGTCGGTGTTCCCGAGATTCGCCGGGCGCGAACCCTACTGCTGTCCTGAGGACAAGAGCGGTACCAGCAGTTCGTCCGGAGTGAGGGCGCCGTGCTGTCCACGGAGTCCGGACAGTCCCGATTCGACAGATCGACGTACGACGGCCACGTCCCCGGACGCAATGGCGATGACATCACCGATCCGGCCGTGATACTCGGAATGCACTGCAGGCCCGAACAATCCTGCGACTATGCCCTCGGACCTCGTCCCGATCCACATGCGGTCACCCAGTTCGGCGCGCCAGCGGTCCGCAACATCTTGTGCAGCGCCTTCTCGGGTGTGGATGTGACGACATCTAGGTTCACCGGCAAGAGCGAGTACATCTTTGGACAGAATCGGAGTGTTGTCGAAGTCGATCTTGTTCTCGTCCGACACGTCGACCATTCCGTGGTCTGCCGTCACCAGCAATCTCACGTCCGGGCCGAGAGCCGCGGCGAGTTGCTCGACCAGTCGATCGACCAGCATCAGTTGGAAAATCCACGGCTCGGACTCGGGTCCGTAGACGTGGCCGAGTGCATCGATCTCGCTGATGTAGCAGTACGTGAACGTGCGGTCGGCAGATTTCGACGCCGCCACGGTGCGAGCGAGGAGGTCTCCGTATGCCTGGATTCCGGCGAACTGGGCACCGCGCATCCCGGCACGGGTGAGGCCGCTGCCGTCGAACTTCGACGGTACGACGGTTGTAACGGTGATGCCGGCTGCGGCGGCGCGATCGAACGTCGTGGCCTGCGGCTGCAGGGTTTCCGGGACGATGGAGTCGGTCTGAGATTCCTTCTTGCCCGCGCTGTGCCAACCCAGCCAGTTGAACACCGAATCGGCTTCTTCGACGTAGGACTGGTAGCCGGTGATGCCGTGCGCTCCCGAAGGCAGACCGGTCCCCAGTGAGACGATGCTGGTGGCCGTCGTCGTGGGGAAGCCTGCCCGGATGGGCGTTCCGATCAGTGAATTCAGGAATGGTGCGTGTTCGGCGTTGCGGGCGAGCAAGTTCGCGCCCATCCCGTCTACCAGCAGAATTACGGTCTTCTTGCTGGGCTGTAGATCGAGACGGTTCGCTTCGCCGCTCACTCCGAGAGAAGCGAGTACCGACGGCGCAAGCGTCGACAGAGTCGGCTGCGAGTACACATCGAGGAGAGGGGCGGGGGCGGGCATCCCATGAGATTAGGCGTTGGACGCAGAAAACTGCATACCTTCTGGGCGAGTGTTCAAATCTGTGCGGTCAAATCCGGACTTTCCAGATGATCAGCGCGCAGAGACCGCGGACCGGTGCGGCCTCCGCGCGGAGATTCATTCCATGATCGTGGAGATCTGGAACTTGGCACCTAGTGGATCGGCCACCGACGCGAGACGACCGAAGGGCGTGTCCTCGGGATCGCGCAAGACGCTGCCGCCGAATTCGACGACCTTGGCGACGGCCGCATCGGTGTCGTCCGCCCCGAAGTACACCTGCCAGAACGACGGCGCCTCTGCCGGGAGGAACGAGCTGGCATCCATCAAACCGGCGACGACGGTGTCACCCTGCTTGGCCTGTGAGTACCGGAACTCGTCGCTGTCACCGATCGACTCGTAAGTCCAGCCGAACACGTCGGTGTAGAACGGCAGGACCGCGGCGTAGTTCTTGGACAAGGTCTCGTGCCAGACCGGCGCTCCGGCCTCGCCGACCAAACCGAAGCCGTGATGCTGATCTGCCTGCCAGATGCCGACGACGGCACCGGCCGGATCGCCCACGATCGCCATGCTGCCCTGAGGACCGACCTGCATCGACGGCATCATGATCGTTCCGCCCGCGGCTTGGGCCTTGGACGCCGACGCTGCCGCATCAGTCGAGGAGATGTAGGTGGTCCACACGTTGCCGTAGGGGTTTCCCTCCTGCTGGGGTCCGAGCCCGGCGATGGGCTGCCCGTCTTTGCTGAAGATCGCGTAGCCGCCGTACTGCGGGTCGTCGTTTGTGTCAGCCTGCCAGCCGAACACGTTGGTGTAGAAGGATTTGGCAACCTCGGTGTCGGAGCTGGTGAGGTCGATCCAACAGGGTGTTCCGTCGAGCGCTGTGCGTGCGGGCATCTGAAAACTCTCCTTAACCGAAACGGATACACAAGCAGGGGACGCGGAAATGCTTGGCCGAGGAAGGCCTGAATCTCACGCTACGCGCGTACCCCGACACATTCCCAGGGTTCGAGAGCTTTGGGGTATGTGTCCGTTTCGCGTTCCCCGGTGGGCCGGACCTGCCAACGTAGACGACCGCCGAATCGTTCTTGATACTCCGAAGTTGATGGGGCACTTGCTCGATCGGCAAGGGCGTTCCACCGGGGAGTGTTGGTACGTGTCAGCTCCTGATCAGCCCCGTGCGATCGAGCCACGCGAGCGCATGACGGGTGAACTCGTCCGGAATCTCCAATTGTGGGGTGTGGCCGGTGTCGCCGAGAATGATGGTGGTCCAGTGTGGATGTGCAGCAGCGGCTGCCCGTGCGGCCTCGACTGGGACAAGCCGATCGCGATCGCCGTGCATCAGGAGCGTCGGAGTCGTGATCTCTCGCAATGTCTTTCGATAGGAGGCAGGACGGGCGAGGGTCATCAGCAGTGACCGTGCTGCCTGAAGGAATTCGGCATCCTGGGTAGGTTCGTTGCGGCGAATCGCCGTCAAGGCAGCGCCCGCGTCGAGGACCGCGGGGTCGGCTCGCGTCGGATCGGCAAAACACAATCTGGTCATCTGAGCGGCCAACTGCCGGTCTGACATCTTTCGGCGTCCGAAGCCGAGAACCTGCTCACCGACGTACGGCATCGAGTAGAGCGCGAATTGGGCGGCGACGGTCAGATCGGGAAGTTGGACGGGCAGGGGGAGCGCCGGATCCACCAGCACCAGGCCGGCGACTGATTCGGGACTGGCATGGGTCGACATTGCCGAGACCATTCCGCCCATGGAATTGCCGAACAGGACGGCGGGCTCACCCACCACTGTGTCGAGAAAGCGATTCAGAAGTACTGCGTTGGCGTCGACGCCGGTGTGTCGCCCACGGGCAGAGGTGAGTCCGAATCCGGCGAGGTCAAGTGCGTACACGCGCGTGCGCGCCGCCAGCGCCGGTGCGACCCGCACCCAGTTCAGGTGCGAGCCGCCCAGACCGTGAACGAGCACGATGGGCGGCGCTCCGCTGGGACCGCCGAAGTCGATCCAGTGAACGTCACCGCCGAGATCGGTGATGTTGCTTGTCCCGCCCCACGGGTGTGTGAGGGTGCTTCCGTCGGTGAGTTGGGCCGAAACAGCGGATTCCATACCTGCCAGGATGCACCGAGGTGTCGTCGTAGTCACGCACTCGTTCCGGTTCGGGATCCGAATATGTGTCATCGATCACGGCTTCTCAAGAAGCTCAGGAAACGGGCAAAACGGAATTTGACTGGTGTTCAGCACTTTTCGAGGCTGTCGCCGCTTTCCGGCGGCCGTGGCGCGCGTCCGGCGGAGGTCGGTTCGGGCATACTGAAAACCATGTGGTGGATGGTCGGGCTCATTGTTCTGGCCGCCTTGGTTTTGGCATCCGTTCTGGTCGGTTTCGTTTTCCGCCGCCCGATCGCCGAAGCCAAGTCGGCGGTGCTTGCCTTCGACGACGCCAGCTCTCAGCCCCAGCGTGACTGACCACCGTCGAGCGGAATTGTTGCTCCAGTCAGATACGCGGCATCCGGGCCGACCAGGAAAGCCACCGCGGTTCCGATGTCCGTTTCGCAGTCGCCGATCCTCCGTAGCGGAATCCCGGCAACAAAGGCGGCAGCCTCCTCCGGGCGTGCATCTGCCCACCGCTGCAGCCCCGGCGACGACGCGTGGGGAGCAACCGCGTTGACCCGGATCCCGTCGACGCCCCATTCGCATGCTGCCGCGCGACTGAGGGCTCGGACGGATTCCTTCACGGCCGCGTAGCCGCCGTAGCCGGCAGCGTCCCAGCGGACGGCCACGGAGCTGACCATGTTGATGATTGCCCCGCCGCCGCGCTCCTTCATGAACGGGTAACAGGCTTGCATGGTTCGCAGAGTCGCGACGGGGCCGGACGTCAATCCGTCGGCAAGGCGCTCCGGAGTGAGGTCGAGGACGTTGCCGAGCGGGTTGAGGCTGGCGTTGTTGATCAGAATGTCGACGCCGCCGAACAGTTCCACCGTTCGCGCCACGGCTCCGGTGATGGAATCCGCGTCGGCGATATCCATGAGCACCGGTTCGGCACGGCCTCCGCGTTCGGCGATCTCGTTACATGTGACGACGAGTTTCGACTCAGTGCGGCCCGCGACCGCGACGGAAGCGCCCTCCTTGGCGAGCGCAAACGCAACTCCCTGGCCGACGCCTTGCCCTGCGCCAGTGATCAGGGCCACTTTTCCATCCAACTTGCCCACTGCTGTTCTCCTGCTCGTCATTCAACGGTTCCCGAAGCGTTGTCCGAATCGCGCATTGTTACTCGTGGGTTCCCGCTGGATGAGATGTGAGTTACGTCCCACTCAGCGGCACCGCTTCAAATTTCGGTCGTCTTACGTATATTGTGAGCGCCGTTACATACCGGGCGCGCGGACCGCGTACACATTCCATGATGAGGAGCTAGACATGGCATTCACCACTGGCAGCAGCAAGACGGACCTCGCAACTCTCGGCGACTTCCAGAAGATCATTGCAGGCCTGGGCGGCGTTCTCGTCGGCATCGGCGCAGTTGCAGGTCTTCTCGGCGCAATTGGTGGCGCAGGAAGCTCGCAGCCGAAGGCTTGATTGCTTCGCTGAACCGGATTTACGGCCCCCGGCCCGCATTCTGAAGGTATTGCCTTCGTGGATGCGGGCCGGAGGTTTGTCTGCAGATGAATACCTGTGTCTTGCAGGCACATTCAATTCTGTGATACGTCAATTGCCGCCGGAACATCCGCACCTTCTTCGTGGGCTTGGGGTCCGAAGTTCGGCAGCGGAGTGAAGTCGAGTGCCGCCTCCGAACCGCGGTAATGGCGGAAGTAGAAGAGGGATCGGTCGGGCCGCACCAGGCTGTCCGGTTCGCTTGTCTTCCATCCCCAGTGGACGTCTGCTCGCAAAATCTCCGACAGCCTCAGTATGTTCTTGCAACCATGGCTCTGTAGCCCAAGGCATTTCAATTCCTCGACGTCTCGCAATTGCCCGTCGCGCGTCCACCTGGATTCGTAGACCAGAGCATCGAGAACGACGCGGTGCGAACCCGCTTGAGTAACGCCGGCAAGTAGAACCTCCCAGTCCAATCCTGGTGCGTGTTGGAGGTATTCGTCGGCGTCGACGAATGCTGCCCATGCGACGGTGTCGCGGTACCGGCTCACGTAATCGACGTACGCCTCTACCTGTCCGTGCACGATCCGACCGTCCGCGTCGCGCGGTTGCCAGTCGACGATCGTCACCGGAAGGTCGTGCAGTTCTTTGCGGAATGCGACCTGAACTTCACTGTCCGACATCGATCGGGTGAAGGCGCCGTAAGAGTTGCCTCTCTTGTCCTCGCTGCGGCCGTGCCAACGGTTGAGGCTGAATGCGCTTGTCTTGCGGGTGGACCCGACGGAACCGGTGTTGTCGTAGAGAACAACCTCCCAGCCTTGCTCGATGTGGTGCAGGCACCAGTCTCTGATGAAGGGGAGATGTTCGCGGGGGAGCAGGACCGCAACCACGGCGCGGCGCCCGGCGTCAGCGCTGTTCGGATGATTCTTCGGATCCGTGATCACCCGACACACGATAGTGCTCTGCGTGTATGCGAGTTACTCAATGCTGCTCGTGGGAACGGTTGATCGTAGAACGTTGACACATTCGGCTATTTGTCTCATAGTCGAGTCATGACAACTTCTGTGTCACATTCGCCACGGTTTGTACCTTCCACCGGGGAGTCCTGGCGTTCGCCCTGGGCCATGTACGACGCATTGCGCGAGAACGACCCGGTGCACAACGTTGTGCCGGAAGCTGCGCCGCAGGACGACTACTGGGTGCTCACCCGTCACGAAGACGTCTACAACGCCGCTCGCGACTACGAGACGTATTCGTCGGCAAAGGGATTGACCACTGTCTACGGTGAACTCGAACAGATCGGGATGCAGGACAATCCGCCGTTCGTGATGCAGGATCCGCCAGTGCAGTCGGAGTTCCGGCGCATGGTGTCGAAGGGTTTCACTCCGCGTCAGGTATCGGCGGTCGAGCCGATGGTTCGCGAATTTGTCGTCGAACGTATCGAGGCGCTGAAAGCGCGTGGCAGCGGCGATATCGTCGTCGAGCTCTTCAAACCGTTGCCGTCGATGGTTGTCGCACACTATCTGGGTGTGCCGGAATCGGACCGTGACCAGTTCGACGGCTGGACCGAAGCCATTGTCGCTGCCAATTCGGCAGGTGGTGTGGCCGCGGCAGCGACGACGGCGCAGGCCGCCACCGGTGAGCTGATGATGTACTTCGCTTCGCTGATCGAACGCCGCAAGGACGAACCGGGTGACGACACGATTTCGCACTTACTCGCCGCTGGACTCGGTGAAGACGGCGACATGTCCGGCTTGCTGTCGATTCTGGGCTTCGCCTTCACCATGGTGGCCGGTGGAAACGACACCACGACAGGAATGCTGGGTGGTTCGGTGGCGATGCTGACCGAACGCCTCGACCAGCGTCAGATCCTGCTGGACGATCCCGCATTGATCACCGACGCGGTCGACGAGTTGCTTCGACTCACCTCACCGGTCCAAGGACTGGCACGCACCACGACGCGAGATGTGGCCTTGGGTGGCAAAGTGATTCCGGCAGGACGTAAGGTTCTGCTGATGTACGGTGCGGCCAATCGTGATCCCGAGAAGTACGGACCCGACGCGGCGGAGTTGGACGTCTTGCGTCGACCGCAGAAGATCCTCACCTTCAGCCATGGCGCCCACCACTGTCTGGGGGCGTCGGCAGCTCGGATGCAGGCTCGAGTTGCGTTGGAAGAGTTACTCTCCCGGATTCCCGACTTCCATGTCGACATCGACGCGATGCAATACGCGCCGGGCAACTACGTGCGCCGTCCGCTCTCGGCTCCGATGTCGGTGACTCGGCCATGAGCAACGACTGGCTCGGCGAGGGGCGCGCCTTGGCGGCAGCCGAGAAGATCCTCGACAGTGCGGCACAATTGTTCGTCGAGAAAGGCGTCAACGCGGTCGGTATGGCGGAGATAGCCTCTGCTGCAGGATGTTCCCGAGCCACCTTGTATCGGTACTTCGAGAATCGGCAGGCTCTTCACATTGCGTTCGTTCACCGCGAAGCTCGCAGGCTGGGAACTGCGATCGCGGAATCGGTAGCGACCATCGACGATCCGAGTGAGCGTCTGGAGACGGCCATACTCACTGCAGTGTCCGCGGTGCGTAGCACTCCGACGTTGGCTGCATGGTTCGCCCCGGGCGATGCGAGTCTTGCCGGTGAACTCGCCAATTCGTCCGACGTCATCAACGGACTTGGTGTCGCGATGCTCGGTGAACTCGGAGCAGGCACAGCGTCGCGGGCACGCTGGATCGTGCGGGTGATCCTCTCGCTGCTCATGGTGCCGGGGGCGGACGAGAACGACGAGCGGACGTTGGTGCGTGAGTTCGTCGTTGCGCTGTTGATTGCTGGACGGGCCACCTGATCATCCCTTCCGGGTGATGTGCGAGGGCTGCGTGGGGATCGAGGATGAACCGATATCCCGACACAGGTCACCGCGAGTTCCCGAGGAGCGTAAGAGAAGATGACTACACCGTCCGAACTCGACCCCAAGCCCGCCACCGAAGCGACTCGCCTGGCAAATGCCCAGGTTCTCCGTGACCTTCCTTTCGGCGACACCTTCGACTTCGAACTGATTTCTCGAGGTCTCGTGGCACCGCTCATCGATGGCGGACTGGTCAAAGGTGACAGAGGGCAGTTCATCTTCTCGTACGACGCCTACGGGTTCGCCGACGGCGATGCACCGGATACCGTCAACCCGAGTCTGTGGCGCCAAGCCACTTTGATGGGAAAGGGCGGTGGACTGTTCAAGCTGGCTGATCGTCTGTACCAGGTGATCGGCCAGGACTTGTCGAACACGACGATCATCGAGGGCGACACCGGGTTGATCATCGGTGACACTCTGATGTCCGCGGAAACAGCCGCTCTCGCGCTGGAGTTGTACTACCAGCACCGCCCGAAGGTTCCGGTCAAGGCAATCATCTTCACGCACTCCCACGGCGATCACTTCGGCGGTGTCAAAGGATTTGTCACCGACGAAGAGATCGAGTCCGGTGCCGTAAAGGTCTACGCACCAGACAGTTTCACGGAGGAAGCGATTTCCGAGAACGTACTTGCCGGCACGGCGATGACACGTCGCGGAATGTACATGTACGGATCGTTCCTGCGTCCGGGGCCACAAGGGCAGGTATCCGGTGGTCTCGGCCTGTCCACTTCGCACGGCACTTCGACGTTCGCCGTGCCTACCGACGTCATCACCGAACCGGTGCACGAAGAGGTCATCGACGGTGTGCGCGTGACGTTCATGCTCGCGCCGGGAACCGAAGCGCCATCCGAAATGCTCTTCTATTTACCAGATTTCAAGGCGCTCGGGTCAGCTGAGGACGTCACGCACACGATGCACAATCTATACACGTTGCGCGGCGCCAAGACTCGCGACGCCAAAGCGTGGTCGCACTACGTGCGTCTGGCATTGGAACTGTTCCCCGACGTCGAAATCATCTTTGCGCAGCATCATTGGCCCACGTGGGGCAACGACAAGATCTTGAAGCTGATGTCGGATCAGGCAGATCTGTACAAGTATCTGCACGATCAGACGTTGCGCCTTGCCAACAAGGGACTGACACCGGTAGAGATTGCCGACCAGATCGAGGTACCCGACGCCATCGGAAAGCAGTGGTACAACCGCGGGTACTACGGTTCGCTCAGTCACAACGTCAAAGCGATTTACACCTTCTATCTCGGTTGGTTCGACGGCGTTCCCGCTCACCTCAATCCCCATCCGCCGGTGGAGAACGGCAAGCGCTACGTCGAAGCCGTCGGCGGACCGGACGCACTTTTGACCAAGGGCAAGCAGGCGTTCGACGACGGCGACTACCGCTGGGCGGCCGAGCTGGTGAACCATCTGGTGTTCGCCGATCCGAGCAATCAGAAAGCGCGAGAGTTGTTGGCGGACACGTACGAACAACTCGGCTACCAAGCCGAGAACGGTACGTGGCGCAACTTCTACCTGGTCGGAGCGATGGAATTGCGGCATCCGCTGGCACCGATGCCGTCCAACAACCCCACTGGCCCGGCCGTGGTCGCAGTGATGCCGCTCGAACAGATGCTGGATTTCTGGGCAGTTCGCCTCGATGGCCCGAAGGCCGCCGACGTCGACCTGTCGTTGCGATTCGTGTTGTCGGACACCGCGGACAACGTCCTGGTCACAGTGCGCAACGGCGTGCTGAACTACGACATGGACAAGGCAGATGCTTCGGCCGCTCTGACTCTGACCTTGACCCGTGCCGTGTTCAACGAGGTGTATCTGGGAACGACCTCGCTCACCGAATCCATCAAGGCCGGAACGGCAAAAGCTGTGGGAGATCAGTCCGAACTGGAGACGTTCATCTCGCTGCTGGAGGACTTCGATCTGTGGTTCGATATCGTCACGCCGTGACTGGTCGACTCCATGATGTGGCCCGGGCGGGGGATCATTCGAAACGAGAAGGATCTCCCGCGCCGACGCGCACGATTTCGGGAACACCGGACGAATAGTCGACGACTGTGGTGGGTTCGGTTCCGCAGTCACCCGAGTCGATGACGGCGTCGAGTTGGTGGTCGAGTTCTTCCTTGATCTGCCAGCCGTCCGTCATCGGTTCCTCGGCGCCGGGCAGGAGAAGGGTGCTGGAGAGGATGGGTTCACCCAACTCTTGCAAGAGTGCCCGCACTACCGGGTGGCTGGGGATACGCACTCCGACGGTCTTCTTCTTGGCGTGTGCCAGCCGACGCGGAACTTCCTTCGTGGCGGGAAGGATGAACGTGTACTGCCCAGGCGTAGCCGCTTTCACCGCGCGGAACGCCGAGTTGGTGACGTGGACGAAGTGCCCGAGCTGCGCGAAATCGGCACAGACCAGCGTGAAGTGATGGTCCGAACGCAGATGACGGATCTCGCGGATCCGATCGGTGCCCGAGTGATTGTCCATTCGGGCGCCCAGGGCGTAGCAGGAGTCGGTGGGGTAGGCGATGACCGCGTCGTTGCGCAGCATTTCGACGATCTGGCTGATCGCGCGCGGCTGCGGGTTTTCCGGGTGAACGTCGAAGTATCGGGCCATCAACTCAGCTTAGTTCAGCTTGCAGATCACGAATGCCGTTCACCGTTGAGACTGTGGTCGGCGAGCAAACCCGTCAGCTCTTCGGCGTAGGCGAGTTGCTTACGTAAGTGTGTGCAGCTTTCTTCCGCCCGGGTGTGGCAGTCGGTGACGAATTCGGTTGCAGCGGTGCGCGTTGGCGCGTCCGAAGCTTCGTCGCCGAGCACTGCCAGAGAATCGAGAAGTTGTTTCATTTCTTCGAGACTGAATCCGAGCGGCTTCATTCGTCGGATTACCAGTAGCCGTTGGACATCGGCGTCGGTATAGAGGCGGAATCCTCCGGCGCTCCGCTCGGACGGAGTAACCAGACCGACCTCGTCGTAATGACGAATCGTCTTGATCGACAGTTCGGTGCGTTCGGCAACCTGTCCGATCTGCATGTTCGGCCCTTGGCCCGCATGTTCCGGCTCAGACATCACTCCCACTTTCCTCGCGCTGGGCTTCCATACTCTCAGTGACCGTCACCCAGGCGACCGGACAGGCGCAGGTGGCGCTCGGCCGATGCGTCGTCGAGCCCCACGATCTCGACATTCTTGCCTCTGGCCGCGTACTTGGTGGTGATGGCGTCCAGTGTCGCGACGGTCGACGCGTCCCAGACATGAGACTCGGACAGATCGATGACAATGTTCTTCGGGTCGCCGGCGTAGTCGAATTGGTAGATCAGATCGTTGCTGGATGCGAAGAACAGTTCGCCTCGAACCGCATAGACACGGGTGTCCTCGTCCGGATGCGCGACGTCGATCACTTCGGTGAGATGCGCGACGCGGCGAGCGAAGATGACCATCGCGGTGATCACTCCGACGATCACGCCGTAGGCAAGATTGTGGGTCGCGACGGTGACTGCCACGGTGACCAACATGACCACTGTCTCGCCGATCGGCATGCGGCGCAGGGTCCTCGGATTGATGCTGTGCCAATCGAAAGTGCCGACCGAGACCATGATCATGACGGCCACCAATGCGGCCATGGGAATCAATGCCACCACATCGCCGAGGCCGACGACGAGTATCAGCAAGAACACGCCCGCCAGGAAAGTCGAGATTCGAGTGCGAGCGCCGGAGACCTTGACGTTGATCATGGTCTGGCCGATCATCGCGCACCCTCCCATGCCCCCGAAGAAGCCGGTGACGATGTTCGCGACGCCTTGGCCCCACCCTTCTCGGGTCTTGTTCGAGTGAGTATCCGTGACGTCGTCGACGAGCTTGGCCGTCATCAACGATTCGAGGAGTCCGACGAGCGCCATGGCCAATGCGTACGGCGCAATGATCGACAGTGTGTGCATGTCCAGGGGGACGTCGGGGAACAGTAGCGTCGGTAGGCTCGACGGAAGCTCGCCCTCGTCGCCGACGTTGGGGACATTGAACGCGAAAACGACTGTGGCGGTTGTCAGTAGCACGATTGCCACCAGTGGAGCCGGGACGGAGTTCGTCAGTTTCGGCAGGAATACGAGTATCAGAAGTGCGACTGCAAGGAGTGGGTAGACGAGCCACGGAACATCGATCAGGTGGGGGAGTTGGGCGATGAAGATCAAGATGGCGAGTGCGTTGACGAATCCCACCATGACGCTGCGCGGAATGAAGCGCATCAACCTTGCGACGCCCAGGAGGCTCAACACGATCTGGAGAAGGCCGGCCAGAAGGACTGTCGCAATCAGGTAGTCGATTCCGTACTCGCGCGTCAGTGGAGCGACGACCAGTGCGACGGCGCCGGTAGCTGCGGAGATCATTGCGGGTCGTCCGCCGACGACGGCGATGGTCACTGCCATCGTGAACGACGCGAACAGTCCTACCCGCGGATCGACGCCGGCGATGATCGAGAACGAGATCGCCTCGGGAATCAGTGCCAACGCCACGACCAGTCCGGCCAAAACCTCCGTTTTGAGACGGTGAGGTGACCGGAGCGCGGCCCGAACCGAATTGTCGTTGGTGGATGAAGCGATGGTTACTGCCATGAGATTCCGTCCTGACGAGGTTCTCATACTCTACCCTCCTGTAAAGGTAGAGTATGAACGGAGTTCTCACTATGGCGCGGATTTCTGTCGAATTGTGTTTCCCCGCAGTGAATTTCGAATCGCGAGATTGATCGAGAGGGGCAACGCTCGCGGTGGAGGTCAGATGTGACGACCAGTAACCCTTACCAAGCATTTACCTACTGTGTGGTTTTTGTTTATTGAAAAAGGGTCAACTCGGGCGCTGACTTCGTTACAGTTCGGCGGCAAACGTCAATCAGGTTGTTCCGAGAGGACATCATGTCAAAACGCCTACTGAATGCTGCGCTCCTTACCGGCCTCCTTGCCGGTGGAACCGCTGTGGCCGTGATTCCGGCGACCGCGGCGCCCGTTGCAGAAACCACGTCGACAACGTTTCAGGTCACGTGCCGCGCAGTTCCGAGTGCGTTCTCCGGTCCTTCGTCAGACGGAAAGCCTGCCACGGTGCGGGTTTCGGCTCCGACGGTAGTCGCGCCAGGTCAGGTCTTCGACATCGACGTGGATCCGGGTAGCGTCCAGATCCCGAACGATGTGAGCGGCGCAAGCGTCAAGAAGATCTCGCGTCTGAAGATCGATCTGCCGATTCCGACCAACGCGGAGTTCGTTTCGGCGACGGTCACCGATCCGGGCAATGTTATTGCCGGGAAACCTGCTTCGGTGATTCGTGTCAACGAAGACGGTGCTCCCGCAGCGGACGGTCCGATACTCCGGTTGTCCGGCGCAAACGAAGCGATCGGCAACAGCCCGTCATCGTCGTCGGGTGCGCACGGTGGGCTGGCGATCAATGCTCAGTCCGGTGCCGAGACGAACATCGTCTTTCCGAAGATCAGAATCACCGTGAAAGCCGGGCCTTCCGGCGCAGTCGAAACCAATGTCCGGACTTCCGGTGCTGCAGGTACTTTCGGTGGGCCGGAGTCATTTTTGACCTTCCTCCCTCAGGTCGGTCACTGGCTCGCGGGAACCATCTGGGCGCCCACATCCTGCTCGCCGCGCGACGCTGAGACCGGCCCCCTCAATGCCGGTGCCGGCGCCCTGGCATCCACGAAGATCGACGGGGACCTGGGGCCCGTTGATCCTGAGCCAGGCGCGGACATCGTGACTAAGCTCGAAGGACCGGCTACCGCCGCGACCGGTACCAAGGTGTCTTTTGCTTCTCACGTCGATCCGGAAAACGCAACGGGAACAGTACAGTTCATGGTCGACGGCAAACCCGTCGGTGACCCGCGGCCGGTGGTTCGCGGTATTGCGCGCCTGGATCTCACCTTCGGTAAGGCGGGTACCAAGTCCGTGACTGCAGTATTCACCGCTACCGGAGACGAGGCGAAGTACATGTCGGCGGCACACGTACTCACGGTGACCGGTGACACCACAGGTCCGGTCGATCCCGACCCGACCGATCCGGGCACTCCGGGCGGTCTCGGCAGCCTCGAGTCCGTTCTGCCGCAGCTGCCGACGGGTTCGCTCGGTGGCAAGTGATCACGGTCCTACCTCACTGAACTTTCAATGGCCGAGTTCTTCTGAAAGGCAACACATGAACCCCCGCACTCTGGCAGTTTGCGCTGTCGTACCAGCACTCGCGGCCGGACTCCTCGCTGTGTCCGCGCCGGTGGCAGCGGCTTCCGATACCGTGACGCGGACAGTTTCCTTCGAACACAAGTGCCGGGTCGACGGCGCCACCGATTGGGATTCGTCGTTCTCCGACAACATGGAGGTAACGGCACCCACGTCCGTGCGTCCCGGCGAACAGTTCACAGTGAAATTGCATCCAGGCACCATGCGTAGTTCGGATTCGGATACCGGTCGTATCAAGTACGACATCGCATTACCGCAAGGGGCAACCCTGGTTTCGTACTCCCTCGTCGGTGATTCGTCGTCCAACTTGACCGGCGAGACTGCGGTGCTGCTCCGGGTGGGCGCAGACGGAAACGCAAACCCGGCGGGTGAGTACCTGCGAATTACCGGTGCCGGCAACAAGACAGTCAACGACGGTCCGAGTGCGAACGACAACAAGCCCAAGGAAGGGCTGCAAGTCAAGGCCAACACGGACTTTCGTTTGCCGGCAGTCGAATTGAAACTCGAAGCTCGGTCCGACGAGGGAAACGCGACGACGCACCTGCGCGCCGGGGCGACGAGCCCGAGTATCAAGATCAAAGACACGAGCATGAGTTTCGGTGAGTCCCGGTGGGTCAATGCCGCTGGGTATTGTGTTGCTGCGGGCGAGGGACGCAGCGCCCTCTCGACTACCGAGGTCTTCACGACCAACCAGACCGAGACGATGGTCGCTGTCGCACTGGAGGCACTGACGGGCGAAGACGTCAAGATTGCGGCGAGTATCGACCCGAACCCGGGTGAGGGAACGGTCGAGTTCTTCGACGGCGATACGAAGATCGGCAGCGCCACAGTCGATTCCAATGGCCATGCAGAACTGGTCTGGCCGTTCCGCGACCAGGGCGAGCATCGCATCACCGCAAAGTTCTTGGGTACCAAGAAGTTCAGTTCTTCGGAATCTGCGGACAAGACCGTGACCGTCACCGTGCCTGGTGTCATCGTCGTCGAGCCGGTGGATCCGACGGAACCGGAAACTCCTGGTGGAACCGGAAGCCTCGGGGACATCTTCTCGAAGCTGCCGACGGGCTCACTCGGAGGCTGAGTCACCCAAACGGCAGGGGAGCGTCGACGTTTCGGCTCGAAGACGGGTGTGTGATCGAATACTGGAATGACAGGTTCGAATCATGCCGAGAGCCGCAACGCCGGCGTTCCCAGTTTTTCTCAATGGGAGTCTCTGTCACGTAAATCGGGCCAGAACCACAAAAGGTAGCTCACCAAAACTGGTGCCCTTTTACTACCGTTAGTTGAAGAACTGCGCGAACCGCGGGTTCTTACATCAACAAGCCTTCGAACTCGCCGCTGCGGTTCAGGTATGAACAAGGTAGGGAAAATGCGCAAGGTTAGTTTGCTCGCGTCCGCTGCAGCAGTAGCTGTCGGTGTGGCAATGATCGGGACGTCTGCGGCCTCAGCAGCGCCGGGAACGATTCCTGGTCACGGACTGTTCGACGTGCCGTGGGAGGTGTTGCCGGGAACCTACACGACGTCTGGGCCCGTATCAGCTGACATGCCGTGCATATACGGCCGAGCGAAGGTCGACGGCGATGGTGAATTGAATGTCCTCGAGTTCGAAAGCACCCTCGAACCGGCGACAGTCACGATTCTCTTGACGGATTCTCGCTTCACCACCGCATATTGCGCTGATTGGAAGCGAGTGTCGTCAGTCGGATCGTTGGATCTCGGATCACTTTTCGGGTCATAGACGTCTCCGCTCTGATTCCAGATGGGCCTCTGGCCGTGGCCACGGACCTCTGCTATCTCGGCTAACGCTCGCCTCGCGGATGTGCTCGTTCGTCTCGAGTTTCCGACCACTCGTCGCATGAGTCCATGACCAGGGACTTTAGCCCTCGGTAATTACCTACCAATCGGTATATTCTGCGAATGTACGGACTTCGTGAACCGATGTGAGTTGGCTCCGGGGGACGTGCCGGCCTCGCAGGACCGCCCGCAAAGTCAGCCCGGTGAGGCCACCGGAGTTCGCGCATTTCGACAGATTGCCGCTGGGTCCGTCCGCTACGAGGGGAGCGGACGGACCAGACGGCACGAGAGAGTGCCATGCCTGAACGTGGTCAAAGCAGAGTGGACGCGGGGATCATTGCCGTCGTCGCAGTCATCACCGGTGTGTTCGTCGCACTGACCGGTCACGGTCTGGTTGCAGCGCTCGCCACCGTAGTGGGCCTCGCGCTCGGAATGGCGATTGTGCGGTATCTGATCAAGGGCCGCTGATCATCGCAAGAGTTCAGCAGGTCGCGAGAATGTCTGCGATGGTGTCGTGTTCGGCTTGGGTGACCCACAAACCGTATGCCGCTTTGACTT
This sequence comes from Rhodococcus sp. KB6, assembly GCF_001445685.1. Taxonomy (NCBI): domain Bacteria; kingdom Bacillati; phylum Actinomycetota; class Actinomycetes; order Mycobacteriales; family Nocardiaceae; genus Rhodococcus; species Rhodococcus sp. KB6. The sequence goes on along the minus strand of NZ_LNAK01000154.1, from coordinate 314 downwards.
CCACTTGAGCAGTCACGTACTGGCAGCGGTAGGCCTTGTTGGGTGGCAGCCACGACGCCGCGTCGGAATCCGACTTCTTCTGGTTCGTGGGCCCGTCGACAGCGCGCAGGTTTCGAGGGTCGTTGGCCAGATTGGTTCGCGTCTGTGTATCGAGCTGTTGTGCGCCCTTCTGCCAGGCGTCCGAGAGTGCGACTACATGTAATCCGTAGCTAGTAGGTAGTGCCGTTGACATCATCCTGGGCTTCCTTCCACGGATTCGGGATATGTGGGCGACGGTGTTATCTGCAGGCAGCGAGGTACGCCGATGACACCGC